>JARLJG010000050.1 GCA_031291325.1 Burkholderiaceae bacterium
AAAACTTCGTATTCAACTTACTTGCCACCACTACTTCAACCTCCCCCGTTCTTACTCTACAGCCCGCGCTTTCCTGCCTGCTTTTACTGCCGCGTTTCGCTGTGTTTCTTAACGGGAGGCGAACTATAGCAAGCTCACGTGACCCTTGGCAAGTATTTTTCAAATTTATTTCAAAACTTGATTTTATTGCAAAAGTTGCAAGTCGCGACAGCTTCAACACTTTTCCCAACGACACTAGGGACGCGCAATTCCAGAATGATCGACGTTCGCAGGCCGCGTTACCAAGCCCCCCCTCCCAGAGAGTCGCTATCCAAAAGGGCTAGTGTTTGCCCTGGGCGTTGTCTATACTCGTCCGCTTGCGCACAACATATCGACGACGCCGATGGCATTGCATATCTGGTTGATTTACCTGGCAGCGGTGGCCGGACTGTCGCTGACCCCCGGTCCGAATGGACTTCTAGCACTCACCCACGGTGCGCTATATGGACACCGGAGGACGCTTTACACGGTGTGCGGCAGCGTCATCGGCTTTGTCATTTTGATCGCATTATCGATGTTTGGGATCGGCGCGCTCTTGCAAACTGCGTCGAGCATGCTTTCCGTCCTTAAATGGGTGGGCGGGATCTATCTGATCTGGCTGGGTATCCAGTTGTGGCGCGCACCCGCATTGCCGCAAACGCCTGCGACCGCCGCGGCCTACCGCAGCGGCGCGGTCTTGTTCCGTCAAGGATTGTTGTCTGCCGTATCCAACCCGAAGGTACTATTGTTCTTTGGCGCTTTTCTGTCTCAGTTCATCGATCCGCAACGTCCATTGCTGCCGCAGTTTTTTGTCATGGCGGCGACGTTTGCGGCAACCGAGTTCTTGGTCGAGGCCACGCTGGCACGACTGGCGCATCGAATCCGACCGTGGTTGATGCGAAGTGGAAAGCGATTCAACCGGTTTTGCGGGACACTGTTCGCGCTGATGGGTGCGGCATTGCCGATGACTCGTTAGCCCGAATCGCGTCCGCACCGATGCAGCGCTATGCTGGGTCGAAGCATGTACCGCAATTTGTCGACTACACTTGATTTGCCTTCAAGCCGGTTCGCTTCCGCCCGCCTGCGGCTTCCCCTGGGCGTCGCTCAGCCGATATTTCTTGCGCCGATCGCCCATCAATTCGCGCAACTCGGCAATACTGATATTGGTTTCTTCGTGCATCCTGATTAACAGCGATGCGCCAACCGGCAGGCGTCCGTGGCGAATTTTACTGATGACCGGCGGCGCCACTTCGACCAGACGTGCCAAGGCAGCGTCGTTTTTCAGCTTCATCCGTTGAATGAGCGTATCGAGCAGGTGATTCGGGTTGAAGGCAACATTTTCTTGCACGTCCTGTTCACTCATGACTCCATCTCCTTGCATATAGTTGTGTGCAGCTTTACGTATACGCCACACTGGTAATACTATAGCAATTAAAATGCGCCGTCACCAAGAATTAGTGCATAACTTGCACTAAAGCTCCACGCTGACATTTTGATAATTAGCTGCCATCAGATTGCGCTGTCTGGGGTTTATGCGCTTTGCTCGACGAGTATCCCGAGCGCGCATTCCGAAACGGAGCTGCCAGCCATCGGTTCGCTATCCGAGTTAGAATGAATCGATTGCAAAAACGGTGTTGGCGTTTGCCAAGCCGCATAGGAACGGCTCAGCATGCCAAATATTCATAGCATAAAATTCAGAATCATCGCGTTCGGCATCCTGCTTACGGTCGTCGGCTTGGCGTTGCGGATGTTGCTTGGTGTTCCGCTCGTTCGCGACCAAATTGCCGATCTCGTTTCTGCTCAAGAGACGTCGATGGCGAACTACGTTGCGCAGGATATCGATCACAGCATTCGATCGCGCCTGGAATTGATCGACAGGCTGGCGGCGGATCTGGCGCCTTCGACGTTGGAGCAACCGGATCGCCTAGCGGCCTGGCTAAAGGATCGACAGCGCATCAATCCGCTATTTAGCGGACTCTTGGTTATCAAACCGGACGGTCACCGCCTGCTCGCAAGCTGGCCTGCGCTCTTGGGTCAGGCGCAGCTCGACTATGCCGATATCGAATGGTTTCGCGCCGCCCTGAAGAGCGATCGCGCCGTGATCGGCACTCCGACGCATGGGCGCCTGGACGGCACGCCGCTGATGTTCACGGCACAGCAGGTGCGCAACAGCGACGGACAGACGGTCGCCGTGCTGGCGGGATTTTCTCTGCTCGACGCACCCGGATTTCTCGATAGCTTGCAGAAAACGCGGCTGGGCGCCAGCGGCGGTTTTCTGTTGATTTCGCCGTCCGACAAGCTGTTTGTCGCATCCAGCGACCCATCCATGGTGCTGACGGCAACACCGCCGGTCGGCGTCAATCCGCTGCATGATCGCGCTATGCTCGGATATCGCGGCACTGGAGTGACGACCAATGCGAAAGGTGTGGAGGAGATCGCAGCCTTCGTGTCGGTGCCGAGCACCGGCTGGTTCGTGGTGGCACGCATGCCAACCGAAGAAGCGTTCCATCCGATTGCCACCATGCGCGATTTGGCGCTGAAAGGCACGTTGGCTATTTTGCTGTTGATGACGGTGCTCGTCACGGTATTTCTGTCGGTCGTTTTGCGCCCGCTGGTCGAAGTCGGACGGGCCATGCGCGAAATGGCCAGCGGCACGCGGGCGCTGGCGCAGTTGCCGGTGCGCCGCAGCGACGAGGTCGGCGACATGGTGCTTGCCTTCAATCGGCTGGTGGCAGCGCTGCATGAAAAAGAGGCGACGCTGAAGAACACATTGGAAAAACTCGATCACCTCGCCGGCACCGACACGCTGACCGGCGCATGGAATCGACGCCAGTTCGACGAAGTGCTTGAGTGGGAGCTCGACCGCGCCACGCGCCACGGCCATCCGATATCGCTGATCCTGTTGGACCTGGATCTGTTCAAGCACGTCAACGACGACTATGGACACGCCAAGGGCGATCAAGTATTGCGGGATGTGGCCGATTGCATCCGGGCCGAGTTGCGCAAGTCGGACTCGCTGACTCGCTGGGGCGGCGAGGAATTCATGATCCTCATGCCGAACACGCAGCTCTCGAACGCGCTCGTGCTGGCCGAACGCTTGCGCGCCTGCATCGCCGCGCAAAGCACCGAAAAATTGTGCGGCGTGACAGCCAGCATCGGCGTCGCCGAATTCGACGGTTCGGAAACCGCAGAGCAGTGGGTGGCGCGCGCCGACGCTGCCATGTATGTTGCCAAGAACAAAGGACGCAACCGGGTCGAGGTAAACGTGCCGACCCCGCATATCGACACCAAAAAAACCGGCCTGGTGCAATTGATATGGCGCGAACATTTTTGCGGCGGCAATCGGCAACTCGATGCCCAACACCGGGGCCTATTCGACGACTGCAACAATTTGCTCGATATGATCTTGTCTGGAAGTTCGCGCGGCGAAATCGAATCGGCAATCGACGCCATGCTACGCAACATAGTGAGCCACTTTTGCGACGAGGAGAAGCTTTTCATGGCAACCGACTATACGTCGGCAGCCGAGCATCGCCGGCTGCATGCCGCGCTCGCCGACCGCGCAGCCGCGCTGATCGACCAATTCAAACGAGGCGAGGTGCAGATCGGCGCGCTGTTTCAATTCCTGGCGCGCGATTTGGTGGCAAACCATATTTTGCGCGAAGACCGCGCATTCTTCCCCTACCTGCGCACCGACTGCGCCGATCCCGATTTTGCACAAGCCTTGCCGATTGCGCGCCGGCAAAAGCGAGAATCCACGGCCTGAACTGAGCAATATCTCCAAAGGAGTGACTATGCATATCGATGATTTCATGCTCGGCTATCAAACGGCATGGGAGCAGCGCGACGAACATTTGCTGTGCAAGCTATTCGCCACCGACGGCGTGTACCGCAACACGCCGTTTGCCGAGCAGCGCGGCCATGACGCCATCGCGAAATACTGGCAGCGTGTAAAATTGCAGCAAGACATTCATCTTTCGTTTGAGATACTCGCCCGAACCGCAACCGGCGGCGTGGCCCACTGGCACGTCACCTACCAGGTCGCATCCGAAGAGCTGTTCAAAATCTGGGCCGGGTCGACCGGCACCAACCTTCTGGCGCGTGCGCCCGGCGCGCCTTTGCCCCGGCTGGCGCTGGACGGAATATTGACGGCCGAATTCAACGAAAGCGGTTTGTGCCAGGACTGCCGTCTCTGGTGGCATAGCGTCGAGTTGGGCGCGAACGCTTGAACGCCGGCTTGCCGCAAATTCAACCCAAATCGCCACCTGCCATACAACAGAAAATCGTGATTAAATGAACAATACTGCAATGCGCCCGCGCCATCTCGCTCTGGCATTGCTTGTCATCGTCGTCTGGGGCGTCAATTTCGCCGTCATCAAGCTTGGCTTGGTGGGCGTGCCGCCGCTGTTGCTGGCGGCGCTGCGCTTCGTGCTGGCGGCGTTTCCCGCGCTGCTGTTCTTGCGTCCGCCGAAAGTGCCGCTACGCCTCTACCTGGCCTACGGGATGACGATTTCGGTTGGGCAATTTGCGTTCTTGTTTACCGCCATCCACGTCGGCATGCCATCGGGATTGGCATCGCTGGTGTTGCAATCGCAATCGTTCTTCACACTGATGCTGACCGCCGTATGGCTGAAGGAAAAATGGCATGTCAACCAACTGGCCGGCTTGCTGCTGGCTGCCGGCGGCCTGATCTTGATCGGCAGTGCGCACGGCGCGTCGATGCCGCTGACCGGATTCTTGCTCACGATTGCTGCTGCCGTCATGTGGGCGTGCGGCAATATCGTCAGCCGCGCAGTCGGCCGGCACGGCCCGATGAACCAGTTCGCCTTCGTGGTGTGGGCCAGCCTGGTGCCGCCGCTGCCGCTGTTTGCGCTGTCCGCGCTGATCGAAGGCCCCGCCGCCATGACCGCTGCGATGCAGCACTTCGGCGGCGAGACCTTGGCTTCGATTGCCTATCTGGCCTGGGCTTCGACTTTGTTCGGCTATGGCGTGTGGACTTTCCTGTTGTCGCGCTACCCGGTCAATCGCATCGCCCCGTTTACCTTGCTGGTGCCCTTGGTCGGTTTGACGACTGGTTGGCTGGCCTTCGGCGAGACGCTCAAGCCGGTGCACTTCATCGGCGGCGCGCTGCTGATGGTCGGCTTGCTGGTCAATCTATTCGGCGCACCCTTGTTCGCCCGCCTGCAATGGAAAAGGACTTGATGCGGACGTGGCTAGCCCTCCTTGTAATTCCGCAAAAGAAATTGTTCAAATTTGTGACAGTTGTTCAGTTGTGAGACATTGAACAGACGCCATCCGGCAACCGGTACATACCTGCTGGCGCACGGAAAATGCTAATTAAATCAATCACCTAGTGCACGCCCGACGATTGGCACGGAACTTGATATGAAGTATTCGCCGCAAAGAGAATATTTCTTTCAATTGTAATCATCGAGGAGACACAATGATTTACGCAGCCCCCGGCGCCGATGGCGCCAAGATCACGTACAAATCCCACTACGACAACTTTATCGGCGGTAAGTGGGTCGCCCCAGTCAAGGGCGAATATTTCGACGTCATCACACCGATCACCGGCAAGCCCTATACCAAAGCCGCCCGCTCCGGCGCGGAAGATATCGAATTGGCGCTCGACGCCGCTCATGCCGCCGCCGACAAATGGGGCAAGACCTCCCCTGCCGAGCGTTCCAACCTGTTGCTCAAGATCGCCGACCGCATCGAAGCCAACCTGGAACTGCTGGCCTACGTCGAAACCGTCGACAACGGCAAGCCGATTCGCGAAACGCTGGCTGCCGACATTCCGTTGACGGTTGACCATTTCCGCTACTTTGCCGGCTGCGTGCGCGCGCAAGAAGGCGGATTGAGCGACATCGACGAAAACACCGTCGCCTACCACTTCCACGAACCATTGGGCGTGGTCGGTCAGATCATCCCTTGGAACTTCCCGATCCTGATGGCTGCGTGGAAGCTGGCTCCAGCCATTGGCGCCGGCAACTGCGTGGTGCTCAAACCGGCTGAATCGACTCCGATCAGCATCTTGGTCCTGGCTGACTTGATCGCCGACCTGTTGCCGCCTGGCGTGCTCAACATCGTCAACGGTTTCGGCCGCGAAGCCGGCATGCCGTTGGCAAACAGCCGCCGCATCGCCAAGATCGCCTTCACCGGATCGACCACCACCGGCCGCGTGATTGCACAAGCCGCCGCCAACAACCTGATTCCGGCGACGCTGGAACTGGGCGGCAAATCGCCCAACATCTTCTTTGCCGACGTCGCCGAAAAAGACGACAGTTTCCTCGACAAGGCGATCGAAGGCTTCGTGCTGTTTGCATTCAACCAAGGCGAAGTCTGCACCTGCCCGTCGCGCGCGTTGATCCAGGAATCGATCTACGATCGCTTCATGGAACGTGTGCTAAAACGCGTGGCCGCCATCAAGCAGGGCAACCCGCTCGATATCGACACCATGCTCGGCGCGCAATCTTCCAAGGAACAGTTGTCCAAGATTCTTTCTTACCTGTCGATCGGCAAGGAAGAAGGCGCACAAGTCTTGATCGGCGGCCAACAGGCGCATTTGGGCGGCACACTCGAAGGCGGCTACTACGTTCAGCCGACCCTGCTCAAGGGCCACAACAAGATGCGCGTGTTCCAGGAAGAAATTTTCGGCCCAGTCGTGGCTGTTACGACCTTCAAGGACGAAGCGGAAGCGCTGGAAATCGCCAACGACACCTTGTACGGCTTGGGTGCCGGCGTGTGGAGCCGCGACGGCAACGTCGCCTACCGCATGGGCCGCGCCATCAAGGCTGGCCGCGTGTGGACCAACTGCTATCATGCCTACCCGGCACATGCGACCTTCGGCGGCTACAAGGAATCGGGCATCGGCCGTGAAACCCACAAGATGATGCTGGATCACTACCAACAAACCAAGAACCTGCTGGTCAGCTACAGCGAACAAAAACTCGGGTTCTTCTAAAAATCCGGTTTTGCAAGCAACGATGTAACGAGATAACGAAAGGGGGCGGGAAACCGCTCCCTTTTTTATGATCTTTCCGGGATTTTTGTTGGCAAAAAATACGTTATGTGTGCGTTACGCGCAAAATCGTGGAAAAGCGCAGCGCCTTCCACCAAGTGCCGGTACAAACAACGGATCAATAGGCTAGACAAAAATGTTACACGCAAGGACCGCTGTGTTCGATGCCTTGGCGACATCTCCGCGAGGACCGAACGTAAATGGTGGAAGACGCTGCGCTTTTCCACCCTACGGGAGCTAAGACGGTCGTCTGTTCAAGCAAGCTGACGAGCCACTGCGGTCAGCCTTCCTGCCTCTGATCTGCCGATGTCCTTTCAATCGGCATCCACCCCAGTTCACGGCGGATTTGCTTCATCTCCGGCAATGGCGCCGGATTGGAGCGACGCCGCTTCAGCCATTCTCTAACCCGTTCCTTGTTCGTCTGCTTTTCCATCGCCCACCTCCAACGCAGCGTCGCCGTGCGCTTCGCGCAGGGCCACAACCGCTGAAAAAATCCAATGACGCGCGCAAGCACATTGCGCTTACCACGACGCCGCCGTCGAAGGCGTTTGCTCCAACTGCTGCTTCTCGTCCTCCGAGAACAGACGCGAGTGCGTCACGAAGCAATTTCCAATGCCGCTGTCGTGCGCTCCAATCTCCTCCATGCCATGCGCAACGTCGACGATCAGTTGCGCATGCCGCCAGTATTCGAACTGTTCATGCCCCATATAAAACGGCGTGCCGTCGAGGTTGCCCAAATACACGTCGGCATTGCCTACGCAGAACTCGCCCAACACATGGCATTGCGGAGAATCACCATCAATGCAAGCACCGGACTGAAAAAGCATCAAGGGACCGTACATTTCCGTCAGCGTTGAAAGCAGCGCCAGCGCACTGTCTGTCGCGATGACGCGATCGACAAGGTTGGATGTCATGATGGCCTTAATTGTGAACTGCCGTAAAGTTGAGTGCGGTGAAAACGCGCTCGATGAATATTGAGCAAACATCGTGCCACTCTGCAGCCAGACTTTTCAGGTCCTGTCGACTGCTCTCTATAGATCGAATAGCGCGTTTGGCGTGTGCAGCAGCGACATGCACGGAAAATTTTGGACGAACATTATTCGTATGTGCAATTCTTGAACCGCTTGCGTTGCGCAGGTTCCAAATTGTGACAGTCGGGCACGAAGTCGACATTTCTCGTCTGCTTACACCGCTTGCAAAAACGGTACCGCACCCTGCCTGTCAAGCGGGTCGAGCTTCCCTTCCAGCAATTTCGGATATTCGGCGAGCAGGGAATCATGCAATTTCTGCACCGATGCGTCGTCGATCCCACGCGGCGACGGCAAATCAACCGAAAAATTCAAGATCACGGTGGACGGCTGGTCGGAGAAGAACAGGATGCGATCTGCCAGGCATAGCGCTTCGCGCAAATTATGCGTCACCAATAAAACGGTGGGACGGGTGCGCTGCCATAGCTCTTGCAACAAGATTCTAAGTTGATTGGCATTCGGCGCGTCGAGCGATTGAAACGGCTCGTCCATCAACAACAGGTCCGGCTCGACGATGAAGGCGCGCAGCAGCGCCACCCGCCGTTGCATGCCGCCCGACAATTGACCGGGAAACAGCTTGCCGCAATCGGCCAATCCGACCGATGCCAGCAACTCCTGCAGCGCGGCGCGTTGCTGCACGCGCGCTGGCGCTGGAAGTACCAACTCCAGGTTTTGCTGCACGCTCAGCCAGGGCATCAGGCGCGGTTCCTGGAACATCACGGCCACCTTCGGGTCAGCATGCCAGGTTTTCCCGGTCGGAAAAACAATGCTGCCGTCCATGCTGCGATCCAGCCCGGCGATCAAATTGAGCAAGGTCGTCTTGCCGGCGCCGGATGGCCCGACGATGGCAACAAACTCGCCCGGCTGCACCGAAAACCGCAGGTTTTCGATCGCGCAACAGCCGTTGGGATAGGTCTTCTTGCGGATATCGATATTGAGCAAGCTCACGGGCGCCACCTGTTCGCGTAGTTTTCCAGTGGCCGCAGCAGCAAGGCTTCGAGCGCGAACACCACGATGGCAAAGGCAAAGGTGTAGGCGAGGATGCCGCCGATATCGAAGAAGTGAAAATAGCTGCCGATCTGGAAGCCGATGCCGTTGCTGCGTCCCAGCAACTCCACCACCAGCACGATTTTCCAGATGATCGCCAAGCCGTTGCGCGCCGAGCCGAACAGATACGGCGTGAGCTGCGGCAAGTACACCTTGAAGAAGGTATCGCGGCGCGACAGGCGATAGACGGCGGCCACTTGCAGCAGCTTTTTATCCACCGCGCGCGCGCCTTCGCGCAGGCTGGTGGCGACCATCGGGATCTTGTTCACCGTCACCGCAATCACCGCCGCAGTTTCGGATAAGCCGAACCAGATATAGCACAGGATAATCGTCACCAAGGCCGGAATGTTCAGCGCAAGGATGAGAAAGGTATCGAGCAGGCGATCCCAACTCTTCGACCGCCCCATCACAATGCCGAGGCTGACGCCGATCAGCATCGCCGCGCTAAAGCTGATTGCCACCCGCCGCAAGGTCATGCCGAGATGAAACAGCAAATCTCCGTGCGCCAGTTCTTCCCATAGAATCGACGCCACTGCGCTGGGCGCAGGCAGGGATTTGCTGGCCAGCGCGACGGCCAGCGCCTGCCACGCGCAGATAAGCAGCAAGGCCGGCAGCACGCGCGCCCAGCGCCCATGCGCGAATTGCGCGCCGATTCTCAGTGCGGCTTGCATGATGGCAGCGCAAAGCCGGGCCAGAAGGTGCCGTTGCTCAGGCTCTTGGATTTGCCAACCAGCTTTTCGCCGGCGGTGTCGGCCAGAACCTTGAAGGTGGCTGCAACAGCGCTCATCGTGTCGGCGTCGGCACAGGTGGGAATGCCGGCGCGGAATTTGGCGCGCAACGCCTGGAATACCGCGTCGTTTTCCGCATGCATTTTCGGCCTGAGGCTGTCCCATTGCGCATCGGAAGTCGCCAAAATCGCCTTGGCTTCGTACGAGGCGGCGAGGAAGTTTTTCACTGCGGCGCTGTTGGCGGCAGCCCAGTCTTCGCGGAATACCCAGCCGATCAGCGGTATCGGCTTGTCGATGCCCAAACCCTTGAGAATTTCCGGCATCTCGATCAACGCATGCATGCCGCCCACTTCCAGCCGGGCCGCGTAATTCCAGGCGTTGAGCGCCGCATCCAACTGACCGCGCTGCATCAACTCGTTGAGCAAGGGTGGCGCGGCGTAAGTCGGCTGGGAATATTGCGTCAGGTCGACACCCAGCTTGCGCTGCGCATAAGCGCGCAGCAATAACCAGGATTTGTCGAACGGGCCGCCGGCAATGCCAAGCTTCTTATCGCGCAGGTCGGCCAGTTGCCGAATACCGCTGTCGGACCTGACCACCAACGCGCCGACCGCGTTGGAATACGGCGCGAACGCATACAGATTGGATTCCGCGCGCTGGCGGCTGACCCAGATCCAGTCGGAGACGATCATGTCGACCGCGCCGCCTTGCAGCGCGACCGTCGATGCATCGCTCGATGCCAGCGGCACGACCACCAGATCGATGCCGCGCTTTTTCGCCAGTTCGCGGCTCTGCATCACTTCCAGTTCCCAGTTGACGGTGCCGAATTCCAGCACGCCGACCCGCACCGTCGTCAACGGTGTGTCGCTCGCCCTTGCTGCGTGCAGCGGCAACCACAGCAGTACAACCAGGAAGACAAGGATGAGACGAATAGGCATTGCGCTGCTCCTGAATAATGCGGTTAAGCCGACTTGATCAAACCGCGCTGCGGATCGTAGCCGACGGCGGCAATCAAGTAAAAGACGATGGTGCAGACCGCGACCACCGACAACGATGTCGTTTCGATCTGCCCATACAAGCCGAAACGCAGCGCTTCGATTGCATGGGTGAACGGATTGAAGCGGGTCAGTTCATAGGTCCATTGCGAACCGGATTCCTCGATTTTCCACAACGGATACAAGGCCGTCGACAGGAAGAACATCGGGAAAATCACAAAGTTCATGGTGCCGGCGAAATTCTCCAACTGCTTGATATACACCGACAACATCAGGCCGAAGGCAGACAGCATCAACGCGCCCAGCGCCAGTATCGGCAGCGCAATCGCCACCTGCTTGATGCTCAAGTCGATGCCGAACAGCATCGCCAGGATGAAGAAGGCGAGCGCTTGCAGCACCGACAGGAAGGTGGTGCCGGCCAGTTTGCAGCCGAGCAGGTAGGCGCGCGGCAAGGGCGCGGTCAACAACAACCGCATCACGCCCATCTCGCGGTCGTACACCATCGCCAGCGACGATTGCATGCCGTTGAACAAGCACACCATCATCGCCAGGCCCGGCACCATGTAGACCCGATACTCGACATAGGTATCGTAGGGCGGCAAAATCGCCACGCCGAAGACGTTTTGAAAACCGGCGGCAAACACGATCAACCATAGCGCGGGACGCACCAGCGACGAAATCAGCCGTCCCGGCTGGCGCAGGAATTTATGGATTTCGCGGCCCGCAATCGCGCGCAAGGCCAGCGTGGCGTGGGCGATTCTCATTTGTTGGCGCCTGCGTTATCGGTCAACTTGCACGGCGATTCTTTTTCGTCGGCGCCCAGCGTGTCGAGGTTATTGGTCGGATGCAAGAAGCCGTCGAACGGCGCGACGCC
This sequence comes from Burkholderiaceae bacterium, assembly GCA_031291325.1. Classification (GTDB taxonomy): domain Bacteria; phylum Pseudomonadota; class Gammaproteobacteria; order Burkholderiales; family Burkholderiaceae_D; genus PKWO01. The sequence continues at coordinate 11,709 of JARLJG010000050.1, forward strand.
GGCAATCCCGCCGCCGATGCCGCCCTGCGCGAGAAATATCGGCTGGCGCAATTGCTGATCCCACGGACGGAACGACAGGCGCGCGCCCTTGAAACCGTCCAACACCAGATCCGGGCTGCGCAAGGCGCGCCGGTGCTGGCGTGGGTCGGGAAATTTGATGGCGACTTCGATGATCGCCTTGGTCGCCATCCATGCCGCCCAATCGGCGCCGGCCATCGGTCGGCCCGCCGCTTTTTTGAAGCGGCGCGACAATTGCTGCGCGCCATAACGGTCCCACGAGGTTTGCCAGGCTTCCGGCGCCAGCCCGGCGCTGCCGACCACCAGGCGCGGCTGATTGGTGCGGTATGGCACGCTGCTGGCAAATTCGCCGTCGGCATCGACCACCCACACCACGTCGGCATCGGTGTCTGCAGTCAGCAAGGCGACATCGCCCTGCTCCCGTTCGCGCGGGTCGTTGGAGAGTTTGAACGTTTTGTCGGCGATCACTTTGATGCCATAGCGCTTGATCGCTTGCCGGGTCGCGGCAACTTGGGGAGCGTCGGCAGCTTGCACGCCGGTCAGCAGCAACACGCGGGTCCAGCGATGCGCGGTCAGGAATTGCGCGGTGGCGTCGGCCATCATCGCGTCGTCCGGCAGCGTGTGAAACAAGTTCGCGCTGCAAGCGACGCCGCGCAAGCTGTCTTCTCTGGCCGATACGTTGAACAACAGCACGTCGGTGGTCGCCAACGCTTTGCTCAACTCCGCCGCCATCGCACCCGGCAGATCGAGCAGGAAATGTTTGACGCCCTTCTGCGCCAGCGCAACGATCTGCGCGCGCGCCTGCTGCACGTTGTCCAGCGGCACGTCTTGCAAAACGATCTTCACATGAGCGCCGTCCAGTTGGAAAGAGGATTCTGCAATGGCGACCTCGGCCCCGGCCTTGGGGCGGCCCAGCGGCTGGCCGGGATAGCTTTTCTCCAGCCGCTTCGCTTCGTAGCGCGCATCGTCGGGCGCATAGACGACGCCTATCGTCAAGTCGCGCGCCTGCGCCGCCAGCGTCACTGTGCACACGCAGCACAACACCGCATAAGCGACCAGATGGCAATAGCGGTAGAAGCGGCGCTTAATCATCGATCACCACGCTATGCGGCACGCGCCCGGCCCGCACCGTCTTCACCGCCCGCCCGCTGGCGACATCGACCACCGAGACATCGTCCGACAAGCCGTTGGCGACATACAGCGTCGCATTGTCGCGCGACAGCGCCAGGCCCCATGCCCGTTTGCCGACCAGGATCAGGTTGCGCACCTTCCTGCTGGCGATATCGACTTGCGCCACATGGTTGGCGCGCCCCAGGCCGACGAAGGCGCTCTTGCCGTCACTGCTGACGGTTATCCCGACCGGGCTGATATCGTCGACGCGAAAACCTTTCGGCTGAAACTGGATGTTATCGAGCAGCGTATTGTCGGCGGTGCGGATCACGGCCACCGATGCGCCCACTTCGCAGGTGACCCAAAGTTCCTTGCCGTCGGGCGTCAGCGCAAGACGGCGCGGCCTTTTTGCCACTTCGATGTTCTTGACGATCTTGCCGCTGGCGAGGTCGATCACATGCACCAGGCCGGCCACTTCCGAGGTGGCATACAGCGTCTTGCCGTCCGGCGTCAGCAGCACGCCTTCCGGTTCCTCGCCAACCTTGAACTGATTGATTATTTTTTTGGCGACCAGATCGACCACGACGATGGCCGCCTCGTCTTCGTTTGAAAAATAGAGTTTTTTGCCGTCCGGCGACAAGTCGAAAATCTCGACCCCTTCTTGCAGCTTGATCTTGTCGATCACGGTGCGGCTGGCGACATCGACCACGATGGCGAGACCGTCGTCGCCGCAGACGGCAATCAGGCGCAAGCGGTCGCGCGTCAAGCGCATGTCGCGTGGCCGCTTGCAAACGGCGATCGAAGCAATTTGCTGCTGGGTCTTGCCGTCCAGCACCGTGATCACATCGTCCTTTTCGCTGGAAATGAAAACTTGCCCGGTTTGCTTGGCGCTCGCAGCAGGCGATGCGGCAAGCGCCATCGTCAACGTCATCGAGGCGGCAATGAAAATTCTTGATATCGTCATAGTCATGATTTGCTTTATTCCGTCAGGCGTAAAAAGGCATCGGTCAAGCTTGCGCAGCCCTGATTCTCGATCAGTTGCGCCGCCAATCCGTCGAATTGCACGCGCCCTTTCGCCATCACGATGATGCGGTCCGCTGCGGCGGCTTCGTCTACCAAATGGGTGGCCCACAAGACCGCCATGTTTTGTTCCTTGCACAAGGCCTTGACATCGGCAATGATCTGCATGCGCGACGCGGGGTCGATGCCGACCGTCGCTTCATCCATCAACAGCAGCTTGGGACGTGTCAGCAACGCGCGCGCCAATTCCACCTTGCGCCGATTGCCGCCCGACAAAACCCGCGCAGCATCGCGCGCCCGTTCCACCAACCCGAAGCGCAACAGGCTGGCGGCGATGCGCTGCTTCGCCTCCTTGCGCGGGATGCCGTGCAAATCGGCCTGAAACTGCAAATTGGCGCTCACGCTCAAATCCAGGTCCAATGCCGGCTGCTGGAATACGATGCCTAATTGCGAAAGGGCGGCAATCGGCGCCTTCGCAATATCGGCGCCGCCAATTTCCGCGCGTCCCTGGTCTGCAATAAACAGGCCGGACAGGATTTGGAATAGCGTGGTCTTGCCGGCGCCGTTCGGGCCGAGCAACGCCAGAAATTCGCCGGCGGCCACGCGCAGGCTGACGCCGTCCAACGCCTGGCGGCGGCCAAACGACTTGCACATCGACGTTACGTTGAGCGTCACGCTTTGTCCCCTCTTGTTATGCTGCATTCTTTTGCTACACTCATATGCAGAAAGCGTGCCACATGGATCAGGTTTGCAGTTCCGGGAAGCCGGATGTCTTGCGCAGCGCGCCGCTTTTATCGATCAACAGGGCATCCACATTCGGCATGCGCGCAGCAAGTGCAAACGACTTTTCCGCGCCCATCACCATGAAGGCGGTGGACAGGCCGTCGGCCTGCAAGCCGGTGGGTGCAACGACGGTCACGCTTGCCAACTCCAACGGCGAGTCGCCGGTGGCCGGGTCGAAAATATGATGATGGCGGTAGTCGGGGCTGAAAAAAGTTGCGTAGTCGCCCGAGGTGGCGACCTTGCGGCCATCCATGCCGACCACCGCCGAGAGCGCATCGTGCCGGCGTGGATGGCCGATGCCCAAGGCCCACTGCTGGTCGCGGCTCTTGCGACCCATCGCCCCGAATTCGCCGGTGTCGAGCAGCGCATGCCTTACGCCCCTGTCGCGCAACGCATCGATTGCCAGATCGACCGCGTACCCTTGCGCCACGCCATTCAAGGTGATGGCCGCGCCCGCGCCGCGCAGCCGTACTTGCTGCCGGCTCACCTCCAGCCGCCGCCAGTCGACCAGCGGCTTGGTTGCGGCGATTTGCTCTGGCGTCGGCAAGGTCCCTTGCGCCTTGGCGCGGCTGAACAAGTCCCACAGCGGTTGCACCGTGATGTCGAACGCGCCCGCAGTCAGCCTGGCAAGTTGCTGCGAGAACGCCAGCACATGCAATACATGCTTGTCGGGCGCTTGCAGGCTGCCGCGCCGGTTCAGTTGAAAAATCTGGCTGCGCTCTTGATGCAAGCTCATCAGCGCATCGACTAGCTTGACCTGCTGCAACGCATACTGGATCGCCGCATCCGCCGCTTGCGCGTCGTCGTGCAGCACCTTGATCGTCACCGTCGTGCCGAAAGCCAGGCCGGAACCGGAATACAGTGTCAACCCAGCCAGCGCGCCGGAGCCAAGTCGTGCGGAAGAATTCACGACAGGCGCAGCGCCCAGCAGCGCGCCCAAACCCAATGATGCAGATAGCAATGTGCGGCGGCGCATACTCACTCCTCGGTTAGACTGCCAACGATCTTGATTGGCAGAATTTTGGCGCGCTTCTTTTCCAGCATCAGCGGCGCGCAGCGCTGGTCGCTGGCATGGATGACGACGCATTCCATGCATTGAAAGCATTCGTCGTATGCAATCTTGCCATCCGTGGCGATGGCCTCGTACGAACATTGAAAGCGGCAGGTCTGGCACGGCTTGCCGCAAGCCTGGCGGCGTGGAATCCAGTTCAACAAGCGGACGCGTCCCAGCACGGCAAGACCGGCGCCGAGCGGACACAAATAGCGGCAAAACGGTTTGAAGACGATCATGCCGGCAATCAACAAGCCAAGCGCGTAGACGACAAAAGGCCAGGAACGCACGAAGTTGAGGGTGATGGCGGTCTTGAACGGCTCGACCTCGACCACCATGTCGGTCAACTGCGGCGCAATCAGCGCGCTGCCGAGTATCGCCGCCAGCACCGGATATTTCAGCCATTTGAGCCGGCGATCGGTGGCTGGCTTGAACCGGATTGTCGGCAGTCTCAGCAGTCTGCCGAGCTTGGCCGAAAATTCTTGCAGCGCCCCGAACGGGCATAGCCAGCCGCAAAAAGTCCCGCGCCCCCATAGCAACAGCGAGACACAGGTAAATCCCGACAAGATCACGGTCATCGGATCGTACAAGAAAAAGCCCAGGCTGTGTCCTGCCACCAGCGCTTGCAACACGCCGGTAAAGTTGACGATAGACAGTTGGCCTTGCGCATACCAGCCGATAAACAACAAAGTGAAGAGCAGGTAGAGGTTGCGAAATACTGCGAAACGACGTTGCCGCGCAGCCAGTTTTTTTTGCCGCGCCAATGCAAACGCCAGCACCGCCAGCGCAATCGCCAGGATGCCGATCTCAACCCGCTTGTCGCGCCACATATCGACCCAGGATGCGTTGCCGCCTGCCGGCACCGTGTAAAAGCGCTCCGGAAGCGAAAAACTGGCGCTGAAATCGCGGACGATTTTCTCCGGGTAGACGATGCCCTTGTCGCGCTCCACCGGCAGCACGAAATCGATCGGCCTGGCCGCATCCAGGCCGGCGCGGCTGTTGATCTTGAACAAGGCATAAAACGTCATTCCCAGTGCCGTGCTGCGATCGTCTTTGAGCGCCACATCCAGATTCAGGTCGCGCATTTCAATCGGTAATTGATCTTGCTTCAGCAAGATCCGCTCCGGCGTGCTGCCGCGCACAAAATCGTCGCTGAAGATGCTGTAGCGCCCTTTCGACATGACCAGGATGGCTTGATCGCCGGGGTCGAGCCGGCCTTGCAGCTTGTTCCAGGTGGCGTCGTCCAACAGATTGCGGCCTATGCTGGGCACCGAAACGTAGGCTACATACAAATCGATGAACGCATCCTGCGGATGGGCGATGGCATCGGCATCCAGTCCACTGCCGGGGCTGCCGGCAAACTTCTTTTCGATGTCGGCATTGGTCAACACGATATGCTGGATCAAGCCGGATTCGATCAAATCCTTGATGCTTTGCGATTCGAGCACTTCCGGCTTGATGCGGGCGATGGTTTCGGGGTTGCGGCCTTCGGCGAAACCGAGTTTCTTGCGCGCCACCATGAGCGCGGACGAGAGGATGGTTTGATTGATGATGGCGACCGAGGCGGTCGCCTTGGTGATGCCGTCGATTTGCACGGCTTCCGCCGATACCGTCTTTGCGCCGTTAAAGCCGGTCATGATCTTGACGCTTTGCTTGAGCGACAAGCCCTTGTATTGTGTGACGAAGGCGGTCAGCAGGCTTTCGCCAAGGCCGCCGGCCTGGAACTCCGGCTCATGCTGCGACAACACGCGCACATCGAGAAAACTGCCTTGCGGATCGATTGCAATCAATAGATTGATCGGCGTCCCTGCAAAGCCCGGCACAGGCGCCAGGTCGATCGATTCAAACAGATAGCCTACCAGACGATTTTCAGTGGCATTCTGTTGAAACACCGGCCACACCGGCATGGCAGCATCTTTCTCGCCAACGATATACGGGGATGGGTAGAGCCGCGTCAACTCCGCGCGCGTCATGACGCCGGCCTGCGCCGATGCCGCCATCCACAGGCACAGCAGTCCAGTCAGGAATAGTCGGAGAGATGCAAGGGCTGAAAGTCGGCATGCAATGCGTAACATGAAGGGATCGTTATTCTATTGTTGCGATTGGATAGGTTGCCACATACGCATGATCCATGCCCGTCACTAATTGGCACACTGCCTGCGCGTATTGCGTCAATTTGCGATTCGTCGACCGATTTTGATTACGATCCGACTGTCACAGAATGGAGCAATTGATACAACTTGGAACAATCGAGACTGTGCCAGTCTGCGATTGATCTACAAAAACATCCGCGCTAAAAAAAAGTCGATGACACGCGCCTGGCGGTCATCGACTGAACATTCTCTTTGTTATTTACAGGATGTTCGAGCTTACCCAAAGAGAACGAGAGAGACACATGTTTACTTGGAGAGCTTGAAGACCCAGACCGATCCGCCTTGTTCCAGATAGCTTACTTTCTTGCCCACTTCGCCACCCCACAGAGGCACTGCGCCGCCCCAACCGGCGACGACCGCGATGTATTGCTCGTTGCCTTCTTTCCACGTTACTGGCGAAGCGACGATGCCGGTGCCGACCTGGAATTTCCAGAGTTCCTTGCCGGTTTTCGCGTCCAGCGCTTTCAGGTAACCTTCCGGCGTGCCGTAGAACACCAGGTCGCCAGCCGTCGCCATCGCGCCGCCCCACAGCGGCGCCTTGTTCTTCACTTCCCAGACCTTCTTGCCGGTCTTGGGATCGAACGCGCGCAGTGCACCGATATAGTCGTCGTAGATCGGCTTGATGGTAAAGCCCGCGCCCAGGAATGCAGAGCCTTTCTTGTACGATACCGGCTCGTTCCAGATATCCATGCCCCATTCGTTGGCCGGCACATAGAACAGTTTGGTGGCAGGGCTATACGCCATCGCCTGTTGGTTCTTGCCGCCGAGGAAGGAAGGTGCGGTAAATACCACCGAACCCTTGGCGCCGTCGGCCCCCTTGGTCGGATCGCCGGGACGATTATCCTCGATCCAGTTCGGGCGTCCGGTTTTCAGGTCGATGCTGCTGGCCCAGGTGATTTTGTTGACGAAGGGGAAGGCGTTTTCCAGCTTGCCGGTTTTCGCATCGTTCAGATAAAAGAAGCCGTTCTTGTCGGCATGGGCAGTCGTGCGTTTGCCGTCCATGTCGAACAAGACGATTTCGGTCATGCTATCGTAGTCCCAGCCGTCATGCGGTGTGGTTTGATAGTGCCAGACGATCTTGCCGGAATCGACGTCGATGGCCACGATCGAGGCGGAAAACAGGTTGTCGCCAGGACGCAGGTGGCTGTTCCACGGACCGGGATTGCCGGTGCCGAAATAGACCAGGTTGGTTTTCGGATCATAAGAACCGCCATTCCACGGTGCTGCGCCGCCGTTCTTCCAGGTGTCGCCAACCCAGGTCTGGTTGAGTGTGCCGGAAATTTCGTTCTCGATCGCCTTGCCATCCTGGTCGTACTTATAGCCCATGTAACCTTCGACCGTCGGGCGCGACCATACCAGCTTGCCGGTGCGCGGGTCGCGCGCTTCGACGCGTCCGACCACGCCGAATTCGCCGCCTGCAACACCAGTCACCAGCAAGCCTTTGGCAATCAGCGGAGCCGCCGTGGCGGAATAACCGGCAGCATAGTCGTCGATCTTGTCCTTCCAGACAATCTTGCCTGTCGCTTGATCGAGCGCAACCAGTTGCGCATCCAGCGTCGCGAAAATCACCAGGTTGTCGAACAATGCTGCGCCGCGATTGACCACGTCGCAGCACGGCATCATGCCGGCTGGCAATTTATGCTCATACTTCCACAATTTTTCGCCGGTCTTCGCATCCAGCGCAAAAATGCGCGAATACGAGCCCGTCACAAACATCCTGCCGTCGTGAACCACCGCTTGCGACTCTTGCCCGCGCTGCTTTTCGCCGCCGAACGAGAACGACCAGGCCGGCACCAGCTTGGAGACGTTCTTCGCGTTGACTATCGTCAGTGGCGAATATTGCTGCGTCGATTGTCCCATGTGCGCCGCGATGACTTCGGTGCTGGGATTGGCCTCAATCATTTCCTCCGTTACGCCGGTTGCGTGCGCGGCCAGGGCGCTCGCCAGTGTAATTCCGACTATCGAACCTGCTAATTTCTTGTACATTTCGTCTCCCTTTTTAAATGGAACAATCGTTCTCGCATCTACAACTATCAATCGCTACGCAAGGCGCATGCCATACTACAAATTCCTTGCTTGCGTAGTAAATTCAATAGAACTTCATAATTTCCGCAAACCACCTGCATCAAAACAGACCAACTGTGACAAAACTGAACGACACAGATAGGACATTTCCAGGAATCGGTTTCAAGGCTTGGCGACTCGGACGCCGTACTTGGCAAATATCTTTTCCATGTCGCCGGAAGCAAACAAGGCATTGGTTGCGTCCTGCAACTGCTTGGCAAGATCGGCTTCGTCTTTCTTGACTGCCATGCCGACATTCCAGCCTTGACGCGGCAGGCGCGCAAACGCCACTTCTTCGACCGGGAATTCCGGGTTGCCCTTGAAAACCGATTCGATCTCCGAGACGTTTGCCATCACCGCGTCGATTTCCCCGGCCTTGAGCTTTTCCAAGGCTTCGATCGCGCTGCCATAGATCTTTACCGCCTCGCGAAATTTGCCGTTTTGTTCGCCCAGCAGAATCGCTGAAGAAATCGAATCGCCGTCGACGCCAATCTTTTTCCCGAGCAGCGAATCGATGCCGTCGAACTCGGGAACCGTTTTCGCGCTGCGCACCAGGCGCACGGTATCGTGGTAATACGGTGCGAAAATCCGCACTTGTTCGTTGGCCGCCATCAGTCGGTTGTCAACCGGGACATGCAACATCACATCGGCCGGGCCGTAACCGAGGTAATGACCTTTCCAGACCATGTTGCGCAGATCGTCGTTAAGATCGTCGCCGGCCTTGAACGGCAACAGGCTCAACCGCATTCCCATCTTGTCGGCCAAGGCCCTCGCCAGATCGACATCGATGCCGGCGCCGTTCGCCGAAAACGGCGCGAAATCCGTGTACACCGCAACCTTTAGCACGGCGGACGGCTCGCCTTTGTCCTGCGCCGGATCGGCCAGCGAGGTTGCACTTACAAAGAGACAACAAACGAGCGCCAACACGAAACGGCGCGAATGATTAAACATGGCATTTCCCTCCACAATTGATCTTGTTTTAGTTAAAACAATGGGGCGCATGCCGCAACATGCGCATCGAAACGCTTGCGCGCAAGTCAGGGAGCGGACATGTGCATAAATACATCGAGCACCGCCCACTCATGATTGCGCGCCCTTGGCAATTCTTCGCGGCGCCTTGGATCGTCTACTCGACTTCGCGCCGTGTTTCCAGGTAGGCCTTGATCGCCCAAATCGCTTCCTGGTTGAAGACCTTTTCAAAAGGAGGCATGTAGACCGTGCCATTGCGCACCTTGCCTTGCTGCACCGAAGAAACGAAATAGGCGTCGACTTCCTTGTAGCAAGCCTGCTTTTTCGCTTCGTTTTTCAGCTCCATGCAATCGGCATCCAGGTGGCGCAAGTCCGGCGACATGCCGCCCGACACCGCATCCAGTCCGTGGCAACGGGCGCAGTTCTGTGTGTAAGCAGAGGAACCGACCTTGATCGCTTCGGGCAAGCCGCTATAGGGATTTTCCGCACGCAATGAGTCTCCCAACGGCGGCAGGGTCGAGGTATCGACCGAATGTGGAATTACATCGCCGTGGGCAAGGGTATGCGTGGGTGCGAGCGCGCCAGCGCCAACTAATAAACAGATGGCAACGAGGGTGGCGTTGATTTTCATGCAAAGTCTCCTGTAGGTTATCAATTGTGGGGAGACCTAAGGCAATTGGCATGCCAAGCAAAATTGAACGCGCATCGGTTGGCAATTCCGTATCAAAACTCACTTGTATCGCCCGCCCGAAGCGCGTAGTATCAGCCAGACGCGATTTCCTTGCGCGAATCGTCTGGCGTTGCGGTGGACGAATCGATACCAGATAATCGGGTTGTTCCAATTCGGAACAGGAAAACATAAAACAGGCGTTACATTAATGAACAGCCTGAAATAAGAAGATGGGCAATTTTTAGAAAATGCCCAGATGTGATTTTGTCCTTGTGGGAGACAAAAGGAACTCAATCATGATACGGTTAATGGATCAGGATTTACGTTACACGAAAAATAGCGAGTCTTCAGGATCGGCATCCCCTGCTGGAAATGGGCTGTCGTCGCATGGTGGCACGGTTTTTGCGCATGATGATCCCATCATGATAGAAGAATCGCATCGTCGATCCGCCGCATTCGGCCTTACCGAAGATATGAAGCCCGAGTTCAGCCCTATGGGCCGAACCGACTTGTCGCTACTGATTGCCCAAAACCAACTGTTGCACACGCATGCAGTGCCGGTGATGGAAACGCTCTACGAGCAAATCATCAATACCCATAACATGGTGTTATTGACCGATGCGCACGGAATGATCGTGCACACGCTGGGCGACGACGATTTCCTCGAAAAAGCCAATCGCGTTGCCTTGAGTCCGGGTGTCGCCTGGTCGGAGCAAAGCAAGGGGACCAATGCGATCGGCACCGCAATCGCCGAGCAAAAGCCGACCATGGTGCATGCCGGCGAACACTATCTGCGCGCCAATCATTTTCTTACTTGCTCGGCCGCGCCGATCCTCGATCACCAGGGCAAAGTAATCGGCGTGCTCGATGTCACCGGCGATCAGCGCAGCTATCACAAGCACACGATGGCCCTGGTGCGCATGTCGGCGCAAATGGTCGAGAATCAATTGTTTGCGGCGGCCTTCCAGGATGCAATTACGCTGCATTTCCATCCGCGCCCGGAATTCATCGGCACTTTGATGGAGGGTATTGCATCGTTTACACCGGGTGGACGCTTTTTATCGGCCAACCGGATCGGCCTGTTCCAATTGGGCCTGTCGCTGGTGGCGCTGCAATCGCACACCTTCAGTTCGCTATTCGGCCTGCCGGTTTCCGCCTTGTTCGACCATTACCGCACTGCAGCACCGGGACTGCTCGACCTGTGCTTGAACAATGGCGTGCGCGTTTGCGGACGCGCGCAATTGCGTCTCACCAATAATATATTTCAACATGTCGCCGAGGCGAACGGCAAGCCGCCCGAAGCAAACACGCCTCAGCCAGCGCAGCAATCCGATGCCGGTCGCCATGCCGAACAGACGAGGCGGCGTCTCTCCGGTTTGCGCTACCTCAATACCGGCGATCCGCAGGTCGCCACGGTAATCGACAAGGTTCAAAAGGTGCTCGGGCGCGACATCGCGATTCTGATCGTGGGGGAAACCGGCACCGGCAAGGAATTGCTGGCACAGGCTATCCACAACGATTCTCCGCGCGCCAAGGGACCGTTCGTGGCGGTCAATTGCGCGTCGATACCGGAAACCCTGATCGAATCCGAGTTGTTCGGCTATGAAGACGGCGCGTTTACCGGCTCGCGCAAGAAAGGCAGCATCGGCAAGATTCTGCAAGCCAATGGCGGCACGCTTTTCCTCGACGAAATCGGCGACATGCCGCTCGGTTTGCAGGCGCGCCTGTTGCGCGTGCTGCAGGAACGCATGGTCACGCCGCTGGGCAGCACCAAATCGATCACCGTCAACGTCGAGTTGATTTGCGCGACCAACCGCAATCTGCGCGAGCTGATCGCCCGCGGCGAATTCCGCGAAGACCTGTATTACCGCATGAACGGCCTGGTGGTAAAACTGCCGCCGCTACGCGATCGCACCGATATCGAACCTGTCATCGACAAGATTCTTGCGGCTGAAGCGCGAGACGTGCCGCACACGGTATCTCCCGAGATCATGGCGCTATTCAAGAAACACAATTGGCCGGGAAACTTCCGCCAATTGACCAATCTCTTGCGCACGGCCATGATCATGGCCGGACAGGAACATGAGATCCGCCTAGAGCATTTGCCGGACGATTTCCTCGACGATGTCGAGACTGCCGCAGTGCAAAGCGCACACCCGCCCGAACCGCCAAGCCACAGTCAGTTGATCGTCGGCGACGCCAATCTCGAAGACGTAAAACTCTCCGCCATTCAAAAAGCGCTGGAGGCGAGCGACGGCAATGTGTCGGCTGCGGCCAAAACGCTGGGCGTGTCGCGCAATACCATTTACCGCAAAATCATGCAAAAGAAATAGCTGCATGTTTTGCGGCGCGGCATTTCTCGAAGACTACGCTGTTCCGATTTCGCTATCAAGCGATCCGCGCTCCGTTTATCTAAAGCGTCGGCGCTATCCATAGTAGTTGTGGCATGCAATTTGCTGAAGGTTGGATACAGGTCACCCTATCCACTGCAGCATCTTCACTCGCCACTACTAATACTATGAGTAAATCTGTTTTCGACAACGCTGCCAAGGCAATTCGCCGCTGCGGCGGTTCTACGGCTGCGCTTTTCGTGCTGGGCACACTTTCGGCGATGACCGAGGTCGATGCGCAAGAGAATCCGCTCGACACGGTGGTCGTCTCTGCCAATCGCAGCGAGCAACGCATCTTCGACACCGCCGCTTCCATCAGCGTCGTCAACGCGCAGCAGATCCATGACGGGCAAGCGGAAGAAAACGTCTCCGAGCCGCTCGAACGGGTGCCCGGAATTTTTGCGCTGAATCGCCAGAACTATGCGCAAGACCTGCTGATTTCGTCGCGCGGCTTCGGCGCCAATTCCAGTTTCGGCGCGCGCGGCATCAAGATCATCGTGGACGGCATTCCCGGCACGGTGGCCGACGGCCAGGGCCAGATTTCGCATATCGATCTGGCGTCGGCCGATCGCGTGGAAGTCATGCGCGGCCCGTTTTCGGTCCTCTACGGCAACTCGGCGGGCGGCGTCGTCAACGTCTCGTCGGAAAGCGGCAAGCCAGGCGCCGAAGCGACGCCATACTTTTCCGTTGGCTCTTACGGCCAGCTCAAATACGGCCTCAAAGTCGATGGTGACCAGAACAACGTCAACTACCTGCTCGATGCCGGCTCCTTGCATACCGACGGCTACCGTGACCATAGCAGCGCCGACCGCGAAAACTATAACGTCAAGCTGGTTTTCAAGATCGGCGCAGATACCTCGTTAAAGCTGGTCGCCAACAGCGTCAATCTGAGCGCCCAGGATGCGCTCGGCTTGACCGCGTCGCAGTTGCAAGGCAATGCGCGCGCCGCCGGCACCGGCGCCCTTTCATACGACACCCGCAAAAGCGTCGACCAGACGCAAGGCGGCCTGGTGTTGACGCAGCGCCTCGGCGCAGACGATACGCTAACCCTGGCCCCGTATGACGGCGAGCGCCATACGATCCAATACCTGGCTTCGGGAGTCAACGGCGTGGTGAACCTGCAGCGCGACTTTTATGGCATGAACAGCTACTGGCTGCATACGGCGCAGGTGGCCGGCATGCCGTTCAAGCTGGTTGCCGGCGTCGACGGCAACGAGAACCAGGATCATCGCTTGACGTTTACCAATTCCGGCGGCGAAGCGCTGGCCGCAGCGACCGATCAGAATTATTCGATGGAGGCGCGCAATCTCGACTTCTACCTGCAGGGCGAGCTGCGTCCAAGCGAGCGCATCGCCCTCACTGCCGGCGCGCGCCAATCGGACACCACCTTGAGTTCGGAGAGCAACAACACGTTGCCGAGCCTCGGTTCGCACACCTATCAGGCGGCGACCGGCATGCTCTCCGCGCAATATTATGCGCAAGAGGACACCAATGTCTATATTTCCTATGGCTCCGGGTTCGATACGCCGACGCTGAACCAGATCATTTACAGCCCAAGCTATGTGAATTACGGCGGCAAAAATACCGGCAATATCGGCATCGACGCAGCGCGCACGCAGCAAGTCGAAATCGGTTTGAAGAGCAAACTTTCCAGCACCGCCCAACTCGATGTCGCATTATTCGACGCCGACACCACCAACGATATCGTGATCGCTTCCAGCAATGGCGGCAAGACTGCCTATATGAATGCGCCGAAGACCAATCGGCGGGGACTGGAATTGAGCGGACAGTGGCAATTGCCGTATCAATTGCAGGCCAGCATCGCCTACACCGCGCTGGACGCCAAGGTGCGCCAGACTTACGTCGAGAAAATCACCAGCAGCGCTCCCACGGTCACGACTTCTTATTCCGTAAATAGCGGCAACCGCATACCCGGCGTGCCGGATCAGGGACTCTTTGCAGAATTGATGTGGCGCAAATCGGACAACGGGCTTGAGTTCGGAGTCGAGGGCAAAGCTGCCGGCAGCATGGCCGCAAACGACTTGAACAAGGCCGACGCCGCCGGCTACGGGATCATGAATCTACGGGCGATTGCGCGGCAAACCGTCGGCGGCTGGTCTATCTCGGAATTCGCGCGGATCGACAACGTGTTCGACCGTTCCTACGTCGGTTCGGTCATCGTCAATCAAGCCAGCAGCCAGTTTTACGAAAGCGCCCCCGGCAGAAATTGGCTGGCCGGCGTCAGGGCTGCCTATCGGTTCTGACTATGCGGCATCGGCCAGATGCTTGGCGACCTGAACCAGCCAACAACGTGCGCGCCTGCTTTTTTCTGAGGTATCGGTTGCGCGCACAACCGGCATCGGCGGCAGAACTTCTGCAACGATGGCAACGGCAGAAGGCCGCCGGATATCGGCTGCGCGGCTTGTTCAACGGAGGCCCGGCGATTGCTCGGCCGACGCATTGTTGCTCGCAAGAAAAATATCGAAATCCAACCCTCCGCTTACCAAAAGTCAAATTGTCATGACCATGTCACGGCGCTGGTCTACCCTTTGATCGCTAAAAATCCCAAAGGATACCCGGCATGACCAGTCCGCTGAAAAACATTGCCTGGGACGGCCTCCAGGCAGGGATCTGCGCCGCATCGTGCAAATGCTGAAAGTCCCGTCGCCAAGCGCGCTCGCGAAACCTGTAGTTACGCCGCTTCCAGGCATTGACGCTTCTAATTGTGCAGTGCACAATAGCGAGTCACGACTTGACCGGCGACTTGACCGGCACTCAAGACCGATTAAGAACGCATGCTCGCCGCTCCTGCGGCGCGCCCGGCCCGCCTGATTTGAACCTACGGAAAGATCCTATGAAACCCACCTTCAGTATCGAGAATCTCAACGAACGCTTGCCTGGCGAATTTGACGCCGTGTCGAAGCAGGCCATTCGGGTGATGTCCACGTTCACGCACCACTTTGAAAAGATCGGCAGGCAACACGCCAATCGCTGGCTTGGCTATTCCCAGCAATGGTTCGACGCGCAGCAGCACTTGGCCCAAAGCGCAGAGTCCGGTCAAGCACAGCAGGAGGCAATTGATTATGCGGTGGACAGCGCCCAGCGCACGGTGCTCACGCTGGATGTATTGCGCGAGCGGGGCAATCAGGACAAGGCCCACCAGGATGCGGGAACGCCGCCCGTGCTCATCTACGACTACGACGTGATCATGGACGGACATGACTTCGCCAGGCCTGCGAATTATCTGCTGCTCAAAATCCTTCCGCCTGCAGGTGTTGAGGTTTTCGACTGGAAGCGTCCTTACATGATCATCGATCCGCGCGCCGGCCACGGCGCCGGGATAGGCGGCTTCAAGCCCGATAGCCAGGTCGGCGTGGCGCTGCACGCTGGACACCCCGTGTATTTTGTGGTGTTCCGCCAGCACCCGGAACCGGGCCAGACGCTGGCTGACGTGATGCGTGCCGAAGCCGAATTCGTGCGCGAAATCAAGCGGCGCCACCCGGAAGCGCCCAACCCGGTGGTGGTGGGCAATTGCCAGGGTGGATGGGCGACGCTGATACTGGCAGCCGCCAACCCCGAGATCACCGGCCCCCTGATCATCAATGGCGCTCCGGTGTCGGCCTGGTCCGGCCACTTGGGCGAAAACCCGATGCGCTACAACGGCGGGCTGCTGGGTGGCGTGGTTCCGGCCATGTTGATGTCGGATCTGGGTTATGGCGAGTTCGATGGCGCGCATCTGGTCTCCAATTTCGAGATGCTCAATCCGGGACGCAATCACTTCGGCAAGTATTACGACCTTTACACCAATGTCCGCGAAGGCCGCGAATCGTTTCTCGAATTCGAGAAATGGTGGGGCGGCTACCACTTCACGAATGAAGCCGAAATCCGCTGGATCATCGATAACATCTTCGTGGGCAACCGTCTGGCGCGGGGAGAAGCTGAACTGGAGCCCGGCAGACATCTGGATCTCAAGAACATCCGCTCCCCGATCATCGTGTTCGCCAGCCGTGGCGACAATATCACGCCGCCGCAACAGGCCTTGAACTGGATCGTAGACACCTACGCCGACGAAAACGAAATCCGCATTCGCGGCCAGCGCATCGTCTACATGGTGCACGACAAGGTCGGTCATCTCGGGATATTCGTATCGTCCTCGATTGCAAAGAAGGAACATACCGAGATGGCCTCGACGCTCAAGACCATCGAGTCGCTGGCCCCCGGTCTGTACGAAATGGTGATCGAAGATTCGGAGGGTGGAGGTCATCGGGAGCGCTTCGTTGTGAGCTTCCACGAGCGCAAGCTCGCCGATATCCTGACCGTCGTGCCGAATGACCGCGACCAGGAGCGCAGCTTCGCTGCTGTCGCACGCCTGTCGGAACTGGGCGCCAATCTGTACGACATGGCTGCGCGCCCCATGGTGCAGAATCTGGTGACCCAGCCGTTGAGCCAGGCCATCAAGGACGCCCATCCCGCGCGTGTTACCCGGCGCATGTTTTCCGACGAAAACCCGGCCATGCCTTTGCTGAGCATGGCGGCAAAGGCGGCCAGGGCCTCGGACAAGCCGGCAGCCCCCGGCAACCCCTTCATCGCCCTCGAGAAGATCATGGCGGACAGTGTGACGCAAAGTCTGGATCTGATGCGTGACGTGCGCGATGCGGCTTACGAAACCACTTTTCTATCCATTTACGGCACGCCCGTCATGAACTGGCTGGGGACTACCCATGCCTTCGAGCGAACCCGCAAGGATCCGAAGGAACTGCGCTACTTGCCGGAAGTGCAGGCGATGCTTTTGGGCGTAGACCACGGCGACTACGCGGCAGCGGTGATCCGCATGCTTATTTTGCTGGCCGAGTCGCGGGGCTCGGTGCGCCGCGACCGCCTTGAACGTTCGTCCCAGGTGCTGACGCAGCACGAACCCTTCGTTTCCATGGGACCGGAGCGCCGCATGGAGCTCATCCGCACGCAGTCGGTGATCGTCGAGTTCGAGCCGGAACGCGCGCTTCTTGGCCTTTCCAAGCTGCTGAAACACCCCGAACAGCGCCAACAGGCAATGGATACGGTGCACTTCATCACCGGCTCGCGTAGCGAAATGGAACCCCACACCCTGAGCATGTTCCAGCGCATGGAAGAGGTGCTGGGCGTCGCGGTCGAAAGCGGGTCAGCCTTGCCGCCGGATGCGCACGCCGAAGCGCAGCCTCTTGAGGAAACACCGGCAGCGCCTGTTGCCGGCGCCAAGCGCACTTCAGCCAGGAAAAAAGCTGCCTCGTGAAGACCAAGATCGTTGCTACCCGGCCAGCGATTGTCTCGATGCATAACGAGGACAACTTGAAATTGGCATAGGGGCGACCGGCATAACTGATCGATCGCCTGCCACACCACCCGGCGCGCGGCCCCGCACCGGGCGGCTCGAGAAGTTGAGATCATGGGAGTCGCGGCACGCCACGGCGGTCAAAGCAGGCAATTGCCGGTACCCTGTTAGGGCAAACAGCATGGCCACCGCTGCATGACGATCCATCGGTCAATCGCGCAGA
The DNA here is from genome assembly GCA_031291325.1 of Burkholderiaceae bacterium. Lineage (GTDB taxonomy): Bacteria > Pseudomonadota > Gammaproteobacteria > Burkholderiales > Burkholderiaceae_D > PKWO01. The sequence goes on from JARLJG010000050.1 coordinate 29,468, forward strand.
CACCGACAGATCAAATCAAACAGCGATTGTCGCCTTCCTGTATTCAGGAAGGCGCAATTCAAAGGCGGTCCGGCGTCGTCAAATAGGCCGCCGTGGCGCCCATGGTTTTCTGACTTTTCTTGATTTCCATGCGCGCGATGCCTTGCAGATGCACTTCATCGGGCCCGTCGGCGAAACGCAATGCCCGGCCCCAAGTCCAGTGGTCGGCCAGCGGCGTATCCGGACTGATTCCCATGGCGCCGAAAGTCTGCATGGCGCGATCGCAGACCGTCGTAAATACCGTGGGCACCAGCGCCTTGATCATGGATATTTCCTTGCTGGCCGCCTTGGCGCCCACATTGTCGATCATCCATGCGGTTTTCAATACCAGCAAACGTGCCTGGTCGATTTCGATACGCGAGCGGGCGATCCACTCGGAAACGATGCCGTGTTGATGCAAGTATTTGCCGAATGTCTTGCGCTCCTGCGAACGCTCGACCATCAGTTCCAGCGCCAATTCCGCGCCACCGATGGAACGCATGCAATGATGAATGCGGCCGGGTCCCAGGCGCGCTTGCGCCAGGGCGAAACCGCTGCCCTCTTCGCCCAGCAGATTGCCCGCCGGCACGCGCACGTTGCGAAACACGATTTCGCAATGACCTTCAGGCGAATGATGATTCATGATATCGATGTTGCGCACGATCTCGACGCCCAGCGTGTCGCGCGGCACCAGTATCATGCTCTGTTGATGGTGCGGGTCGGCATCGGGGTCGGTCTTTCCCATCAAGATGAAAATGCGGCAATTCGGGTGCGCTGCATTGGTAATAAACCACTTGCGTCCGTTGATTACATAGTCGTCGCCATCGCGCTTGATCAGCGTTGTGATATTGGTCGCATCGGACGATGCCACATCCGGTTCGGTCATTGCAAAGGCCGAGCGGATCTCGCCATTGAGCAAGGGTATCAGCCACTCCTGGCGTTGCGCCGGCGTGGCAAACATGTGCAACAACTCCATGTTGCCGGTGTCGGGCGCATTGCAATTGAAGACCTCGGAGGCCCAGCCGATGCGTCCCATGATTTCCGCCAGCGGCGCATATTCCAGGTTGGTCAAGCCAGTACCGGGTTCATCGTCCTTCAAATGGGGCAGGAACAAATTCCAGAGGCCTTCCGATTTTGCCAGCGCCTTCAAATCCTCCATGAACGAAACCGGGAAAATTCCCGCATGCACTTCTTCCTTGTATTGACGCACGCGTGGCAGAATATACTCATCCATGAAATTCCTGACGCGGATGCGCAATTCTTCCACTTTCGGTGAATATCCAAAATCCATGATGAACCTTTCAATCGAGTCAAATTTCAATAGTTCGCATCGTTGTATCGCCCACGATACGAGCCGACATTCTCTCTAAATCAACGCAACCGCCATCTGCGCTAGCTGCCCTGCCATCTGCCCAACTTGTATCGCCTTGTCATTGGAGGCATTGCCGCCCAACGCCCGCTTCAACACGCCTTGCAGAATCGCCGCCAGACGGAAGTAGCTAAACGCCAGGTAGAACGGCCAATTTTCAATTGCTTCGATTCCGCGCAGCGCGCAATATTGGGCAATTATCTGTGCCTCGGTCGGAACCCCTAGTTGTTCACGATCCTTGCCCGCCAGTCCGGAAATCTGGCCGAAAGAAGGCAAGCGCAGGCACATGCACAAATACGCCAGATCGGCAAATGGATGGCCCAGCGTGGAAAGTTCCCAATCCAGCACCGCCAGCACTTTTGCTTCGGTGGGATGAAATATCAGATTGTCGAAACGGTAGTCGCCATGCACCAGGCTTTGCTGACCGTCGTCGGGCGGCGTATTGGCCGGCAACCACGCAATCAATTTTTCCATCGCTTCGATGGGCTCGGTTTCGGCGGCACGGTACTGCTTTGTCCACATGCCGACCTGCCGCTCAAAATAATTGCCGGAACGGCCGTAATCGGACAGTCCGACTGCATTCACATCGACATCATGCAGCGCCGCCAACACACGGATCACCTCGCTATACAGCGGCATGCGTTTTTCGCGCGCCAGTTCAGGCAGGGCGGGATCCCAGAAAATCTCACCCTGCACAAAGCTCATCACGTAGAACATGCTCCCGATCACCTCTGGGTCTTCGCACAGTTGATAGGCGCGCGCAACCGGCACCGCGGTATCGCGCAACGCCGCCAGCACCCGGTATTCACGATCCACCGCGTGCGCGCCCTTGAGCAAATGCCCCGGCGGTTGACGGCGCAATACATAGTTGCCGCTCCTGGCCTTCAAGAGAAAGGTGGGATTGGATTGTCCGCCGGAGAATTTTTCCGCTGTCAATGGCCCCTGAAAACCCTCTATCTGCTTCTCCAAATAGGTCGCAAGCTTGACCGTATCCAGACTTTTTATATCCTTTGTCATTGGCAAAATTCCCGTCGTTTACCCGTAAGTAATTGCATGCAAGCGGTCGGCTCGATCGAGGTGAGCGATATTGTTGAAACTCGCCAGCTTGACCGATTGTTCATTGAAGTAAAACTGCGACAGGCTCGCGTTCCTGATTTGCAAATTCAGTTCGATTGCCGTGTTCGCCGGCGCGCCCAACACTTGGCTGATCAACATGCCGATTGGCCCACCGGAACTGACCACCAGAACCTTTTGCGCGCCACACTGTTGGATAAAGCCAAGAGCAGAATTGATCCGCTCGGCGAACGCATGCCATTTTTCCGGCAATGGCCCGGTCAGCGCATCGGTCGACCACAGGAGCAAGGCTTCTTTCAAACGTTTATAAAAATACTGTTTGTTGCCGGGCGCCGATTGATTCAATTCGGGACGCTCTTTGATCAGGGCGTTGTACAACGCGTAAAAGTCGTATTCGTTTAGCCCGGCATGCAGGGCGAAGTCAGGAGAACGTCCCATGCCGCGGCAAATCCCTTCCGCTGTTTGCCGGTGCCGCAACTGGGTGCCGATGATGACGTGATCAAAATCGATTTTCCGTTCGGACAGGTATTCACCCAGCCAAACCGATTGCTGCTCCCCCAGCGTCGATAAACGATCGTAGTCGTCCGTCCCGAACGATGCCTGACCGTGCCGAACCAAATATAACTCTGCCATCCGTCGCCTCGTCTTTATAAAAGCAAATGATAGTTAACAAGTCAGCATATAGGAAGTTTATTATAATGATAGATTATCATCACCAATAGTTATGATCGAATTGAAAGAACTCCATGCGATTGAACCAGGTCGACCTGAATCTATTTGTCGTTTTTGAAACTATCTATGCCAAGCGCAATCTTACTCGGGCGGCGGAAGTATTGTGTATTTCGCAACCTGCGGTAAGTAACGCGCTGATGCGAATGCGCAAGACCTTTAACGACCAATTGTTCGTCAGCACGCCGCAAGGAATGGTGCCGACGCCGGTGGCGGAAAACATTGCCGGTCGGGTCGGCGAGGCGCTGCAATTGTTGAATACCAGTGTCCAGGAGGCCGATCGATTTCAGCCGGCGTTTGCGAAAAAGACCTTTCGTGTCAGCATGAACGACCTCGCAGAGGCGTTATTGCTCCCCGCGCTGGGGGAAATCTTAAGATTGCAAGCTCCGGGAATTCGCATCGAGAGCTACTTCAGCAACCGGCGCGATGTGCCGCAAGAATTGGCGGCAGGGGCGCTCGATCTGGCGATCGATGCGCCATTGATCAACGATCCGCAATTGCTGCACGGAGAGTTAAGCAGCGAGCGCTATGTCTGCATGTTGCGCAAAGGCCATCCGCTGGCCGATCAGCCGCTTAGCTTGAAGAACTATCTGGCGTTGGGGCATATCCATATCTCTAGCCGCCGCGAAGGCTTTGGGCATGTCGATGCAGCGCTTGACAAGCGCGGCAAGACGCGCAACATTCAAATGCGCGTGCAGCACTACATGGTGGCGCCCCTGGTCGCGATGCGCACCGATCTGGCCCTGACAGTGCCATTGGGTTTGGCACGGAACTATGACGCCCTGCAGATGGAGCTGCCTTTTGAACTGCCACCGCTGGAATGGCATCTATATTGGCACCGCAGCGCCGATCAAGACCAAGCCAACACATGGCTGCGCGACAAGATGCAGCAATGCATGCGTGTCGCGCTATAGCGAATGGGATTCAGTTGTGTTACGAGTTTTATTTAGGAACTTTCGGCGGCGTGTTGCTATACATCTTCTGCATGGCTTTAGCAAAATGTGCGGCGAGATTATTGCGTTTGAGCTTGAGCGTAGGTGTAATCAGTGAATTTTCGACGGTCCATGGATCAACCGACAAGATCGCCGACTTGGGTTGCGCGTAGTAGGGAAAACTGGTTGTCACTGCCCGTATGCGCGCCACAACGGCGGCAACAGCGCGTGGGGAGTTCAGATCATCCGGATTGTCTGAATTGAGCTGCAATGAATTCGCCAATTCGGCCCAATACTTCTTGCCGAGCACCACGGCGCAGCCGATAAACGGGAGATTCTCGCCAAATACATAAGCCTGCTCAAATACGACATCGGTCAGGATCGCCAGTTCCAAATCGACTGGTGCAATTTTTTCGCCGGTTGACGTGACGATGATCTCCTTGATTCTACCCTTGATTCGAATACGCCCATCGACAATTTCAGCCTGGTCGCCAGTGCGCAACCAGCCGTCCACGAATGCCCGCGTCGTGTCCTCTTCGCGCTTCCAATAACCGCGCATCACGTTGGGCCCGCGCACCTGCAACTCTGCGTTATCGCCGATCCGAACCTCGATTTTCGACAATACTCGTCCCACCGTCGATGCGTCGTTGTCGTCCGGTGTATTGGCCGCAATCACCGGCGAGGTTTCTGTCATGCCATAACCTTGCACAATGGGAATGCCAAGCCCTAAAAAGCAATGAGAAATAGTTTGCGCAAGCGCCGCGCCGCCACTGACAGCAACGCGCAGACGTCCGCCAAACTGGTCGATCAATTTCTGCGCAACGAGCGGCTGCAAGACCCGCCAGCCCATCGCATCCAGAACGGCCGCAACACGGTCTCCACTTGAAATACCCTGGTGACGGCAGAAACGGCGCCACCCTACGCGAATCGCGGCATTGAACAGCGACGATTGAATTTTGGACGTAGACAGTCTCGTCTGAATGATGCTATAGATCCGTTCATAAATTCGGGGCACCGAAATCAAGATAGTCGGCCGCACTTCGATCAGGTCTTGCGCAAGTTGCTTGGTCGAGCGGGAATACGCCACACATGACCCCGTGGCAATCGGCAAATAATAGCCGGCCGTGCGTTCAAACGTGTGTGAAAGCGGCAAAAAGGAAAGAAACACATCGCTTAAAACGGGGGCCACCCGTTCAACGACGGATTTCACATTCGACAGCACATTTAAGTGCGTCAACATGACGCCTTTTGGCTTGCCGGTGGTCCCCGATGTGTAGACCAGTGCCGCCAGCTCGGATTCTTCCGGACTGCGCGGCGCGGCGGGCGAACTGGCTGCGGATTCCAGCCAGGTATCGAGCAAAACAACCGGAGTTCCATTGTGTTCCAACCGATCTGGCAGCGTCTTTTTTGCCACCACCACCTGTTTTAGCCCCGGCAAGTTCAGACCTGCTTTGGCAATGGACTGCCATTGCAGGTCGGTGTCGACCAGCAGCAGCGATGCCTCGCTGTCGCTCAAAATGTAGGCAATGCTTTCCGGGTTGTCCAGCGCATGCATCGGCACTGGAACACACGCCATTGCGAGCGTCGCCTGGTCGATGCAGACCGCCGATATCCCGTTCGGCAACAATATGGCGATGCGCGCGCAACGGTCCAATTGCAATGTTGAAAGTGCCTTAATATACCGAGTCACCTGCTCGCCGATCTGTTGCCAGCTGGTGCTTACCCAATGCCCGGAATTTGCATTAAATTCGCGATATGCTTCGGCATTCGGTGACTGTGCCACGCGCCAGAGAAACAACTCGGCCAAGGTTTTCAGGGAGGATAGTGTTTCCGTTGGTAGAGTTGAGTTTGTGTTTTTCATTCTATTTTCTTGCCGGCAGGTTGAATTCGTATTGCAAAAAGCGCGCGACAGCATCGGTAGACGACGGACTCCATCGCTAACCCGCAGGTCACAGGCTGGACGTTGCGAAGCTCGTCAGTTTTGTTCTGAAACAGGCATCGCCATGGCGAGATATCACGCAGTCATCGACGATGGATTGCAGTTTCGTAATATGGCTGAAGCAATCGAACGCCGCCACGGTGCTTCGGTTGTCTCCAAGTCTACCAAAAAAGCCTTCGCCCAACTTGCCAGGCACTGCGAAGACGCCATGACCCAGGCAAGGAAAATACGCGGCACCATGTCGTGAAAACAAGATGAATCAAGCACGGACTCGGGATCCGCTCCGATTTAAATATAGAAGCCCCAGGGTTGCCGCAAAAAACGCCGCCGTTGCGCCGAACAACGAAAAATGTATCCCGATTCTGCTCCCGATCAGTCCAACAAAGACGCCACTGAATAACCTCAAGCCCGAAGACGACATGCCAAACAAACCCAACACTTTTCCGCGTATTGCATCCGGCGCTTTCATCTGTACAATCGTCTGGTTCATGCTGCTGAACGATAATTCACAAAACCCTGCCATGAACAGGCATACCAGGGCTAGCGGATAGTTGCGAGTCAATGCGAAGCAACACAGCGCAACCGCCCATGCCAGCGCGAAGGCCATCGCCGCAGAGGGCGTCACGCGAGTGAAACGCATCCCGGCTTCCAGCGTGATCCCCGCGAACAGGGCTCCGGCGGCGTCTGCCGCCAGCAGCATCGAATAAGCAATTCCAGGTTCGATATTACCCAGATCGGTCGCGAAGCCTGGCATTTGCGCCTGATAACTATTCCCTACAAAAAACGAAGCCGCGCCCGACAACAGCATCATGACGCCGAGAGCCGGAATCTGCCTGACCGTCAGTATGGTCTGCCAGATTTCACTGAGTCCACGCACACGGCGATTGGCCGATTGTTCCAACCGTTTCGCGCGATGGTGAATAGGAGCGTTAATCAACCAGATCAGCAAGGGCAAGTAAAGGGCGGCATTCAGGAAGATTCCTTTCGATGGGCCAAGGGTGGACATAATCAAACTGCCGACACCTGGCCCCACCAGCACGCCAAAATAACGCGCGGTCGAATTCAATCGAACCGCACTGGCCAGCTTCTCGACGCCGACAATATCGTAAAGCAGCATTTGGCTGGAAGTCAACCAGAACACACCGGCAAATCCGTGCAGCACGAGAAGCGCCATGGCATACGGGACGGTCAGTGTATCGGTCACAAAGAAATATCCCCATCCCAGCGAGGCAGCCATAAAAAGCGCGCCACCGATTTGTATCAGACGGCGCGAATCGAATCGATCGTTCAAGGCGCCAACACCGACCGAGAACAACAGAAAGGGCAGCCAGTGCGAGATCACCGCGAATCCGCCCAGCGTCGGAGATTTGAATTTCTGAAAGGCGACCCAGTAGCTAATTACATGCTCGACATTGTCCGCCATCATTGTCAACACAAAGGTGCCCACGAACGTGGGGAAACCCGGGATTTTTAACGCTTCGAAGGCACGATGTCGGTTTTCTTGATTCATTTAAATTCCTGCAGCTGTTTGCTAAGCGTGGCTGCGCCTACTTGGGCGCCGAAACCGATCGTCGACGGCGAGATGCAGACGGCAACGGGCAATCGACATTTTATCCGATGCCGACACATCCTTCCTTGCGGCGACGCGGGGGATGTTGCGACCGCGTGCTGCGCTCATTCTTCGAGGCCGACTGAGCCGGCACGATTAAGTTGCAACAAGGGCGCACGTTCAAGCGAATTTGCGCAAGCAGCAGGAGGCTGGAGAGCGAGGCACAGAATCGGTTTGCGGTGGACGAGACGTTCGCCTCTTGGCAGCAAAGCCGGCCCTCCTTGAGCCTACGCATAGTCTGGATGCCGGCGATAAAAATGCGCGCAGCGAAAACGTTTGAAGCCGAACCTGGGTCGCGCAATCTGTTTGGTGGCTCGATGGTCTTGCTCGACAATGTTGTTGAGGTACTTGATCTGGCGCAGTTCAATGAAGAATAACGTCGGATGACTACTCATACGAGACAGGTTGCGTGGGGCGATTGGCATGTGATTCTCCGGGCCGCGCGCTACATCGGCTTTGCTGTCCTCGCTACCTGACTTCCCCCAACGCGATACGCACTTGATCCACATCAAATTTGCTCCTAATTGGCGTGCTCTACATTGGACAAGCGGAATGAAACAGGCGAAGATATGCGCAGTACTTGTGGTGGCCACTTCGACCGCTCTACCCACCTAACAATAATTGCAAGCATGGCGACGCTGACCTAGAGGTTGCTTGGCATGTCAGCCCTTGCCCTGCCGGTGCAATATTGTCAACTGAATGAATTAAACAATGTCCTCCGTTCCACAGCCCGTTATCGCTCGTCGCGATTACCCCGAAAGTCATATTGAGCAGCACGGCGGTTTCTTCGCATACCATGGCGTTTGGGCGCCGGGTATTCGCCTGTTTCGCGCATTGCGCTTTTCGCATAAGGCGCTGATCATTTCGATGGCGTTGATACTGCCGACGATGGTGGTGATGGGCTGGCTGATGTGGTCGGAGGCGACCCGGGCAATACAGACGCGCACCGATGCGATCCGCGAGCACGTCGAAGTGGCCTCCGGTATTCTGACGTGGGCGCATGCGCAAGAAACCGCCGGAACGATGCCGCGCGAAGCGGCGCAGAAAATGGCGATTCAGCAGATCGCGGGACTACGCTACGACACGAACGAATATTTCTGGATCAATGACATGCAGCCACACATGATCATGCATCCAATCAAACCCGAGTTGAATGGCACGGATGTCGGCGATCTGAAAGATCCCAACGGGTTCGCGCTGTTTAAGGCCGCTGTCGACGTCGTGCGCAAGGACGGCGGCGGCGTGGTTCGCTATCAATGGTCGCGGCCAGGCAGCACGACGCCAATCGACAAAATTTCATATGTGAAGGGCTTCGAGCCATGGGGATGGGTGATCGGTTCCGGCACCTATGTCGACGATTTGTCGCATGATATCCTGCAGCGGTGCGGGCTGATCGTCGCCATCGGCGTGGTGGTGATGGGTTTTGCAACCTATCTGTTCATGTGCTTCTATTACGTGATGGACGGCGGTTTGAAAGAGACGCGGCGGCATCTGCGCGCCATGTCCGGCGGCGATTTGACGACCTCGCCGACGCCGTGGGGGCACGACGAGGCCGCACAGCTGATGTTCGAGCTGATCGATATGCAAGAGTCGCTGCGCGCCATGGTGCAGCGGGTGCGCTGCTCCAGCGACGAGATCGTGCATTCCAGTCGCGAGATAGCCAGCGGCGCGATGGACTTGTCGGCGCGCACCGAGCAGACCGCCGCTGACCTGGAAAGATCCGCCTCGTCGATGGATGAACTTTCCTCAACCGTCGGCCACACGTCGGAAAACACCGCCGAAGCGTCGCAGGTAGCGCGCCACAACGCCGAAGTCGCCACCACCGGCGGGCGCGTGATGCACGAAGTCGTCGACACGATGGACGGCATCCGGCACTCGTCTGCCAAGATCGCCGATATCATCGGCACCATCGACGGCATCGCCTTCCAGACCAATATCCTGGCGCTCAACGCCGCCGTCGAAGCGGCTCGTGCAGGCGAGCAGGGGCGTGGCTTCGCGGTGGTCGCCACCGAGGTGCGCACGCTGGCGCAGCGCAGCGCCGGAGCGGCCAAGGAAATCAAGGAACTCATCGGCAGCAGCGTCGAACAGATCAGGAGCGGCACCGACGTCGTGCGCAAAGCCGGGACGACCATTGACGAAATCGTCGGCGCCTCACTAAGGCTGGACAAGCTGTTGGGCGAGATCGCCACCAGCGCGCGCGAGCAGAACCTTGGCATCAATCAGATCGGAACGGCAGTACAAGACCTGGACCGCATGACACAGCAAAACGCTGCGCTGGTCGAACAAACCGCCGCTGCCGCCGCCGCCATGAGCGAGCAGGCAGCCACGCTGGCCGAAGAAGTCTCGCGCTTCAAAATGCCCGCCAATGCGAATGCCGGCGCCGGCCCGGCGTTGGGCGCCGCGAACATCGAGCATTTCGATTTCAACGCCGCCATCGAAGCGCATCGCAAGTGGAAAGTGACATTGCGCCAGGCCATCGCGCAGCGCCAGACGCTCGACGCTGAAAAGATCTGCCGCGACGACCAATGCCCGCTGGGAAAATGGATTCATGGTCCCGGCGGCAAGCGCTGGGGCAGCAAACCGATGTTTTCCGAACTGCTGGGCAAACACGCCGAATTCCACCTCACCGCCGGCGAGGTCGCACAAACTATCAATGCCGGCATGTACGAGGATGCCGAGCGACTGATCGGCTCGGGTTCAAAATTCGCCAACGTCTCCAATGAAGTCGCAACCATACTGACCAAGGCAAAAAAGGAATTGTAAAAGCGCAGGACTGTCAACGCCCGGTCGCTGTTGTCCAGGCGTCGCGGCGGCGGCGCAATCGGATTGACCGTGCGTTATCTCTATCGCCACTTCAATGCCCGGCGACCAAAACGCGATGCGGACGGCAAACCAAGCATTGGGCAACGCACGAACCGCGTGGGAAGAAAAGATGCGGACGATACTTGGCGGCAAGACGCATGACCCGGATCGCGTGCAGACTCTTCCTATCACTTTCGATAAAACATACGCGAAATTTAGGAAAACGTCGGCGCCGCTCGTGCGCTGCAAGTCGTTGAAGTCTTGGTGCTACCGCAATACCCCATCGATTGCGACAAACCAAGATTGCACGCGTTCGATTTCGTCGCCGTCAACCTGGTAACGCTCATATCCGATATCTTCTTAGCCCGGATGGGCACGCCATCTGACAAAGCCAGCGAGTTTATTTTGATGGTTGCTGCCGGTGAATTAGTGTTGAACATACAGGCAACCAGCTAGCAGGCTTTACACCTGTTTTCCGTACGTTTCCCGTACTTGATATGAAAAAGGACTTAGTTTTTAAGCTAAGCCCTTGATTTTCCTGCTATTCTTTGGTGGGCGGTGCAAGTTTCGAACTTGCGACCCCTGCCGTGTGAAGGCAGTGCTCTACCCCTGAGCTAACCGCCCAACGCGTGGCGAATTATCTCACATTTATGGCCGAGATTCAAATCATGCGTTTGCAATATTTGACAGCGCTGTTTGCGCGCGCCAAACGCATTGGCCTTTGGCTTCCTTGTCGAGCTTGTCGAGCATTGCTTCGTGCTCGGCCAGTTCTTCGGCGGTAGCGGCCAAAACGACGATCTCGGCCAGCGGCAGCGCCGCTGCTGCCTGTTCCTGGCTGCCTGGCCCCGACAGATCGGTTTGCTCCATCGTCAAGCTGTCTTGGCCGCGCGTCATCGCCAAGTAGACTTCGGCCAGCAGTTCCGCATCCAGCAGCGCGCCGTGCAGCGCCCGGTGCGCATTGGAAATGCCGTAGCGGTCGCACAAGGCATCCAGCGAATTGCGTTTGCCGGGATGCATTTCCTTGGCTTGCACCAGGGTATCGATCACCGCCCCAACCTGCTGGTTGAAGCGCGCAAGCTTCAAACGCTCGAATTCCGCATCGAGGAAGCCGATATCGAACGGCGCGTTGTGGATGATGATTTCAGCGCCCTTCAGGTAGGCGCATAACTCGCTGGCGATCTCGGCGAATTTCGGCTTGTCGCTGAGGAATTCGGTGGTCAAGCCATGCACGGCCAGCGCCCCTTCTTCAGAGTCGCGCTCGGGATTGATATAGCTGTGGAAATTGTTGCCGGTCAAGCGCCGGTTGAACAATTCGACGCAGCCGATTTCGATCACGCGGTCGCCGCTGCGCGGATTCAAGCCTGTGGTTTCGGTATCGAGGACAATTTGTCGCATGGTTTTTGAAGATGAAATGTTCGGTTATTGGTCGGCCAAGGCACGTGCTTGGTTACAGGACGGAATCGACGCCGCGATTGGCCAGCGCATCGGCGGCTTCGTTGCCGGCATGCCCAGCGTGCCCTTTGACCCAGCGCCACTCGATTTTATGCCGCGTCTGGGCAGTGTCCAGCGCCTGCCATAAATCGACATTCTTGACCGGCGCACGGGCAGCGGTTTTCCAGCCGCGCGCCTTCCAGCCGTGGATCCATTCGCTGATGCCCTTTTGCACGTACTGGCTATCGGTATGCACCACCACTTCGCACGGACGCGTCAACGCATTCAGCGCTTCGATTACCGCGCGCAATTCCATGCGGTTGTTGGTGGTATCGCGCTCGCCACCGAACAATTCCTTTTTATGCTGGCCGGCAACCAGCAACGCACCCCAGCCGCCGATACCGGGATTGCCCTTGCATGCGCCGTCGGTAAATATTTCAATTTTTTCCATGTTCATTCAAGATTTTATTGAGTTGGTTGGCAACCGGCACACCTTGCGCCGCTTTCGCCGATTGTTTGCTCCATGCCGGGCCGATCAGCCGCATGCCTTTGACACGCTTGATCGCCTGCACCATATACACCGCGCCAAGGTATGGCCACCAGCGATCGCCGGCTTTTTCCATGAAGGCAAAGCGGTTCAGCCATTTTTCGCTGGAAAATGGCGGAGCATAACAGCCGAAATGGCCGCGATTGACTTCCATATTCAATAGCTTCAGCCAATCCTTCAAGCGCGGCAAGCTGATGAATTCGCCGTCCAGAGGCAAGAAATGCGCGCCGGACACGCGTCCCAACACTTGCCGCAAGCCCCACTGGCTGGCCGGGTTGAAACCGCAGACGATCACCTGCCCTTCGGGAATCAGCACCCGCTCGACCTCGCGCAACACCTGGTGCGGTTCGCTGGCGAACTCCAGCACGTGCGGCAGCACCACCAGGTCGATGCTTTGCGAGGCGAACGGCAGCTCGGCAAAATCGTGGATCACCACGACGCGCGCCGGCTCGCCGTTGGGTGTGGCGGGCGGCAGATGGGTATCGGTCAGCCATTTGCTTTGCATGCGATTGGCTTGCAGCGCCTGAATCTGCGGCAAGCCGATTTGCAGCGCATTGAAGCCGAAGATGTCCACAGTCAGCGCGTCGAGCCGGGCTTGCTCCCAGGCGCGCACATAGTTTCCGGGCGGTGTTTCCAGCCAGGGGCCAAGCGCTATAATCGATTTTTCAGGAGGAGCTGCTGCCATGAGTATATTAAGTGTATTGCCGATTCCCGCATTCAACGATAATTATTTCTGGCTGATTCACAACGGAAAAGAGGCAGCCGTCGTCGATCCGGGGGACGCCGCTCCGGTTCTCGCCGCTTTGCAAGCGCATCGATTGTCCCTGGTCGCTATTCTACTGACACATCACCACGCTGACCATGTCGGCGGCGTGCGGAATTTATTGCAGCATGCCGACATTCCCGTTTTCGGGCCGCGCGCCGAGCATATCGACGGCGTCAGCAACGCGCTGGCCGAAGGCGACCAAGTCCGCATTCCCGCACTCGACCTGACGCTGTCCGTGCTGGAAGTGCCCGGCCATACTGCCGGCCATATCGCCTACGTTGCAGCTGCCCGGCATTGGCTGTTTTGCGGCGACACCCTGTTCGCCGGCGGCTGCGGACGCCTGTTCGAGGGCACCCCGGCACAAATGGTTGCATCCCTTGCAAAACTGACAAACTTGCCGGACGACACGCAAATATATTGCGCCCACGAGTATACGCTAAGCAACCTGCGCTTCGCGTCGGCGGCCGATCCCGAGAACCATGCTCTTCAAGCAAGAATTACTGTGGAACAAGAGAAACGAGATAATTCGGAGCCGACTTTGCCTTCCAGCATCGGTCTCGAAAAAGCCACCAATCCCTTCCTGCGTTACCGCACAAGCCAGATAATTCAAGGCTTGCAGGCCAAGGGTATGCTGCAGGGCGACGATCCGATTGCTGCTTTTGCGGCCTTGCGCGAGTGGAAAAACAATTTTAAATAATTGACCAATCAATTGATTGTATAATCACTATGTTACTTAATATGTCTTGACGCCGCAAAAGAACGCTCATTACACTGCCCCATTAAATCTGAATTCACCGACCTGTCATATTCTGTCGGTCCGAATCGTATCGGATACATTGGCATCGGGACGCGAAGTTTCCTTCGCGCGGATGCGAAAAACGGTGATAGGCAAGCGCATCCGGTGCCGCAAGACTCGCCGGAATTGGCAGTGCTGCAATGCCGCTATTCATCGCTATTCGTTATGATTCACTCAACCATGAGTGCGTACCCATGCATCTAGCCAAAACAATACGCTTTCCTTTCGCTGCGCTACTTTTTTGCGCGTTGCAAATATCCCATGCAGCCGATTTGACCACCGCATCGTTGAGTGGCGGACCGCTTGCAAGGCCGCCCGTTGCCGGCATGCCTGCTTACGCCGTATCCGATAACAATCTCGGACCGAACGACTTGTCGCTCGACGGCTTGACGGTCGACGAAGTCGATCTATGGGTGCGCATCCGCAAGGGTTTCGCCATCCCCGACCTGGACAACCAGTTGGTGACGAACCAGACCGCATGGTACGCCGCGCGCCCCGAATATATCCAGCGCACCACGGCACGCGCATCGCGTTACCTGTACCACGTGGTCGAAGAGCTGGAAAAGCGGCATATGCCGACCGAATTGGCCTTGCTGCCGTTTATCGAATCGGCATTCGACCCGCAAGCCTATTCGCCGGCCAAGGCGGCGGGGATGTGGCAATTCATCCCGTCGACCGGGCTTAACTTCAATCTGAAGCAAAACATGTTCAAGGACGACCGGCGCGACGTTCTGGCGTCGACCGACGCCGCCTTGACCTATCTGCAGCGCTTGCACGACATGTTCGGCGATTGGCAATTGGCGCTGGCTGCTTATAACTGGGGCGAAGGCTCGGTGCAGCGTGCCATCAACAAAAACCGCGCAGCAGGCCTGCCAACCGATTTCAACAGTCTGTCGGCGCGCATGCCGGCGGAGACGCGCAACTATGTGCCGAAGCTGCAAGCAGTGAAAAACATCATCGGCAGCCCAGAGCAATACGGCATCTTGCTGCCGCAAGTGGACAACCTGCCGTATTTCGTCAGTGTCGACAAGACCCGCGATATCGACGTCAAGGTCGCCGCGCAATTGGCCGAATTGCCGATGGACGAATTCAGGGCGCTCAATCCGCAATTCAATCGTCCCGTCATCACGTCCGACACGCCGATCCTGCTGCCGGAAAGCAATGCCGAAAAATTCAAGGAAAACCTCGCCAATTGGGGTCATTCCTTGAGTTCATGGACCTCCCACACGATTACCACGGCGCGCGAAAAGATCGAAACCATCGCCAGCCACTTCGGCACTACGCCGGATGTGATTCGCGAAGTGAACCACATCCCGCCACGCACCCACTTGGCGGTCGGCTCGACCATCCTGGTTCCGAAATCCGACGAGACGACGCAAGCCGACATTGCCCCGGAAGTCGCGGAAAACGCCAAGATGGCACTGGAACCCGATGCGCCGGAATTTCGCCGCGTCACGGTGCGGGTTGGTCGGCGCGATAGCCTTGCCTCGATTGCCGCGCGCAACCGGGTCAGCGTGGAGCAGTTGAAATCGTGGAATAACCTGCACCAGGATCGTCTGGTAGCCGGACAAAGCCTGCAGATCCAAGTGCCGTTCCATGCGGGTGGAACGCACCGTGCCAATCATCGTCGCACTGCAAGCACCCATCCGGCGCACCACGGCAAAATCGTCATGGTGACTACCAAGGGCAATAAAAAGCACCATGCCTGACCCCCTGCCAACAGCTTGCTCGCCGGGCGTCGTCATAGTTGTTCACGGTTATTGTGCGTAACATTGTGAATAACTCTGTGAACGATTTGTAAGCCCTTGAATTGCAAGGACTTATCTTGATTGCTCACGAATGAGGCAAGTGCAGATCCCGGCTGTTAGCAAACCCAGTACCCCGCTCCTATCCGAGAAGCCGATTTAGTCAATGGAAGTCGTCAACCAGGGCCAGCCAATCAGGCTAGAGAACCGTTCCGCCGATGCCGCCGGGAAACGTATCGGGCGGTTCGTCACTATCGACGCGATCAAGGCGATCGCTTCGCAATTGATCCTGCTGCATCACTTTGCCAACTATGGTCCGATGACCGACGCGGCCTGGAACTACGCGCCCCGGGCCTTCAAATGGATTGCCAACGACGGTCGCCTTGCGGTGCAATGCTTTTTGGTCGTGGCCGGCTTTCTGGCGGCGGGCGCGATGTTACCCGGAGGCGCGAAGCGTTGGACGCCGCCGGCAATGTCGATGCTTCCGAAGATCGTTCTTCAACGCTACTTGCGGCTGGCCAAGACCTATTTCGTCGGCCTGGCGGCTGCCATCGCCTGCGCGGCGATAGCGCGCGCCTTGATCGACGACCCATCGACGCCGGCAGCGCCGACTTGGCAATCGCTGGCCGCGCATCTGCTGTTCGCGCAAGACCTGCTGGGGATACCCGCGCTCACGGCGGGCGCTTGGTACATTGCCATCGACTTTCAGCTGTACGCGCTGCTGGCGCTGATCTGCGTGGGATCCGGGACGGCGGCGAGAAATGCATCGTCCGCAAAGATTGCCGCAATATCGGTCGTCGGCGCGCTCGGACTATGTTCGCTGACGGTTTTCAACCGTCACGACGAATTGGACATGTGGGGAATTTATTTCTTCGGCTCGTACAGCCTGGGCATGGCCGCCCGCGGGGCGTCGCAAGCCGATGGCACGCGCAAATGGGCATGGCTGGCAGCCATCGCGCTGGTTTGCACGCTGGCCCTGACGGTCCAATGGCGCACCCGCATCGCGGTCAGCACGCTGATCGCCTTCTTGCTCGCAGCGCGCGGCGCGCATCGCACGATCAAGCCGGGAACGCTGACCGAAGCCATCGCCTTCCTCTCGCGCATATCGTTCCCGCTATTCGTTTTGCATTACCCGGCGCTGATGCTGGTCGGCTCGCTCGTCAAAATCGGCTGGGGCGACGCTGCGCTGCCGAGCGCTATCGGCCTGGTCGCAGCCTGGGGTTTGGCGATGGCGGCTGCGCATGTGCTGGCTTGCTGGCTTGAGGTCAGAAACGGCAGTTGAGCACTTACGGGTACCGATGCCGATAACCAGGCATCCGCTAACTGCGGTTGATTTGGATATGTGGCGAACGTCTCAAAACGACCCGGTGCGGTCTTAGCGAATGCCTGACACCGGTCATTCATCGGTAGGTTGGGCTAACGCTTTATCAGCCCATCAATCGATGCTCACAAGATAAAAACAATGATTCCTTGTGTCGGCACTTTGAAATTTTATGCCCTCGTTCACGTTAAGCGTTGGGCTGATAAAGCATTAGCCCAACCTACTCGCTACCGCCTCAGCTATTTTTCCCCGACCAATTCCAAAGCGTTGGCCTGTTCGTGTTCGTTATCGCACCAGGATATTTCGCATATTCCGTTATCGCATTCGTCAAGGCTTTAACAACTTTGGGCCGCTTAGATTTTTCAAGCAATCGCAAAGGCAATTTTTCGTACCATCGTTGCATTTCATGATGGTCTCCCCCAAGATTTTCCGTATAAACTGGCAATCGACTACTTGGTTGATGTTCATTCAAATAGTATTCAAGGCAAAGCTCGATCTGCATGACGCTATGAAAAATAAACTGGAATCCGCAAACCTCGACGAGACAAACCTTGTATGGAATCAGCCCATGTGAGTGCTCATGCCTTCTCAACTGCGCGTTGTCGACATACCACATGTGGTTTGGATGTCTTTCGCGTTCAAATGCTTCAAATGTGATCTTGGTCATGGCGCGTATCCTGCCACTAAATACTTGTCAGGGCAATACCATATTGCTCGACGTCGCGAGCTTCCGCTTGTGGCCGAACTGAGGCAGCAAGCGTAGCGTGGGCTAGCGGTAGGTTGGCGTTGAGCAAAGCGAAGCCCAACATTCACCGGCTTGAACGAGGTCAAAGGTAATGCAAAGGTGGATGTTGGGCTTCGCAAGCTCAGCACCAACCTACCGCTAGCCCACGCTACGCTTGCTGACACCCCGAACAAAGCGAAAAAAGCGCAAAATATCTTGCGCCGCACCACGAATTTTCGATCCTGCGCATAAACAGCGAAAACAGCGATTGGGCAAAACCGACCCAATTGCGACGTTGGTGGCTCCCGACAACGGCCATTCAAATGTTAAATCGGGATGCTATTCCCCCTAGCCGGCGGACACTTTTGATTTACACAAATCGATTGCGCGCCCCCATTCTTCTTCTGTATTAAAGAAACTCCGTGGAAGGTAAAAGGCGCAACGCTTGGAATAAAACAATGCCAACATGTTATTGCCTTGCTTCAGTTTTAATATGTCGCCCCACTCGTATTCGGTCAAGGAATGCGATGTTTTCCAAGTGATCCCACGGCTGCTCAGATCACCAGAAATAACTCCCTGAGTGTCAGCCAAATTTCGCCACGCCCGCTTTCTTACATACACTGTCAGTATTGACAGAACAAGGAATAACAATAACCAAGAAGCAAATTGCTTTATGAATCCGAATATCGAAGAAAACGACTCGTTCTCTGAAAAAAGCAGCGTACAAAGTAGCGCCGTCACTGGATACACAAAATATGGTCTATTCCATTTCGCTACTAACAATTCTTGAAACAGAGTGAACTGCTTGTATGACAGGCTGCCACAAAACTTAACTCCAATAATACTGTCATCCATATATTTACCATTCATTACAAATTTTGATCAGTATCACCAGGATATCGATTTTCGTTCCAAGGCGCCGCAACTATGCAAAAAAGTACGAATTATCTTGCGCCGCATTGCAATCATTAGCCAAAGCATATATGCCGAGAAAACCTCGACGGGCTCTAGCCGACCCTTTGCCGACTATCGAGGTGCTCCAAAGCCGACGATCAAATGCGATTGCAGGCTGGGATGAAATCCCAGCTATCGACGTTCGACCGATGCTGGGATTTCATCCCAGCCTACCGCGCTAACGGCGGTTGATTTGGATTTGTGGCGAACGTCTCAAAACGACCCCAAGCGGCCGAATGGGACGCTCCAAAGCGGTAAGTCAACATGTTCCCCTAACGCCAAAGCATGGCGTATTCGAGATTCCTCTTCAAATGAGGCAAAACCATTGCAGTCAGCAGGTAGTATTTCGTGGCCCGATGCATCAAACAAAATACTCACTAATGCACATCCACCATCGAACATCGACGGTAGTGCATCTTCGGCGACAATAAACCAACTTTTCGGGACTGCCAACGCGTTACTCAAATCAAGACCAATACCAAAATCGGGAGAGATCAAGAATGGGGATGGCGTTTCATCAGAAGGCAATGTCGTGCGACTATCTCGGTTTCGAACACCCAAATAGACCGCACGAACAAAGATGCGCGCCGCTCCTTGGGCATTCATCAAAGCAGCATACTGATAATAATTTGGCGAAATATCGACGACATTAGGTTTCCGAATCGCCGATGCTGCATAGTATCTGTCGTATGCAAGAAAACTCATCGCGTGACTGGCCTCGATCAATTCAACCGCTTTCTCCAATTGCTTCTCCGACAGCGGTGACCGTTCTTTTTCTGTACCAGCCCAGAAGTCACCAGATGCTTTACTGTGACATCCTTCCGGGTTTCGTTGATGCGCGTCATATGCACTCTGCGCTTCGCAGACTAGCTCGATCCCATATCTATTTGCATCGATGGACGCTTTACCAAACCACACGGCAGCTTGATCCGCGTCTTTATCGACGCCAATTCCATTTGTATACATTGTTGAAAGATGTGCTTCAGCTGCGGCGACATGTTGTTCAGCGGCTTTGTGGTACCAAATGGCGGCTTGTCCGTTGTCTTTCGTCACCCCGAAACCATTTTCGTATATGAATCCAAGTCGGAATTGCCCGATTTTATTCCCACCTTCAGCAGCAAGCCGATACCAGCGAACGGCGACGGAGAAGCTTTGCCCTACCCCATAGCCAAGGTCGTAAGCAAGCCCAATCGCCTGCTGCGCGTCTCCATTCCCTTCGCCAGCAAGAGGTTGCCAAATTTTGATCGCTTCCGAATAATCACCGCGTTTATAGGCATCCACGCCCTCCTCAAAGGAGGAGGCAGCGCAAGTTGTGCCGACGTGAATGAATAAAAATAAGAAAGCGAGACAAGCTTTGAAAAGCAATCTACCGATAGGTTGTCTTAGATTTTCCCGCATTGAATTCTCGGTCATTTGAATTTGGAGACCACTCGTTATTTGAAGAAATTTGGCGGAATTGAATATGAAAATTGTCTATGCAACATCAGATAGACCCCGCCCCCGAAGGACCGGTTGTGGCCGAACTGAGGCAATCACAATCTTAGCAGATCAACACGAATGCAACATATTTACTCAAGAACATTTTAATCAAAATCAACCACGGAGAAGGCATGGTGCCACATCTCCCGATGCCAGGCGAGCACGCGGCTTTTGGTCCAACGCGAGCACTCGCCCATGAAAAGCGCCGCCTAAGGGGCGGCGTTTTTCATGTTTCGACAGCTTAATCAGTCTAGCTGACCACCTTCTTTTCGCGCCCAACCCAATACAGCAGTAGCACGATCACCGCATACGGCAAGAGCGACAACGCGTCCGAACTCGCGCCCTCGAAGAATGGATTATTCTTTTCCGCCCAGGCACCGATGGCCTGGTCGAAATTGGTCAGGATGCCGGCGGTAAACGCGATGATGATGCCGGCCAGCGCGCCGCCGGCGATATAGCCGGAGGCCAGCAACACGCCGGGGCTGCGGTCGCCTGCCAATTGTTTTTCTTCTTCGGTCTGTTGCGCGTTATGCGCGAGCTTGCCGTTGCGGCGGTCGACCAGCCAGCGCACCATGCCGCCGATGAACAGCGGCGCCGACGACGACAGCGGCAGGTATACGCCGACGGCGAACGCCAGCGACGGTATGCCCGACATTTCCAGCACGATGGCGATCATCACGCCAAACAATACCAGTGTCCACGGCAACTGCCGATCCAGAATGCCCTTGATGATGTAGGACATCAACACCGCTTTCGGCGCATCGTACTTCTTGACTTCGCTGCCGTCCGGGCGCTTGTGGTACTGCCCGTTGATGCCCGGATCGACCAGGTAGGCGACCTTGCCGGCATCGTCCACCAGATATTTCCCGGCGGGGCCGCCGGCGGTATCGGTCTTGTGCCAGACGCGATAGGTGTGCGCATCTTGCGCGGCCTGCGGGCCTTGCAGTGTTGCGGTATCGACCAACTTGGCGGCGTCGGTGGTCAGACCCGGCGCAACCTGCGCTGCCGGCACGTAGACGGTGCCGGCATCGTTCAATTTCAACAGGATCGGGCCGAGGATCAGCGCCGACGACAGCGCGCCGGCCAAAATCGCATACTGTTGCAGACGCGGGGTCGAACCGACTAAAAAGCCGGTCTTCAAATCCTGCGACGTGGTGCCGGCATTGCTGGAAGCGATGCAGACGATGGCGCCGACCGACAAGGCGGTCACATAGTATTGGCCGCCGGTCCAGCCCATCAATAGGAAAATCAGGCAAGTAAAGAGCAAGGTAGCCACCGTCATGCCGGAAATCGGATTCGACGACGAACCGATTTCGCCGGTCAAGCGCGAAGAAACGGTCGCGAATAGGAAGCCGAATACCAGAATCAGTATCGCCCCCAGGATATTCATATGCAGAGGCGTCGCCAGCGTGATGACCACGATGATCGCCAGCGAACCGATGAACACCCATTTCATCGGGATATCCTGATCGGTGCGCAGCGGCAGCGCGACGGCGACATTCTTGCCCAAGCCGGCCAGGCCGGCGGTCAGGCTGTGCCAGATGGTCGGCATGGCACGTACCAGGCTGATCAAGCCGCCGGTCGCCACTGCGCCGGCACCGATATACAGCACGTAGGCGCCGCGAATATCGTTGGGCGACATTTCGCTAATCAATTTGGTGCCGGGGGCGAGCGGCACATTCAGATATTCGCCGAAAAACTTGATCATCGGGATCAGCAGCAAATACGACAACACGCCACCGGCTGCCATCACCGAGGCGATGCGCGGGCCGATGATGTAACCGACGCCCAGCAATTCCGGAGAAATTTCCGCGCCGATGGAGCCGGCTTTGAGCGGCGCGCCGAATACGACTTCCGGCGTATCTTTCCAGCCCTTGAAGGCGACATTCAATACCTTGTACAGCAAGCCGAGGCCGAAGCCGCCGAAGATGACCTTTGCCCGCTTGCCGGCATCGTCTTGCGCCTGTGCGCCGCCGTCGCCGATTTCCCCGGCTGCCTCGCGCGAAGTCTGGGTCGCTGCCGCTTTCAACACTTCGGCGCAGGCGGTGCCTTCCGGGTATTTCAATTCATTGTGCTGCAACACGATCATGGTGCGGCGCATCGGGATCATCAGCAAAATGCCGAGCAGGCCGCCCAGGATGCCGACCAGCATCACGCGCGAGATTTCCAGGTCGAAGCCGAGGATCAGGATCGCCGGCATCGTCACGCCGAGGCCGAAGGCGATCGATTCGCCAGCCGAGCCGGCAGTCTGCGTAATGCTGTTTTCCAGGATCGTCGAATCCTTGCCGCCCAGCTTGTTGGTCAAGCGGAACAGCGTGATGGCGATCACCGCCACCGGGATCGACGCGCTGACAGTCAATCCGACTTTCAACACAAGGTAGAGCGACGAAGCGCCGAACACCATGCCGAGCAGCACGCCCATCAAGAGCGCGCGGAAACTCAGTTCGGGAAGGTTGGCGCTGGCGGGGATATAAGGGCGCACCGCCGGAGGCGTAGGGTCGTTAGGCATTAGATTTACCTTATTGTGGTGGCAAAAATCAGGCAGTCGGACATTGTGTGTCCTACCTGCCCGTGTGAGTTATAAAGGCGGATCGTATCATAAGCTCCTGACTCGTTGGAAAAGCGCCAAAGCGACCGCTTTACACCCGCTCAATTATCAAAGCAATCCCCTGCCCCACGCCGATGCACATCGTGCACAGGGCGAAGCGACCGCCGCTGCGCTGCAACTGATACAGCGCCGTCGTCACCAGCCGCGCGCCGCTCATGCCGAGCGGATGCCCGAGCGCAATCGCGCCGCCGTTCGGGTTGACGCGCGGATCGTTGTCGGCCAGGCCGAGTCCACGCAACACAGCCAACCCTTGCGCGGCGAATGCTTCGTTGAGTTCGATTACATCCATCTGCGCCAAACTCATGCCGGTTTGGCGCAACAGTTTTTGCGTCGCCGGCACCGGGCCGATGCCCATCACGCGTGGCGCCACGCCGGCAGTCGCCATGCCGACAATGCGCGCCCTGGGGGTCAAGCCATGCCGCTTGGCGGCGTCGGCGCTGGCCAGCAACAGCGCGCAAGCACCGTCGTTGATGCTCGACGCATTGCCGGCGGTGACGCTGCCGTCGGGTCGCACCACGCCCTTGAGTTTCGCCAATGCGTCGAGACTGGTGGCGCGCGGTTGTTCATCTTGCGCGACGATGAGCGGCTCGCCTTTCTTTTGCCGGATTTCGACCGGCACGATTTCCTGCGCAAAAATGCCTTGCTGCTGCGCGGCGGCGGCCTTGTTCTGGCTGGCCAGCGCGAACGCATCCTGGTCGGCACGGCTGATATGGTAATCGGCGGCGACATTCTCGGCGGTCTCCGGCATTGCATCGACACCGTACAACGCTGCCATCTGTGGATTGACGAAGCGCCAGCCGATGGTGGTATCGAAGATCGCGGCATTGCGGGAAAACGCGCTATCGGCCTTGCCCATCACAAACGGCGCACGGGTCATCGATTCGACCCCGCCGGCGATCATCAAATCGGTTTCGCCAGCCTTGATCGCGCGCGCGGCAGTGCCGACCGCGTCCATGCCGGAGCCGCACAGCCGATTGATGGTGGCGGCGCCGATCTCCTGCGGCAAGCCGGCCAGCAGCAAACTCATGCGGGCGACATTGCGATTGTCTTCGCCGGCCTGGTTGGCGCAGCCGTAGATCACTTCCTGCAGCGCGCTCCAATCGACTGACGGATTGCGCTGGATCAATGCACGCAACGGCACCGCGCCCAGGTCGTCGGCGCGAACGTCTTTCAAAGCGCCGGCGTAGCGGCCGATGGGGGTGCGAATGGCATCGCAGATATAGGCTTCGGTAGTTTCAATAGTCATTAGTAACTGCATCTCCTTTTATATTTATCGGCGAATAAGGTCGCAACGGCGCAGCCGGCACTGGAACAAATTCGATCGACGCGAACGCGCGCCAGACCACAAGATTATCTGCGAATTTTCAAAAGCGCAAAACAAAAAAGGCTCAAGAGATAAACTCTTAAGCCTTTTTCATCGATACAAATTTTGGTCGGAGTACAAGGATTCGAACCTTGGACCCCCTGGTCCCAAACCAGGTGCGCTACCGGGCTGCGCTACACTCCGAGAAAAAAGATAATATCCTATCGAGGCGATTTGGTCAATGCAAAGTGCAAACAAATTACTGAAATCTCGATTTTCAATGCTATCCCAGCAAAATTTTTGACAAACAACTACATTGTTTGCCCTTGGCCCGCGCTACCGGCTTTTAACATATACCCGACACTGCGCACGGTCTGGATGCATTCGGCCGCAGCGCCCAGCGATTTGCGCAGGCGCATGATATGCACATCGACCGTGCGCTCCTCGAAGAACGTGTTGTCGCCCCACACTTTGTCGAGCAACTGTGCACGCGAAAAAACGCGTTCTGGATAGGCGATCATGAAACGCAACAGCTTGAATTCGGCCGGGCCCAACTCCACCGGCGCGCCGTTTACCAAGACCAGATGACGATCCTCGTCGACCGTGATGGCCCCTACCGACTGGCGGCTGGTCGGCTCCGACGGTGCATAACGCCGCAATACCGCATGGATGCGCGCCACCAACTCGCGCGGCGAAAACGGCTTGGTCACATAGTCGTCGGCGCCGGCGTTCAAGCCTTTTACCTTGTCTTCATCCAAACCCTTGGCGGTCAGCATAATCACCGGCAAGGTCGCGGTGCGCGGATCGGCGCGCCAGTCGTTGAGCAGGTTAATTCCTGACCGATCCGGCAGCATCCAATCCAACAGCACCGCGCGCGGCAAGGCAGCCGTCATCGCTTGCTGGGCATCCTTGGCACAGACCGCAATCTCGACCGCAAATCCGGCCGCTTCCAACGTAAAGCGCAGCAATTCCGCAATACCGGGCTCATCTTCTACGACCAGAATGGAAGAGTTATGTTTCATTTTGCCCGTGATATGGCAGGTTGACGATTCTCTCGACCGGCCTCTTGTGCAGGCCGGCCATGCATATTCTGTATCAGTTGCGCAAGGTATCGGCAATGCGGCGCGCCATCGTGTCGGCCACATCCGCGCGCTTGGCTTCGACCATCACGCGTATCAGCGGTTCGGTTCCCGATGGCCGGATCAACACGCGCCCGTCGTCGCCCAACTCGGATTCGACCGCCTCTTTTTCATTCTGCAAAGCACGGTTATTTTGCCAATCGTAACCTGGCGCCACCTTGACGTTAATCAAGCACTGCGGAAACAGCTGCATGTCCGACGCGCATTCGGCCAGGGTGCGGCCGCTGCGCTTCAAGGCCGACAATACCTGCAACGCCGAAATTATGCCATCTCCGGTGGTGTGCTTGTCGAGAAATAACAAGTGGCCGGAACCTTCCCCGCCCAATTGCCAGCCGCGCTCTTGCAGCACTTCCAGCACGTAGCGGTCGCCGACCTTGGCGCGCGCAAAGCCGATGCCCATGCGCTTGAACGCCACTTCCAGCGCCATGTTGGTCATCAAGGTGCCGACCGCGCCCGCCACCGGGCCAATCGACAGCCGGTCCTTGACCATCACGTACAGCAATTCATCGCCATTGTAGATACGCCCCGCAGCATCCACCATCAGCAGGCGGTCGGCATCGCCATCGAGCGCGATGCCGAGATCGGCGCCATGTTGCTGCACGCTGGCCGCCAATGACTGCGGCGCGGTGGCGCCGAAACCGTCGTTGATATTCAAGCCGTTCGGTTGATTGCCGATGGCGATCACTTCCGCGCCCAATTCATGAAATACGTCGGGCGCGATGTGGTAGGCCGCGCCATGCGCGCAATCGACCACGATTTTCAGGCCGCGCAAATCGAGTTCGTTGGGAAAGGTGCTCTTGCAAAACTCGATGTAACGACCGCGTGCATCGTCCAGGCGCTTGGCCTTGCCGAGTTTTTCGGACGCCACGCAAACGATGGGATCGTCCAGCACAGCCTCAATGGCAAGCTCGACCGCATCCGGCAATTTGCTGCCATGTGCGGAAAAGAACTTGATGCCGTTGTCGTCATAAGGATTATGCGAAGCCGAAATGACGACCCCGGCCGACAGGCGCAGCGCCCTGGTGAGGTAGGCCACTGCCGGTGTCGGCAGCGGCCCGGCCAGCATGACGTCGACCCCGGCGGCGGAAAAGCCGGCTTCCAGCGCTGCCTCCAGCATATAGCCGGAGATGCGCGTATCCTTGCCGATCAATACCACCGGCTTGGCGCTGCCGGCGCTGGCTTGCGTCAACACCCGGCCGGCGGCATAGCCGAGCCGCATCACGAAATCCGGCGTAATCGGGCTGACGCCAACGCGCCCACGCACGCCATCGGTGCCGAAATATTTGCGTGTCATACTGCTTTATTCCTTATTATTTGATACCGCCGTCCACACCTTCAACGCATCGACGGTTTCGGCAACGTCATGGACTCTCAAAATCTGCGCACCCTGCGCCGCCGCGAACAAGGCAGCGGCCAGGCTGCCGGCCAGACGCATCTCAACCGGCCTGCCGGTAATGGCGCCGATCATCGATTTGCGCGAGATCCCGGCCAGCACCGGCAGATCCAGTTCCGTCTGCAATTGCCCCAAACGCCGCAGCAATGCCAGATTATGCTCCAAGGTCTTGCCGAAACCGAATCCGGGGTCGATACACAAGCGCTCGCGCCCGATCCCGGCCTGCTGCGCAGCCTGCACGCGCGCTTGCAGGAAAGCGCCGACATCGCCTTGCACATCCCGATAGCTCGGATCGCGCTGCATGCTTTGCGGATCGCCCTGCATATGCATGATGCACAGGCCGCAAGCAGAGTCGGCGACCGCCTGCAACGCGCCCGGCGCGCAAAAGCCGTTGATGTCGTTAATCATGTCGGCATCGGCGGCCAGCGCTTCGCGCATCACTTCCGGCTTATAGGTATCGATCGACAGCGGCTTGCCGCAGTCGCGCAGCGCATACAGCGCCGGCATCACGCGCCGCAATTCTTCGTCCAGCGGCACCGGCGCCACGCCCGGACGGCTCGATTCGCCGCCGATGTCGATGATGTCGACGCCGTCGGCAATCATTTGTTCGGCCCGCGAAATCGCCAATTCCAGCGATTGAAAACGCCCGCCGTCGGAAAAGGAATCCGGCGTCACATTCAAGATACCCATGACCAAAGGCCGGGAGTGCGGACGAAATAGCGGCAGCCGATAGCGGCCGCATTGCAGTGTTGTTGGTTTCATTTGTACAAACAAAAAGGGCGAGGATCGCTCCCCACCCTCTATTTGGATCAAATCAATTTCAAACCGTCGCCGGCGCGCCCGGCTTCATATCGCTGGGCGGTATCCCAGGGATGGTCCGTTTGGTCAAGCGCGTATCTTTCGGTGGACGCGGTTCTTTGCCGTTCATGATGTCGGTCACTTGATCGGCGTCGATGGTTTCCCATTCCAGCAAGGCCTTGGTCATTGCTTCGACCTTGTCGCGATGTTCGTCCAACAGCTTGCGCGACACCGCATATTGCTCGTCGAGGATACGGCGGATCTCGGCGTCGACTTTTTGCTGCGTCGCTTCGGCGATCGGCTTGCGGAAACCGTTGTCTTGCTCGGTTTCCACATACACCATGATGCCCAATGCATCGGACATGCCATAGCGCATCACCATCGAGCGCGCGATGTTGGTGGCGCGGGCAAAGTCGTTGGAGGCGCCGGTCGACATCTGGCCGACGAAAATCTCTTCGGCAATGCGACCGCCGAACAGGATCGAGATTTCTTCCAGCATCTTGTCCTTGTAGCCGGAGATGGTGTCATGCTCCGGCAACTGCCAGGTCAAGCCCAAGGCCCAGCCGCGCGGCATGATCGTAACCTTGTGCACTGGATCGGCTTTTGGCAGCAGCTTGGCGACCACGGCGTGACCCGATTCATGGTAGGCAGTATTGCGGCGTTCTTCTTCGCGCATGACCATCGACTTGCGCTCCGGCCCCATGAAAATCTTGTCCTTGGCATCTTCAAAGTCTTGCATTTCGACGGTGCGCTTGTTGCGCCGCGCCGCGAACAATGCCGCTTCGTTGACCAGGTTCGCCAGATCGGCGCCGGAGAAACCCGGCGTGCCGCGCGCGATCACGCCCGCTTCGACGTCGGTCGAAATCGGCACCTTGCGCATATGCACATTGAGAATCTGCTCACGACCGCGAATATCCGGCAAGCCCACCGTCACCTGGCGGTCGAAGCGACCCGGACGCATCAAAGCCTTGTCGAGCACATCGGCGCGGTTGGTCGCGGCGACCACGATGACGCCGGAATTCGGCTCGAAGCCATCCATTTCGACCAGCAATTGATTCAGAGTCTGTTCGCGCTCGTCGTTGCCGCCGCCGACGCCGGCGCCGCGATGGCGACCGACTGCGTCGATTTCATCGATAAACACGATGCAAGGCGCATGTTTCTTGGCGTTTTCAAACATGTCGCGCACCCGCGATGCGCCGACGCCGACAAACATTTCGACAAAGTCGGAACCGGAAATAGTGAAAAACGGCACTTTGGCTTCGCCGGCAATCGCGCGCGCCAGCAAGGTTTTACCGGTTCCCGGCGGGCCGACCATCAACACGCCGCGCGGAATCCGTCCGCCCAGCTTCTGGAACTTGGTCGGGTCACGCAGGAAATCGACCAGTTCGCTGACTTCTTCCTTGGCTTCGTCGCAACCGGCAACGTCGGCAAAGGTGACCGCGTTATTGGTTTCGTCCAGCATGCGCGCCTTCGACTTGCCGAAGGAAAACGCCCCGCCCTTGCCGCCGCCCTGCATCTGGCGCATGAAAAACACCCACACGCCGATCAGCAACAGCATCGGGAACCAGGAAATGAATACTTGCGACAGGAAGGATTGCTCTTCCGGCGCCTTGATATCGAATTTCACGCCGTTGTTAAGGAGATCGCCGATCAAGCCATGATCCATGAAGGTCATGTTGGCTTTGATCTTCTTGCCGTCCTGGGTGGTGGCGACGATGTTCGTGCCTTCCAGCACCGCATCCTTGATTTGCTTGGTGCGCACTTCGTCCAGGAAATCCGAATACGCTACTTGCGTCGCGCCGGTCGACATCCCGTGGTTATCGAATTGCTTGAACAGCATGAAAAGCACCAACAAAATAACCACCCAAATGGCGGCCTTGGAAAACATATTGTTCACTAGAACTCCTTAGACGCTGGAAGCGCCCCTCTCAACTTTGCAAGTAAATCGGATTTTACTCGCATTAATCGGTGCATGCTAGGTTGGATGTGCGGCTAAGGCCCTGAAAAATCAAGACTAAGTGCTACATATATCTTTCGCCAAGCAACACTCAGCTCGGATTTTTTAGCGTTTTTCCAAGCAAAAATATTTCCGACGATTTATCCCGGCTGGCTTTTGGTTTCTTTTGTGTCACTATTTTGAACTCATTCCTGAAATTTTCGATCAGTTGACTATAGCCGGTGCCATTGAAGCATTTCACCAACAGCGACCCGTTCGGTTTCATGTGGGCGTGCGAAAACTCGATTGCCAAATCGATTATATGCTCGATGCGCGCGGCATCCGCCACCGCGATGCCGGACAGATTGGGCGCCATATCGGATAGCACAAGATCGACTTTGCGCCCGGCCAGCACTTCCTCCAATTGTTTGAAGCTTTCTTCTTCACGGAAGTCGCCGAGAATGAAATGCACGTCGGCAATCGGCTCCATCGGCAGCATGTCCAGCCCGATGATCGTGCCGTGGATGCCGCCACCGGCCTTGCCGGCCAGTTTGTTGCGCACATACTGCGACCAACTGCCGGGCGTGCAGCCCAGATCGACGATCACCTGGCCGGGCTTGATCAAATGCTCGCTTTCGTCGATTTCCTTCAGCTTGTAGGCGGCCCTGGCCCGATAGCCTTCCTTCTGCGCCAGCTTCACATATGGGTCGTTAATATGGTCGTGCAGCCAGTTTTTGTTTAATTTGTTCTTTGCCATTCGCGTAGAATACAGCTTTTAGAGGATTTTTTATGTTGAAACTCACACCGGCCGAACGCAGCGTCTTCCGCGCCGACGCCCACGCCCTCAATCCGGTCGTCATGATCGGCGAAGCCGGCTTGACCGATGCCGTGCTCAAGGAAATCGACCTCAGCCTGAATTCGCATGGCTTGATCAAAATCCGCGTATTCGGCGACGACCGCGACGCGCGCATCGAGATGTATGAGACGATTTGCAGCAAATTGGATGCTGCGCCGATACAACACATCGGCAAGCTGCTGGTTGTCTACCGTCCCATCAAGGAAGCGGAAAAAGAGCGCAGCGGCACCAGTGGCCGTGGCATGCGCGAAGTCACCATCGTCAAGCCCAGCCCGAGCGGCACCAAGCGCCCATCGGTGACCAAGGTCATGGTCAAGGGCAACGAACGGGTAACGCAGGGTGGATCGATCAAACGTGCCAAGCCGCGCCAATCCAGCGCCAAGAAGTCATCGCTGGGCAGCCGTTGAGCTTTGTAATTTAAGCACCAGGGCCGCGCCCAGCAGGCTGTCGGCCAGGTAAAACACCGACGAAACACCGTGCAAGATGCCGAATTGCATCTTGGCATCGGATGCCATTACACCTGCCGGTCCGGCTGCGGCGCGCAACGCCGCCATGAAGGGCTGCAGCGCAAAATATCCAAGCGCGGTGCAAGCCAGCATCGCTGCGATCAGCCCCCGTTCCTGCCGTTTTTGCGACGACACCAGCAACAACGTGCCGCAAGCCAGCGCGAGCCAGGCTTCCGAGCGGAACAGGGTGGCAGCGACGTTGCCCGCCGTCAGCCGGTCGAAACTTGCAAACAGCGTGGGCGCCGCCAGATAGCCGACCGCCCACAAACTGCCCGCCCACAGGGTGGCGATCAGCAAGCGGCTGCGGGCGACCCAAACGTCACGCATCAAATGTAGCGCACTTCCAGCACTTCATACTCGCGCACGCCGGACGGTGCTTGCACTTCGACCACATCGCCCGCGTATTTGCCGATCAATGCGCGTGCAATCGGCGAGGTGATGGAAACCTTGGATAGCTTCAGGTCGGCTTCGTCGGTGCCGACGATTTGATAGCTGACTTTGTCGCCGGACTCCATGTCTTCCAGCAAGACGGTCGACGCAAACACCACGCGGCCTTCCGCATCCAACAGCGCCGGATCGATGATTTGCGCTGCGCCCAGCTTGCCTTCGAGGTCGGCGATGCGGCCTTCGATGAAGCTTTGGCGTTCCTTGGCAGCCTCGTACTCGGCGTTTTCCGACAAATCGCCTTGCGCGCGCGCTTCGGCAATCGCGTTGATGACCGAGGGCCGTTCCTTCGTCTTCAGGCGGGTCAATTCCTGCTTGAGGAGTTCCGCGCCGTATTTTGTTATGGGTACTGTGCTCATGATTTCTTCTGATAAGTGAAAACCACAGAGGCTACAGGGGACCGGATGCTTCCGGCACCGTTGCAAGCTCTGTGGCTAAAGTTGCTACTTTTTTGTTATTGCAGTTTCAGTTTAAAGACTTATGCAAGCCTTGTAAATCATAGACATGCATTTTGTCCAGATGCGCCATCCCTTCGACTGCCGCTTCCGCGCCGGCAATGGTCGTGTAAGTGGTCACTCGCGCCGCCAGCGCCGAAGTGCGGATCGCCCGCGAATCGGTGATCGCGCTGCGCTTTTCCTCGACGGTATTGATGACCAGCGCGATTTCGCGGTTTTTAATCATGTCGACCACGTGCGGACGGCCTTCGACCATTTTGTTGACGGTCGTAACCGGAATACCCGCAGCAGCGATGGCTGCCGCCGTGCCCTTGGTTGCCACTACCGAAAAGCCGATATCCAGCAAGTCCTTGGCCACCTTGACGGCGCGCGGCTTGTCGCTATTCTTGACGCTGAGAAACACTTTGCCGGAACGCGGCAATTTGACGCCCGCGCCCAACTGCGATTTCACGAACGCTTCGCCGAAGGTCTTGCCGACCCCCATCACTTCGCCGGTCGACTTCATTTCCGGGCCGAGGATGGTATCGACGCCGGGGAACTTGACGAACGGGAATACTGCTTCCTTGACGCTGAAATACGCCGGCACGACCTCGTCGAAAATGCCCTGGCTATCGAGCGATTGCCCGGCCATGCAGCGCGCGGCGATCTTGGCCAGCTGCAAGCCGGTTGCTTTCGACACGTACGGCACCGTGCGCGAGGCGCGCGGATTGACTTCCAGCACGAACACCACGTCCTGCAACACGCCGTCGATTTCCTTATGCTGGATCGCAAACTGCACGTTCATCAAGCCGATCACGTTCAAGCCCTTGGCCATCAGCGAAGTTTGCCGCTTCAATTCGTCGACCGTCGCTGGCGACAGCGAGTACGGCGGCAGCGAACAGGCGGAATCGCCCGAATGCACGCCGGCCTGCTCGATATGTTCCATCACGCCGCCGATAAAGGTGCGCTTGCCGTCGGACAGGCAATCGACATCGACTTCGATCGCATCGTTCAGGAAGCGATCCAGCAGCACCGGCGAATCGTGCGACACCTTGACCGCTTCGCGCATATAGCGTTCCAGGTCGCGTTGCTCATGCACAATTTCCATCGCCCGTCCGCCCAGCACGTAGGATGGACGCACCACCAGCGGATAGCCGATTTCCTGCGCCAGGCGCAGCGCGTCTTCCTCGGTGCGCGCGGTGCGGTTCGGCGGCTGCCGCAAGCCGAGTTCCTGCAACAATTTCTGGAAGCGTTCGCGGTCTTCGGCGGCATCGATCATGTCGGGCGAGGTGCCGATGATGGGCACGCCGTTGGCTTCCAGATCGAGCGCCAATTTCAACGGCGTCTGCCCGCCGTATTGGACGATCACGCCCAGCGGTTTTTCCTTGTCGACGATTTCCAGCACGTCTTCCAGCGTCAACGGCTCGAAGTATAAGCGATCCGACGTGTCGTAATCGGTGGAAACGGTTTCCGGGTTGCAATTGACCATGATGGTTTCATAGCCGTCTTCGCGCATCGCCAGCGCCGCATGCACGCAGCAATAATCGAATTCGATCCCTTGGCCGATGCGATTCGGCCCGCCGCCCAGGACCATGATCTTTTTCCTGTCGGTCGGCTGCGATTCGCACTCTTCCTCATAGGTCGAGTACATGTAGGCGGTATTGGTCGCGAATTCGGCGGCGCAGGTGTCGACCCGCTTGTAGACCGGACGGATATTCAACGCCAGACGCTTTTCGCGCACCGCTTGATCGGTGGTCTTCATCAATTTCGCCAGCCGGCGGTCGGCAAAGCCTTTTTGCTTGAGGCGGAACAGCGTAGACTTTTCCAGCGCGTCCAGCGTCTGCGTTTCCAGCCACAATTCGATATCGACGATTTCCTTGATCTGCGCCAGGAACCACGGATCGATACGCGTCAACTGGTGCACTTCTTCCAGCGTGAAACCGTGCGCGAAGGCATCGCCGACGTACCAGATGCGATCCGGGCCGGGTTCGCCCAGCTCTTCTTCCAGCACTTCGCGGTCCTTGGTCTTTTCGTTCAAACCATCTACGCCGACTTCGAGGCCGCGCAAGGCTTTCTGGAACGATTCCTGGAAGGTGCGGCCAATCGCCATCACTTCGCCCACCGATTTCATCTGCGTCGTCAAATGGTGGTCGGCAGTCGGGAATTTTTCGAACGCAAAACGCGGAATCTTGGTGACCACGTAATCGATGCTGGGCTCGAACGAGGCCGGGGTCGCGCCGCCGGTGATTTCATTGCGCAACTCGTCGAGCGTATAGCCGACCGCCAGCTTGGCGGCCACCTTGGCGATCGGAAAGCCGGTCGCCTTGGACGCCAGCGCCGACGAACGCGACACGCGCGGATTCATTTCGATCACGATCATGCGCCCGTCTTGCGGGTTGATCGAGAATTGCACGTTGGAGCCGCCGGTATCGACGCCGATCTCGCGCAACACCGCCAGCGACGCGTTGCGCATGATCTGGTATTCCTTGTCGGTCAAGGTCTGCGCCGGCGCCACGGTGATCGAGTCGCCGGTATGCACGCCCATCGGGTCCAGATTTTCAATCGAGCAGACGATGATGCAATTATCCTTCTTGTCGCGCACCACTTCCATCTCGAACTCCTTCCAGCCGATCAGCGATTCCTCGATCAGCAATTCGGAGGTTGGCGACGCTTCCAGGCCGCGCTTGCAGATGGTGACGAACTCCTCTTCATTGTAGGCAATGCCGCCGCCGGTGCCACCCATCGTAAACGACGGACGGATGATGACCGGGAAGCCCAATTCCTTTTGCACGGCCCACGATTCGTCCATCGTGTGCGACACGCCGGAGCGGGCCGAACCGAGGCCGATCTTGGTCATCGCTTCCTTGAACTTCGCGCGGTCTTCCGCCTTGTCGATGGCTTCCGGCGAGGCGCCGATCAATTCGCACTTGTATTTTTCCAGCACGCCGTTGTTGAACAGGTCGAGCGCGCAATTCAACGCGGTCTGCCCGCCCATGGTCGGCAGGATCGCGTCCGGGCGTTCCTTTTCGATGATCCGCTCCAGCACTTGCCAGGTGATCGGCTCGATATAGGTGACGTCGGCCATTTCCGGGTCGGTCATGATGGTGGCCGGATTGCTGTTGACCAGCACCACGCGATAACCCTCTTCACGCAAGGCCTTGCAGGCTTGCGCGCCGGAATAGTCGAATTCGCAAGCCTGGCCGATAATGATCGGGCCGGCGCCGATAATCAGGATGCTTTTCAGGTCGGTACGCTTAGGCATGTTATTGATTCTCCTTCGATGCCCGCGATTGACGAGACTGATTCATTAAACCGACAAAGCGATCGAACAAGGGCGCGATGTCGTGCGGGCCGGGCGACGCTTCCGGGTGACCCTGGAAGCAGAACGCCGGCTTGTCTGTGCGGGCAAAGCCCTGCAGCGAGCCGTCGAACAGCGAAATGTGCGTGACGCGGCAATTGGCCGGCAAGGTGGCGACATCGACCGCGAAACCGTGGTTTTGCGAGGTAATCAACACTTGCTTGGTATCGAGGTCTTGCACCGGATGATTCGCGCCGTGGTGGCCGAACTTCATCTTCAGCGTCTTCGCGCCGGACGCCAGCGCCATGATTTGGTGCCCGAGGCAGATGCCGAAGGTCGGGATGCCGCGCTCGATCAATTCCTTGGTGGCGGCAATCGCGTAATCGCAAGGCTCGGGGTCGCCCGGTCCGTTGGACAGGAAGATGCCGTCCGGGTTCAGCGCCAGCGCATCGGCGGCGCTCGACTGTGCCGGCAGCACCGTCACTTTGCAACCGCGTTGCGCCAACATGCGCAAGATATTGTATTTGACGCCGAAATCGTAGGCGACCACGTGGAACTGCGGCGCGCTCTGTTCGCCGTAACCGCTGCCCAGCTTCCATTCGGTTTGCGTCCATGCGTACGCTTGCTTGGCCGACACCACCTTGGCCAGATCCAGGCCGGCCAAGCCGCCAAAACCGCGCGCCAGAGCCAGCGCCTGTTCGACGGTGCAATCGGCGCCGGCGACAATCGCGCCGCTTTGTGCGCCCTTTTCGCGCAGGATGCGGGTCAGTTTGCGGGTATCGATGCCGGCAATCGCGACCACGTTTTCGTCTTGCAGATAAGCGGACAGCGTTTGGGTGGAACGGAAGTTCGATACCATCAAGGGCAAATCCTTGATGATCAAGCCGGCGGCATGCACGCGCGACGATTCGACGTCTTCCGGATTGACGCCGGTATTGCCGATGTGCGGGTAGGTCAGTGTGACGATTTGATGGCTATAGCTGGGATCGGTCAGGATTTCCTGGTAACCGGTCATCGCCGTGTTGAAGACGACTTCGCCGGCCGTATGGCCGAGTGCGCCTATCGAAATACCTTGAAAAACCGACCCGTCTGCTAGCGCAAGAATGGCCGGAACGGTGTGGCCGGAAAGAAATGGCGGCAAGGGGTAACTCCTGTGTTGTTACCGCCGAGGCACCGCGCCAGACCGACCGTGATTGCGCCCGCGCGTGGTGAGCAGGGTTGGTCGATGGTCTATCGGGACGTGTTGGAAGATGGTATGCGCTACGGCGGAGTAAAATTGGCTAAACCGTACGATTATAGCGCAAAACCGCCCTCCCCGCAAATCGACTGCCGATTCGGCCAGGGCGATTGCATGAAGGATGGCTCGTGCAAATGAGTGAACGTCCCCTCCCCTTGCAGGGGGAGGGCTAGGGAGGGGGTAGAGCGGTCGAGATACATGATGCTGTAATTTGGGCGCTCTACCCCCATCCCAACCTTCCCCCTACGCCGGGCGCCCCTGCAAAGAGGAAGGAGCTTCATGCGATTGCGCTGCGGTCCGGCGCTCACCCCAACGCGGCGATTCCTGCTTTGGCGATAATCACGTCTTCCGCCGATTTCACGCCCGAGACGCCGACCGCGCCCAGACATTGGCCGTCGACTACGATGGGAACGCCGCCTTCCAGCATCCCCTCCAGTTCCGGAGCGGTGATGAAGGAATAGCGCCCGTTGTTGATCATGTCTTCATAAATCTTCGATTCGCGCCGACCCAGCGCGGCAGTCTTGGCCTTGGCCGGGGCGATCTTGGCGGAAATCGGCGCCGCGCCGTCCAAGCGCTGCAGCCACAACAAATGTCCACCGTCGTCGACGATCGATATCGTCACTGCCCAGTTATTGGCCTTGGCTTCGGCTTCTGCTGCGGCGGCAATCTTTTTCAAATCGTCCAGCGTAAGAAATTGTTTGGATTGCATGATTTCCTCTTGTTAATAAAAACACGATTGTACGTCAAGCACGCAGTGACCGCTTTCATCCGAACCCGGTGAAATTCCATGGTCGGTGCTGCCGTCAGTGCTTTATCTGCTGCAACATCAAATCGACCAGGGGCTGCAATTCAGAGGACAGTTTGCCGATATGCTGCATCACCTGCTCTTTCTTGCCCTCTCGCAGCCAGCGCAGCAAGGTCGGCAGATCCGGTGCCGCCGGCTCGGCAGCGGGCGCCGTTGCCTGCATCGCGACGGGCGGCGTTTTCAAGACAATGTTGGACACCGTCAAACCATGCCCCACCTTGTAGGCTTCTTCCTCTTCCTTCCCGACCACGCCGGTCAACGCATGATCCATCCCAAGCGTGACCCGCCGCTGTGCAATGTCATTCAATTCTTGCAAGCTCGGCACCTTGCCGCCCAATTCGTCGCCTTCCGGCCACGCCACCATGCCGCAACTGGCGACGAACACGATGTGATCGTCCTTGATCAAACTCGCATCGGCAACCGCATGGCAAATCCGTTGCGCAAAATTGCGCGCCGAGTCGGCATGTATATTGCCGGTCACCACGGTAAACAGCGCCTCCCCGGTGAGTGCAACGCAATCGGTCTGCCGCACCGTGCTTTGCAGCAATTGGCCGATCGCGTCGACCACCCCGTCCAACGGGCGCGCCGGATAACCGTCCAGCCCGGCATGCTTCAAACCGACGCATAGTTTCAAAATGACGAAATTCTTGCGATGCTTGATCGCATTCTCCAGCATCGCCTCGGCCTGGGCGGTCAAGTGCTCGGACGACGCCAGCAACTGGTTCGCATCGCCCGGACCACGTTTCACCAACGCTTCCAGGCTTTGCTCGAATTCGCGTTGGCTGGTCACCAGTTTCGACAGGATATCCAGGCGCGACAACAATTGCGCGGTGTCCATGCCCTTGGTAATCAGGTCGGTGGCGCCAGCCGCCTTGGCGCGTTCGCGCTCTTCCAACTCGTCGCTGCCCGATACCACCACCACCGGCAAATTGCGGATACGGCTTATTTTCGAGTTCCTGATGCGATTGAGCAGCCCGTAGCCATCCAATTTGGGCATGGTCAAATCGGTAATCACTACCCGGATGCTCGGATCGATCAAGAGCGTTTCCCAAGCCTGCTCGCCATCGAGCGCTTCGCGGAACTCGAATATGCCCTCGATCCGCTTGATCAAGGTTGCACGAACGATACGGGAATCGTCGGCGATTAAAACGCGGGGCTTAACGGGGATTTCGATCTGGGTCATCTTTTGCGAGTTTAGCAAGTTGAACGGCTGATTGTTTGCACTAATTGTCTGCGATTCGACAGACCCGTAGCATACCCCCGCATAATATTTTTTGACAGCCCTACCCTGTTTGACTTACATTGCACAAATTGCGCTGAAAGAAAATTGACACTATGACAAAGTTTCGACTACGCCGCTTAATCCTACCCATTTTGTTCGCTGGCTTAGGTTATGCCGGTTTGCAGACTGCGGCAACGGCGGAAACCTTGCCGTCGCCGCATGCGGCATCCGCCCCAGCCGCCGAAAGCGCCCCGGAAAGCGTGCCGGCTGCGGCCGTTGCCGAGACCTCCACGCTATCCAGGTTGACCGCCTTTACCAGCCATGCGTCGCAGTTGGCGATGCAGGCCGTCAGCATGTTGGGCATCCATTACAAGTATGGCGGCAACAGCCCGGAAAACGGTTTGGATTGCAGCGGCTTGGTGCGTTATGTATTCAAGGAAGCACTGGGCAAGGATTTGCCGCGCACTGCGGCGGAAATCAGCCATGTCGGCCAACAGGTCGACCCGAACAACCTGCGCCCCGGCGATCTGGTCTTTTACAATACCCTGCGGCGCGGCTTTTCCCATGTCGGCATTTATCTTGGCGACAATAAATTCATCCACTCGCCATCGCGCGGCGGCCAGGTGCGAATCGATAGCATGGATTTAAGCTATTGGAAGCGGCGCTTCAACGGCGCGCGCCGGATCGACAATCAAGGTTCGTCGACTGACACGCAATAAGGGTGCCCATAGGGGCCATCCGTCAGGATATTATTGATTTCGCATTGCTTCGATTTTCCGCTTGATGTCGGCCATCATGGCGGAAGTCGCCTGTTCGCCGGCCAGCACGGCGAGATTGCGGCTATTGAAATCGTTGCCTTTCATGGCCCCCAGGCTCGGCTGGATCACCACGTCGGCGCCCTTCAATTCATAGCGATTGATACTGTGCCCCATGATGGCGAAAGTCTGCAATAGCACTTCCAGCGAACTGTCGGCTGCCTGCGCATCGGGTTGCGCCGAAATATTGACGGCGATCACAAAATCCGCGCCCATCTGGCGCGCAAAACTGACCGGCACCGGCGCGGTCAAGCCGCCATCGACATAGGTATGGTCGCCGATGGTGACTGGCTGGAAGATTCCCGGCACCGCCGACGACGCGCGCACCGCCATGCCGGTATTGCCGCGCTGGAATAACACCGGCATGCCGCTATGCAAGTCGGTGGCTACCGCGCCGAACGGTATCTTCATCTTTTCCAACGGCTGATTGTTGACCGCGCGATTGACGTAATTTTGCAGCGCCTCGCCCTTGAGCACACCGCTGGCCTTGGCGAAAAACGGCACCGACCAGTCGGAAATGGCCGCCTCGTCCATGTCCAGCGCCAGCTTGTGCAGCGCGTATCCATTGTTTCCAGCGGCATACAGCGCGCCCACCAGGCTGCCGGCGCTGGTGCCGACCACGATGTCGGGATAAATCCCTTGCGCTTCGAGCGCCTTGATGACGCCGATATGGGCAAATCCGCGCGCCGCGCCGCCGCCCAGGACCAAACCGATTTTGATCTTCCTGGCTTGCTTGGGCTGGGTCGATTGCGCGACGACTTGGGTCGTGGCCGGCAATATCGGGGTCTGGCAGGCGGTCAGCAGCAAGCTGGCCGAAATCAAAGCGGCAAATATATGGCGAAGTGACAACATGTGATCCACGAATAAAATGCGGCGATAGAAACGCCGGGGCTGCGTGATTCTAGCCTATGTTGACCCGCCAGCGGGGGCAACCGCATTGGATCAAGCGGTCGCCAAGGTATCGCCAGACAAGGCGGCGGCATCGGGGGCCACCGCCGACATCGGGAAGGTCACGATGAAGGTGCTGCCCTGTTCCGGCTTGGATTCTATCGACAGCACGGCATCGTGGCGCAGCAATACATGCTTGACGATCGCCAGCCCCAGCCCGGTGCCCTGGGTTTCGCGCGAGCGGCTCTTGTCGACCCGATAAAAGCGCTCGGTGAGCCGGTGGATATGTTCGGCCTGGATGCCGATGCCGGTATCGCGCACCGCGAATTGCGGTCCGTTCTTGCCCATGCGCCAGGACAAGGTGATGCTGCCGCCGTCCGGCGTATAGCGCACCGCGTTCGACACCAGATTGCCGAAGGCGCTGCGCAATTCGTCGGTGCTGCCGCGCACGTCCGGGCCGTCGGCTTCGACCGTGATCGTGTGCCGTCCGGCGGACAAGGCTTTGGCCTCCTCCAGTATCTGATCGAGCAGACTGCCGATGGCGACCCGCTCCGGGCGCAGCGGGTAATCGATCGATTCGAGCCGCGTCAGCGTCAGCATGTCTTCCACCAGGTTTTGCATGCGATGGCCCTGCTCGGTCATCAGCTTCAAGTGCGCGGCGCGCGTCGGCGGATCCAGATTGGCCTGCGACGATGCGATTTCCAGAAAGCCGTTAATCACTGTCAAGGGCGTGCGCAACTCGTGCGAGGCATTGGCGATAAAGTCGCGCCGCATCATTTCGATGCGCTCGGACTCGGTCACGTCGTGGGTCACCAGAATCTGGCGCCGGTTCTCGAACGGGATGATTTGCACAAACAATTTGCGCTCGCGCAAAGTCAGCGTCAGCGGATGCTCGTAACGACCGAGGATGATGTAATCCATGAAATCGGGGCTGCGGATCAGATTGGTGACGCGCATGCCCTTGTCGCGGCTGTTTTTCAGGCCGAGATGCCGTTCTGCCGCCGGATTGCACCATTCGAGGAACAAGACGTCGTCCATGATGACGACACCGTCCGGCAACAAGCTCATTGCCTGGCGGAAGCGGGCCAGCCATTCGACCAATTCGGTGCGATTTTTTTCGTCGTCGCGGCGCAAACGATACAGGCGGGAAAAAATATCGGTCCACGCGCCCCAGCCGTCCGGCAGCTTCTCGCTGTCCGGGTTATCCAGCCAGCGCGACAAGCGATACAAATAGTGCAGTTGCACGATAATCATCAAGCACGCGCCCAGCACGCCGGCCCCCAGTCCCACGACCGGGCCGAACATAAACCAGAGAACCAGCGCGCCCAGCAGCATCAACGACATGCGCAAGACGGCCGGAACCCAGAACAGCAATTGCGGATTCATAGGGGTATCTCTAAAAACAGAGGCAATTCAATGTTGGGATGAATTTTCAATATCCCCTCCGTCGTTCCCGCGAAGGCGGGAATCTATAGGGAATCCGCTCTAGCGAGTGGTTTATGGATTCACGCGGGGCGGCCTCCCGCCTTCGCGGGAACGACGGAGGTTTTGCACGTCGAGTCGATATTTCCCACACAGTTTGAATCGACTGCTAAAAAACGGCTTACTTCTCGGATAGCATATAGCCTACACTACGCACCGTTTTGATCAAGTATTCGGCTTCCTTCAAGGCTTTGCGTAAACGTAGCACATGTACGTCCACCGTGCGCTCTTCGATGACGACGTGGTCGCCCCATACCTTGTCGAGCAACTGGCTGCGCGAAAATACCCGGTCGGGATGCGCCAGGAAGAACTTCAACAGCTTGAATTCGGCGTGACCCATGTCGACTTTTTGTTCGCTGATGCTGACATTGCAACTAACGGGATCCAATTTGACGATTCCGGCAACCATCAGGTTTTGCGCGTGCTCGGGAGTCTTGCGACGCAGCAACGCATTGATGCGGGCAGTCAGTTCGCGCGGCGAAAAAGGCTTGGTGACGTAGTCGTCGGCGCCATTGTCGAGGCCGGCGATCTTGTCCTCTTCCATGCTCTTCGCCGTCAACATAATGACTGGCAACTCATTGAATTGGCGGTCGCTGCGAATGCGCGACAGCAGGCGCAAGCCGGTCTGGTCGGGCAGCATCCAGTCGAGCAAGATCAGGTGCGGCGTGCGCCGCTGGATGAATTCCCACGCATCCGCCACGTTATGCACCGCGACCGGGTTCCAGCCGGCTTCCCTCAGCGTGAAGCAAACCAGCTCGACAATCGCCGGTTCGTCTTCTACAACAAGAATGGTGGTCTTATCGGCGGCCATGACTTTAGTTTGCCGCGTCCGGTTTGGCGGCAGCGTGGCTGGTGTGACGGATGTCCTTGCCTTCGACGATGTAAATCACGTACTCGGCGATATTCTTGCAATGGTCGCCGATGCGTTCGATGGCCTTGGCGACCCACAGCGTATCGAGCGCCGCCGAAATCGTGCGCGGATCTTCCATCATGAAAGTAATCACGTTGCGCATGATCGAGCGGAACTCGTGATCGATGAAATCGTCTTGCGAAATGATCTTCAGCGCCTGCTCTTCGTCCAACCGGGCGAAGGCATCGAGCGCATCGTGCAGCATGTCGCCGGTGGAAGCGGCAATCACGCGCACGGTCTCGAAATGATTGATCGTGGTCACGCCGCGCTCCTGGATATTCTTGGCCGCGCGCGCGATCTTGCTGGCTTCGTCGCCGATGCGTTCGAGGTCGGTAATCACCTTGAGCGTCGCCATCACGGTGCGCAAGTCGTTGGCGGTCGGTTGCCGCCGCACGATAAGGTGGCTGCAAGTGTCGTCCAGCGTCACTTCCAGGCGGTTGACGTTTTCGTCGGCCTTGATGATCTGTTCGGCCTGCTCG
The DNA here is from genome assembly GCA_031291325.1 of Burkholderiaceae bacterium. GTDB lineage: Bacteria > Pseudomonadota > Gammaproteobacteria > Burkholderiales > Burkholderiaceae_D > PKWO01. The sequence goes on from JARLJG010000050.1 coordinate 72,256, forward strand.
ACGTTGCCGCTGCGAAAGCAGGCAATAGCGTCGGTGAACTGGCTTTCCACCAATCCGCCCATCAACAAGACTTTGGAGCGAATATCTTCAAGATCTTGATCGTATTGCTTCGAAGAGTGTTCACCCGGCATCTTCATTCTCCTAAATAATTTTCTAACTGGTCGTCGCTTGCAATTCGGTTGGCGGCAACATCCGCAGCATCTCAGCCTACCCTGATTAACCGAAGCGGCCAGTAATATAGTCTTGCGTTTCCTTCTTGTCCGGGTTCATGAAAATCTGGTCGGTTTCACCAAATTCCACCAACTCGCCAAGATACATATACGCAGTGTAATCCGAACAGCGCGCCGCCTGTTGCATATTGTGCGTGACGATCGTGATGGTGTAATCGCCCTTCAATTCGCTGATCAACTCTTCGATCTTGGCGGTCGAAATCGGATCCAGCGCCGAGGTCGGCTCGTCGAGCAGCAGCACATCGGGCTTGACAGCCACGCCGCGCGCGATGCACAAACGCTGCTGCTGTCCGCCGGACAGGCTCAAACCGCTCTTGTTCAGCTTGTCCTTGACCTCGGTCCACAGCGCCGCCTTGTTCAACGCCCATTCGACGCGCTCGTCCATTTCGCCTTTCGGCAGGTTTTCATACAAGCGCACGCCGAAGGCGATATTGTCGTACACCGTCATCGGAAACGGCGTCGGCTTTTGGAACACCATGCCGACCTTGGCGCGCAGCATGTTCACGTCTTGCCCCGGATCCAGGATATTGTGCCCGTTATACATGATCTTGCCTTCCGCGCGTTGCCCCGGATACAGGTCGTACATGCGATTGAGCGTGCGCAGCAGGGTCGACTTGCCGCAGCCGGACGGTCCGATAAAGGCGGTGACCTTTTTCTCATGAATCTTCAGGTTGATATGTTTCAATCCCTGAAAGTTCCCATAGAAAAAATTTAACCCGGAAATTTCAATGGTCGTCTTATTGCCGGCAGTCGCAGGTGTTTGCGCAGGTATTGGATTAATCATGTCGATCGAATAGAAGAATTTTAACCCGGAACTTTTTGGGTGGATAAGAGACGCGAGAGAATATTCAGCGCCAATACGCTGAAGGTGATCAAGAGCGCAGCGCCCCAGCCGAGCGTGATCCAGTTATCGTTGGCGCTCATGGCGAATTGATTGATGACCAGGGGCAAATTCGCCATCGCGCCATTCATGTTCACGCTGAAAAACTGATTGCCGAATGCGGTAAACAACAGCGGCGCGGTTTCGCCGGAAATGCGCGCGATCGCCAACAGCACGCCCGTGATGACGCCAGCCTTGACTGCCCGCAGCCGAACCAGGGTCGCCACTTTCCAGCGCGGTGCGCCAAGCGCGAACGCCGCTTCGCGCAAGCTGGTCGGCACCAGGTTGAGCATATTGTCGGTAGTGCGCACGATCACCGGAATGGCGATCAGCGAAATCGCAAAGCTGCCGGCCCAACCCGAAAAATGGTGGATATTGGCAACGTAGATCGTGTAGACGAACAAGCCGATCACGATCGATGGCGCGGACAACATGATGTCGGTCACAAATCGCGTGATTTGCGCAAACTTGCTCACTTCGCCATATTCGGCCAGGTAAATGCCGGCCAGGATGCCGATCGGGGTGCTGATTAGCGTGCCGACGCCTACCATCAACAGGCTGCCGACGATGGCATTCATCAAGCCGCCGCCTGTGCTGTCAGGTCCTGGTGTGGTTTCGGTAAACATTGCCAGGTTGACTGCGCCGAACCCCTTGATCAGCAACATGACCAAAATCCAGGCCAAAAAGCCGACGCCGACGATCATCGCCAAAAACGACAGGCTGATGCCGAACCGATGAACCCACAGCCTTCTACGATAGATGGGATTGATCATTTATTTGGCCCCCTCTCTGCGGGCCATTGCCACCAGCATCAATTTAGCTGCCGACAAGACAATGAAAGTCAGGATGAACAGGATCAGGCCCAGCGCCAGCAGCGACGACATATGCAACACCGTATCGGCCTCGCCGAACTCGTTGGCCAGCGTCGAAGCGATGCTGTTTCCAGGCGCAAACAGCGACCAGGACAATTGATTGGCGTTGCCGATCACGAAGGTGACAGCCATCGTTTCACCCAGCGCCCGACCCAGCCCCAGCATCACGCCGCCGACCACGCCGATTTTGGTATATGGCAAAACCACCTTGCGCACCACTTCCCATTTGGTGCAACCGAGCGCGTAGGCCGATTCTTTCAACACCGCCGGCACCACTTCGAACACATCGCGCATCACCGACGCGATGAATGGAATAATCATGATGGCCAACACAAAACCCGCCGTCAGCACGCCGATGCCATTCATCGGGCCACCGAACAACTTGCCGATCACCGGCAGTTCGCCCAGGCTATGCTGGAGCAAGGGCTCCACATATTCGGCGCAAAACGGCGCGAAAACAAACAAGCCCCACATGCCGTAGATAATACTGGGCACGCCGGCCAGCAATTCGACTGCCGTGCCCATCGGGCGGCGCAGCCAGGCGGGGCAGATTTCGGTCAGAAACAGCGCGATCCCGAAACTGACCGGGAAGGCGATCAAAAGCGCAATACCCGATGTCACCAGGGTGCCGACGATGGCGATCAGTGCGCCGTATTCCTCGCCGACCGGATCCCAATTGGCGGTGACAAAAAATGCCGGGCCGAAGTGAGACAGCGCCGGCCATGCGCCGATAATCAGCGAGACGATAATGCCGACCAGCACCAACAAGACGCTCAGCGCAAACGCCAGCGTCAGCTTATGGAAAATAAAATCCTGCAGCCGCTGTGCGCGCATGGTCGCCAGCAGCGCATGATCGACTAACGGAGCGGTATCGGTTTTTGAAGTAGCGTCCACGGCAGGAATGGGAATCGTAGAAATATTTGCACTCATAGGCAGGACACGGGTCTGGGCTTGAAAGCCACGCTTGCACCACCCAAGAAGGGCTGATTCAAGACGTGGCTCTTTGATTGCTTGTCGTGCTTACCAGACAGCCTTGCCCGCGCTGTCCTTGACATTGGCCTTCCAGGAATCCTGCACCAGCTTGATCACGGTAGCCGGCAACGGCACATAGTCCAGTTCGACCGCCATTGCAGTTCCGTTCTTGTACGACCAATCGAAGAATTTCAACACTTCCTTGGCGTTGGCAGGATTGGCTTCGACCTTGTGCATCAGGATGAAGGTCGCGCCCGTGATCGGCCAGCTGGTCTTGCCGGCTTGGTCGGTCAACACCACGCCGAAACCCGGCGTCTTGGCCCATTCGGCGCCGGCAGCGGCAGCTTTGAAGTTATCTTCGGTCGGTTCGACGAATTGACCATCGTGATTCTTCAACTGCGCATATTCCATCTTGTTTTTCTTGGCGTATGCGTATTCGACATAGCCGATCGCGCCCTTGATGCGCGACACGTTGGCGGCCACGCCTTCGTTGCCTTTACCGCCCATGCCGGCCGGCCATTTGACCGCAGTGCCGGCGCCGACTGTCGTCTTGAATTCGGCATTGGTTTTCGACAGATAGTCGGTGAACAGGAACGAGGTGCCGGAACTGTCGGCACGATGCACGACCGTGATTTCGTCGCCTGGCAGCTTGACGCCAGGATTCAATGCGGCGATCTCAGGCGCGTTCCACTTGGTGATCTTGCCAAGATAGATGCCAGCCAGCACGTCGCCGGTCAACTTCAATTGACCTGCCTTGATGCCCTCGAGATTGAAGACCGGAACCACGCCGCCCATCACCGTCGGGAATTGCACCAGGCCGTCGGCATCCAGCTCTTCCGCTTTCAACGGCATGTCCGACGCGCCGAAGTCGACGGTCTTCGCCTTGATTTGCTTGATGCCGCCGCCCGAACCGATCGGCTGGTAATTCAAGCCGTTGCCGGTGGCAGCCTTGTAGGACTCGGCCCACTTGGAATAAACCGGCGCCGGGAAAGTGGCGCCTGCGCCTGTCATATCGGCAGCATTCGCCGTCGAGCCTGCAAGCATTGCGCCAACCGCCAAAGCCACCATCGTAAACATGTGATTCAGTCGCATATCATTCTCCAGTTAGACTAAATATAATGGTGCGAACTGTATCCGACAATTGTGACACGTTTATGACGGTGACGAAAATCCTGTCATAAATCATTCTTATTCACCTTTTTTATGTCATTAACTTGTCACAAAGACTCATTACACTCAGAATAGATTAATTAGCACCATAATTTCGACAGATGAACAAAAACAGCGAACCGAATCCTCCAACCGCTTTAGCTCTTTCAAAAAGCAGTATCTATTTAAATCGGGAACTGTCGCAGTTGGCATTCAATCGCCGCGTCCTGTGCCAGGCAGAAGACAGCACGGTTCCCCTTTTGGAGCGGTTGCGCTATTTGTGCATCGTCAGCAACAATCTTGATGAATTCTTCGAGGTGCGGATTGCCAGCTTGCTGGCGCAAGGCCGGATCGATGGCGAAACCAGGGAAACGCCGGCACTCGTTGCCGCACTGGAGCGCACCAGCATCGAATGCCACCAGGTTGTTGAGCGGCAATATACAATACTGAACGAAGAAATCCTGCCGCAATTGTCGGATCAGGGAATTCATTTGTTGCGCGACCAGGATCGCAGCGACATGCAGCGCGCCTGGGTAAAAGCCTACTTCGACCGCGAAGTCCGACCGCTATTGACGCCGATCGGACTCGACCCAGCCCATCCTTTTCCGCAAGTGGTCAACAAGAGCTTGAATTTCATCGTCGAGCTGTCAGGCAAGGATGCATTTGGCCGGGGCACCGCGATTGCCATCGTCAAAGCGCCACGCGTGTTGCCGCGCGTCATTCAATTGCCGACCGATCCCGGCACGCAGGGATTGTCATTTTGCTTATTGTCGTCGGTTATCCATGCGCATATTGCCGATATGTTCACCGGGCGCGAAGTGTTGTCGTATTCGCAGTTTCGCGTCACGCGCAACAGCGACCTGTGGGTGGACGAAGAAGAAGTCAAGAATCTTCGCCAAGCGTTGCAGGGCGAGTTGCAAAGTCGTCAGTTCGGCGTCGCCGTGCGCCTCGAAGTCGCCAAGAATTGCCCGCCGCAATTGTCGAACTTCCTGCTGGAACAGTTTTCGATCAACAAGAATCGCCTGTATGCGGTCGATGGTCCGGTGAACATGGTGCGCTTATCCGAACTGATCGAGCACGCCGGACATCCCGACTTGCGCTTTCCGGCATTTGTCCCGGCAATACCGCCAAAGCTGGTCGGCGCCGACATTTTTTCACTACTGAAAAAACAAGACGTTCTGCTGCATCATCCGTTTCAGTCGTTTCAGCCGGTGGTGGAGTTTATCCGCGCCGCCGCCTACGACCCCGACGTGGTTGCGATCAAGCAAACGATCTACCGCACCGGCATGAATTCGGACTTGATGGAGTCGCTGATTACCGCCGCGCAGCGCGGCAAGGAAGTCACGGTCATCGTCGAATTGATGGCGCGCTTCGACGAAGAAGCCAATATCAACTGGGCCGACCGGCTGGAGCGGGTTGGCGCGCAAGTGGTGTACGGCGTGGTGGGTTTGAAGACCCACGCCAAGATGGCTTTCGTGATTCGCCGCGAAGAAGGCAAGCTCACTTACTATTCGCATCTGGGCACCGGCAACTATCATCCGACCACGACCAAGCTGTACACCGACTTCGGCCTGTTGACCGCCAATCCCGATCTGTGCACCGAAGTCAATGAGATATTTATCCACTTGACCAGCCTGACCAAGCCGAAGAAATTGCATTTTCTGTGGCTGGCGCCGTTCGCGCTGCAAAAGGAATTCATCCGCGCCATCCGCAACGAGGCGCGCATCGCCCGCGAAGGACGCCCCGGCGTCATCATCGCCAAGATGAATGCGCTGCTCGACGAATCGGTGATCCGCGCGCTGTATGCCGCTTCGGCCGATGGCGTCAAGATCGACTTGATCGTGCGCGGCGCCTGCGCGTTGCGGCCCGGCTTGCCGGGCTTGTCGGAAAACATCCGGGTGCGCTCGATCATCGGGCGCTTCCTGGAACACAGCCGCATTTTCTATTTCCGCAACGATCTGGCGCACGATGTTTACCTCGGCAGTGCCGACTGGATGAACCGCAACCTGTTCCGCCGCATCGAAGTGGCTTTCCCTGTGCTGGACAAAGCGCTCAAGAAGCGCGTCATCACCGAAGGCCTGCATCCATATTTGAAAGACAATACCAACTCGTGGGAACTGGACTCTTCCGGTCAATACCAACGACGCAAGCCGCGCCTGCGGCAAACGCCGTTCACTGCGCAAAAGTTCTTGATGCAGACACTGGCGCCGCCCCCTTCCACCTGAGACCACCGATATGGAACTCATTCTATGGCGTCATGCCGAAGCCGAGCCGGGAGAACCGGACGAGGGCCGCGCACTCACCGCGAAAGGCCATAAGCAGGCCTGGAAAATGGCGGAATGGCTGGATCGGAATTTGCCCAATACTTGCCGAATCCTGGTCAGCCCGACCCGGCGCACCGTGCAAACGGCGGAAGCCTTGGGAAGAAAATTCAAGATCCACCCCGGCCTGGCGCCCGACGCCACTGCCGAAGGCATAATCAGCGTGGTCAACTGGCCGGAAGGCCGCGAGCCGGTGTTGGTGGTCGGCCATCAGCCGACGCTGGGCCAGGTCGCCGCGCTGGTATTGACCGGCAGCGTGCAAGATTGGACAATCCGCAAATCGACCGCGCTCTGGATCGGCCAGAAAGATCGCGGCGACGCCTCGACCAATTATCTGAAAGCCGTGATGGCGCCGGATCTGCTGGCAAAATAGGCAGGCGTATTTCCCACTGTCGGCGTCATTTGGTCCCAAACAAGCGGTCACCGGCGTCGCCCAGGCCCGGTACGATGTACGCATGCTCGTTCAAGTGCGAATCGAGCGCCGCAATATACGTCTTGACCGCCGGGTGCGCTGCCTGAAACACCTCTACCCCTTCGGGCGCGGCCACCAAAGCCAAAAAGCGGATTTGTTCCTGCGCCACGCCGCGCCGTCGCAGCACGTCGACCGCATGCACCGCCGAATTGCCGGTCGCCAGCATCGGGTCGCAGACGATGAAGCTGCGGTCGGCCAAATCGGGCAGGCGCACCAGGTACTCGACCGGCTGCAAGGTCGCGGGATCGCGGTAGACGCCAATATGGCCGACACGCGCCGATGGGATCAAATCCAGCAAACCGTCGCTCATGCCGATACCGGCACGCAGCACCGGCACCACGACCAGCTTCTTGCCGGCGATGACGGGCGCATCCATCGCCGCTAACGGCGTTTCGATCGCCTTGGTGGTGAGCGGCAAATCGCGCGTGATCTCGTAGCCCATCAACAGCGTGATCTCGCGCAGCAAGGCGCGGAAACTGCGCGTCGACGCGTCTTTTTCGCGCATGTAGCTGAGCTTATGCTGGATCAGCGGATGATCGAGAATATACAGATTGGGAAAGCGCGGATCTTGTCGCATGGCGGTACTCGCAAATTGTGAGAGTCAATTTACGATCAGGATACAGCAATCGCCGGACTGACGCGGAGGCCAGCCTTGCTTGGCAACACCGGATGCAAGAGCTGCAGGAATTGCTGGGTGGCGGCCTCCCACGAAAACGTCAGCGCATGCTGCCGCACTTCGCCGCGATTCAGGGTCAGCGCCTCGAAGCAGGCGCGCCGCAAGTCCTGATGCAAGCTGCCGGACTTGCCGGAGGCTACGACGTCGATCGGCCCTTCCACCGGATAGGCGGCAACCGGAACGCCGCAGGCCATCGCTTCCACCAGCACCAGGCCGAAGGTGTCGGTCATGCTCGGAAAGACGAACACGTCGGCGCAATTGTAATAACCGGGCAACTGCTCGTTCGACTTGGCGCCCAAAAACCGCGCCTGCGGATATTTCTTTTCCAGCTCTTCTTTTTGCGGGCCGTCGCCGATCAGCCATTTGGTGCCGGGCAATTCGATTTTCAGAAACGCTTCGACGTTCTTTTCCACCGCCAGCCGGCCGACATACAGAAACAACGGGCTCTCGATACACGAATCGTCGCCTTCCCTGGGCGCGAAGCGCTCGGTATCGACCCCGCGCCCCCACAGGCCAAGCCGGCGGAAGCCGCGCTCTTCCAGCGCCAGCTTGACGCGCGGCGTCGGCACCATGATCGTCTTCGAGGGGCCGTGGAACCAGCGCAGCCAGCGATACGTCCAGGCCAGCGGGATCTTGGCGCGGGCATGCACGTATTCTGGAAAGCGGGTGTGGTAAGCGGTGGTGAAGGCGAGTCCGTGCCGCAGGCAATAGCGCCTGGCGGCCAAACCCATCGGCCCTTCGGTTGCGATGTGAATGCAATCGGGCGCGAACGACGCCAGCCGGGACGCCACCTTGCCGTACGGTTTATAGGCCAGCCGGATATCGGGATAGGTGGGGCAAGCGAAGGTGCGCAACTCTTCTGGAGTGACAGTCAACACTTCATGATCCATGCTGCGCAAGCATGCGACCGTTGCCTTCAAAGTGTTGACTACGCCGTTGACCTGCGGTTCCCATGCATCCGTTACGACGGCGATACGCATAACTCTCCGTCGTCGACCTCGGCCTCGACCGCATGTTTGCGGTGCTTGACGATTTCCTGCCAGGTCACCAGACGCAGTTGGCCCGCTTGATCTTCCACCAGCGCGGAGAGGCTTTCCACCCAGTCGCCGTCGTTGCAATAGGTGACGCCGTCGATTTCGCGGATTTCCGGCTTATGGATATGGCCGCAGATCACGCCGTCCAGGCCGCGCCGTTTGGCTTCTTCGGCCAATGCCTCCTCGAACGAAGAGATGTAGTTGACCGCGTTCTTGACCTTCGATTTCAGGTATTGCGACAGCGACCAGTACGGCAGGCCGGCGCGCGCGCGCCAGGCGTTATACCACTGGTTGAAGGTGAGGATCATCGTGTACAGGTTGTCGCCGACATAGGCCAGCCACTTGGCGCAAGCAATCACGCCGTCGAAACGGTCGCCGTGCAGCACCAGCATGCGCTTGCCGGCAGCAGTGGTGTGCACCATTTCGTCGCGCACCCGGATGCCGCCGAAATCGAGGTCGATGAACTGGCGCACCGCTTCGTCGTGGTTGCCGGGCACGAAGATGACTTCGGTGCCCTTCTTGGCTTTCTTCAACACGGTCTGCACGATATTGTTATGCACCTGATCCCAATACCAGCGCCGCTTCAATTGCCAGCCGTCGACGATATCGCCGACCAGGTACAGCGTCTCGGACTCGGTGGCACGCAAGAATTCGAGCAGCCGGGCGGCCTGGCAACCGGTCGTGCCCAAATGGACGTCGGAGATCCAGATGGTGCGAAAACGGGTCGGCTCTTTCTTTCCGGGGCCAACTTTGGAACCCAGGAAAGCTGCGTCCAAAAATTGGTCTCTCGGTTTCATGCTGACCTCGTCTCTTTCAGATAGTGGCGGGCGTATCGGTCGTCCAGTTTAGACAACGGCAACATCAGGAAAAAATCTGCGCTGTGGAAATCGGGATCCCACGCCGGTGCGCCGCAAATCCAGGCGCCGCTGCGCAGGTAACCCTTGATGAGCGGTGGAATTTGCGCCACATGGCCGGGTTCGCGTTCTTCGATCGGGAACGGCAGATGCGGCGTGACGCGGTACTCGGAAGGCGACAAGCTGCTATCGCCGATGGCGTGGTACAGCGCGGCCGCGTTGTGCCCGCCGTCGGCCAGGCTGACGCTGGCGCAACCGATCAGGTATTGGCAATGTTCCTTTTTCATGAAGGCAGCCAAACCGGCCCACAACATCATGATGACGCCGCCGCTGCGGTAATCTGGATGGATGCAGGCGCGCCCTGCTTCGGCAATGCTGCCGCGCAAGTTGTTCAGGCGGCCAAGGTCGAATTCCTGTTCCGAATAGAACTTGCCGATTTCACGGGCAGCGTTCGGTCCCAGCACGCGATAGGTGCCGACCACCGCCAGGCTCTTGGCGTCGCGCACGATCAAGTGGTTACAATATGAATCGAACTCGTCGCGGTCCAGCTCTTCCGCATTCATCAACGCGGTCAAACCCATCGTTTCCACAAATACTTTGTACCGCAGACGCTGCACTTCGCGCACTTCTTCTGGCGTGCTGGCAATGCTCAACGTCAATTTCGCTTGAGAGGGATTTACATCTGCGGAGCTGGTCAGGAGTCGCATTTATCGTCCTATTCATGTTGACGATGAGAGCGTAACTGCTGATTGCTTCAGCAAAATGACAGTTCAATGTCCGTTTCATGACATGACGACATTGGCAATAAAAAACGACAACTCCGGCCGTTTTTTGCCAGGTTTCGATCGACGGTTGCCATCGCGTCAGGACGACAACCGTGAATGGGGGGATCGCAACAACGCGTGCCGGATGCGCCGGCACGCCGCTTACTTCTCTTGTTTCGGACGGCCTGCCTTCAACGGCGGCAGCGTGGACAAGACGCCTTTCAACGCGCCGACATCCATCTTTTGGATCAAGGCGACGCCGATGCGCAACAACTCGCTCTTTTTCACTTCGATGCCAGCCTTCAAGCAAGCTTTCTTGACGGCGCCCAGCACTGCGTATTCGGCTTCCGGCATCGAGAAGCTGTCGCGCACCAGCTTCGCCTTCTTGGCCTTTTCCTTGGGGGCAGCCGGTGCTTTCGGCTCGACCTTGGGAGCGGCCTTGACTTTGACGGCAGCTTTCTTTTCAGGCGCAGCCTTGACCGCCGCAGCCTTTTTCGGCGCCGCCGGCTTCTTGACCGCAACGGCTGGCTTCACCGCCGCCGGCTTTTTCGCGGCCACCGGTTTCTTCAGCGCTGCAGGCTTCTTCTCTGCCGCTGCTGCGCCAACGCCATTTGCCTTGGGAGCGGCTTTGGCTGCGCCATCGGTTGGCGGCAATGTTGCTTCACCAGTTGTTGTCGACATGAGTTCACCCTTTTTTCAATTAATAATATAAATAATATATACCATTATTTTCGGAACCGCAATAAATACCGCCGACATCGACGGAACACAAACGAGACATCAACGCCGCCGGCCCGTTCAGGCATTGATCTTGATCGTGAAATCGATGCCGACTTCGTTCCAGCATTCCTTCTCTTTTTCCATCCAGAAAGACACGGTCGGATGGTGCATGAACCAGCCGCTGCGAATCTCCAGCTCGATCTTGTTCTTCAAGCGCAGCCGAATCTCGTCCAGATTCACTTCGATGCGCGAATGCATGAACATGACCGCCAGGCGCAGCGCCAGGATCGCCTTGGCCAGATCGATGTCGGTCAGCGCATCTTCGATCTTGCGCAAATTACCCTTTTGCCCGAGGATCATGGTGCTCATCACGCGTTGTTCGCGGGTGGTGAATCCCGGCAGGTCCGCGTTGGCGATCAGGTAGGCCGCATGCTTGTGGTAGCCGCTTTGCGACACCGCCAGCCCGGTCTCGTGCAGCAAGCCGCTCCAATACAGGTAGCGGGTATAGGTATCGTCGGTCGCCTTGAGCTGCGTATACAACAGCCCGGCGGCGTCGGCCACGCGCTTGGCGCGGCCTTCGTCGGCATGAAAACGCTGCAGGAAACCGTGCACCGACTGCTCGCGCCGGTCGCGCTTGTTGGCGCGCCATTGCAAATCCCACAAGACCCCCATGCGCAAACCGGCCTCGATCGGAATCATCTTGTCGAAATTCAATTCCTGCATGACACCGATCAAAATCGCCAGTCCGCCGACCATGACTGCCGCGCGATCCGGCTTCATGCCGATCAATTCGATCCGGCTGGCATGCCCGAATTGGATCAGGCGTTGCTTCAAGGCCTCCAGGCTCACACGCGACAGCTTGCCGTCGCCCAGGTTATTTCTGGTGATGGCGTCGGCAATCGAGCGGATGGTGCCGGAAGAGCCGTAAGCGGTGCTCCAATACTGCGGATAGTAGGGCGGCGCGGCATCCTCGAAATAGCTGCGCGCCGACAGGATTGCCGCATCGAAGGAAGCGGCGTCGATCCGTCCGCCGGGGAAGAATTCCAGGCTTTGCTTGACGTTGCCGATGCTGAACGATTCGACCCGCTCGATCTCCTGTCCCTGCCCGAGAATCAGCTCGGTGGAGCCGCCGCCGATATCGAGCACCAACCGTCTTTCGTTGGATGCGGCGAGCGTGCTGGCGACGCCCATGTAGATCAGGCGGCCTTCCTCTTCACCGGAAATGATTTCGATCGGGTGGCCGATCGCCTTTTCCGCCAACGGCAAAAAAACCGCCGAATTCTTGGCGATCCGCAAAGTATTGGTTGCGACCACCCTGACCGCGTCCAGCGGATACGCTTTCAAAATGGCGTTGAATCTTGCCAGGCAGTCCAATGCCGCGTGCATCGCCGGCGCGGTCATGTTGCCTTGGCTATCCAGCCCGGAAGCCAGGCGAATCGGGTCGCGCGCGCTTTTCAAAATCCGAATCGTTTCGCCATCGTGGCTGGCAATATGCATACGAAAACTATTTGAGCCCAAATCTACTGCTGCAAACATTCCACCCTCTCGTGATGATCCAAATACTTGCAAATCCGATGCCGCCGACGGAGGCCCTGGACTTGCCCGCGCACTCCGCCGCACGCTTTAATCTCCGTTTTTTCCGACATTATGCCTTTATGTCGATGCAAGGATGCGATTACTTGGCAAGGAAGCCACTATTTTTCTTCAAAGCAGAAGAGAGACCAAGGAAAGATTTGGATGCGCGGAACGCAAAAGATAGGCATTTAATGTGACAACATGATGACAAGAGGCGAGAATCAGCGGCGCGCCCAGAAATGAGAGATTGATTGCCCGCCGCCGGCAGGCAACCTTGTTGCATGCCGGCTAACCGAGCGGTCGAGAAGTCCTATTCGCTCTTCTCTGCCGCTGCCGCTGCAGAAGGCGGCACCGTCAACGCAAATGACATGTGCAAGTCGGGCGAACCGATCGGTTCGTTGTTTGCGCTCGCAACCACGAGCGCAGCCGGCGCTGCTGTCTGCGCTGCGGCAACGGCTGCCGAAGCGCGCGCAAACGGCCCGATCCCGCTCCAGCTTGCACCGCCAAGCGCTACGGCGACCGTCACCATCATGGCCAGCGCCGCCGCCATTGGCCGCGCACCACGCCTTGCCCGAGGCAACGCAACCGGCGTCGGCGACTCGGCCAGGATCGCTTCGGCGCGCTCGCGCCAATCCTGGCAGTCGGCCGCCTTTTGCGACATGCGCTGGATCAATTCGCGGGCTGCGAGTTCAGCTTCCGACGATTCCTGTTCGCTCTTGCTTCTGGACGCCTCTTTTTCACGCGCCGCGAGTTCTTCGATTTGCTGCTTTTCCTGCGCTGCCGCGAGCGCCAGACGTTCCGCTTCGACGCGCGCCTGTTCTGCTTCGCGCGCGGCGAGTTCTTCGATTTGCCGTTTTTCCTGTGCGGCTGCGAGCGCCAAACGCTCCGCTTCGACGCGTGCCTGTTCCGCCTCGCGCGCGGCGACCTCGGTTTGCAAGCGCTGCCGGATCAAGCGATTGGCTTCGCGTTGCGCAGCTGCCCGCTGCTCCGCTTCGCGGCAGGCAAGTTCTTCCACTTTCACTTTTTCCTGGATCGCTTCGAGTTCGCGCTGCTCGGCGGCGGCGCGCTCGCCTTCGATTTTTGCCAACGCAATCGCCTCGCGCGCCTTGGCTTCCGCAATCTCCGCCGCCTGCCTTTGGGCAGCCGCCTGCGCGGCGGCGCTCTCGTAACTTGATTGCTCTGCCTGGCATTTGGCCTCGCTGGCCAAGCGCTCTGCGCGTTCGGCTTCTTCGCGGCCGACTACCAGTTTTGCCTGTTTATATTCGGCCACTGCGCGCGCTTGCGCTTCGGCGCAGGCATTGCGTTCGGCTTCGCATTTCTTTTGCAGCGATTCCAGCGTCAATTTTTCCGCGCCGCTGCGTTGCCGTTCCAGGCGCGCCTTTTGCTGTGTCAGTTCCAGCGCTTCTTGTTCGGCCACCGCTCTCTGCCGCTCCACCTGTGCCAATTCAAGCGCTTGCGCCGCTTTCAATTCGGCAGCAGCCGCCGCCTGTTTTTGCAATTCCAGACGCGTCTGGGTCTGCGCCATGATTTTGCGGGTGGCTTCGCATTCGGCTTCGCGCGCCAGGCGCAATGCGTGCTCGGACTCTTCCGCCGCTTGCAACAGCGCTTGCTGTTGCTGCTCCAGGCGCAACCGGCTTTCCGCTTCCAGGCGCGCGCTTTGTTTGATTTCGATCTTCTTTTGCAATGCCGCCAGCGCCTGTTGCTCGGCAACTTCGCGTTCCCGTTCGACGCGCAGCAACTCGCCGGCTTCGCGCGCCTTGGCTGCGGCCAATTCGGCCATCTTGCCCTGTTGCTCGATTTGCGCCTGGTTGATTGCGGTCCGCTGTTTCTCGGCTGCGCATCTGGCCTCGGCGGCCAGGCGCGCCTTTTGTTCGGCCAACTCGCGTTGGCGCATCGATTCCGCTTGTTGCTGGTCGGCCATTGCACGGATTTCTGCTTCGTGGCGCGCCGCTTCCTCGGTGCGCATTTTCTCTTGCAGCGCGGCCACGGCTTTCTGGTCGGCAGCGATGCGCTCGCGCTCGATCCGGCTCAACTCCCTGGCTTCGCGCGCCTTGGCTTCTGCCAATTCGGCCAACTTGCGTTGTTGCACGGCCTGTTCCGCTTCCAGCGCCGCGCACTGCTCTTCCGCTGCCGCCTTGGCCTGCGCCGCCAGGCGCGCCATCTGTTCGCTCTGTTCGCGCGCGCGCAGCAACTCGGCCTGTTTTTGATCGGCCTGGGCGCGCGATTCGGCTTGCATGCGCGCCGCTTCCTCGGCCTGCAATTTCTGTTGCGCGGCCGCCAATGCAATTTGCTCGGCTTCCAGGCGCTGCCGCTCCGCGCGGCTCAACTCGACCACCGTGCGCGCTTTTTGCAACGCCGCTTGCGCCGCCTTGCGTTGCAAATCCACACGGGCCTGGGTTTGCTCCAGCGTATGCTTGGTGGCGGTGCATTGGGCGCTGCGCAACTGGCGCGCTTCGCGCTCTGCCTGCTCGCGTGCGCGCATCAATTCGGCATGTTCGCGATCGGCCTGCTCGCGCGCCTGCACCTCTGCCAGCGCCGCCTTTTCGCTGTCAAGCTTATCCTGGGTCGACTGCACTACGCGCTGCACGGCGGCGCTGCGTTTTCTTTCCAATTCCAGCTTCTCTTGCATGATTTCAAGAGCCGACTGCTCGTCCTTGGCGCGTTGCCTTTGCAGCCGCGCCAGTTCGACCGCTTCGCGCGCGCTTTGCAACGCGGCTTTGGCGGCGTTGCTCTTTTGTTCTGCCTGGACGATGGTTTGCGCCACGGTGATCTTGACCGCTGCCGACTCGGTCTCGGCCGCTGCGCGCTTGGTCTGGTCGGCGTCGGCTTGCATGCGCAACAGTTCTGCCTGCTCCTTGTCGGCTGCCACCCGCGCCTGCGCGGCATCGCGCGCCTGCTCTTCAGCTTGCTGCCTTTGCAGTCCGATTGCCAGCGCCTGCTTTTCGCTGACGGCGCGCGCGTGCTCGACGCGCGCCAATTCCAAGGCCTGACGCGCCTTGCGCGTGGCAATGTCGGCGGCCTGGCGATGCATGTCGACTTGCTCGGCAACCGCTGCAAGCGCGTGGTTTTCCGCTTTATTGCGCTCGGCGGCCATGTGCGCCGCTTCGCTCTCCAGTTCGGCGCGCCTGGTGGCAAGTTGTTGCGCTCGCTGTTCCTCGTCGCAGCGCGCCTGCGCCGCCAGCGTCGCTTGGCGCTCGGCCTGTTCGCGCAACTTGGCTTGCTCCACCGCGCGCGCCTCGGCAGCCAGCCGCGCGCGCACCTGGAGATCAGCCTGGTGCTCGGCCTCGATACGCGCTACGGCAGAAGTCTGCAATTGCTTTTCGGCTTGAATGCGCGCTTCGGTGGCGATGCGAATCCGTTCGTCGGCCTCGCGCCGCGCCTGCGCAGCGGTGGCCGCCAGGCTTTCGCTTTGTTCGCGCCGTTCGGCGGCGTCGCGCATTTCGACTTCGGCCTGCAAACGCAATTGCAGAGAATCGAGCGCGCGCCGCTCGGATTCTGCGCGCGCATGGGCGATCGTTTCCTTTTCCTGCTCCAGAGCCGCGCGCGCGCGCGCCTCTTCGCGCGCCTGCACTTCGACCGGCGCCCGCTTGAGCGACGACGCCAATTCCAAGGCCTCGGCATTTTCGCGCTGCTGCGCCAGGCCAAGCGCTTCGCGCCGTGCCGCGCCCAAGCGCTCGGCGGTCAGGCGCGCTTCTTTTTGCTGCAATTCGCTCTCGCGCGCCAGTTCGGTCATCCGGGCTTCGGCCCGGGCGCGCGCTTCCGCCTGTTCTTTTGCTCCCTGCGTGGCGGCTGCCCGTTCGGCGGCCAGCCAGCGCGTCTGCTCGGCTTCTTGCGCCAGGGTTTGCGCAGTTTCCGCAGCCCGCGCCGCCAATTCGGATTCGGCGGCAATTTGTTCGGCGGCGCGGCTGCGGGCTTCGCGTTCGGCCCGGGCGCGCGCGGCCGCGGCGGCGCCGACCTCGGTGTCGGCTTCGGTGCGGGCGCGCAACTCGGCTATTTCATGGTTGACCGCCACGATGCGCGCTTCATTGGCGGCGCGCGCTTGACGCTCTGCTTCCAGGCGGGCGCGGCTGGCGGCAATCGCTTCTTCCGCAGCCTTCGCATTGCGGTGCGCTTCGGCGCCCGCTTCAGAATCGGTGCGGGCGCGCTCTTCGGCCAGCGCCTTGGCCCTGGCTTCCGCCCGCGCGCGATTTTCAGCGGCAACTGTCGCCTTGGCTTCCGACTCGACCCGCGCAATCGCCTGCCGGATCGCCTTTAAGTCGACCCGCGCCCGATGTGGAAATTCGTCCGTCGGCTCAAACGAGTCTTGTTGTTCCAGTTCGTCGTCATGCGGGAATGCATCCTGCATAAAAGGATTATTGCGCGTCGCCTGATTCGTTTCCATGCTGAACTCCCGCTCGATATGGAATTCCGGCAAAAAAATGCGCCAAGCGGCGGAAACCGGAATTTCTTACCAGCCATTATCAATTGGCAATCAGATATCCAGCTTTGAAAAAGAAGGGGATTTACTACGTATTTCGAGCTTATGCAGCCACGACGGTCCAGCCGACCGATATTGCAATAAGGCAATTTCACCGCATTAACTTGGCCACCGTATCGACGATAGCATCAGCTTGAGCTGGCTTGCCGTCGGCCATCACCACCTTGTCCGGACGTACCGCAACAATCCATCCCAAAGAAAAATCACCGCAACGAAATGTATTTTCGATATCTTCCCAGACAATGTCGGATGAAGATCCAGCTGCACCGATTGTGGTCGTCATGCCACCCAGGCTATGCCAGATTTCCCGCTGCGCAGCCGATAGCTTTGCAAGGGGGTCGATCCCAATCCCAACTAGCTGTAAATGTTGCCCAAGCACATCGTCGCTGCGCAAGACCACTCCGGCGCCGTTGCGCAGTCGCCCCTGCACCAGGTGATTGCCGTGCTCAAAGCGATTGGCTGCTCGCCGTGCGGCAAACAGACCGCGCCTGAAGCGATTCTTGGGTTTGATTTTGATGTCGACGATCAGGCGGCGCAATCCGGGCGTCAATGTCATCAAGCGTGCGACGCCGTGCGATACAAATGCCGCCAAGCGATTGCGCGGCATGACCAGCCGCCCCATCCACATGGCGAGCCGGATCATCGCCCACGCATGCGGTTGGCGCTCGATGTGATAACTGTCGAGGATGCGCTGATCGGCGCGACCCTGCGTGACCCACGCCAACTTCCAGCCAAGATTGGCGACGTCGCGCAAGCCGGCGACCAGCCCCTGTCCAATGAAAGGCGGGGTGACATGCGCGGCATCGCCGACCAATAGCGTTCGACCAACGCGGAATTTGGCGGCTGTGCGCGCGTGAAAGCGATACACGGCCTTGCGTTCGACAATCACCTGATCGAAGTCTGCCCAAGGCTTGAGCAACGCTTTGATGGAATCATCGCGCAACATCTGCTCCGGGTTTTCATCGGGATGCAACATGAACTCCCAGCGTTGACGCCCGCCAGGGCCGGGTATGTGCGGGGCGGGTCGACGCGGGTCGCACAGGAAGTCGATGTGACCAATGTCTTCTGCGACATTGAGCGCATCGACGATCAGCCAGTCTTCCCTGAAACTGCTGCCGTGAAAGCCAAGGCCAAGTGCCCGCCGCACCGGCGAGCCTGCGCCGTCGGCCCCCACAACAAACTGGGTTCGCAACTGACGCGTGCTGCCATCCGGCAGACGCAGCGAGACCGTGCAACCGTGTTGCGCCTCCTTCGTCTCCATCCACTCAATCGGCCTGCACACTTGAACCGAGGGATAGCGCGCCAGGCCGTCAAGCAAAGCGTGCTCAAGCTCGGGTTGAAAGAAAGTGGTCAGCATCGGATGGCCGTCAAGGATGCCGGTGGTGTTCATGCGTGCAAACAGGCCGAAAATCGGGCTGTGCAGGCGCACCTCGGGGATCACCACGCGAGCAAAGGATGCGTCGTCCAGGCCAACCAGCTGCAGGATGCGCAATGCCTCGTTGTCCAAGGCCATGGCACGCGGCTGCATCTGTATCTCAGGCAGCTTGTCCATGATCAGGGTGCGCACGCGCATGCGGCCGCACAAGTTCGCCAGCGCGGCGCCGACGGGACCCGCCCCCACGATCAGGACGTCGACATCGTCTGGTAATTCCATTGCGATATTTTGAGTAATTTGCGACTCCATCAAGGAGGAAACAATCGAACTCCCGCTTCGATTGGCAATTTTTAAAAAATATGTCTCCGTGCGCGATGCAATATGACCAAGAAACGGAAAATATGGGTAGTTGATCAAATTGCATTGCGCGGCTATGATGCTGCTTATTGAATCAAAGTGCAAGATGAACACCTTGCGCCCAAGCGCAACCTGCCGATGAATTGTCATGCTCGGTGGACTTCTTTGCCGACAACTGAAAAATCCGTCTCGAAAGATACGACTTGCGTCACTCTTCATTTAATGGAATTGGATAATTCTGGCACCTATGAAAATTACCGGCGCGTTTAACTGGCATTGCACTCCACAATCATGAGCGCCGACATCGAGGATGGATCCGAATACCTGGTCTTGCGCGACCTCGAGGTAACGCATGAGAGAAGGGTTCGTCTGCTCCTGGTTGTCACCAGCTCTGCCCTGACCCTCATTGGGCTTTGCGCATTACTGACTTTTTTCATTGATGGGCGTTGGATCAATGGCGTGTTCGCCAGCCCGGTTTTCATCGTTGGTGCTGCCGGTGCAATCCTGACGCAACGCGGTCAAACCCGTATCGCAGCGTTGTTGATGATTGTCAGTTTGTTTTTGATTTTCTGCGCCATTGCACTCTTTGGAGATGTGCCGACGCCGGGATTGCCGCGCACCACCCAACTTTCCCTGATTCCCCTGGCGTACGGTTCTTACATAGGACTAAGACGAGAGAGCGCTTGGATCCGGCATGGGTTTTCACTGCTGTGCCTGAGCGCGGTGGTCTTTTTTTCCTCTACGGACTTTGCCATTGATGTCGGTTTGTTCCTGCCGCGAGGATCGCACACGGTAGTCAATTGGGCCTTCAGCTTGGGGGCCATGGGCTTGCTTTATCTTATGCTGCATATTTACATGGGCGACGTTGCACGCATCGAGCACTACCTGCACCTGGCGAACAATCGATTTGTATCCCTGGTGAGCGGGATGTTTCCAAAGATCATTGCCGAGCGCCTTCTGGCGGATCGACAAACCTTTCCAAAGCGCCATGCCAATTGCTCCGTCCTGTTTGCCGACATCGTGGGTTTTACCGGAATAACGGAGCGCATGGAGCCAGAAGCGTTGATCGCCATCCTGTCCGAAGTTTTTTTGCGCTTTGACCGCTGCGTGGAAAAAAACGGCCTTACCAAGATAAAAACCATAGGCGATGCGTACATGGTCGCGGCGGGAGTGCCGGAGTCCGATTCGGATCACGCCGCGAAGATGATCGAGTTTGCGACGCAAATGCTCGATATCGTCAAGGATTTTCAAGACATTGAACTACGCATCGGAATTGCGTCGGGCGGGCTGGTCGCCGGCGTAATCGGCCAATCGCGACAGGTCTACGATGTCTGGGGCGATGTCGTGAATCTTGCATCACGCATAGAATCCCTTGGTGCACCGAATCAGATTCAGGTTTGCGAAACCACGTATGCGTTGGTCAAAGATATGTACGACTTTATCGAGCGATCCGGAATAAGCATCAAAGGGAAGGCCGGCAAGCACAACGTCTATTTGCTAGTTCCGACCGTGGCGCCTGCGGCGCCGATTCCAAGCTAAGGCTTTTATGTTCACGATCACGAATCAAAAGATTGCTGCAATCGCTGCCTTGGTTATCGGCGATATTCGACAGTCGTGCCGAACGATCGTGCCCGTGTTCGCCTTCGCGCTGTTGGGAGCGTCCAATGCTTTTGCGGAAAGCCGCAGGGAAACCCTGGAAGCAGATCCGTCGAAGTATCAATGGAAACTGGAAAGCACCGACGCCAACTGCAAGAGCTATTCCAGCGATGTCGCCGGCAAGCCCTTCATAGCGGCCAAGGTGATTTGCGATATGCCTGCAAGAATGGAAGTGATCAGCACGATCTTGCGCGATATCAATAACTATCCAAAGTGGATGTCTGGCTGCGAAGCGACCAAAATGCTGAAAGTCGAGGACGAGGCAACGGATACCTTCGTTTTTTGGTGGCACCACCACATACCGATACTCCAGGACCGCGACACCGTGTTGCGTGTCACCACAACCGCCAACCTGGCAAGGGGCTATGAACTGATCGACGTGTATTCCACCGAAGACATCAAGTTTGACGCGGGCGAGAATCTGGCGCGCATGAGTTCCGCTTTTACCCCCTTTAAACTGGAGTGGATCGACCGCGAACATACCCGTGTATCGTGGCTGCTCGACCTTAACGTGGGCGCTGGCGTGCCGCCGCCTGTCGCCAATGCCATCATAAAGCGAATTCCATACAAGAGCATGATTGGATTGGCGAAGATGGCGACTGAAAAGACTTACCTGGATGGCGCCAAGACAACCAGATACGCCAAATTGGTTGAAGATGCGATCGCGCTGGGTTACGTCAAATAATATTGCGGCGTTTACCGCAAATCCAAATCAACCACGGATTACGGATTCCCGTTTTTATTCGCCGCGCCGGCGATTTCCGCCAAAATACTATCGAAGCGATCCATCTTGAACGGCTTGACCAGAAAATAGTTCATGCCTGCGTCCAGGCAGACCTGGATATCCGACAGCGATCCCGAGGCCGTCAACGCGACGATGGGAACTGCCGCAGCCGGAGATGTCAACGCGCGGATCGCCCTGGTTGCGGCAAGCCCATCCATTTCCGGCATGTGCATATCCATCAGCACGATGTCGAACCGCTCGCGCGTAATCAAAGCCGTCGCTTCCAGGCCGTTTTGCGCAACCCGCACCGAATGCCCTGCCTTTTTCAACAAAGCGCTGGCAACCTTTTGGTTGATCGGATCGTCTTCAGCCAATAATACGTTCATGCCGGCAATCTCCAATGCTATATCTCCCGATTCCGACGCACCACCATCAGCCCTGCACGCTGCCCGACCCTGACATCCGGGTTGGGGAAAACCACGTATTCGGTCGCAGCGCCAACACTATAGCGGCAAGCGCCATCGGTGGCAATCAGTGTTCCCGGCTCGAAGGCGGTGAAATTCTGCGTCGCGCGATCGAAATTCAAGCGAAAATCCTCGCTGCGCTTGACGATCTCTTGCGCGACTTGGAATACCTGCGGCATGACCTTGCGAAACGCCAAGGTACCGCCAGAGCGCAGCATCGTATCGAGCGCCGCCGAGGTAATCGCAAACTGGCTGAGGTCGTTCGCCCCCAGCACACCGATCTGCCCCAATTCTGCGGTGCAACTGGCGACCCCAAACTGCGTCGCGGTGTAGGCGCTATAGGTGGGCGCCAATTTCGCATTCAAGATGATGGCGCCGATGCCGGCGCCGCCCAGCCAGGCCACCAGATTGCGCTTGGCAGTATTGGCGATCACGTCCGGCACGATGGCAAAGGTCGGATAATGCGACTTGCGGATGGCGGTGTGCAAGTCGAGATGCCATTTTTCTCCACCGCCATCGCCGCCGAAAAACGCCGCCGTCGCCCGCATGATGGCATCGGCCCGTTCGGCCTCCGCCGCCGCTTGCAAAACACCACGCTCGGACGTGAATAAACGGTTCAGGTCGACTTCCAGGTAGCGCTTGCCTTGCGCAATCGCCGCCAGGTTGCCGACCACGACCATCAAATCCGCCTGCAACGCGTGCGGCTCGGCGCTCAACGCATGCAGCAGGTGCGCGAGCATTTCAATCGGCGCGGTTTCGTCGCCATGCACGCCGACCGACAGCAGCAGGCGCAAACGGCGGGACGCCGGAGTCGGCAAAGCGATTTGCAAGATCCCCTTGGCCGGCAGGCGCACCTGGTACCCGGCGTTGGCGAAGCTATCCGCGACTTCGGAAAAATCGGCTTCGGCCAATGCCTGCACGTTTGCAGCGTAGTTCATGACAGGCGGCTCAGACATTGGCTGGTGCGCTTGCTTCCGACAAGGCCCAAACGTCGAGCACGGCAGATTCCAGCGTTGCCAGAGTCGAATCTGCCTGCGCGCTGCCATTGCGCTGCAAGCTGCCGATCACCGCATCGACCGCGCCGCCAGTCGGCAATTGCCGCAACACTTGCGCCAATAGACGTTGCTGCGTATGCCGCAGCGATTGCAGCGCGTGGCCGCGCAATGCTTCCTGCTGCGCGGGAACCGCCAATTGCGTCAGCGTGCGTTCCAGAGCGTCGATGCCGGCACGGCGGCGCAGACCCATGCCGGTCTTGAGGAAATCGGACAAGCTCAATCCTGCCGGTCGTTCCACCGTCAGCGCGGCAAACAAGAAGTCGGCCATACCCGCGATCGCTTCAACACTGGCGCGCGCCTGATCGAACGCGGACTGCGCGCCATCGGCGGCGGGCAAGGACAGCAACTGCCGTGCCGACTCGGGGTGACTGAACATCTGCGTCAACTCGTCCAAGCCGCCGGTTGCATTCAATTGCTGCGCCGGCACCGACAGCACGCCATCGATCACCGCCATTTGCAGCGCACGCGTGCCTGCATCCAGGCTCTTCGACTCTTCACATGGAATTTTCAACGCATCGGCATCCAGCGTGGCGAACAAGGGCGCCAAATTCAACGCCGCCCATGCTTGCGCCCAAGCCAGGATCACATCGGTTTCGGCGACCCGATGCTTGCGCGCCAGGCCGGCGATCAACAACGGCCCGCAGCGGTTGATCGATTCGTTGGCCAACACCGTCGCCAGGATCGCATTGGCCAGCGGATGGGCGAGCGCGTCGCGGGTGGCGACCAGCCCTTGCGGAAAATACGGCGTCAACAGTGTCTTCGACCAGTTGTGCTGCAGCAGGGAAATGGCGCCGAGCACGCGCTTGTAGCGATTTTTCACATGCGCGATCACCACCGCCAGTTCCGGCGCAGTCAAGCCGTGGCCCTCGGCTTTGCGCCGCGCCAATTCGGCCACGCTCGGCAATTGCTCCAGCTCGCGCGAGATCACGCCTTCCGCTTCCAGGCTGGCGATCAGCGCCGCGTAGTCGTCCTGCACTTGCGCGTCGCGCTGCGCCTGCTCTTCGCGCACCAGCAGATGAGTCTGACTGGTGTTGTCGCGCAAGACCAGCACTTCGATATCGTGCGTGATGTCGTTCAAGATGCGATTGCGCTCGGCTGCCGACAGCAAGTCGGCGTTGACTTCGGTATCGAGCCAGATTTTGAGGTTGACTTCGTGGTCCGAGCAATCGACGCCAGCCGAATTGTCGATTGCATCGGTAAAGATATGGCCGCCATTCAACGCGAATTCGATGCGGCCCGCTTGCGTCGCCCCCAGGTTGCCGCCTTCGGCCACGACCTTGCAGCGCAACGCGTTGCCGTCCACGCGGATCGCATCGTTGGCGCGATCCTTGACTTGCGCGTGCGACTCGGTCGAGGCCTTGATATAGGTGCCGATGCCGCCGTTATAGAACAGGTCGACCGGCGCCAGCAGAATCATATGCAGCAATTGCTCCGGCGTTGCCGAAGTGGCATCGGTGCCAAGCGCATCGCGCACTTCACCCGACAAGTCGATGCTGCGCACGCTGCGCGGCCAGACGCCGCCGCCTTTTGAAATCAGCGATTTGTCGTAATCGTCCCACGACGAGCGCGGCAGCGCGAACAGCCGTTGCCGTTCCTGGAACGAGGCGGCGACATCCGGGTTAGGATCGATAAAGATATGGCGGTGGTCGAAGGCGGCGACCAGCTTCAACTGGCGCGACAGCAACACGCCGTTGCCGAACACATCGCCGGACATGTCGCCGATGCCGATCATGGTGATCGGCGTGGCGTTCGGATTGACGCCGATTTCATAGAACTGGCGTTTCACCGCTTCCCACGCGCCCTTGGCGGTGATGCCCAGTTTCTTGTGATCGTAGCCGTTCGAGCCGCCGGACGCGAACGCGTCACCGAGCCAGAAGCCGCGCTGGACTGCGATGCCGTTGGCGATGTCGGAAAAGGTCGCGGTGCCCTTGTCGGCCGCCACCACCAGGTAAGGGTCGACATCGTCGTAGCAAACTGTTTGCGCGGGCCGCACGATTTCTCCGCGCAGGCGGTTATCGGTCACGTCCAGCAAGCCGGCGATATACAGGCGGTAAACCGCTTCGCCTTCCGCCGCAATCGCTTCGCGCGTGCCGTCTTTCGGCATCAGCTTGCAGACGAATCCGCCCTTGGCCCCAGCCGGCACGATCACCGCATTCTTGACCATCTGCGCCTTGACCAAACCCATCACTTCGGTGCGATAGTCTTCCATCCGGTCCGACCAGCGCAAACCGCCGCGCGCGACCGGCCCGCCGCGCAAATGCACGCCCTCGAAACGGCGCGAAAATACGAAGATTTCGCGGTACGGTCGCGGTTCCGGCAGCAACTGCAATTGGCCGCTGTCGAATTTGAAGATTATCGTGTCGCCGCTTTGCGCATCCTGATAATACGAGGTGCGCAGGGTCGCCAGCATCAGGTCGGCGATGCTGCGCAAGATGTCTTCGGTATCGGCATGGTTGACGCTGTCCAGATTCTGCCGGAGCGCCTGCAACGCCGCAGTGCCGGCGGCGCGCTGCTCGCTGCTCGCTGCCGGATTGAAGCGCTGCAGAAAATGCTCGACCAGATTCCTGACGATGGCCGGCTGGTCACGCAGGCAATCGGCGACGTAGCGCAAGCTGAAGCGGCTGCCGGCCTGCCGCCAATAGCTGGCATAGGCGCGCACCACTTGCACTTGCTTGGGCCGCAAGCCGGCTTCGATCACCAGACCGTTCATGCGACCGTCTTCCGCCTCGTCGTTGAACAGCGACTCGAACAATTCCTGCGCGGCGTCGGCCACTTGCGGCTGCGCCAGCTTGATGGCGCTTTGCGCGTCGACCGTCAGGCAGGTAACGAAATAGCGCAGGTTGCCCAAACCATCGATGACATGGGTTTGCTCGCGGTCGACGGCGACGCCGGCATTGTGCAGCGCCGGCAAAATGTGCGACAGCGACGGCGCGCTCTTGACCGACAACAGGCGCACGTTGACCGCGCCGCGCCACCCCAACTCGATTTGCACCTTGATCCGTTCCGCTTGCCGGTTGCCGATCAAGACGCTCAAGTCGTTGAACGCCGTCTGCGGCGCAGTCGCGGCGACGTAGTCAGCCGGCAAATCCGCATACAGCTTGCGCAAGCCCGCGCGCAAGCCGCCATCGCCAACGCCATCCACCAGCGCATCGAAGGTGCTGTGCCAGCCCTCGATTGCGGCCAGCAGCGGACCGCAGATATCGCCGTCCAAATCCAGATTCATCCGCGCGCCCTTGGCAATCAGGTACAAGCGCGCCAGCGGCCCTTCCGCCAGCAGGGTTTGCACGGTCACGTCGGCGGCGCCGGCCAGGTCGCGCACGCCTTGCGCCAGCGTATCGGCCAGGCTGGCGCTATAGCGTTCGCGCGGCATATATATCAGCACGTTCAAATGCCGGCCATAGACGTCGCGGCGGGCGAATACCTTGGCGCGCGGCTGCTTGTACAAGGCCACCACGCTGCTGCACACGTCGGCCAGCCATTCGAGCGAGGCTTCCAGCACTTCGGTGCGCGGCAGCGATTCCAGGATTTCGAGGAATTTCTCGGCACGGAAGCCTTCTTGCCGCACGCCGGCCAGCGTCAATACCTGTTTGATGCGGCCACGCGCAAACGGCAATTGCGCCAGCGGCGTGGCGGCGGCAGCGCGCGAAAACAAGCCGACGAAGCAATGTTCGCCGACGATCTTGCCGTCCGCGCCCAGGTCGCGCACGCCGATGAAATCGAGCTGCTGATCCCGATGCAGGGTCGACGCCGCATCGGCCTTGACCACCGACAGCGCATGCGTGCGTTTGCCCAGCGTTTCGTAATCTTCCGGGATGCCGGCCAGACAGGTGTCGTACACCGGATGCTGCGGGTCGCGCAGCACACCGATGCGGCTAGTCAAATCGCGCACCAATTTTCCTTCGCCCGGCACGGCCCGGTAATACGCGTAGCCGAACGGCTCGAATCCGCCGTGCCCGGCCCACTCCAAAAATGCGGCGACTTCCGCGCCGTCGGCCAGCGCCGCCTGCGCACCTTTGGCCACGCTGGAAATTTTATCGACAATCGCCGCCACATCGCGGCGCACCACCGCCGCATCGCCGGCAACCATGCGCACGCTCTCGATCAAGGCCGCCAGATCGGGGGCCGCCAACTCTTCCGACAACAAGCACAATACATAGGATTCCAGCGGATCGGCGCCGTCGCCGGCCCGCGTCACCTGGAGGATGCTGCCATCGGGCGCGCGGCGCACCGATAGCACAGCGTTCAATACCGCGCGCGACGCGACGCGCTGGCGGCGCATCGCCATGACGATCGAATCGACCAGAAAGGGCATGTCGGGATTGACAATCAACAAGGCAGTGGCGCCGACATTGCGGCTGCCGACATAGCGCAAGGCGCCCACGCGGCAACCATTCGGCGCGCCTGCGGCCAGTTCCGAAAAACCCTGCTGCAATACCGCCGCCAGGCTGTCCGGCGTGATGCCGGCCAAATCCTCTTCTTCCAGCGATTCCAGCCACGCCTCGATCAGCGCCGCCAGCGGCGATGGCTCGCCTGTCGCGGCCCTGGTCCGCACCAAATCCAATGTCTGCTTGCGCAGGTCTGCTGCTTGTTGTTTCATAGTTTTCTCCAATTTGATGAAGTGTGCTCCATCATGCTAACGATACATTCCAATGCGCTTCGCATCGTTGAGCGGGCGCGGCGCGGGCGCAGGTAAGCGCCCGTGGGAAAGCAGGAAAACCCCGGCTGAGGTTTGTGAAGGATACACTGACAGCGACTAGCTTTTACTCCGTTTCAGTCTCATTTTTTAACGAACTGTTTTCGTCGCAAAACAGGTCGTCCAATTTTTATTTCGCAACCATAATCCTTTTTGTGCCGCATTAAATTCGCAATTTTCTGCAAAAACGCGTGAATACGTTAGTTTCTCAACTTCTGTTGAGACGCGAATTGCGCAACCCGTATGCGAGGTAGATGGAAACCGCAATCGTCATCCAGGTCGCAAAAACCCTGAAAGTCATGGAAGACAAATCCTTCATGATCCAAAGGCAGGCAAGCACGCTCAACACCGGCACCACATAGGGGCCGAACGGCACGCGGAAGCCCTTGAGCGCGTTGGGGTCTTCCCGGTGCCGCATCACGGGAACTGCAATCGCGGCGACGATGAAGGCGGTCAAGGTGCCCATGCTCACCGTGTCCCACAGGAAGTCGGAGTCGACCAGGCCGGCGACGATGCCGACCATCGTGCATACTATGAGGGTATTGCCGACCGGCGCCAGCGTGCGCGCATGCACCTTTTGAAAAACGCCGGGAATCAAACCGTCGCGGCTGATCGCATACAGGATGCGCGTTTGGCCATAGATCGTCACCAAGGTCACGCTGAATACGGAAATCACCGCCCCGGCTGACAACAACACTGCGGGCCAGGTTTTGCCAGTCACGTTTTGCAAGATAACCGCCAGCCCGGCTTCCTGGCCTTCGAATTTCGCTGCCGGTTGCGCGCCCAGCGCCGCAGTAGCGACCAGCATGTAAAACACCGTCACAATCACCAGCGCCGCCAAAATGCCGATCGGCACGTTGCGCCTGGGGTTGTGCACTTCCGCGCCGGCGGTGGCCACGGTATCGAGGCCGATGAACGAAAAAAAGACGGTGCCGGCAGCAGCAGCAACACCGGTCATGCCGCCCGGTCCCTTGCTGCTTTCCGCAAGAAAGAAAGGGGAAAAATTCTTTGAATCGAAACCCGAGAATGCGACAACCACGAAAAACGTCAAAATCGCCAACTTGATCAACACCATGATCGAATTCGTCGTTGCCGATTCCTTGGTGCCGCGAATGAGCAGGAAGCCGCACAGCATGACCAACAAAACGGGCGGCAAGTTGAACTGCCCCGGATGAAATTCGACGCCGTTCGGCCCCGACACGATCATTGGCGAGTGCAGCACTGCCGGAATCTGCCAGCCGATTGCATTGCCGAGAAAATTATTCAAATAATCCGACCAGCCGATTGCGGTGGCGCTTGCCGCCAAGCCGTATTCGAGCAACAAGCAGGCGGCGACCACGAACGCGGCAAACTCGCCAAGCGACGCGTAAGCGAAAGAATAGGAAGAGCCGGAGGCAGGAATGCGGAACGACAATTCGGCGTAACACAAGGCAGTCAGCCCCGCCGTCAATGCCGCAATCAAAAAGGAAAGGATGACCGATGGCCCGGCCTTGGGCACGGCTACAACCATCGTGAAGAAAATGCCGGTGCCGATGGTTGCGCCCACCCCTATCATCGTCAGAGGGAATAATCCCAGCGTGCGTCCAAGGACCCTGCCGCCGTGTTCATGACCGCCTTCAATGACTGGTTCAACCGGCTTGGTGCGCAACAATTTTTGGACCAGAGTTTGGGTCATAGTGAATCCGTCTTTCCTGTGGGTTATCGCATCTTTTATTTTGGACGGTACTAGCAAGCACAACGCGTGCCCGATAAAGTATTTAAGGTTCTTCCGAGTATTTTGTACGGCGTTTGCACAACCCTCCGTCGTTCCCGCGAAGGCGGTAATCCATAGGGAGGTAGCACGTGCGCATTCCCTAGGGATTCCCGCCTTCGCGGGAACGACGGAGTTTTTTCCAAACCTGCGCGAATGCGCTTTTTTACCGACAAAAAAGTCGGAACAACCGTATTTAATAGTATCGACAAAATCGCCTGTGTAGAATTACCAAAAATTAATCCGGCGATTGACCGCCGAATGAAACGCTGATTATTTCTGCTCTTGCACCAAATTAGTGTCGAATTTGCGCACGTTCACCGTTTATTCGTATAGGCCGGGCAACTGCAAGAGTTGACTTAATTCCTCCATCGCCATACCGATCTCCACCGCCAAGCTGGGGTCGGCCAAATCGGACGGCTCCAGCCGATCGCGATAGTGCTTCTCCACCCAGGCGCTCAGCTTGCCATGCAATTGCTCGTTCATCAGCACGCCTTGGTGCATCGCGGCGCCCTCCTCTGCCGACAGCGCCACACGCAAGCGCAGACAAGCCGGGCCGCCGCCATTGCGCATGCTTTGCCGCAGATCGAAACTCAGCAATTCGTCGATCGGCCCGCCGGACGCAATCAAGCCTTGCAGGTAACGTGCAACCGCCTGATTTTCCTGGCATTCCTGCGGCACCACGAGCGCCATCTTGCCGTCCGCCTTGCTCAA
Source organism: Burkholderiaceae bacterium (assembly GCA_031291325.1). Taxonomy (GTDB): domain Bacteria; phylum Pseudomonadota; class Gammaproteobacteria; order Burkholderiales; family Burkholderiaceae_D; genus PKWO01. Next base: position 102,040 of record JARLJG010000050.1, read on the forward strand.
CAACTGGCTGTTGAACAGATAGCTGGAAACCGCATCGGCCACCGACACTTCAGCCGACGACACGCGCACCGCGATCAATTCCGTGCCGATTGCCGCCAGCGCGCCGCGCAGCGAAGCGAGCGCCGCCTTTTCATCGAGGAACGCTTCTTCGTGACAAAACAGCACGTTGCCGTTGGCTACCGAGATCACGTCGTTGTGGAATACGCCCAAATCGATCACATCGGGATTCTGTTGCAGGTAGACCGCCCCGCCATCGCGCAAGCCATGCAGGCGCGCCACCGCCCGGCCGGCTTCCAGCGTCTGCCGCGCCGGGAAGCGCTTCGGCGCAGCGGCATGCGCATCGAACTCGACCCGCCCGTAGACGAACATCTCGATCCCGCGCGCCCCGTGCGCTGCGCACAGGCGGCCATGATTGGCCGCGCCTTCGTCGCCGAAAGCCGGCGTTGGCGGCAAGGCCGCATGCACCGCAAAGTGGCGGCTATCGTTGAAAATCGCGCGCAAGGCCCGCTCGGTCTGCGTATGCTCGTAGGAGCGATGCAGCTTGCTATTCAGGTTGGCGACCGTGAAATGCACCTTGCCGTCGGCGGTGTCGGCAGATGGGCTGACGGTCGCTGCATTGGCGGTCCACATCGGCGACGCCGAATACGCGCACGACAGGATGGCCGGCGCTTGCTTGTATGCTTGCAGAAGCACATCGGCATCGCTGCCGGCAAAGCCGATGCTGCGCAATAGCGCAAAATTCGGGCGGCATTGCGGCGGCAACAGCGCTTGCGCAAATCCGCGCTCGGCCAGTGCGCGCATCTTGGCCAAACCCTGCAACGCGGCCTGGCGCGGGTTGGACACGCTTTTGACGTTATTGAACGAGGCGACGTTGCCGAACGACAGGCCGGCATAGTTGTGCGACGGGCCAACCAGGCCATCGAAATTGAATTCGCGTGCAGTCTGCGTCATGCTCAAAACTCCAATCCGGGCGACAATTGCTTGGGCATCGCCAACACATTATTTTCTATCGTTGCCACCGGGTACGCGCAATAATCGGCGGCGTAATAGGCGCTGGGGCGATGGTTGCCGGACTTGCCGATGCCGCCGAACGGCGCGGTGCTGGCCGCGCCGGTGGTCGGACGGTTCCAGTTGACGATGCCGGCGCGCGCATGCAGCAGAAACTGTTTCCACAAGGCTTCGTCGTCACTGAGCAAGCCGGCGGCCAATCCGTATTCGGTGGCATTGACGGCGGCCAGCGCAGCGTCGAAATCCGGCACCCGGATCACTTGCAGCAAGGGGCCGAACCATTCTTCATCGGGCACCGCGGCGACGCCGCTCATGTCGACGATGCCGGGCGACAGAAAGCCGGTGCCAGCTTGCAGTTGGCGCATTTCCAGCAAGGGCTTGCCGCCCAGCGCGATCAAGTCGCCCTGCGCCTGCAACAGCCGTGCAGCGATTGGCGCGGAAACCACCGGCCCCATGAACGGTTGAGGCTCCTGATCGGCCTTGCCGACCCGGATTTTTGCCGCCACTTGCACCAGCCGCTGCACGATGGCGTCGCCCTGCGACGTGTCGGCGACGATCAAGCGGCGTGCACAAGTGCAGCGCTGACCGGCACTGACGAAGGCGGAGAACACCGCATGGTGAACGGCAGCATCGACATCGGCCACATCCCAGATCGCCAGCGCATTATTGCCACCCATTTCCAGCGCCAGCATCTTGCCGACCTGGCCGGCGAATTGCCGATGCAGCGCCGCGCCGGTCTGGTAGCTGCCGGTAAACAGAATGCCGTCCAGCGCTGCATGCCTGGCCAACGCAACGCCGGTATCGCGCCCGCCGTTGACGAGATTCAACACACCCGCCGGCAATCCGGCTTCGATCCACAATTCGACGGTTTTGATTGCGGTGCGCGGCGCGTATTCGCTGGGCTTGAACACCAGCGTATTGCCGGCGATCAGCGCCGGCACGATATGCCCGTTCGGCAAATGGCCGGGGAAATTGTACGGGCCGAATACGCCGAAGACGCCGTGCGGACGATGCCGCAATAGCGCTTCGCCGTCGGCGATGGTGGCCGCCGTCTGGCCGGTGCGCGCGCGATAGGCCTGGATCGAGATGTCGATCTTGTTCGCCATCGAGGCCACTTCGGTGCGCGCTTCCCACCAGGGCTTGCCGACCTCTTCGGAAATCAATCGAGCCAAAGGTTCGGTATTGGCCTTCAACAAGTCGCGAAAGCGTGCGCAGATCGCCAGCCGGGCCTCGAGCGGCAGCCCGGCCCAGGCTGCAAACGCGGCGCGCGCCGCCTGGCAGGCGAGATCGATCTCGGCAGCGGTCGCTTCGGTCCCGGTCCAACTCTTCAAGCCGGTAGCCGGATCGACGGTGGTCAAGTGCGGGCCTTCCCCGCTGACCCATAGTCCGTTCAAATAGTGACTGTGCATGATGTCAATGTGTTGGGTTCATGGGCAGGGCGCGCAGCGAGTCGCCCTCGCGGCAGTGCAGTAAATCCCGTTCGGCTGCCGGCAACGCCAGCTTGCCGCCGACCGCTTCGACGGTGGCGGCAATCACGCGGAAATCCTGCATCGAGGTATTGGCAAGCAGCAGCGGTTGCGCGCCTGGCACGGTGGCAGCAAAGTCGGCGGCGATGACCACAGAGCTATCGCGCAGCGCGCGCAATTCGCGCACGCGCGCCTGCAACACCGGGCCGGCATCGAAGATATCGACATAGCCCTCGTAATACATGCCTTCTTGCTCCAGCAGGCGGCGCGCCGGCGCGGTGGCGACATGCACCAGCCCGATTGCATCCTGCGCCTCTTGCGGCAGGCAGGCGATATACAACGGATAGCGCGGCATCAGTTCGGCGATGAAGGATTTCTTGCCAAGGCTGGTCAAATCGTCGGCGCGCTCGAATTCCATCTTGAAAAAATGCCGTCCGAGGCTGTCCCAAAACGGCGAGGTGCCATCCGTCCGCAAGAACCCGCGCATTTCGGCGATCAGCTTTTCCGCGAACAGGTGCGGGAATTGCGCGATGAACAGCAGGCGGCTTTTCGACAACAGCCGGCCATTCATGCCGCTGCGATAATCGGGATGCAGGAACAGCGAGCACAGTTCGGAGCATCCTGTCAAATCGTTCGACAGGTACAGCGTTTCCATGCGCGAAAACACGTTCAGTTCTTCGCTGGAATGCACCAGCGTGCCGATGCGGTAATTGTAAAACGGCTCTTCCAGCCCGACCGCGCTTTTGATCGCGCACACCCCGACCAGGGCAGCGCCGGCGGTATCTTCCATCACGAACAGGTAATCGCGCTGCTCCGGGGGGATCCGTTCGGCAAACGAGGCGCAGGCAAGCTCGACGCGATGGCCGAGCATGCGGCGGTCGGGCTTCAAGGTGGTCATGCCGCCGCCGACCTGCGCGGCCAGTTGCATCAAGCCGTCCAGGTCTTTTTCTTCAATCGCGCGTACTACCAGCATGGCGGCCTCACAGTCTCGCACAACATACGCGCTCGCCGCTGTTACTTGGCAGCGTCCAGAAACACATCCAGCGCGCGGCACAGCAAGCAATCCGCTTCCTCGATTTGCGCGTCCGACACGATCAATGCCGGCAGCAAGCGCACCACGTCTGGGCCGGCGATCAACACCATCAAGCCTTCGTTTTCCGCCGCCTTGGCGATCTCCTTGGCGCGCCCTGCATACGCTTCGGTCAAGGCCATGCCGATCATCAAGCCGCTGCCGCGCACCTCGGAAAACACGTGCGGATAATCGGACTGGATCGTCTGCAAGGTTTGCCACAGCAGCTTGGTAGCCTGCTTGACGCGCGCCAGGAACTCCGGCGTATTGATGGTTTGCACCACCTTGAGCGCAACCGCCGCCGCCAATGGATTGCCGCCGTAGGTGGTGCCGTGCGCGCCGACCGAAAAGGCGCTGGCGATCTCGGTGGTGGTCAACATCGCGCCGATCGGATAGCCGTTGCCCAAGGCCTTGGCGACGGTCAGGATATCGGGCGTCACGCCATAGCCCATGTAGGCGAACAGATCGCCGGTGCGGCCCATCCCGCATTGCACTTCGTCGAAAATCAGCAGCGCGCCGTTGGCGTCGCACAATTCGCGCAGGGCCTGCAGGTAAGCCGGGTCGGCCGGCAGCACGCCGCCCTCGCCCTGCACCGGCTCGACCACCACCGCGCAAACGTCCGCGCCAATGGCAGCGCGCGCCGCTGCGATGTCGTTGAACGGGATATGGTCGATATCCGGCGGCAGCGGCTCGTAGCCTTCCGTGTATTTCGCCTGGCCGCCGACCGACACCGTAAACAGCGTGCGTCCGTGGAAGGAATTCAGGCAAGAGACGATGCGCGATTTGCTCGGCCCGAATTTGCCGTGCGCATATTTGCGCGCCAGCTTGAATGCGGCTTCGTTGGCTTCGGCGCCGGAATTGCAGAAAAATGCGCGCTCGGCGAAGGTCGCCTCGGTCAGCGCCAGGGCCAGGCGCAATACCGGCTCATTGGTGTAGCCGTTGCCGACATGCCATAATTTTTCCGCCTGTTCGTGCAAGGCGGCGACAATCGCCGGATTCGCGTGGCCCAGCCCGTTTACCGCGATGCCGCCGGTAAAATCGAGGTAGCGCTTGCCATCCTGCGCCCACAAATCGAGACCCAGCGCCCGCACCGGCAACAAGGTGCTCGGCGCATAGGTCGGCACCATGACTTCGTCGAAGGTGCTTCTGTCGACTGGCGTTAAGGTCTCTTGCTTTGATTCAATGTTCTGTATCGCATTCATAGCTGCTCCCAAGGCGGACGATCGATGCCGCCATTATAAAGTCATAGCACACAAAATTCGCTTCAGGGCGCCTCTAACCGTTTTGATTCACCCCGAAACCAACACGGCGTCCTTGTCGCGCGGTGTCCACTGGCTGACGATCATGCCCGCAATCAGCAGCAAAGCGCCGAACACGCCGCGCCAAGCCATCGTTTCGCCCAGCCAGAAAAAGGCGGCGATGGCCGCGCATGCCGGCTCGAACGCATAGATAACCGCTGCCTCGTTGGCGCTGGTATTGCGTTGCCCCCAGGTCTGCAAGGCAATGATCGAGGCCGTCGCCACCAGCGCCAGATAGAGGAAATTGAAAAAATCGCTAGCCCCATCCGTGGAAAACTGCGTCCAGTTCAATGGATGCCGCGGCAATTCCCATACCAGCAGCCAAGCGCCCGCGCATGCCGCCACAACGATGATTTGTATCGCCGTCAACACCATGAAATTGCTGGCCTTGCGCGACATCACTTCCAGCAGCTTGATATAGGCGCCGAAGCAAAACGCGCCGCCCAGCGCCAAATTGTCGCCAGCGCCCCAGGAACCACCATCCCAGCACAGCGCGAACAAGCCGCCGATTGCCAGCACAATCGCAAACACGATCTTGCGTTCGGGAATCTTGCCCATCGCCAGCCCCAGCAACGGCACCACCAGCACGTTCAAGCCGGTAACGAAGGCGTTGCGGTTGGAACTGGTCAACTCCAAGCCGCTCAGTTGCAACATATAACAAACGAACAAAGTAACACCAAGCAAGGCGCCTGCCGCATAGTCGGCAACTTTCGCCCGCAACAAAAACGGCGACAGCAGCAGACCGGCGACGCTGAAACGAATCGCCACAATCCAGACCGCAGAGAAATGGATCGACAAGTCCTTCATTGCCGGAAACGTCGTACCCCACACCAGGGTGACCAGCAACAAGGCAAAAATTCCGCGTAGGCGAACCGGCAGGGCGATAGTTGTCAAGATCGGACACAATCCAAAAAAATGGCACTGCTCATGCAGTGCCATTTTTAAACGATACACCTTTTACCGCCGGCTGTCTTTAAAATTCGGGACGATTCAAAGTTGGGAGCAACCTTCAGCATCCCCTCCGTCTTTCCCGCGAAGGCGGGAATCCATAGTGAGTCGGCTCCGGCCACCGGCTTATGGATTCCCGCCTTCGCGGGAAAGACGGAGATTTTGCACATTGAGTTGATGTCTCTAACGCAGTTTGCATCCCGCCCTTAAAAATCAAGCCGCTGTCATCTTGAAAATAGCCTGCGCGTTGGCGGCGTCGAACCCGAGGTCCAGCGTGCGGGCGGCAGCAACCGAATCGATATAGTGCTCGCGCGTGATGAACTCGTAAAAGCTGCCGGGCACCGCGCGCTCGACCACTTGTCCGTCGGACCCAACAAACTGACGCAGCACCATGTCCGCCTTGAACGCGGTTTGCTTGATGCGACCGCTCTTCGACACTTCGATGGTCGGCTTCATCGGTCGCTGCAATGCATTTTGCTCTTGCGTGACGCGCAATAAATCGTCGACCCGGTCGGTCACATGGTTGAACATATTGCCTTCGGTGGCGATCCACGCCATTTCAGCCGATTCCGCCAGTAGGGTTTCATAGTCGGCCAGGCTCGGCAGCGCATGTTGCCGCGCAAAGCAAGCTTTCAACTCAGGCAACAGATCGATTGCATTGACGAAACCCAAACGACCGTCGCGCTTCAATTCATGCAACAGAAATTGCGCTTTCGGCGACAACGGGTCTTTCGACGTCGACGCCACGCGCGTGACTGCCGCCTGGAATTGCGGCGAGAAGCGCTCGGGATGCATTTCGCTGACGAAAAATTGCGCGATCTCGTCCGGACCATCCTGATGCGCATAGGAACGGCCTGTCATGCCGAGCCGATCCAGCGGGAACTTGCCGTTCAAGCGATAACCGAGCGGCTCCAGGATGCGAGTGAACGCCGCTTCGCCGGGCGGCAGCGCGCCATTTTCCAGCCAGCGCACCGTTCGCAGCGCGCCGTGATCGTGGAACACCTTGTCGCCGCGTGCCGCCACTTCTTCCGTGTATTGGCGTCCGCTCGGCACGCGCTGCAACAGGTCGTAAAACAAGACCATGTTCAAGGCTTGCGCCATTTCCTTGCGCGATACCCACTCGTCTTCCCATACCGCGAAACTGCTTGGAACCGTCATCAATTTCAGCACCCACGCGCAGGCGTCGATGCCGATGGTTTTTTCGACCAGGTTGGTCAGATTACTGTTTTGCAAGCCCAAGGTCGCATCCTTAAATATCGAAACTGATGCCCTGCGCCAGCGGCAACGCGTTACTGTAATTGATGGTGTTGGTGGCGCGCCGCATGTAGGCTTTCCATGCGTCCGAACCGGATTCGCGGCCTCCGCCGGTTTCTTTCTCGCCGCCAAAAGCGCCGCCGATTTCCGCGCCGCTCGGGCCGATGTTGACGTTGGCAATGCCGCAGTCGCTGCCGGCAGCCGACAGGAAGGCTTCCGCTTCGCGCAGATCGGTGGTGAAGATGCTGGACGACAAACCTTGCGGCACCGCGTTGTTGGCGGCAATCGCTTCATCCAGCGTCGCATAGCGCACCACGTACAGGATAGGCGCAAAAGTTTCGTGATGCATGATCGCGCTTTGCGCCGGCATTTCGACCAGGGCCGGACGCACGTAATAGCCGTCTTCACAGCCGCCGACCCTGACGCGTTCGCCGCCGAACACTTCGCCGTTTTCGGCGCGCGCCAGTTCGATCGCTTTCTGCATTGCCTGGTATGCATCGGCATCGATCAGCGGGCCGATCAAGGTCGATTTTTCGGTCGGATTGCCGATCGGCAGCGCGCCATAAATCTTCTTCAGACGCGGCACCAGCGTGTCGTACACGCTGTCGTGCACAAACAAGCGGCGCAAGGTGGTGCAACGCTGGCCGGCCGTGCCGACCGCCGAGAACACGATTGCGCGCACTGCCATTTCGAGGTCGGCGCTGGGCGCCACGATCATCGCATTGTTGCCGCCCAATTCGAGGATGCTGCGCGCCAACCGCTGCGCACAACGCTCGGCCACTGCGCGGCCCATGCGGGTGCTGCCGGTGGCGCTGACGACCGGCACGCGCTTGTCGTCGACCAGCGCTGCGCCGCAATCGCGCTCGCCGATAATCAATTCCGACAAGCCGTCCGGCGCGTCGCTGCCGAAGCGCACCACGGCCTTGGCAAACAATGCCTGCACCGCAATCGCGGTCAGCGGTGTCTTTTCGGACGGCTTCCACACCACGCTATCGCCGCACACGAAAGCCAGCGCCGCATTCCAGGCCCATACCGCAACCGGGAAATTAAACGCCGAAATCACGCCGACCACGCCGACCGGATGCCAGGATTCCATCATCCGATGGCCGGGGCGCTCGGAGGCAATCGTCAAGCCGTACAACTGGCGCGACAAGCCGACCGCGAAATCGCAGATATCGATCATTTCCTGGACTTCGCCCAAGCCTTCTTGCAGGATTTTCCCGGCTTCCAGCGTCACCAGCTTGCCCAGGGCCGGCTTGTTGAGGCGCAATTCTTCGCCGAACAAACGCACCAGTTCGCCGCGCCGTGGCGCCGGCAGATTGCGCCAGGTCTGGAATGCAGCGTGCGCGCGGGCGATCTTTGCCGTCACTTGCTCCGGCTTGTCGGCATGCAGACTGGCCAGCACCGCGCCATTGACCGGCGAGCGGCTGTGCAAATCCTGCCCTTGATAGGACGCCAGGTCGACGCCCAGCTCGTGCAGCAAATTCGTGATCGATTCCATCGATACTCTCCTAAATCTTCAAACGTCCAATCAAGCGCCGTAATAGCGGCCAAAGCGGTTTGCCAGGAAATCGCTCAGCTTGGTTTGTTCCTGACGCACCAAGCCGCGATTGGGCAGCTTGCCTTCTACCACCAGATCGACCATCGCGCAAATGCCGGACGCCGTCGTCAATTGAATCGCCGACAGGAATTGGCCGTTGACTTCCTGGCTGTAAATCTTCTTGGCGTAGGTTTCTTGTTCCAAGCGACCGTCGCGCGTGCCGACCACGCTGACGAACACCAACACCACGTCTTGCTTGGTGATCGGAATCGACGCTTCCATCACTTCCTTCAAGATATGGCGGCGATCCAGTTGGCCCAATTGCAGATCGCGCACCAACATCTTGATGATATCGCGATGGCCGGGATAGCGCACGGTCTTGTAATTCAGGTTTTGCACTTTGCCTTCCAGGCTTTCGCACAAGGTGCCCAGGCCGCCGGAAGTATTGAACGCTTCGTAATCGATGCCGTCCAGCGAGAAGCTTTCCATTTCTTCGAGTGGCGACGTTTCGCGCAAATGGCCGTCGACAATCGCTTCGCAAGGATTGCAATACTCGTTGATCAGGCCGTCGGTGCTCCAGGTCAGATTATATTTCAATGCATTGCTGGGGTAGGTCGGCAATGCGCCGACGCGCATGTTCACGTCGCGCAATTGCTCGAAACGGCTGGCGACATCGTTGGCGACGATGGAAATGAATCCCGGCGCCAGGCCGCATTGCGGCACGAATGCAGTATCGGCGTTTTCCGCCAGTTGCTTGACGATGCGGGTGCTTTCGACATCCTCGGTCAAATCGAAATAGTGCGATTTGGCTTTCTTCGCGGCAGCGGCGATGATCGGCGTCAAAAAGTAAGGGCAGGCGGACAAGGTGATATCGTTGCCGGCGATCAGATCGGCCACGGCGCTGGCATCGGACAAATCGGCTTGCACGATCTTCACGTTCGGGAAGTTTGCCTTCTTTACGTATTCCATGCGCAGCGGATCGCGGTCGGCAACCGTCAACTCGTAATCGCCGGTGTGCGACAGCAGGTTGAGGATGGCGTCGCCGATTTTGCCGGCGCCCAACAGGATTAGTTTGGTCTTTTTCATTTTGGCTCTCTTCATTCAAGTTTTAATCGTTCTACCTAGCATTTGACGCTCGGCCATAGCCGCCCGCGTCGTCGATTTGTCGCAGCCGCTACACACCTGCATCCGCTGCCCATGCCAGAAGTTTAAGACCTATGCTTGTCAGATAATAGAGAGTAAAATGTCGTCACAATGTATCAAGTCGATACAATTTGACCATACAAAAAACACATATTGAATGCCATGCAGTCAAATCTTGATGAAATCGACAACAAAATTCTGGCGATTTTGATGGACGATGCGCGCACGCCGATATCGACCATCGCCAAGCGTGCGGGGATTGCGCGAACCACTGCCATCGCCCGCATCGGCGGCATGGAAAAGCGCGGCATCATCGCCGGCTATGGGGTGCGGTTGAATCAGGAGATGTACCAACCGGCGGTGCGCGCCTACGTTGGAATTTCCGTCGATCCGCGCAGTTCCGCTGCCTTCGTTGCCATGTTGCAGAAAATGCCGGAAGTAGAAACGCTATGCGCGGTCAGCGGCACGGTAGACTATATGTTGACGCTGCGCTGCCAATCGACCGGCGCGCTGGATCGCCTGCTCGATCAAATCGGCGCCGCCGATGGCGTGCGGCAAACCGCGACCTCGATCATCTTGACCAAACGGATTGATCGCAGCCCGATTTAAATCTTGCCGCGCAATTTTGCCAATAGGCGCGCCCTCGAGGCGGCAAACACTTCTTCATGCGCAACAAAAGTCGTTTGCGGATCGCGCGCAATCGCTATGCGTTCCGCAATCGTTTTGCGGATACCTTCGTCATGCGCCTGAGCTTCGATATTCTCGATTTCGCGCTCCAGCGCGGCTCCGGTAGGTAAATCCAATATTGCGGAATTCATGTCTGCACCAATGGGGGGTGATGCGTTATTATATTTTATATTTCTCGAAACGGGTAACATTAGGAATGCATGATTTCCCGGCAACCAGGAAGTGCATTGGACATCAAATTAACGGGCAAATAGAAAAAATGACAAATCTGGTCCCGGAATCAAAAAAAAATCACATCTGGCGCAAAGTCGTCTGGCATACCGACCCGGCTGAGCGCCCGCTTGGCCCGCATCACTCGGCGGAAGTGTATTGTTGCGAGGAAACCAACGGCTACGCGGTCTGGTATGTGCGGCGTCTGGCGCGGGAAGATCGGCTTGGCGACCCGGCGGTCGACAATGCCGACTATCTGCTCTCCTTTTTCGGCAAGACCAAGCGCGACGAAGCAATCGAATTCGCAGTCTTGGCCGCCAATAGCCATGCTTCGGCGGACGAGGTGTTGCTTGCGCTCGATCGCTTGGCGAAATCGGCGCAGAAGGTCTAGCTGGCTACGCCGGCCACAGCGGCGGCTCGTCCATCAGCGCCACCTGCTCGCGCAATTCGAGGATGCGGTCTTGCCAGTAACGCTGGGTATTGAACCACGGGAAAGCCACCGGAAAAGCCGGATCGTCCCAGCGCCGCGCCAGCCAGGCCGCATAGTGGATCAGGCGCAAGGTGCGCAAGGCCTCGATCAAATACAGTTCGCGCGGATCGAAATCGAAGAAGTCTTCGTAGCCGGCCAGCAAGTCCGATAACTGCCGCACCCGGTCCGGTCGATCGCCGGAGAACAGCATCCACAAATCCTGGATCGCCGGCCCCATGCGGCTATCGTCGAAATCGACGAAGTGCGGGCCGGCATCGGTCCACAGCACGTTCCCGGTATGGCAATCGCCGTGCAGGCGCAGATTGTTCACGTCGCCGGCGCGCTCGTAGCAGCGTTGCACGCCGTCCAATGCTTGCTGCACCACGCTGGTGTAGGCACTATGCAAATCCGGGGGGATGAAGTCGTGCCGCAACAGGTAATCGTGCGGCTCGACGCCAAAGCTCTGCAGGTTCAAACTGGGGCGATGTCGAAACGGCGTAATCGCGCCGACCGCGTGAATGCGTCCGATGAAGCGTCCCAGCCATTCGAGCGTCGCGCGGTCGTCCAGTTCCGGCGCGCGTCCGCCATGCCGGGCGAACACCGCGAAGCGGATGCCGTTGAATGCATGCAGGGTCTTGCCATCGCCCAATGCGAGCGCCGGCACCACCGGGATCTCGCGCTCGACCAGTTCGGCCACGAAGGCATGCTCTTCCAGGATCGCGGCATCGCTCCAGCGCGCCGGGCGGTAAAATTTCGCCACTAGCGGCGGCCCCTCTTCCATGCCCAATTGATACACGCGGTTTTCATAGCTGTTCAAGGCCAGCAGGCGGCCATCGGCGCGCAAACCCACGCTATCGAGCGCGTCCAGCACCACATCCGGGCTTAAATCGGAAAAAGAAGGATGGTCAAGTGTCGTCATGCATCTATTGTACGGCGGTATGGCACGGTGCAACCGATCGATTGAGCTTGGCAATCTGGAAATGGTTGATGCTTGGCGGTGACGCGAGTATCCTCTGTGCTTACGCAGCAATACCCTTACCACAATACTATCCGGCCACCGTATGCACCTCGATCAACCGCTTTCCGACAAAGAATTCAACGAACTCGACAAGTTTCTGCTATCCGACCGCTGCGCCGACGACTGCATGACGATGGATTCGCTGCATGGGTTCTTGACTGCCTTGGTGGTTGGCCCGCAAGAAGTGTTGATCGGCGAATGGTTGCCGCTGGTTTGGGGCAATTCCGACGAAGGCTTGCCCGCCTTCAAATCCGAAAAGGAATGCGAACGCATCGTCAGCCTGATCGTGCGTTACATGAATGAAATTGCGGTTACGCTGGAAGTCGCGCCAAAGGAATTCGAACCGCTATTTTGCGAACACGAGTGGGAAGGCCGCAAAGTCGCCGACGGCGAAGCCTGGGCCTGGGGTTTCTGGGAAGGCATGGGCTTGCGCGAAGAGCTATGGGAACCGATCTGGGCATCCAACATTGCGCCGTTGATGCGTCCGATCTATTTGCTAGGCGCCGAGGAAATCGAAGAAGAGGAGTTGCTGCTGGTCGACAATCCGATGAAATGCCACAAACTGGCCATCGAAATCGAAGCAGCGATACCGGAAATCTACCGCTTCTGGCTGCCGCAGCGCAAATCGGCGGTCGAAACCGTGCAGCGCGACACGCCCAAAGTCGGCCGCAACGACGACTGCCCTTGCGGCAGCGGCAAGAAGTTCAAGAAGTGCTGCGGGGCGGAGCAAATACTGCATTGATTCAAATGCCCAAACCACCACCCTTGCCTAAAAACTTACGAATAACAGCCCAACTTCAACACAACCCTCCGTCATTCCCGCGAAGGCGGGAATCCATAGTGAATCAGCCTTGACTACCGGCTTATGGATTCACGCGGGGCGGCCTCCCGCCTTCGCGGGAATGACGGAGATTTTGCACATTAAGTCGATATATCCCTATCCCGCACAGTTTGAATCGCGCCCGGATGTCCATCAAAGCTTGATGAAATGCTCACGGTAGTAGCGCAATTCATCGACCGATTCGAGAATGTCGGCCAGCGCCGTGTGCTTTTGATGCTTCTTGAAGCCGGTCGCAATTTCCGGCTTCCAGCGCTTGCATAATTCCTTCAGCGTCGACACGTCGAGATTGCGATAGTGGAAAAACGCTTCCAGCTTCGGCATGCCGCGCGCCATGAAGCGGCGATCCTGGCAAATCGTGTTGCCGCACATCGGCGATTTCCCGTTGGGCACGAAATTCTTCAAGAAGTCGATCAGCGCTTTTTCGGCATCGGCTTCGGTCACGGTCGATGCCTTGACGCGGTCGATCAAGCCGGAGCGCCCGTGCGTGCCCTTGTTCCATGCGTCCATGCCATCCAGGATTTCGTCCGCTTGGTGGATCGCAAATACCGGGCCTTCGGCCAAAATATTCAAATTGGCGTCGGTGACGACCACCGCGACTTCGATGATGCGGTCGGTATCCGGGTCCAGGCCGGTCATTTCCATGTCGACCCAAACCAGATTGAACTCGTTGGGGCGCACCGGGGCGGCTGGGATGGCGGATACTGGGTGTTGTTCAGTTGGTTGTGACATAATTGATTTCCTTAGGTATCCGCCATTTTCTCACAGGGACGGCATGTATTCATCCGCATTCTCGATTTTGTTCATCGGTTTTCTCGCTGTCAGCGTCATTGTCCAATTCTGGCTGGCTTCGCGCCAAATCCGGCATATTTTGACGCATCGTAACGCAGTTCCACCGCAGTTCAGCGAAAAAATCCCGCTTGCGGCGCATCAAAAGGCGGCTGACTACACGATTGCCAAGACCAAATTCGGCATGCTTACCCTGCTGGTTGGCACCGCTGTGCTGGTCGGCTTCACCTTGCTGGGCGGTTTGCAAAGCTTGTCAAATGCGCTACTCGACCTGCTCGGTCATGGCATGCTCGAGCAAATCGCGCTGTTGGCGGCATTTGGAGTCATCACGAGCGTCATCGATTTGCCGTTCGACTATTACAAGCAGTTCGTGCTGGAAGAAAAATTCGGCTTCAACAAGATGACGCTGCGCTTGTTCATCGTCGACATGGTCAAAGGCGCATTGTTGGGCGCCGCCATCGGCTTGCCGCTGGTCTGGGTAATCCTTACCTTGATGGCCAAGGCCGGCGATCTCTGGTGGCTGTATGCATGGATGGTGTGGATCGGCTTCCAGCTCTTGATGCTGGTTTTGTACCCGACCCTGATCGCGCCGCTGTTCAACAAGTTCACGCCGCTGACCGACGACAGCTTGCGCGCCCGCATCGAGAACCTGATGAGCCGGGTCGGCTTCGCCTCCAAGGGTTTGTTCGTGATGGACGGCTCCAAGCGCAGCGCGCATGGCAATGCCTATTTCTCCGGCTTCGGCGGCGCCAAGCGCATCGTGTTTTTCGATACGCTGTTGGCGCGCCTGGCGCCGCAGGAAATCGAAGCGGTGCTGGCGCACGAACTCGGCCATTTCAAATTGAAGCATATCGTCAAGCGCATGGCCGTCATTTTTACCTTGTCGCTCGGTTTCCTGGCCCTGCTCGGCTACTTGAAAGGCCAAACCTGGTTTTATACCGGCCTGGGCGTGGAGCCGATGCTCACCGGCAGCAACGACGCAATGGCCTTGCTGTTATTTGCGCTGGTGCTGCCGGTGTTTACCTTCTTGCTGTCGCCGCTGACTTCGATCAGTTCGCGCAAACACGAATTCGAGGCCGACGCCTTTGCCTCCAAATACACGAATGCGCAAGACTTGGTGTCGGCGCTGGTCAAATTATATGAAGACAACGCGTCCACCTTGACGCCGGACCCTTTGCATTCAGCGTTTTACGATTCGCATCCCCCGGCCTCGGTCAGAATCGACCGGCTTGTCGCTCATTAAATATCAGGTGTAACCATGTTAACCCAAAGCGAACTACTCGAAGCAAAATGCCAGCATCTGGAGGCCGGCTTGTCGGACGCCGAAATCGGCGCCTACCTGGCGCTGGTTGAAGGCTGGCAACTGACGGACGGCAAGATCGCCAAGACCTTCAATTTCCAGAATTATTACGAGACGCTTGCCTTCATCAATGCGATTGCCTACGTGATCCACGCCGAAGATCATCACCCGGAATTGGTGGTGACCTACAATCGCTGCGTGGTGAAATTCGATACCCATTCGGTAAACAATGGCAAGGGCGGCATCTCGGAAAACGACTTTATTTGCGCCGCCAAGGTCGACGCAATTTTCACCCAATCGTTTGCTTGATGACGCAGTTGACCGGCACCGTGATTGCCGCCCACGGACGGCATTACCTGGCCGAAGCCGGCGCGGGCGACCAAACCATCAAACTGCAATGCGTGACGCGCGGCAAGAAAAGCGATGTCGCGGTCGGCGATCTGGTGGCCCTGAAATTGACTTCGCCGAACCAGGCGGTGATCGAATCGATCAACGAGCGGAAAACGCTGCTGTACCGCTCCGATCAATACAAATCCAAGCTGCTGGCGGCCAACGTCACGCAACTCTTCATCGTGGTGGCGACCGAGCCGGGCTTTTCCGACGATTTGGTGTCGCGCGCATTGGTCGCCGCCGACGCTGCTGGCGTTGCTGCGCATATCGTGCTCAACAAGATCGACGTGGTCGAATCGCTGGCGAAAACCCGGCAGCGCCTGGCCTTTTACGCGCAACTCGGTTATCCGGTGCATGAAGTGTCGGCCAAAAGCATGCCGGAAGCGGCGTGCGCAAGCTTGTTGCCGCTGCTGAAGGCGCAATCGACGATCTTGATCGGCCAGTCCGGCATGGGCAAATCTTCGTTAATCAATTTGCTGGTGCCGGATGCCGATATCGCCACCCGCGAGATTTCGGCGGCACTCGATACCGGCAAGCACACGACGACCTTCACCCGCCTGTACCGGATGGACGCCGACACAACCATCATCGATTCCCCCGGCTTCCAGGAATTCGGCTTGCATCACTTGAGCGAAGGCATGCTGGAGCGTGCCTTCCCGGAATTCGCGCCGCACCTTGGAAAGTGCAAATTTTATAACTGCCATCACGTCAACGAACCCGAATGCGCCGTGTTGGCAGCGGCCAAGAGCGGCGCAATCGCGCCGCTACGGCATGCGCTCTATATCCAGTTGCGGCATGAATCCTTGCAGACTATCGGTTATTGACCGAATTTGCATCAAATTTGCATGGATTTGCCGCAAAATCTGGCGAGAAAACTGTTCAAAGTGCATAAAATGCTTGCATCGACACTATCGGCCCGGTGGAAATATGTGCCGAACGCAGATAATCCCCTATAATTAGAGAGCACCCACTATTCGGCGGCAGGCATAATCGTTGCCGCCGTTTTCATTTATGGCTATCAAACATTTTCTGCAAGTATCCGATTTCACGCTGGACGAGTATGACTACGTGATGGAACGCGCGCGCGTAATCAAGCGCAAGTTCAAGAATTACGAGCCTTACCACCCGTTGGTCGACCGCACGCTGGTGATGATCTTCGAAAAGCATTCGACCCGCACCCGCCTGTCGTTCGAGGGTGGCATGCAGCAACTGGGCGGCGCTGCGATCTACCTGAACACGCGCGATAGCCAACTGGGGCGCGGCGAGCCGGTGGAAGACGCGGCGCAAGTGATGTCGCGCATGTGCGATGTCATCATGATCCGCACCTACGGCCAGGAAATCGTCGATCGCTTCGCCGCCCATTCGCGGGTGCCGGTCATCAATGGATTGACCAACGAACACCATCCCTGCCAAGTCTTGGCCGACGTCTTCACCTATATCGAGCATCGCGGGTCGCTGGCCGGCAAGACGGTTTCCTGGATCGGCGACGCCAACAATATGCTGTATTCGTGGCTGCAGGCGGCGCAGGTTTTCGGCTTCCATTTGAACGTGTCGACGCCGAAGGGCTACGATCTCGACGTGAAGCTGGTCGACCCGCACAACAAGAACTACACCTTGTTTGTCTCGCCGTCGGATGCCTGCGAAGGCTCGCATCTGATTAATACCGATGTCTGGACCAGCATGGGTTACGAGCAGGAAAATGCCGCGCGGCTGAAAGCCTTCGACGGCTGGATCGTCGACGGCGAAAAAATGCGCCGCGCCGCGCCCGACGCGCTGTTCATGCATTGCCTGCCCGCGCATCGCGGCGAGGAAGTGGCCGCCGAAGTGATCGACGGCCCGCAATCGGTGGTGTGGGACGAAGCGGAAAACCGCCTGCATGTGCAAAAAGCCTTGCTCGAATATCTGGTGCTGGGACGGGTTGCGTAATCGCGCGACCCCGCGACCAATACCCGAAGCGGCTTGCTAAAAATTTACTTACACACTATTCATAAGAATCATGTCGAACATACTTCAAAGCGTCCCCGTTAACCAAAAAGTCGGCATCGCCTTTTCCGGCGGTCTGGACACCAGCGCGGCCTTGCACTGGATGCGCCAGAAAGGCGCGATCCCTTACGCGTACACGGCAAACCTGGGACAGCCGGACGAAACCAACTACGACGAAATCCCGAAAAAAGCGATGGCCTACGGCGCGGAACTGGCGCGCCTGGTCGATTGCCGCGAACAACTGGTGGCCGAAGGCATTGCCGCACTGCAAAGTGGCGCTTTTCACATTTCCACCGCTGGCGTCACTTACTTCAACACCACGCCGCTCGGACGCGCGGTCACCGGCACCATGCTGGTCGCGGCGATGCACGAAGACCAGGTGAATATCTGGGGCGACGGCAGCACCTTCAAGGGCAACGATATCGAGCGCTTCTACCGCTACGGCTTGCTGGTGAACCCGCACCTGAAAATCTACAAGCCGTGGCTCGACGATCAATTCATTCAAGAACTCGGCGGTCGCACCGAAATGTCGGAATTCCTGATCAAATCCGGCTTCGATTACAAGATGTCGACCGAAAAGGCGTATTCGACCGACTCCAACATGCTGGGCGCGACGCACGAAGCGAAATTGCTGGAGTTCCTCGACAGCGGCATGAAAATCGTCGAGCCGATCATGGGCGTGGCCTTCTGGCGCGACGACGTGGAAGTCAAGCGCGAAGAAGTGAGCGTTCGCTTTGAAGAAGGCTATCCGGTTGCGCTCAACGGCATCACCTTTGCCAACCCGGTCGAATTGCTGCTGGAAGCCAACCGCATCGGCGGACGGCATGGCCTGGGCATGAGCGACCAGATCGAAAACCGCATCATCGAAGCGAAGAGCCGGGGCATCTACGAAGCGCCGGGCCTGGCCTTGCTGTTTATCGCCTACGAGCGGCTGGTGACCGGCATCCACAACGAAGACACGATCGAACAATACCGCGACCACGGTCGCCGCCTGGGCCGCCTGCTGTACCAGGGACGCTGGTTCGATTCGCAAGCGATCATGCTGCGCGAAGCATCGCAACGCTGGGTGGCGCGCGCCGTCACCGGCGAAGTCACGTTGGAACTGCGGCGCGGCAACGACTATTCGATCCTCAATACCGAATCGGCCAACCTGACTTACAAGCCGGAACGCCTGACGATGGAAAAAGGCGAAGGCGCGTTCTCGCCGCAAGACCGTATCGGCCAATTGACGATGCGCAATCTGGACATCAGCGACACGCGCGACAAATTGGCGATCTATCGCAAGTCCGGCCTGCTGTCGGCCAATGCTGCGGTGACTATTCCGCTGCTGGACAATAGCGGCGAATAAATCAGTTGCGCGCTGTTCGTGCGCATGAAACGATGACGGCCCCGATAATTGGGGCCGTTTCTACATCAACTTCGGTGCAGCAAATTACGCGGCAAGCAACAATTGGCCGATTTGCTGGTGCGCGTCGCCCATCGACTTGCTGCGCGCTTCCGGCCCCATCGCCAAGCCTTCGGCGCGAACAATGGTCACGTCGGTCACGCCGACGAAACCCAGCACGACTTTCAGGTAATCTTCCTGGAAGTCCATCGCGCGCATTTGCTCGCTGGTCGAATAAGCGCCGCCGCGCGACGAGCCGATAATCACTTTCTTGCCTCCGGCCAATCCGACCGGGCCGTTTTCGCCGTAGCGGAAGGTGCGTCCGACTTGCGCGATGCGATCGATCCACGCCTTCAATTGGGTCGGGATCGAGAAGTTGTACATTGGCGCGCCGATCACGACGATGTCGGCGCCCAGGAATTCTTCCAGCAGGGTCTCGGTCAGTGCGGCTTCCGCCGTCTGCAGCGGATTCCATTGATCCGCAGGCGCAAAACGGGTGCCCAGGATTTCGGCCGACAAATGCGCCGGTGCATCGGCGGCGAGATCGCGGTAGGTGACTTGCAAGTCGGCATGCTTGGCGCGCAATTTCTGCACAATTTCCGCTGTCAGAACTCGCGAGGCCGAATTTTCGTTCAGTACGCTGGCATCCAGATGTAACAGTTTCATAGTCGTTTCCTTTGATAGGTGCGCAAATGCACCGTGGTATTTAGGTTGCTGTGCAAAGCAAAATGCTTTCCTTGCAGCGTCTCGGTCAATATACTGGAGCAACGATGACTTGATAAGTCGCTGTTATTGCAACCAATCGTTCCATTTAAAGAACGATTATCAAACAATTGATAATGGAACAAGATTTAAACGATCTCTATTTTTTTACCCAGGTAGTCGATAAAGGCGGCTTTGCCCCGGCCGGACGCGCGCTCGGCGTGCCTAAATCGCGGCTATCGCGCCGTATCGCCGCGTTGGAAGAACGGCTCGGCGTGCGCCTGCTGCAGCGCACCTCGCGCAATTTCGCCGTTACCGAAATCGGCCAAGTGTACCTGCATCACTGCCTGGCGATGCTGAACGAAGCGCAGGCGGCGCAGGAAGCAATCGACCATTTGCACGCGGAACCGCGCGGCCAGATCCGCTTCAGTTGCCCGGTATTGGCTGCGCAAACGCTGATGTCCGGCCTGTTGGTCGAGTTCATGCACCTTTACCCGATGGTGTCGGTGCTGATGGAGGTGACCAATCGCCGCGTCGACGTGGTCGAGGAAGGCTTCGACCTGGCGATACGGGTGCGCAATGTGATGGAAGATTCAACCCTGGTCATGCGCTCGTTTGGCATGCAACAAGTGTCGCTGCTGGGCAGCCCGGCGTTGCTGGAGCGACTCGGCCAACCCGCCCAGCCTGAAGACCTGTCGCGCTTCCCGTCGCTAAGCGTCACCTTTCGCGATAATCGCTACGTGTGGCAAATGAACGGCCCCGACGACAAAACCTGCCGCATCGAACATACCCCCAGATTATTGGCCGACGATTTCTTCGTGGTGCGGGAAGTGGCGATTGCGGGACTCGGCTTGGCGGCGATACCGAATTTCCTCTGCCACGATGCGCTTTCGTCAGGAACATTGATCCATGTTTTGCCGCAATGGACATTTCCCGTTGCCAATCTGCACGCGGTATTTCCATCGCGCCGAGGCTTGGTGCCGGCGGTGCGCTGTTTTATCGATTTTCTTGCGAAACGCTTGCCGGAAGTCATCAAGGAAATTGAAGACGGCGCGTGTTGCAAACGAAACCGCGCGCAAGCGCCGTTATAATATCGCTCGCCGACTTACCATCCAACTTCAACAATACCGAAAGAACCCTGCATGAGCACTCAATTCGACAATGTCTCCGTCGTCAAGCAAGCCAATATCTACTTCGATGGAAAATGCGTGTCGCACACGATCGTTTTCCCGGATGCCAGCAAGAAAACGCTGGGCGTGATCTTCCCGTCGCTGTTGAAATTCAATACCGGCGCGCCGGAAATCATGGAATTGAACGCCGGCACCTGCAAAATCCGCCTGCAAGGGGAAGATAACTGGACGACCTATACCGCAGGCCAGACTTTCAACGTGCCAGGCAATTCCAGCTTCGATATCGAGACGGTCGAGACGTTGGATTACGTCTGCCATTTCGCCTAAATCAGGACTGGCTCCGCTTCGAGCTGAACGCCGAAGCGGACCATCACATCGGCCTGGATTGCTTGCGCCAGCCGCCAAATCTCCGCGCCCGTAGCGCCGCCGCGATTGACCAGCACCAAGGCCTGCTTTTCATACACGCCGGCAGCGCCAAGGTTGCGGCCCTTCCAGCCGCATTGATCGATCAGCCAACCGGCAGCCAGCTTGTAGCTGCCGTCCGGCTGCACGTAGCTGACCAGTTGCGGATGTTGCAGCAGCAGCGCATCGCGTTGCGCGGCAGGGATCAGTGGATTCTTGAAGAAGCTGCCGGCGTTCCCAATGACGGCGGGGTCGGGCAGCTTGCGCCGGCGGATTGCAATGACCGCATCGCTGATCTGGCGCGCGCTCGGTGTTGCAATCGCTCTCGATTCGAGTTCCTGCGCCAACTCGGTGTAGCGCGTATTCGGCTGCCAATTCCGGGGCAAGGCAAAGCTCACGTCGAGGATCACCGCGCGCTCGCGCATGCCGTGCTTGAAAATACTGTCGCGATAGGCAAACGCACATTCTGCGCGCGTCAGTGCAACGACCTCCCCGCTGTCGAAGTCGAACACGCGCACCGACTCGACGCATTGCTCGACTTCAGCCCCGTAGGCGCCGATATTCTGGATCGGCGCGGCGCCGACGCTGCCCGGTATCAGCGAAAGATTTTCCAGGCCGCCATAACCCTGCGCCAGCGTCCACAGCACGAAATCGTGCCAATTTTCGCCGGCGGCGGCCCGCACGATGGTTGCTTCGGCATCTTGCCGCACAACGGTGATGCCGCGCAATTGCATCTGCAAAACCAGGCCGGGAAAATCGGCAGTCAGTAAAATATTGCTGCCGCCGCCCAATACCAGGCGCGGCAACTGGCGCAACAGCAGGTCATTGCGCAGCGCCGGCAACATCGACCAATCGCTCAGTTCCAGGTAGGAATGGGCGAGCGCATCGACGCCAAAGGTATTAAGATGACGCAGGGAAACGCCATGCTGGATCGGGAGATTTGAACTCATGGAGCGGCGATTATATACCGCGCGCAGCACCGAACGGCGGTTTTGCCCGCAGTTGACAAGCATAGGTAGGTTAGAATATAAGATGGCTCAAAATGGTTAAAAATGGTTCAATTACAAAGC
The DNA here is from genome assembly GCA_031291325.1 of Burkholderiaceae bacterium. Taxonomy (GTDB): domain Bacteria; phylum Pseudomonadota; class Gammaproteobacteria; order Burkholderiales; family Burkholderiaceae_D; genus PKWO01. The sequence continues at coordinate 124,138 of JARLJG010000050.1, forward strand.
CGTCAAAAAAGCTCAAGTTTTGCTGCAAACTGTACACAGGAAATAATTCATGCCTTCATTTGACGTAGTATCCGAAGCCAACATCGTGGAAGTGAAAAACGCCAACGATCAGGCCAACAAGGAAATCTCGACCCGCTTCGATTTCAAAGGCAGCGACGCCCGCATCGAGCAAAAAGAGCGCGAACTGACCGCGTTTGCCGATTCCGAATTCCAGTTGGGTCAAGTGCGCGACGTATTGACCGCAAAACTGGTCAAGCGCAACGTCGATGTGCGCTTCCTGGATATCGGCAAGGTCGAAAAGATCGGCGGCGACAAGGTCAAGCAAGTCATCAAGATCAAGAACGGCATCGAGTCGGATGCCGCCAAGAAAATCGTGCGTATCGTCAAGGACAGCAAAATGAAGGTGCAAGCCAGCATCCAGGGCGACGCCGTGCGCATTACCGGCGCCAAGCGCGACGATTTGCAAGCTGCGATGGCGCTGCTGCGCAAGGACGTAGCCGACTTACCGCTTGAATTCAATAATTTCCGCGATTAAGCAGAATAGGCGCCGCAATCATGCCCCGCTATAAATTTCAAGCTGGCGATAATGCCATCCCCGAGATTCCGTCGATGAATACACCGACAGTGATCGCCGACTATTACAAATCCGAGCTGGAAACCGGCTTTCCGAGGGTCATGCAAGCGATCGAGGCGTTGTGGGGATACAAGGAATTAAACGACTATTTCCGCAAGTTGATGATTAATAACGATAGCGGCGCCCGCGCCGGCTTCCCCAAGGAAGCGTGGGAAGAGATCGATATGCTGCACCATATCCATCAAGAACTCTTCCCCGATTGGAAGCAATAGCAGCAACGATTGCCCCAACATTTGCGTCGAAATTTGCGTCGCCGGCATCGACGACGCAAATTGCATGTCCGTTAAGCTTTATTCTTCCGCACTATCCATCGCATCCGGCCCCAGCAGTAATTGCGCCGCCTCGCTCGGCAAGGCTTCCACCGATTTCAGCTTGCGCGACATCTGACGGCTGCGCATTTCGGCATTTTCGATATTTTTCGCTGCCCGTTCCAGCGTCAACTTGGTGGCCGACAACACGTCGCCGAACTTGCCGAATTCGGTCTTGACCGCGCCCAACACCTGCCACACCTCGGACGAGCGCTTTTCCAGCGCCAGCGTGCGAAAGCCCATTTGCAGGCTGTTCAACAACGCCGACAGCGTCGACGGCCCGGCGATGCTGATCCGGTGGAGGCGCTGCAATTCGTCGGCCAGGCCGGGGCGACGCATCACTTCTGCATACAAGCCTTCGGTCGGCAAGAACAGAATCGCAAAATCGGTGGTCAGCGGCGGCGACAGGTATTTCTCCGCAATGGTCTTGGCTTCGCCGCGTATCGCCCGCTCCAGCTCGCGCCCGGCCAGCGCCACGCCTTCGGCATCGGCGCGTTCGGCGGCATCGACCAGCCGCTCGTATTGTTCCTTGGGGAACTTGGCGTCGATCGGCATCCAGACCGGCGTCGCGCCGTCGTCCTGCCCCGGCAGCTTGATCGCAAATTCGACCCGTTCGCCGCTACCGGGCACGGTCTCGACATTTTTCGCATACTGCTCGACCGTCAGCACCTGTTCCAGCAGCATTTCCAATTGCACTTCGCCCCAGGTGCCGCGCGTCTTGACGTTGGTCAGCACGCGCTTCAAGTCGCCGACGCCGATGGCCAACTGCTGCATCTCGCCCAAGCCTTGATGCACCTTATCCAGACGATCCGAGACCAGCTTGAACGATTCGCCGAGGCGCTGCTCCAGCGTCGCATGCAATTTCTCATCGACCGTCTTGCGCATCTCTTCCAATCGCGCGCCGTTATCGGTCTGCAATTCCTTGATCTTCGCTTCCAGCGTGGCGCGCACTTCCAAGAGCCGCTGCGCATTCGATTCGGTCAGCGCCGCCAGCGCCTGGTTCAGCGTATCGCCGAAGCGCTTGAGCGCCGCCGCCTGCTCCTCGCGCCCGTTCAGCGCCTGCTGCACGATAGCTTGGCGCATCGCCTCCAATTGCTGCGCATTGGCTTCCACCAGCTTGGCAAGCTGCTGCGAAAAGCCATCGATCTGCGAATTCTGCAAGGTCGCCACGCTAGTCAACTGCGATGCCAGCGTCTGCTGAAACTGCGCCAGATTCCCGCTCAACTCCTGCCGCGTCCCCTGCGCCGACGACTGCACCTGCGAACGCAACTCGCGCTCGCTACGCTCCCCGGCCTGCTGCAACTCGCTCTGCAACTTCGCCAAGGAAGCCGCAACATCGCCGCCACGCCGCTGCAACAGTGCAAGCAGTTGCAAAACCAGGACGACCGCCACGAGCAGCAGGATGATTATTTCGGTGAAAGGCATTGTATGGATAATGAAGGAAAATTAACGACAACAAGTAGGGTGGAAAAGCGAAGCGCCTTCCACCAGATGCGCAAATTCGGCCCTATGCTCGCAAAGGCAAATGGTGGAAGGCGCTACGCTTTTCCACCCTACTAGCTGGCAACGCATGGCTGAATTATGGATACGCAACGCCACCTGTGATCCGCGTCACCCTTCCTTATTCCTCATCCAATCCGCCGTATCGTAAAACGCCTCCATCAACTTCTCCCGCAACTCCTCATCGACGCCGACCTCCAAGGTTGCCACTGCCATGCACTGCACCCACTGATCGCGCTCGGCGGCGGAAATTGCGAAAGGAATATGGGAAGAACGCAGGCAAGGCGGCCCCTCCTTCTCGCCATACAGGTTCGGCCCGCCAGTCCAGATCGTCAGATACCGATACAGCTTCTCGCGCGCACCATCGAGCGAGGCTGCATGCATCGCGCGCAAGGCGGCGAACTCAGGCTCCAGGTCCATCAAGTCGTAAAAACGATCGACCAGCGCGCGCACCTTGGTAGCGCCGCCGAGCAGATCGAAAACGGTGATTTCTTTAATAAAATTGCTTGTCATAGCCTATATGATAGCATCGACCAATCAGCCAACGCCCGAAAATGTCGCTTGAGTAGCTTGCAAAAAACTCAAGACCAGCATCACGTCCCGCGCAAAGTCTGCAACGGCGGCTGATTCAACACATTGCGCAAACCGACCCAGCCGCCGACCATCGCACAGCCCGACCCGACCGCCACGCCGGCCAGCCAAACCAGCGGATCGAACACCCAATCGAACTTGAACACGTAATGCGCAAGCGCCCAGCCGGTGGCTGCCGCGCCGCTCGCCGCCAGCGCGCCGGCCAGGCTGCCGATCAACGTAAATTCGATCCACTGGGCCTGCGACAACTGCGCGCGCGTCGCCCCCAGCGCGCGCAAGATGCCGGCTTCGCGCGTGCGCTCGTCTTGCGAGCCGGCCAGCGCCGCATACAGCACCAGCACGCCGGACGCCAGCGTGAACAGGAACAGGAACTCGACCGCTGTAATCACTTGATCGACCACCGCCTGGATTTGCTGCAGGATGCTGCCGACATCGATCACGGTCAGGTTCGGAAAGTCGCGCGTCAACGCATTGGCGACAGCGCCCCCGCCGTCCGGCAAGCGGAACGCAGTGATCCAGGTCTGCGGCATATCGGCCATCGCCTTGGGGTTGATGACGACGAAGAAATTCACCCGCATCGAACCCCATTCGAGTTTGCGCAAGCTGGTGACGGCTGCGCTCACGGTCTGCCCGGCGACATCGAACACCAGCGTGTCGCCAAGCTGGATATGCAAGGTCTTGGCGATGCCTTCTTCCACCGATGCTTCCGGTCGGCTGTCGTCGTACCAGCGCCCGGCGGCGACCTTGTTGTACGGCGGCAGATCGCGCATGGTCGACAAGTTGAATTCGCGCTCGACCATGCGCTTGGCCTGGCCGTCGACGTATGACTGCGCGCCGACCGGCTGGTCGTTAATCCGAATCAAGCGGCCCCGTATCATCGGGTACAGGTTCGGATGGGCGATGCCGCCGGCGATCAGGCGCGCTTCGACCGCATTTTTCTCATCCGGTTGGATGTTGACGACGAAACGATTGGGGGCGTCGGGCGGCGTCGACTGCCGCCACGCCTGCACCAGATCGCCGCGTATCACGGTCAACAGCAACAGCGCCATCAAGCCCAGCGCCAGCGAGACGATTTGCACCACCGTCGCGCCGGGCCGGCGCCGCAAGCCGGTGACTGCAAAGCGCCAACTCGCATGGCGGAACAAGCCGCGCAGCCGATCCAGCGATTTCAACGCCAGCCACGCGATCAGCGCAAACACCAGCAAGCCGCCGAGAAAACCGGCAGCGGTCAGCAAACCCAATTTCAGATCGCGCGCCTGCCACAGCAGCAGTCCGACAAAACTCAGCAAGCCCAGCGCATAACTGGCGACCGTCATCGGCTGCGGCGCATCCTGCTCGCGCCGGATCACGCGGTTATGCGGCACATTGCGCAGTTGCAGGATGGGCGGCACCGCAAAGCCGATCAGCAATACCATGCCGGTAGCCAATGCTTGCACGCCGGGCAACCAACTGGCGGGCGGCAAATCGGTCGACACCAGTTTCCCCAACCATTCCAGCAATACGAAATGGGCGGCAAAACCGACCAGCGCGCCCAGCACGCTGCCGACCAGGCCGATCGCCACGAATTCCAGCAGATACATGGCGGTCACCTGATTTTGCGTCAAGCCCAGACAGCGCAGCATTGCGCACGCATCCAGGTGGCGCAGCATGAAGCGGCGCGCCGCCATCGCCACCGCAACCGCAGCCAGCATGGCCGACAACAGCCCGACCAGCGAGAGGAATTGTTCCGCGCGCTCCAGGGTGGCGCGCATGTCTTGCTGGTTGGTTTCCAGGGTTTCCACCGCCACGCCACGGAGATTGCTGTGCGCGATTTCGCCTTGCAGCCACTGTTGGAAGGCGGTAGCGGGCGCGGCATCGCCCGCCGCCAGCAAGCGATAACTGATGCGCGAACCGTTCTGGATCAATTTGGTCGCGGCCAGATCGGCGATGTTCAACATCACGCGCGGCGCGAAATTGGCGAACGATGCGCCCTTGTCCGGCTCCCTGGCGATCGCTTCGGCTACCGTGAATTCGGCCTCGCCCACCTTGACGCGCGCGCCGATGGCGATATTGAGCTTCAACAACAATGCCGGGTCGACCCAGACCGTGCCCGGCGTCGGAACCCGATTGGTGGCAACGACGTCGGCGCTACCGGCATTCTGCGCCGCCAGCGTCAAATGCCCGCGCAGCGGATAGCCGGCGCTGACCGCCTTGATCGACGCCAGTTGCGACGCCGCCGCATCGCCCTCCCCTGCTTGTGCCATGCTGGGGAAAGACACGGTTTCGGCCACCTGCAAGCCGCGCCGCGAAGCTTCGGCGCGCCAGGCCGGGTTGATTGGCTGATCGGCGACGATGACGACATCGGCGCCCAGCAGTTGATGCGCATCGCGCACCAGGCCGGTACGCATGCGGTCGACGAAGAAGCCGACCGAAGCCAGCGCGGCCACCGCCACGATCAAGGCCACCATCAGAAAACGTAATTCGCCAGCGCGCCAGTCGCGCGCGGTCATGCGGAGAGATTGCAGCAACATAGGCGCCTAGTCCGACGGAAAATTCAATTGTACGGTATCGCCCAATCTCGCGTCTGCGGCGCTCTATGCCCCTGCGCACATGCCCACTCCTCGCCGCGACCTTGAACACATTTGCCAATTTTTAGAGATACCCTTCAGTGAAACAGAACTCGGATAAATTTTCGCAGCGAGTTATTCCCACCGAGCGAGCGTAGAATTAGAATTAGAACATGAAGTCGGCCCGGCGTAGTCCGTGCATTAATTCCCAAGACAAACATTTCCTATAGACAATTATTGCAGCGATTCGGGTATACTCACTGGTCTAATTCGACAGCACGCAGCCCTGACCATAGAAGCAGGTGTTTCGACCAACGGAAAACAAGATCATGGCAGTCATTGAGATTGTACTCAGAGAAGACGACCACCAGCGTTTGCAGGGAGAATACGGCCAGATGCGCGAAACATGGTCGCGCCTGGGCAATAGCGCTTTGCCTCCGACTTTCGAGCAGTGGTTAGGAACGCGCGCGGCGAAAAGCGAGGAGTCGCAGGGAAAAGTCGAGTTGGACGACATGCGCGTCTACAACGCCATCGAAAAGCTGGTGTTGAGCCTGCCGCAACACGGCTTTGCGTTGGCTCACTATGTCAAACAAGGTGTGCTGCGCCCGGAAGCGATACAGAATCTCGCACAATTGATCGTCCGCGATTTCCGCCTGCCGGATCAATATGCCAAACGCATCGAAGACTTGTTCATGCACTACGTGAAAGACGCTAAGGAAGTTGCCGACATCGCGCAAGTGGGGATCACCAACCGCGCCTATGGCGCGCTCAACGAAGCTTTCCGCGTCCTGCTCGAACGCACCGCAAAATCGGTGCCCAGCCTCGGACCGGATCGCGCAATAGGCCGCGTGGAAGGCGCCGCTGCCATCCTGCTCGGGGTCGATGCGTTGAGCCGGGAAGCGGCCAAGAACAAAGCCAATGCGTTCAAACGCGTTGCGCGTAGCGTGCCGAAAAGCACCTGGGTCAACAAAATTTTCCGGGGATCGAACAAGGAAGAGTGAGTCCCCTCACTCGCAGAAAGGGCGATATATGACTTTCGAGAAAAACGAATTCGGCATAGTGCAATACCCGCCAGACGACATCCGGCGCCTGTTCGTGCTGCTGGCCGCGCTTGACTTGCTGGAACGCCCCACTCTAGCCACCATCTGCGACTTGACCAACCTTGTCCCGGAAACCATGGACGACGATATCGAACGCCTGCGCGAGCAATTCGGCGTGCAGATTTTGAAGTTGGGAAGCGTGTACCGAATCGAATCCTGGGGCGACGTGCTCAAGAAAAACGGCGTAGTCAAACGCATGAAGGACGCCGGTTGAGCGTTTTTTCGTCGACAAGCGCGGCAAACCCCGATATTGCCGCGCGCCAGCATTATAATAATCGCCATCCATGTCGACACCCCCATTTCCCCACACTCCGACCAAAGCGCCGAAACGCGCCGCGCGCAAACGCCCGTTAGCCACGGTGGCGGACGCCGACGGCAATCGCCGCGCCGATTTGATTCGCGTCTCGGCCCGCCTGTTCCGCGAAAAGGGATTCGACGGCACCACCATCCGCGACATCGCCGCCGAAGTCGGCATGCGCTCCGGCAGCCCGTTCTATCATTTCAAGAACAAGCAGGAAATCCTCGCCGCCGTGATGGAAGAGGGGCTGGTGGCAGGACTGGAAGCAACCGAAAAGATCATGGCCAGCGCGCAGTCGCCGCGCGAAAAATTCCGCACGCTGGTACGCTCGCACCTGGAAACTGTCTTAGCGGAAGGCCATGACTTCATCCCGGTGCTGCTATACGAATGGCGCTCGCTCCCCCCCGACCTGCAAGCCCGCATCATCGAACTGAAAGACCGCTACGACCTGCAATGGCAACACATGCTGAACCAGCTAAAGCAAGCCAAGCTGATCCGCAACGACGGCAAGGTAGCGCGCCTGCTGCTGCTAGGCGCAATCAACTACAGCGCCCAATGGTACAAACCCGGCAAGGGCCTATCGCTGGATCAATTGGCCGATCAAACGGTGGAATTTTTCTTGAGTAATTGAAAGGCGAGAACGCGTTAGCGGTCAAGTACGATAGCGCCGGACGAATTCCGCTTGGAAGCTGGCGTCAAAATACGCGGTAAAACGGATAAGAAATGAAACCTGTCTGAGCCGCAGGCGAGTTTGTTTCATTTCCCGTTTTACCGCGTATTTTGACGCGAACCCGAAGGGCAGCTTCCCAGCGGTCGCCTTTCTTTGCTTCCTTTCTTTGGCGAAGCAAAGAAAGGGAGTGGCTGCCGGGCCACCCCCGGCAAGTCACCACGGAGTAACTACAGAATCAATATCAAACCGGCCCAACATGCCGCACAACCACCCCATCCGGCACCTCTACTTCCATCCTCAACAACCCCGCCGCCAACGACTTCCCCAACCCATCGCTGCGCAAGGACCGCGCCGCCCCGCCATCCAAGGCCTGATGCAACACAAACTTCAAGGCCAGCAAATTATCCAACTCATAGCGCTCGACCGGCCCCAACGCAATCCCCGCAAAATGCGCAGCGACGCGCTCGGCGCTGACCGCCTCCTTCAACGCCAAGTAAGTCGCCGCATCGTAGGCAAACAAGCTCAAGTCCGCCTTGTCGCCCTTGTCGCCCCCGCGCGCATGCGCAATCCTGACCAATTGAACCCGCATCTCACACCTCCAGAATATCGACGGTGACGCCGTCTTCGATCAGCGCGCGCTGCGCCAGCGTCGGCCAGATACCCAGCAATTCGGACGCCGGCTGCATATTGATGCGCCCGCCAACGAACGGCGGCCCGGACAAGGCCAGCCACGGAAACCAGCGCCCGAAGCCATCGGCCACCCGCTTGTCGCGCGTGCGCAGCGCCATGCGCAGATAGACTTCGTTGAGCTGGTCGCGCAGAGTCGAATCGACCAGCGGCCCGAGGATGGAATCGTAGCCCATATATTCGATGCGCCAGGCGTCGACCGTCTGCTTTTGTTCGCGCATCAGTTGCTGGACGATGCGCGCGGCATGCTCGGCCTTCTTCCACGCCTGCGGCCAGCTATAACCGAACGTCGCCTGCCCCATCCAGCCGTCTTGGTAGCCGCCGACGATTTTCAATCGTTCCGGGCGCGGCTTGCCAATAGCGCCGCTGACGCGCACGCGGTCCTCTCCCAAATCCTCCAACCGCAGCGCCCCCATGTCGAGAATGACATCCGGCGAAAAATAATTGCGCGGGTCATGCACCTCGTACAGCAATTGCTCGCGCACGGTATCGAAGGAAATGCGCCCGCCGGTGCCCGGCGCTTTGCCAATCACCGCGACGCCGTCTGCGCCGACTTCGGCAATCGGATAACCGATGTGGCCCAGATCTGGAATCTGCTCCCAATCAAGGCCGCCGAAATTGCCGCCGCTGCCCTGCCCCGAGCATTCGAGCAAGTGCCCGACCGTCAATCCTTGCGCCAGCAGATTCCATTCCTCCGGTGTGCGCGCATCGAGACGCCAGCCGAATTCATGCACCAGCGGCGCAAGAAACAAGGCAGCGTCGGCCACGCGCCCGCAGATAACGATGTCGGCTCCCTGCTGCAGCGCCTGCACCAACGGCGCGGCGCCCAGATAGGCATTGGCGAACACCATCCGTTCGCGCACCTCGGCCAGCGGCGCGCCACTATCCATGTGCGCGCAGCTTTCGCCGGCTTGTTGCAACGCGTCGAGCTTGTCGATCACGTCGTCGCCGCTCACCACCGCAATCCGTGCGTGCCAGCCCTTCTTGCGGAACAAGTCGGCTAACGCGTCGCGCGCGCCGTGCGGATTCAAGCCGCCGGCATTGAGCAGGAATTTGACGCCCTTGCCGCCGTTGGCCTGCTGCGCCAGTGGCCATAGCTGCGCCAGCATCGGCAACAAGTCTTTCGCATAACCGGCCTGCGGGTCCTTGGCCCTATCCTTTTGCAAAATCGCCAGCGTCAATTCGGCCAAATGGTCGGAAGCGATATATTGGACGCCGCCGCGCTCGATGCTGGCGGCAATCGGCCACCAGGCGTCGCCGTAAAATCCGAGTCCTGCCCCTATGCGCACGGTTTTCATAGCTTTTCCAACTCCGCCAGGATACGCCCCGGCTCCACTTGCTCGCCTTGCGCCACATGCAACGCCCGCACCGATCCGGCATGCGGGGCCAGCAGCGCGTGTTCCATCTTCATCGCCTCCAGCACGATCAACGGTTGCCCGGCTTCGACCTGTTGGCCGGTCTGCACCGCGACGTTGGCGACCCGGCCATTCATCGGCGCGCGGATAATGCCATCGCCTGTAGCGGCGTTTTTGGCAGTCGGCGGCGCGTACGATAAATCGCGCAGCCGATGATTGCGCCCGCCGCAGCGGAAGTAGATCGCGTCGCTGTCTTGCGCATAGCGCAGTTCGACTGCATCGCCATCGACTACGATGCGCAAGCGATGCTCGCCTTGTGGCTGCAACACCAGATCATGGGCATGAGCGGCGTATGCGACGTGCCAGCAGTCCGGGCCATTCGCTTGCGCCTCCAAGGTATGCAACTCGTCATCCAGTTTGCACGACAAGCTATGCCGCAGCGGCGCGCCACTGCTCCAGCCATTTAGCTCTAACGGATAGCGGGCCGGCTGCTGCGTCCGACGAAGCATCAACAGCAAGCCGAGCGCCAATATCGGCGTCGGTATTGCCACACTTGACGCTGCCGTATCGAAGGTCGAGAAATGCCGCGCGATAAAGCCGGTATTGGCCGCACCTGTTGCAAATTCTGGATGACGCAACACGTCCAGCAGCAAATCCTGATTGGTCGGCACGCCCAGCAACACACAGGCATCGAGTTGGCGCGCCAACAACCGGCGCGCCTCGTCGCGGCCAGGCGCGTGCGCGATCAACTTGGCGACCATCGAATCGTAGTACGAGGAAATCTGCTGTCCCGATTCCAGCGCATGCTCGATGCGAATTTGCGGCGGAGCTTGCCACAGCGCGACGCGCCCGGTTTGCGGCAGGAAATTGCGCGCCGGGTCTTCCGCGCACAAGCGCACCTCGATTGCATGGCCGCCGCTTTGCAGGCGCGCATCGATCTGCTCCTGATCCAGCGGCAACTTCTCGCCGGCGGCGACGCGCAATTGCCACTCGACCAAATCAAGTCCGGTAATCGCTTCGGTGACCGGGTGCTCGACTTGCAAACGCGTATTCATTTCCATGAACCAGAATGCGCCATCGGCATCGAGCAAGAATTCGATGGTGCCGGCGCCGACGTAGCCGCAGGCGCGGGTCGCGTCCACTGCCGCCGCACCCAGCCGTTGCCGCAGTGCGGCATCGACCGCCGGCGATGGCGCTTCCTCGACGATCTTTTGATGCCGCCGCTGCACCGAGCAATCGCGCTCGCCCATATGCACGACATTGCCGTGGCTATCGGCAAACACCTGCACTTCGACGTGGCGCGGATCGACCAATGCGCGTTCCAGGATCAACTCGCTGCTGCCGAACGCCTGCTGCGCTTCCGAGCGCGCCAGCGCCAGGCTGTGCGCCATGTCTGCGTGTTGGTGCACCAGCCGCATGCCGCGCCCACCGCCACCCGCCGCCGCCTTGATCATCAATGGCAAGCCGATGCGCACTGCTTCGGCCAACAAGATGGCATCGCTTTGGTCGCTGCCCTGATAGCCGGGCAGCATCGGCACCTGTCGGCCGGCCAGCAAGCGCTTGGCGGCGGCCTTGTTGCCCATCGCCTGCATGGCCGCCGGCGGCGGGCCGATCCACGTCAACCCGGCATCCTGCACCGCCTGCGCGAACTCGGCGTTCTCCGCCAGAAAGCCGTAGCCGGGATGCACCGCGTCGGCGCCGTGCGTGTGCACCGCCTGCAAAATCGCGGCTTGATTCAAATAAGAGTCGCGCGCCGGTGCCGGGCCGATGCGGCAGGCGCTGTCGGCGGCACGCACATGCGGCGCATCGGCGTCCGCATCCGAAAACACTGCGAGCGCGCGATAGCCCATCCGCTGCACGGTGCGGATCACGCGCAGCGCGATTTCGCCGCGATTGGCGATCAAGATCGTATTCATGCGGCTTCCGGCGGCTGCTCGACCCATGCCGCTGCGCGCTTGCCGGTATAGGCGGACACGCCTTCAGCGGCGTCGCCGTTGCGCAAGGCCTTGGCGAATTGCTGTGCAGCGAAGTCCAGCGTTGCATCGAAACCTGCGGCATCGCGCTGCAGCAAGATCGCCTTGGTGGATGCCAACGCGCGCGGCGCACAGCGCAGCACTGCACGCAAGCTCTTTTGCAGGGCCACGTCCAATTCTGCCGCGCCTTCCAGCACTTCGGAAACCAGGCCCGCTTCCAGCGCCTGCCAGCCATCCAGTCGGGCGGCGGTCAGCGCCAGATGGCGGGTTTGCGACTGGCCGATGCGCAGCGCGACAAACGGCGCGATTTGCGCGGGTGGCAAGCCGATGCCGGTTTCCGGCATCGCAAATTGCGCGCCACCTTCGGCCAGCGCGAAATCGGCAATCGCCACCAGGCCAAGTCCGCCGCCCATCGCCGCGCCTTCGACCACGGCGATCACTACTTGCGGCAATGCCTGCCAATCCTGCAGCATGCGCCCAAACTCGCGATTAGCGACGGCAATTGGATCTTCCCCTTCCGCCGGGGCCTGGACTTGCATCATCTGCTGGAAATCGGCAAAGTTGCCGCCGGCGCAGAAATTGCCGCGTGCGCCGCGCAGCACGATGCAACGCAGGCCAGCGTCTGCCATGCATTGCGCCGCCAACTCGCGCAACTCAACCACCATCTGCTGCGACAACGCGTTGCGCGTCGCCGGCTGATTCAAGGTGACGTGCAACACGCCGCCGCTGCGCGTCAACATCAGGGTCTGCAAATCGCTCATCACGCTCACCTTCCCTGTTTGGCCGGATGGATGCCCATGGTCTTGGCGATGATGCCCATCATCACTTCGTCGGCGCCGCCGCCGATCGAGGCCAGGCGTCCGTCGCGGAACATGCGCGCTACCAGGTTTTCCTTGGTGTAGCCCATGCCACCCCAGAATTGCAGGCAGGTGTCCGGCACTTCGCGCATCAACCGCCCGGCTTTCAATTTCGCCATCGACGCCAGGCCGGTGACATCCTGGCCGCTCACATACAAATCGCAGGCGCGATAAGTCAACGCGCGCAGCGCTTCCACTTCGGTCTTCAATTCGGTCAGCTTGAAATACACCCACTGGTTTTCCAGCAGGCGGCCACCGAACATCTGCCGCTCGCGCGCCCAGTCCACGGTCCAGTCGATGCAATTGGTCAGCGCCTGGATCGAGTTGGCGGCGGCCCACAGGCGCTCTTCCTGGAATTGCATCATCTGGTAGGTGAAGCCCATGCCCTCTTGTCCGATTGCGTGATGTTGCGGCACGCGCACCTCGTCGAAATGGATCAGACCGGTATCGGAGGAATCCATGCCGATCTTGCGGATTTTCTTGCCGACGCTGATGCCCTTGGTTTTCATCGGCACCACGATCAGGGTCTTGTTCTTGTGCGGCTGGCCGTCCGAGGTATTGGCCAGCAGGCACATCCAGTCGGCTTGCAGACTGTTGGTGATCCACATCTTGCTGCCGTTGATGACGTAGTCGCCACCGTCCTTGCGGGCGGTGGTTTTGATCGATGCGACGTCGGAGCCGGCGGAGGCTTCCGACACGCCTACGCAGGCGACCATGTCGCCGGCAATTGCCGGGGCCAGGAATTCGCGTTTTAGCGCGTCCGAGCCGAAGCGCGCCAGGGCGGGGGTCGACATGTCGGTTTGCACGCCGATGGCCATCGGCACGCCGCCGCAGTGGATGTGGCCCAGCGTTTCGGCCATTGCTAGCGAGAATGAATAATCCAGGCCTTGGCCGCCGTATTCGGTTGGTTTGCATAGGCCTAGCAGGCCCAGGTCGCCTAGCTTTTTGAAGACTTCGTGGGCGGGGAAGATTTCGGCTTCTTCCCAGGCGTCGACGTGGGGGTTGATTTCGGTGTCGATTAGGCGTTTTAGGGTGCGCTGGAGTTCTTGGTGGTCGTGGGTGTAGTGCATTTTGTCTCCTTGTCCGTATCGGTTCGTTTTTGTTCGTTACGTGCTTTTCTAAATAAATATGTACCACTCCGCTTGACCTTGCCGGGGGTAGCCCGGCGGCTACTCACTTTCTTTGCTTCGCCAAAGAAAGGTCGGAGCACTGCTCCGACGAAAAAGAAAGGCGAGCGCGAGGTGGCTGCCCTTCGGGTTCGCGCGGGAATGTTGGGGTAACCCCGCAAATTAAAAAAAAACCCATAAGGGCATTCAAATTTTAATTTTTTTACCCTTTTGGCCGCTTT
>JARLJG010000051.1 GCA_031291325.1 Burkholderiaceae bacterium
GCCGTTGATGCCATTGGTCCCGTTCTTGCCGTTGGTGCCGTTAGTGCCGTTGGCGCCGTTGCAGACGTACTGGATATTGGTCACTTCGGAGGGCGTCAACACGCCGCTGCCGCTGGTGTCGAGGCCCGATTCGACCGTGATGCCGCCGTTCGGGCAAGCGGACGCGGGGGCGCTGTTGAGGGTGGTGAACAAGACCGTATTCTTGGTGCTCGCGCCGCTGGAACCGGTGGTGGTCGTGGTGCTGGCGGTAGTGGTAGTGGTGGCGCTCGCGGAAGACGACCCGCTGTTGCCGCCGCCGCAGGCGCTTGCCAGCAACGCAACCAATGTGGCGGCAAGCAGGTTTCTGCCGCCGATTAAAACGTGATCCTTCGATAGCATGATGATTTTCCCCTGTTGTGGTGCAAATTTCAAAGCCCGAGGCGTTAGCGAACACACGTGACGTAGTCGGAAATCGTGCCGCTGGTCGCAAAGCTGCCGCCGTTGATCAGGGAGACGATGTCATAGCTGCCGGCTCCATCCGGCGTCGACGACCAGGGGGAGAGCCAGATCCAGCCCTGAGCGCTGAGCACCGACGAATTATTCGGATACGCGGCATACAAGCCAAGCATTTCTGCTTTCGTCGGCAAGCGCCAGCCGGTCAGCCCGTTGATGGTTTTGCTGTTGCAATAGCTATTGGCGCCAGTGCCGACACCGCCGCTATCGATCCAAGGCAGAAATGCGCTATTGGAAGTGGGCATCCAGGTCAGCCCGCCGGCATAGACATAGCCGTTGGCCGCAATATTCGCGGACAGGTCCATGATCGTGAACGTATTGTTGCCGGCATAAACCAGATCGATGACGGAGTATTGCTGGCCGTTGATCGTCCCGGTCGTCTTGATTCCCGCCCCGGTGTTCGGGAAATTCGACAAATCGATCGATTGCTGCGGCGACGTATTCGGCGCCACCACCCACCCGCCTGAACCGATGCCGGTCACGCGCACGATATCGCCAACGCTCAGCGCCGACGAGGGCGGCAGCGTGATCGTCACCAGAGTGGCGCCGTCGTTCGCCAGATATTCGGTGTTGGCCGCTGCCTGCTGCGTGGCGCTCGCGATATCGACCACTGCAGCGATCGCCGCTGCTTCCGTGAAATTCTCTCCGGTGACATTGCCGCTAATGCTCGTGAGGGTATAGGTGGCAGGCGTAAAGCCGTAGCCGTTGCGCGCCGGCGTGAGCGTGTAGCTGCCGCCGGCAGGCAAGCCGGCAAAAAGGTAACTGCCGTCCGCCGCAGTGGTCGTTGCGCTGGCCGTGCTGCCAGTGAGCGCGACGACCACGCCGGCCTGGCCCACGCCGTTCAAGCTGACGGTGCCGCCGATGCTGTAGGCGTTCGGCACCGCCGTTACGGTCACCACGGCGCCGCCTGCGTAAATGCCGGACACTGCATAGATCGTGTAGGTTCCCGCCGCGCTGGCGCTAAATGTCGTGGTCGCCGTGCCGTCGCTGGCGATGACGGCGCTGCTGCCGGTCAAGCTGCCCCCGGTCGAGGAAAATGCCGCCGTTTGGCCGCTTTGCGTAGTCGGGAAGGTCGCCGTCAGCGTGACGTTGGTCGAGACCGGCACGCTCGACGCGCTCAGGCCGATCGTCAACGGCGTGCTCACCATCGCGCTGACTTGGCCCTGGAGCGTCGATAACTGCAGATTGAGGCTATTGATGGTCGTGGTCTGGGTGGCAATCGTGCCGTTGGCAAGCGCAAGCTGGCCTTGCAGCGCGCTTACCGCGTCGAGCACATTCTGGGTCGTTTGCGACAGGTCGCCGCCGGACGTGGTGTTGAGCAGATTTTGCAGCGCCGTAAAGGTCGACGCGTAGGTGCTGTTGGCGCTGGTTAGCGAGGAGATCGTGCTTTGCAGCGCGCTTACCGCATTCGTCAGGGTGGTCTGCGACAGATCGCCGCCGGGCGTGCCGAGTTGCGCTTGCAGCGCCGTCAAGGTGGTCTGGTAGGTGCTGTTGGCGCCGCTTAGCGTCGATATCGTGCTTTGCAGTCCCGAAATCGCCGCGCTCAGAGTCGCTTGCGATAGGTCGCCGCTGGCCGTGCCGAGTTGCGTTTGCAGCGCAGTCAAGGTCGTGGTGTAGATGGAAATCGTGTTTGTCTGGCTGGCGATCGTGCTCTTCAGGCTCGATACGGCGGTCGTCAGCGTCGCTTGCGACAGGTCGCCGGACGGTGTGCCCAGCAGCGCTTGCAAGGCGCTCAAGGTCGTGCTGTAGCTGCTGATGGTGCCATTGGCTGTTGCCAGTTGCGCCGCCAGGCTGGTGTTGGCGCTTTGCAGTGTCGCGACCTGGGCGGTCAGCGTGGTGATCTGGGCGGTCTGCGTGGCGATCTGGCTGTTCAGGCTGGCGATCTGGTTGTTCAGGTCGGTGATTTGCGCTTGCAAGCTGCTGCCGGTGCTCGACGCGCCGTTGTTTTGCGCCGTCAGCGTGGCGACCTGCGTTTGCAGCGCGGCGACCTGTGTTTGCAGCGTGGCGACTTGCGTTTGCAGCGCGGTGAGCTGGCCTTGCAGGTTGGTCAGGCTGGTTTGGCTATTGGTGTAGGCGGTCGCCAGCGTGCTGGCGGTCGAGGCCAGGCTGTTGGCCAACGCTTCCAGCACCAGCACCTGGTTGCTGGCGGCCTTGAGTTGCGCGGTGGTGGCCGCAGTCGTCGATTGCCCCGCCAGTTGCGACAAGGTGTTTTCCGTTTGCGTGAGCGACGCAATCGCGGCGGCGATGCCGCTGCTGTCGGTCGTCGATTGCGCCTGCGCCGCGCTCAGTTGCGTTTGAACTGCCGCCAGTTGGGTTTGCAGCGAGGCGATCTGCGTTTGCTGGTCTTGATTCGACGAGGAACTGCTGCTGTCGCTGCTACTGCTGCCGTTGCTGCCGCCGCTGCCGCAGGCACTCGCCAGCAAGGCAAAGAAAACGGCGGCAAGCAGGTTTCTGCCGCCGATGAAAACGCGACCCTTCGATAGCATGATGACTTTCCCCTGTTGTAGTGCAAATCCGTGTCGAGGCCGCACTGCCCCGCGTGCGATCTGGCGCCGCCTCGAAGATGGCAAATGATAAAGGCCAATAGCGCCGCCGCCCATAGTCCATTTGGACTGGTTGCCGACAAAATACTTGCGCATCGAAGGCGGCGCTGGTCTAATTGTCGCCATGTTATCAACCACAATTTTGCTCATCGACGACCACGCGTTGTTCCGTTCCGGCTTGCGCATGGTGCTCAATACCGGCATGCAAGGCATCGAAGTGGTGGAAGCCGGCTCGCTGGAAGAGGCGATGTGGCTCGACATCGCCGTGCCGGCCATCGTGCTGCTCGATATCCAGCTGCAAGGCTTGAACGGCCTGGAAGGCATGGCCCTGCTCAAGCGCAAATGGCCGCAAGCGCCGGTGGTGGTGCTGTCGGCCGACAGCGGCGCCGACACCGTGCGCAACGCGCAGGAACGCGGCGCCGCGCACTTCGTCTCCAAGGCCGATTCGGCCGACCGCATCCTGGCCGTGATCCATCAAGTGTTGCACGGCATCGCCGACCCCGTGCGCAACGCAGGTTCCGCCGGCGCGGACGCAAACCAGACGCGGCTGACGCCGCGCCAGTGCGAAGTGCTCGACCTGCTGTGCCAGGGCTTGTCCAATAAACTCATCGGGCGGCGTCTGAACCTGTCCGAAAACACCGTGCGCGGCCATGTGCAGGCAGTGCTGGCGGCGCTGCAAGTGGTGAGCCGCTCGGAAGCCGCATTTGCCGCGCGCCAGCGCGGGCTGGTAAGCTGAGATGAGCGGCGGCGCGGCGCCGGGCAGCCGATCGGCGACCCACGAAGAGCGCGTGCGCGTCGAGCAAATCCGGCTGCTGCTGGGCAATCTCGGCAGCTCGGCCATTCCGGGCATCCTGGTTGCCATGTTGATGGTGTGGACGCTGCACAACGACAGCAATACCGGGGCGCTGATCGCGTGGTGCGCCATCGTCGCCGTCTCCAAGCTGGTCGATGTCGCCGATGCGCGCCGCATCCTCGCCTCCGGCATTCCACCGCAAGTTTCGCAGCGCCTGGTATGGCGCCTGATGGGCTTGCATGCAGTCGATGGCGCTGCCTGGGGCGGGCTGGCCCTGGTCACTCTCGGCAATGCTTCCGCCACCGGCAGCATCCTGGTGATCGCGGTGCTGTCGGGCATCGTCGGCAATTCGATGTCGCTGCTCTCGCCGGTGCTGCCTGCGTTCGTCATGTTTTGCATCGGTGAACTGGGCTTGCTGGCGCTGGCCGCCTGGCGCTTGCACGATGTCGCCTACAACGCGCTCGGCGTGGCCGCGCTGCTGTACATGTCGACGCTGCTGGTGCAGGCGCGCAACAGCGCCAAGGCGGTGCGCGCCGGCATCGAACTGCGCTTCGACAACGTCGAGCTGGTGCAGCGCCTGCAGATCGAATCGCAAAGGTCGCAACAGGCATTGCGCGCCGCCGAAGAAGCCACGCTGGCGAAGTCGCGGTTTTTGGCCGCCGCCAGCCACGACCTGCGCCAGCCGATCCACGCGCAAGGGCTGTTCCTCGAAGTGCTGGCGCGCACCGACCTGACGCCGGCCCAGCGCGAACTGCTGGCCAGCGCGCGCAGCGCCTCCGAAGCCTCGGCCGACATGCTGCACACGCTGCTGGACTACTCGCGCATCGAGGCCGGCGTGGTCGAGCCGCACGTGCGGCCCTTCCTGTTGCAGCCGCTGTTGAACAAGATCGAAAACGAACTCGCCTCGCAAGCCGACAGCAAGGGCATCGTCTACCGCTCGCGCGAAACCCATGTCGCGCTCGCCTCCGACCCGGCGCTGGTGGAACTGATCTTGCGCAACCTGGTCTCCAATGCGGTGCGCTACACCGTGCGCGGCGGCGTGCTGGTGGCCTGCCGCGAGCGCGCCGGCTACGCGCTGCTCGAAGTGTGGGATACCGGCATCGGCATCGCGCCGGCGCAGCAGCCGGAAATCTTCCGCGAATTTTGCCAGCTCGGCAATCCCGAGCGCGACCGCCAGAAGGGCCTCGGCCTGGGCCTGGCCATCGTGCAAGGCCTGGTGCACATACTCGGCCATGAATTGACCCTGAGCTCGGCGCCGGGGCGCGGCAGCGTATTCCGCTTGCGCCTGCCGGTGGCGCAGGCGGTGGTGGTCGAGGACGATCCGCAAAGCGTCGGCGAACCGATGCGCAAGCTCGACGCGCGGGTGCTGGTGATCGACGACGACGCCATCGTGCGCGCCGGCATGATCGAGTTGTTGCGCAACTGGGGCTGCCGCTGCATGGCGGCGGAATCGATCGAAGAAGCGCTGGCGGCAGCGCGCGCCAATCCGCCCGACATGGTCATCAGCGACTACCGGCTGCGCGATCAGCGCACCGGCACCGAGGCCATCAACGCGGTGCGCGGCGCGCTCGGACGCGACGTGCCGGCGCTGCTCATCACCGGCGACACCGCGCCCGCGCGCCTGCGCGAAGCGCGCGCCAGCGGGCTGGATCTGTTGCACAAGCCGGTCTCGCCCGGCCAGTTGTATCGCCGCCTGGCCAGCCGCCTGGAGAGCGCAAAGAACCCGGCCTCGGAGCGCGCGCCGCAATTGGCAGGGCACGACGAAGCCCGCTGAATCTAGCCTCTGTTTTTACCCATGCCGAGCGCATCGCAATGCGTTATGCGGTATTATAATTTCCATATAGCAATATCATGCATTGTGACAATTCCATGACATTGTGTACAATAGAGTATCCCGGTGCCCAGCCGGAGAAATAATAAATAATTTGACAATCGATCTCGCCTGTTGGCGGTCGGCGGTTCCCTGAACCTGCGTCGCCGGACGATGTCCGAGCAGATCGAAATACGGAGAAACAGGCATGAAGGGAATGGAAGCGGACGCGGCCTCCCACACCTCGAGTATGGCAAACGAATCGGCCCCAGCGCCGGTAATCGAACAAAAAAGCGGTAATTTTCGTAAAGTCCGCAAGAGCGCTCGTCAAGACTGGGCGCTTCCGATTAATGGAAGCGCGCCGATCCTGCCGGCGACGCCAGTGCGCCTCAAAGCGAAACGCCGCCGCGAAATCCTTGCGCTGGCGCCAGCCGAAGTCGAGATGTTGCGCCAATTGCACGAGCGCTGCGAGGCAGTCGGCATGAACATCCGCAAGCCGCGCCTGCTGGCGGCCGGGTTGCAATTGCTGGCGGCGCTGCCGATGGGCAAATTCCTGGCCGTGCTCGGCCCGCTGGAGACGCCCGTCAACGTGCAAAAAATCAAGAAAAGAAAGCCGCCGACTGCGGCTTGAGTCCGCTTCGAGTCCACTTCGAGTCCGCTTCGTGTCCGCTCGGATTGCTGCTCCGTCCGGCAGCACGATGGATCTCCCCGCTGTGCCGAAATAGTCATCGCCGTGACATCGAACCGGAGTAAAGTAGTACATCCCAAGGTTCGATCCACTTCGATTTCTCAATCATCGGCGGAATGCACATCATGAGCCCGGATATCCTGATCGTCAAAGACCGGGGCGGTTATCGCCTGTTGCACGGCTACCTGCATCTGGAAAACTCCCTCAACATGGCCAAGGAAATCCTGGTCGAAGTCCAAGGCGAAGGCCAGGTCCGCATCGTCAAGAAGTCCGGCCGCATCTACGTCAACGACGAAACGCTGCGTTTGCCGCATCTGACCAACTAAGCGCATCAGCCGGTATTTAAATCCAGCCAGGACGGTTTGGCTTTCTGGCATCGGATCGAGAACGATATTGCTTTTGCAATCATTGTCAATTTTCAATTGTTTTTCTATCCGTCATGCGGTGTTTACACCCGGGTTTCAGGCCGATTCCGGCATTTTGTTGTCAAAACCTGTCAAAAAGTGCAGCTCCAGCGGCAAAAAATCGAAACTACCGCTTAAAATGTAACCATTTGTAGTTGAGCCATTTTGTAATGGAACCATTATGGTTCTTGCGCAGCAATGGTTTCGCTATCGCTAAATACGCGCGCGAGGGGGATAAATTGGGATTGCCGAATCAACGCTTGCTGCCGCGCGTGGTCCACCGCGACTATTTTGCCGCTTCCGGCGTGGCCGACATCGAGCGCGAGCCGGAGCGCTTCGGTTACCTGCGCGCGCTGGGCAACGACGTCTATGCCTTTCTTGCGCAACAAGTCGAGCTTGCTGGCGCGGTGACGCTGCGCAATGTCCATGCCGAGCACCTGGCGGAAATGGGTTGCAGCGTCGAGACCGCCTGGCAGCAGGCCTATGCCAACGTGGCGCGCTTGATCGCCGATGGGGCCTTCCAGCAATCGCTTACCAGGACCGGCGCCGGCAACGACTGGGCCGTGTGGATCGGCGACAACTTCACCTCGTCGTGCGCGCTGCTGCCGGAATTCTACGATTGGTGCCGCGCGCAATTGCAGGGCGACAGCTTCATGGTCTGCATCGCGTCGAGCCAGCTGGTTTTCGTGCTGCGCAATTGCACGCGTGAAGCGCTGGCGAAATTCGACCCGGTGGTCGGCAAGATGCTCGAAGGTTCGCAATGCCAGGTGTCGACCGCATGGTTCCATCTGAACGGCGACGGCTTGGCGCCGCTGCCGTCCGGCGGCGCGAGCGGCGGGCCGAGCGGCGACGCCTCTGGCGCCAGCTATCGCGTCGCGCTGGCCGGCATCCGCGAAGGCAGCACGCGCGAACAAGTCGCCGCCGCGCTTGCCACGCTGTTTTCCGGCTACGATCATGCCAAAATCATGGCGCTGCTGGAGCGGACCGGCGTCGTCGTCAAGCGCGGCGTCGATGCCGCCACCGCGCAGCAATACCGGGCAGCACTGGAAAAGTGCGGCTGCCTGTGCGCCATCGTTGCCGAGGATGCGCCCGCTGCCGCGCCGAAGCCGGCGATTCAAGCCTGTTTTCAAGCCTGTTTCAAAGCCGCCAGGGAAATCGGCGTCAGCCCCCTGGTGTATGCCGCAATGACCGGCGACGCGCCGCTGGTGACGGCCTTGGTTGCCGACGGCGCCGACCCCAGCTTCGCCGACCAGGAGGGCTTTACCGCCGCCATGTTTGCCGCCGAGCTGGGCAAGACCGAGGCGCTCAAGGCGTTGGTGGCAGCCAAGGCCAAACTCGACGCCCGCAATCGCAAGGGCTTTACCGCCGCCACGATTGCCGCCGAGTATGGACAACTGGACACCTTGAAGGTATTGATCGCCGCCGGCGCCGATCTCGATGTCGGCAACGATGTCGGCATGAATGCCTTGATGATGGCCATTCAAAACGACCACGAAGCGGTCGCGCGCGTGCTGATCGCCGCCGGCGTCGACCTGGAGCATCAAAGCGAACAAGGCTATCGCGCGCTGGCGCTGGCGGCCCAGCATGGCCGCGTCGAGGTCGTCAGGATGCTGCTGGCCGCGCACGCCGAAGTCAATCCGCCGCACCCGCAAGGCATCACGGCGGCGATGCTGGCTTGCCAGGGCGGCGATCTGGACATAGTGAAACTGCTGGCCGCAGCCGGCGCCGACTTGCAGGCGAAAGCGGCCAACGGATTTACCGCCAAGGCCATCGCGCAGCAATTCAAACACACGGAAATCGTCGACTTCCTGCGGCGCGGGCCAGCGCAAGGACGGCGCGATGAGCAGGACAGCGCGCCCGCCGGCACCAAAGGCTCCGGCCTCGGCCAGGCATTCAAGACCGTGCGGCGCATTCTCAACGGCATATGAGCGTTGCGCCATTGCTTGCTGGCGGCAACGCGGGGGCAGGGCGGACAGCCACCGGCTGCCTTGGTCGACGTTGGACGCCGCTCGTGGCGAAGATTCATGCTTTCGCGCGTCGCCTCTTGTCTTTTTACCTACCAGATTTATGGGATGGCGGAAATACCGTAAGTAGCGCTTAATACAACTCAGGCATGGACGCTTGGGGATTTTTAACGGATTGCAAGATGGAACCTGTACAACTTGCAGTGGGCCAGTTGCCGATCTTCAAGATCGATAACTTTTCGTCGCATCGTCATCGGCATTTTCAATGCGTGGTGGCCAATGGCGACATATTTCATCGCGTGTTCGATACCAAGGCTTTTTACGAGACTTTCGGCTACACCAGGGAAATCTCTGCAATGCGGATCTCGCCCGACGAATATATCTGGGAAATCTTCACCCGCGCCGGCGCGCCGCGCTCGCGCACCTGCCTGCAGCGCTTGATCGTCCACTACCTGCGCGCGCATTCGCCCGAATTCAAGCAGCTCTATGGCAGCGTGGCGGACGGGCTGGCCGGCCAGTGCTGCCCGGACAAGATTTCCCCGGCACAGTTTTGCGCCGTTTGCTTCATGCATCCGAACGCGAGCCGGTGATGCCGGCACGCTTCAATCGACGCCCGCACTAAGCCTTCAACGACGCACCCAGCGCATCGAGCAGGAAGCCGGAGCCCTGTTCGCGCGCGCCGGCGTCGTCGTAGCCGTCGAGAAACGCTCCCTGCTCGGTCAAGACGAGACATGTCCCCGCGCCGGCCTGTTTCAGCTCGAAGGTCGCCAGCGACACCGATATCTTGCGCTCGTCCAGGTGCATCTCGTAGGCGTAGACGATGCGCTCGTCCGTTACCACATCGTAATAGAACGCGTCGAAGGTGCTGACGATGCCGCTCTCCCAGCGCCCCTTCACATGCTCGCGCCCGCCGGGGCGCACATCCATTTCGCGCGCCAGCAGCGCGCAGCCGCCGGCGAACCATTTGGCTTTCGCCTCCGGGTCGGTCAGCGCCTTGAATACTTGCGCGCGGGAAGCGTCGTAGGTGCGCTCGATGCGAAAGCTCGCATGCACCACCGAGCGCGCGGCAGGCGCTTGCAGCTTGATGCGCAACACTTCCTGCTGCAGTCGGTCCAGCGTCTGGCTCCAGCCCTGCTCGGCCCCTGCGATCATCTGCGCCGCCAGCGGCTGGTGCGGCGTGTAATGCTGCGTGACTTCCATGCGCGTCCTGCCGCCGGGCTGCTCGGCGAAGGTGACCACCGTATACGCGCGGAACAGGATGGCGTCGCGCGCGTCGACCGCGTGCATGTCGATCGCCAGGCGGCTGTGCGGCACGACCTCGACGAACTTGCCCTTGGTCCAGTGATCGGTTCCCTGCGGCGAGCGCATGCAGACCTGGAAGACGCCGTCGACCTTGAAATCGACGTTGGCCTCGGGCACGCTGTAGGTGGCCGGGCAAAACCAGTTGCGCAAGTGCTCGGACGAACTCCAGGCCTGGAACACCAGCGCGGGCGCAGCGGCGAAGGTGCGCGCCACCACCAGCGGCGCAGGCTGCGCGTGGGTAGGGATGTCATTTTTTGTCGACGGCATGGCGTTCTCCTTCCTGTTTCACGGTTTCCAAATAATCGCCCAGCCGGTCGAGCCGATGTTCCCATTCGCTGCGGCGCAGGTTGATCCACTGCTCGGCTTCGCTAAGAGCCGCCGCTTCGATGCGGCAGGTGCGCACGCGGCCGATCTTTTCCGATCTCACTAGACCAGACCCCTCCAGCACCGCCAGATGCTGCATCACCGCCGACAGCGACATCGCCAGCGGCTGCGCCAGTTCGCCGACCGAAGCCGGCCCGCGCGCCAGACGCGTCACCATCGCCCGCCGCGCAGGGTCGGCCAGCGCTTGGAAGGTCTTGTCGAGAGTCTTGTCAAGTAAGGCTGATTGATTAAGCATGTGCTTAAGTATAGCGAGTAAAAATAGTTAAGCAAGTGCTTTATCGTTGCATTCGATCGTAATGACAACAGGCTTGAAAGTATTGCTTTACATATTGAATGCGAATGATTATCATTTGTATGAAGAATTGCTGTTAGACATCCCAATATGACCGAACAGGAGAAATCGTCGATGAAAAAGTCCATGAAAAGCGCAGTGGTTTATGTGGCAGCGTTATCCGCCTGCCTGCTGTTTTCCACGCTCGCCCACGCGGAAGACTACGTGCTGACGTTGAAGAACAATCAGTTCTCGCCCAAAGTGCTGACCGTGCCCGCCGGACAGAAAATCAAGATCACGATCAAGAATCAGGATGCGACGCCTGCCGAATTCGAGAGCAGCGATTTGAATCGGGAAAAGGTGGTCGCCCCCAACAGCGAAATCGTCGTCTTCGTCGGGCCGCTCAATCCCGGCAGCTATGGCTTTTTCGACGATTTTCATCGCGATACGACCACCGGCGTCATCGTCGCCAAATAGCAGGGAAATTCCCGCGTGGCGGGAATCATGAGTGTTTACGGAGTACGGAGAATTCTTTTTATGTTTTTAACCAATATCACGGCTCTGCGCCGACATGCCGTCGTCGGTGCGGGATTTCTCTCCCTGGCTTGCGCCACGGCGCATAGCATGGCCGACGAAATCTATACGCCGAATGCGGAGTACAAGGAATTTTCGCTGGAGTACAGCGGCTCCCACACCTTCGACCGCAGCCCCGATAAAAATGGCGCGCAGGAAAACGAATTTTCGCTGGAAGTCGGCGTCACGCCGCGCCTGACGCTGGAAGCCAGCGGCATCACCTCCAAGGACCCTGGCGGCAGCACGCAATTGGCCGCGCGCGAAGTGGAAGGGCGCTACCAGTTCTTCGAGACCGGCGAAGAATGGCTCGATGCCGGCATGCTGGTCGCCTACGACTTTTCCGCCCAAGCCGGCACGCCGGATTCGCTGGAAGTCAAGTTGCTGCTGCAAAAGGATGTCGGTCTGTTTACCAACACCGCCAATATCGGCTTTACGCAAAATGTCGGCAAGTATTCGGAGCACACCGGCGGCCCGGATTATGTGTTCCTCTGGAATACCCGCTATCGCTACAGCGCGGCATTTCAACCCGGCATCGAACTGCAAAGCGATCTGGGCCAGGCGCATCAACTCGGCAGCTTCAACCAGCAAGAGCATTACCTCGGGCCGGCAGTCTGGGGCAAACTGTTCGGGCCGCTGCCGCTGGGCCAGGCCGTCAAGTATCAGGTGGCTTACCTGTTCGGCGCCAGCGACGTTGCGGCGCGCGGCTTCTTCCGGGCCTTGGTCGAATATGAAATGCACTATTAAGCGTTCATCTGGGTATTTTGTGGGTAAAGAGACCGATTCGCGCAAGTTCGGAAAAAGCCCGTTGTTCCCGCGTGGGCGCTGGTCATTACCCACAAGTGCATGCAAGGGCCACACTCCTCTCTGCCCGCTTGCGGGAGAGAGGTCGGGAGAGAGGGTTTGTCAACCGCATAAAAACCCTCTCCCCTACCCCCTCTCCCGCAAGCGGGCAGAGGGGAATGCGGCGCCACCACTTGTGGGTAATGACCAGCGCCCACGCGGGAACGACGGGGATGATTTTTGCTAAACCCATGTGAAAACGTGCCTTGACGCACGAAGAAACCGGAAAAACCTTTTTAAGTGAGACCAACATGCTGGCGACCCTGATTATCGTATTTCGCGAAGTGATTGAAGCCGGCCTGGTGATCGGCATCGTGCTGGCCGCCACCCGTGGCGTGCCGCGTCGCGGCCTGTGGGTCGGCGGCGGCGTGCTGGGCGGCGTCGCCGGGGCTTGCCTGGTGGCGGTCTTCACCGATGCGATTGCCAACCTGATGGAAGGCGCCGGGCAAGAAGTGTTCAACGCCGCCGTCATGGCCGTCGCCGTCTGCATGCTGACCGGCCACAATGTCTGGATGGCGCGCGAAGGCCGCCATATCGCGCAGGAGATGCAGACGCTGGGGCGCGACGTAACGAGCGGGCAGCGCTCGCTGCTGGCGCTGGCCATCGTGGTCAGCGTCGCCGTGTTGCGCGAAGGATCGGAAATCGTGCTGTTCCTGTATGGCATTTCGCTGTCGGCGGGCAGCAGCGCGATGTCGATGTTCGCCGGCGGCGCGGTCGGCCTGGCGCTGGGCGCGGTCATCAGCGCGGCCATGTATTCCGGCCTGATGCGCATTCCGACGCGCCACCTGTTCGCGGTGACGAGCTGGCTGATCGCGCTCCTGGCGGCGGGATTGGCGTCGCAGGCCATCGTGTTCCTGCAGCAGGCAGGCCTGGTCACGATCCTCGCCCACGTGGTGTGGGACACCTCCGGCGTGCTGTCCGACGGCAGCCTGGCCGGCAAGGCCTTGCATACGCTGGTCGGCTACGCCGATCGCCCCACCGGCATCCAACTACTGGTCTATGTTGCCACGCTGGCGACGATTTTTACCCTGATGCGCTTGTTCGGCCATGCCGACCCTGCGCCGGCAGCCAAACAAGCCGGCTAGAACTTTTCGCCACATGCGTCGGCCTGCCGGTAAAATACAGCCGGACAGGAGACGATCATGGAAATGAAACGCATCAACGCCGGCAAGCTGCGCGCCATCGGCTACGAGCCGCGCGAGCGCATCTTGCGGGTCGAACTCGACGACGGCAGCGCCATCGAATACAGCGGCGTCGGCAACGAAGTCTGGCGCCGGCTCTCGACCTCGGGCGCGGCCTGGAGCTACTACCGCGACAACATCGAAGAAGAATTCACCAGCCGCCGGGCCGCCGCCACGGTCGCTGCGGAGAAGAAGAAATCCAATCCGCTGGACGATTTGTTCAAGGCTCCCGGCGACGACGCCGACAACTAAGGCGCGACACCACCACGGCGTCGCACACCCGATGCCAAACCTGACCCGCGCGGCGGCAAGCGGCGCGCGGCGCAACTTCATCGCGGCAAGAAATCGCGCCATGGTTTCGACGATAGTGATATTTCATGAACGATCGATTTAAAAAAGGTTGTTCCGACTTTTCTGTGGGTAAGGAAACGCGTTCGCGCAAGTTATGCAAAAACCTCGTCGTTTCGGCGAAGGCGCTAATCGTTACCCACATCTTGAAGTGGCGGACGTCACCCCTCGCCCGCAGGCGGGAGAGGGGCGGGGCGGGCCGCGTAGGCTGAGGGAGTATGCCAAGCGCGTAGGTTGGGCTGACGCTTCACCAGCCCAACATCTTCCGTTAGCAAGATCACGACAAAAGTCGTTGCGTGTCCCGCTGGCAGTCCGTTCGAGATTGCCTTGACTTTGGTTGCAGCGCGTAGGTTGGGCTGACGCTTCACCAGCCCAACATCTTCCGTTAGCAAGATCACGACAAAAAGTCGTTACGTGTCCCGCTGGCAGTCCGTTCGAGATTGCCTTGACTTTGGCTGCAGATTGTTGGGCTGGTGAAGCGTCAGCCCAACCTACGATACTTTCCCGCGAAGGCGGGAATCCATGGATACGATACTAATGATTGCTTGAAATCACCAGGTTCCGATATTTTTGAGCAATGGAAAGCCGGCGAACCTGTCAAAGTTAACAGGTATCGATTGGTTCAATCATCGACTAAGGTTTACCGTGGGCGCTTATCGTTGTCAAGATGGGCGTGCAATGCGCAAGAGCCTCGTTCCGAATTGTCGACCGCAGGGTGGCGCATCAAACAAAGGAGACAATCATGGAAATTCCGATATCCGCACTGATGACAAAGCTGATATGGGCGGTCAATTCCGAGGATACGATCGATAAGGTGGACCGGTTTTTGACCTTGCACAAATTGTCGGCTGCGCCTGTGGTGGATCAGGCCGGCGCGCTCTTTGGAATCATTAGTTCGCACGATTTGTTGCACTTCTTCTCGACAAAGAGGAATCCAAGGGCTGTTCGGGCCTGGGAGCTATGCACCTATCGGCCCACCTCGGTCGGCCCCGACACGCCAGTCTCGGCGGTGGCCGGCAAGATGCTGGAGAACAAAATCCATCATCTTCTGATAGTCGAGGACGGAAAGTTGATCGGGATCGTATCGGCGTTGGATTTCGTGCGGCAATGCATCCCGGAGCTAGCCAAAGGTGGCGAGATCGAACACCAAGAGCTTGTAACGCCGCGCTACCCAACCGATTATGAAATTTGGTAGTGGTTCAGCGCGTCGGGCTAACGCTGCTGCATCAGCCCAACATCTGCCGTTCGCAACATCATGGCGAGCATTCGTTAGCTGCTCCATTCGCGGGACTTTCGCATCCGGCTTGTGTTGACCTGCCGCTTGTTGGGCTGGTGAGGCTAGCCCAACCTACGACTGCGCATCCTGCACGCAGAATCACGACGGCAGCACTCGTCTGCCGTGTTCGCCATAGCTTGCTATACTTGCGCATCGTCACGCCGCACCCTATACCTACAAGGAGACTGTCATGCTCAAGCTACAAGGATTTGCCGCCAGCAATTATTTCAACATGGTGCATCTGGCGCTGCTCGAAAAGGGCGTGGAATTCGAGGTCGTTACCGCCTATCCCGACGGCAGCCCGGAATTTCTGTCGCATAGTCCGCGCGGCAAGGTGCCGTTTTTGCAGACCGAGCACGGCTACATCAACGAGACCGGTGCGATTCTCGATTATCTGGAGGAGAGCCAGGGCGGGCGGCCCTTGCTGCCGGCAGAGCCGTTTGCGCGCGCCCAGGTGCGCGCCTTGATGCGGGAGATCGAGTTGTATATCGAATTGCCGGCGCGCCTGTGCTATGGCGAAGCGTTTTTCGGCGCCGCCGTGCCGGAAGCCATCCGGGCCAAGGCCGAGGTCGAATTGCGCGCCGGTCTTGCCACCTTGAAGCGCCACGCCAAGTTTGCGCCCTACGTGGCTGGCGGCAGCTTCTCGCTGGCCGACATCTACTTTTTCTACAGCGTCGGCCTGGCCGCCAAGGTCGCGCAAAAACTGTTCCAGTTCGATCCGCTGGAAGACTTGCCGCCGGCGCGCGCCTTGCTGCAACTGCTGGGCGACAATCCGCACGTGCAGCAACTCGCCGCCGAGCGCGAGCGCAAGATGCCGGAATTCATCGCCTATGTGCAGTCGAAACGGTAGCCGCAGCGGGCGCAACGGCGGTTCGTCCCGCCGATTCGACACGGCGGGAGCCGCAACGCTTCATTTGTTGGCGGCAGCGCCCGGATTGGTCAACTGCTGCACCAGGTCGCGCGCGTGCGGCGGCAACGCCTCGTCTTGACGCACGCACAGGGCCAGGTGTCGCGTCGCCCAATTGTCTGCCAATCGAATCGACCTGATCGCCATCGAGCGCCGGCACTTTCCGGCTGCGGCTTCCGGCACGATGCCGATGCCCACGCTATGTTCCACCATTTGGCAGACGCCTTCAAAAGTGCGCATGCGGACCCGAAATGACAGCGGATGTCCGGCGCGCTCCGCGTGTTCGCACAGATAGTCTTGCAGCGGGCTGCCTGCACTGAGCCCGACGAAGTCGTGCTCGACGATATCCCGAAACGCGATGCGCCTGTGGGCGGCCAGCGGGCTGTCCTTCGGGACCACCAGCACCAGGCGGTCGACGGCAAAGGGCGATAGCTGCAAGCTGCCGCGATCGATGGCGTCGGAGACGATGCCGATGTCGGCAGCGCCGCTGGATACGGCCTTGACGATTTCGACGCTCGATCTTTCCTTCAAATTCACGTAGACGTTCGGCCTGCTGGCGAGAAACGGCGCAAGCGCCGCCGGCAGGAACTCGGTCATCGCGGCAGTGTTTGCCCATAGGCGAATGTGCGTCTTGAGGCCGGTGGAATATTCGCCCAGCTCGCCGCGCATTTGTTCGATTTGAAGCAGCACCAGTCGCGCATGATGGGCCAGCGTTTCACCGGCAGGCGTAGGCAGGACGCCACGCCGACTGCGTTCCAGCAGCGGCAAGCCGATGATCTCTTCCATGCCGCGCAGCCGGGCGCTGGCCGAAGGCAGCGCCAGATTCGCCTGCGCCGCGCCGTGCGTAATGCTGCCCGCCTCGACGACGAGGAGGAAAAGGCGAAGGTCGGTCAGATCGAAGCGCATGGAGTCCATTCTAGCAGCCGATCAGCCTTCGTCAAAGCCTTAGGCTGGCTACGCTTCTTCCGCATTGCGCGGGGCCTGCGGAAGGGCAAAACTACCCGCACTACTATTTCCGGCTGCTTTCCATGATCGATTTCTCCGCACTGGGTTTGCATGTCCATTTACCTGTGCAGGTGGTGGCCATTTGCATCGTCTTTTTCGTCGCCGGCATCGTCAAGGGCGTCACCGGAATGGGTTTGCCGACCATCGCGATGGGCCTGCTCGGCACGATGATGCCGCCTATCGGCGCGGCGTCGCTGTTGATTTTGCCGTCTTTCGTTACCAATGTCTGGCAATTGCTCGCGGGGCCGAGTGTCATCGCCTTGCTATCGCGGTTATGGCTGATGATGCTCGGGATTGTCGTGGGCACAGTGTGTGGGTCGTGGTTGCTGCGCAATGACAGCGCCGGATGGGCGGTAGTGGGTTTGGGTTGCGTGTTGATCCTGTATGCGGGCGTGGGACTGCGCGCCTGGCAGTGGTCGATTCCGCCGCGCATGGAACGTGGCTTGTCGCCCGCAGTTGGCGTGCTGACCGGCTTGATTACCGGCGCCACCGGCGTGTTTGTGATTCCTGCGGTGCCATACATTCAGGCGCTTGGCTTGAAGAGGGAAGATCTTATCCAGGCCCTCGGTCTGTCGTTTACCGTCTCGACGATTGCACTGGCGCTGGGATTGGCGCGCGGCGATGCCCTGCGCCTCGACAACCTGGCGGCATCGATGGCCGCCGTGGCGCCGGCCCTGCTTGGCATGTGGCTGGGCCAGCGCATCCGCCGGCGTATCAGCCCGGCCAGTTTTCGGCGCTGGTTCTTCGTCTGCCTGCTCTTGCTCGGGATACATCTGGTGCTGCAGCGCTTGCTCTAAGCGCAGGCAGTCGTGCCGCCGCGCGCGCGGCGCGACTTATACGACACAGCGGGGAAATTTATCGGCGCGGCGCCAAGCGCGTGGGCGGCAATCTGCCCACGCGACTTGACCGCTGCAGGGAAGCGGGATTTAGCCCGCACCCCACAGCCGCGATGCGCGTCACGCGCTGGTATTGACGATATTGCCCGAGCCGTTGTTGCTTTGCAGATTGGTCTGCAACGCGCTCAGGAAGTTCGACAGCGTGGCCGAGCTGCTGGTGTCGCCCAATGCGCTGATCATTTTGCTGAAGTCGCTCTGCAGCGTCGAGTCCGCCGAGCTGGTGCTGCTGCTGCTCGACGAGGTGCTGGAACTGGAACTGGACGAGGTAAGTTCCGAGATCAGGCTTTTCAGGCTGCTTTGCAGGCTGGCCGGGCCGTTGCTGCCGCTCACGCTGGAGGTCGACGCGCTGTTGTCGTTGTCGCCATCGCTGTCGGTGCTGGAAGTGCTGCTGCCGCTGCCTTGCGCCTGCAACGCGGCCATCAGGCTTTGCAGGAATGCCGAGACGGCCTGGTCGGCGCTGCTGCTCGACGATGTCGAAGAAGTCGAAGAAGTCGAAGACGATGTCGACGACGTGCCCGAGGTCGACGAACCGGAGCTATCGCTGGAGCTGCCCACACCGATCGACGACAGCGCTTTGGAAATCGCGCCCAGCAAGCCGCCGCCATTGTCGCCGGACGGTGGCGGAGGCAGCGAGCCGAGGGAACTGATGCTGTCGGTGCCGCTGGAGCCGCTGCTGGTGCTGCTGTTGCTGGCAAGCTGGCTCAGTTGGGATAATAAATAGCTATAACTATTGCTGGATACGCCGCTGACTGACATGTTAACCTCCACTGAATTGGGTATAGGAATTGCTTGGTTGGCGTCGCTTCGCACCATGGACGACGCCACGCTGTAGACAATATATCGGCAAAGATTGCTGCGACGCGAGGGCGTCAACCGTAAAAGCGCGTAAAGCTTTGTAAAGATCGACGATGTCGGCAGGTTAAGCGAAGAACAGGGCCGGAAAGGCATTTCTGCTCGACGTTTTGCGATTTTTTCAGCGCGCGGCGCGTCCGTCGGCGGCGCTTTTTTTACCCGTCAGTGTCGCAATTACACATCGGTCGGCTTGCTTTTTTTGCCACCGTCGGCCCGCGTGGAGCGCACGGTTTTATTGTTTTTTTATGCTCTCGACGATCCGCAATCTGCGCTCGGTATCTTCCTTCTCGATTTTGTCTGCCTCGTCCGCTTCAGCGCGCACTTTGGCGATCAGCGTATTGTAGGCCTGGGCCGTGCCGCCCGCCGGGAACATGATTATGCCGTCTTGCAATGTGGTTTTGCCCAGTTGGCTTTCGCACAGGGCGAGGATTTGCTTTTCCAGTTCCAGAACGTTTTGCGTGCGCTCGGCGTCGCGCAACTGGATATCGAGAAGCTCGGCCAATTGCCTGCTATTGCCGTCCTTCAGCTTTTGCCGGTTTTCCGCAGTCATGGGGATATTGTCGATGCCGCGCTCATACTCTGCGGTGATCGCTTCGTTCGCCTTCCTGTGCTCGGCAAACAGGTTCTGTGCGGTGAGCACGGTCAGGTTGCCGGCTTCGATTCCTTCGCGCGTGACCAGATTTTCCGGCTTCAACACGGATTGCAGATTGAGTTGCTGGTCTTCGCGCACGATGCGTTGGCTCAGGCGGGCGGTATTGCGGATCATTTGCACGGACAGTCGCATTTCCTGATCGAAGGAGCGCATTCCGGTGCGGGTGATGCGATCTGCCAGCGCCGGTCCTGAGCCATCGGCATCTTGACTTTCGCTCTTGATTTCTTCTTCAAACAGGCTGGCGAGCTGCTTTCTGGCGAGTGCGCCGCGCGCCGCCATCACTTCCGTGGTCCAGGTATCGAATTCGGTCCTGATTTCCGACCCGCCGAGGTTTTGCGCATTGACGAAGCTGAGATACGGAGCGGAACGCCTGAATTCGTTGAAGGCGCGCTGATCGCCGGGGGACAGTTTTGCCCATGCCGCCCTGGCGGCGGCCTCGCCGGATTCGAATTGCATGAGCTCGATGCGCGTCGAAGTCCGGCCTATGGGGGTTTGCAGCGCGGCCAGCAGCTTGTCCGCATAGTTTTGCGACAGGTACTTGGCGAAGATGGGCGCAAGGTGGTCGTCGATCGCCTCCTCGGTTAAAAAGGAAAGATAGAGGTCGGTATCGACAGCCAATTCGGGATGTTGCAGATTGCCTTGTTCGATGTGTCGATGAAAATTGAACACGGCCAATTTATCGACTTCTGCAAGGTGCAATATTTGTTTGACCTCGTCGATGGCGGCCGGATTGGCGACCGCAGGCGCGTCGGCCAGGGCCGCCGATGCGAATCCGGCCAGACCGATTGCAATGAGTAGTTTGCGTAGTTGCATGATTCTCCCTTGAAGTGCGCATCTTCGTTGCGCCCGATTGTCGTTGTTCGGCGCCGCATTTTGCGCCGCATGCCAAGCGCGCATGCTAACGGCGCAAGTGTTCGGCTTCCAGCCGCGCCGCACTGTGATAGTCGCTCACGACTATGCCCTTGTCGGCAGAGCGCTGCAGATACACCATCGCCTTGATTTTATTGCCGCCCAACAGGTTGATCTGCCCGAGGTAGTAGTAAGCCTCGGCCAGGGCGTATTCGAGCTTGTCGTCGGTCTGGCGGTGCACTTCGCGCAGCACGTCGTCGTCGTTCTTGCTGCCGTCGATGGCGGCTTGCGCGGTCGCGCGCCAGTCGGCGCCGTCGTCGACTGGCGCAGCGGCGCGCGGACGCTGGTTCAAGCGGCGCTGGCAGAGCATGCGCATGATGTCGGCGCGGGCCTTGTCTTGCGCATCGCCGAAACGCTCCGACGCCTGCGCGAACTGGTCGGCTGCGTCGCGCCATTTGCCGAGCGCGTAACTGCTCATGGCATGCAGGAAGGTCGCGCCTGCATCGTTGTCGCCCTGCGCGGCTGCGCGCGCGAAATCGGCTTCGCTAGTCTTCATGTCGCCGCTGAAATAGGCGATTTGCGCTTTGCAGCGCAACAACTCCCTGGACGGCTTGCCTTCGGCCAGCGCCGCCTGGACGTCGGCTGCCGCCTCCTGTCGCTTGCCCAGGCGCGCGTAGCTCAAGCCGCGCTCGCACAAGGCGTCCGCCACCGGGCTGCCGGCGGCGCGGGCTTCGTTGATGGCGGTGGTATTGGTGTTGATGGTTGCCGTCAACTGCTCTGCCAGGCGTTGCTTGAGCGGCGCGTCGACAATGGCGCTGACACCGCCCTGTTTCAGATCGCTGCGGCGAATTTGCATGCTGGCGTCGATCATGTTGCCGAACTTGCGGATATCGGCCATGAAGCCGGGCACGTCCTGCGGCGGCACGCGGTCGGCCAGGATGGTCAAGTCGACCGAAGCGTGCGCGATATGCCCTTTGAAGTCGAGTGTCTCGTCGGCGCGAAAGCCGGCGTTCCTGACCGTGACGGTCGACGGCTTGTAGTCGGCGTTGAAATCGTCGGGCAGGGTCAATTCCAATTCGTAGCGGCTTGCCACCGGGTCTAGCGGCACGGCCAGCGGCGCGTTGCGGCGCGGATTTTCAGGCAGGTAGAAGCGCTCGGTCAAGTTCGATGCCTGGTAGCGCAATTGCCAGCCTTCGCTGTTTTTCTCCAGCGCAGCGGGGACGCGATAATGCATTTCGATTGCCACCGTATTGTTCTTGCGGTTATCGGAGACGATCGGGCCGGACAGCAATTCCGCGTTCGGATAGCGGCGCAGCACCGAGGCCACGTAAAACTTGCGCAATTGTTCCTTGCTGCCGCGCCCGATGTAATAGCGCGCCGCTTCCGCCTGCAAGCCGTTGTAGCGATGCCAGACCGTCAAATCCGCCGCTTCGTCGATCTTGCGCACGACCAGATGCTCGGTGCGGATGTTGGAGGGCAGGGCGGCCTGCGTGCCGCCCGGAATGGCGACCAATTTGGCGCTATCCGGGGCGATCACCAGCGCCTGCGCCGCATTGTGCGCCTGCCCCATTGCCGCCAGCGGCCCATACTGGGCGCTGCGCGTGGGATCGATGAAATACACCTTGCCGTCGACCACCGCGCGCACGATGGCGTGATCGAACACCAGCGGCGTCGGCAGGAAACGATCGAGCGCCTTGGGCGAGGTCGCCGATACCAACACCGGCGCCGCTTCGATCCCGAGCCGGCGCAGCATCGTCACCAAGAGCAGCGCCTTGTCCTTGCAGTCGCCATAGCGGCGCGCCAGCACCACGTCGGGCGGAAACGGTTTGTGCGAGTTCTCGCCGAGCGACATCGACAAATAGCGGATCTCGTTTTGCACGTAGGACAGCGCGCTTTGCACGGTGGCGTCGGCATCGCCCGCGTTCAACATGCTGGCAGTCACCTCGTCGACCGCGTTGGACGGCGCGTTGATGTCGAACAGCGCCGTGGCCCACTGCGCGACCTGCTGCCAGCTCTTGAATTCGGAGAGCTGGATGTAGCGGAATTGCTCGACATCGGGCGGCGCATACGGTTCATAGTCCACCGCCGCCAGATTTTCCGCATAGAAGCGGGTGATCTTCCGGCCGCCGGATTTTTGTTCGCGCACCTGGATCCCGGCGCCGTTGCCGATGATGCGGTAATCGATCGCGCGCTCTTCGGGCGCATTGAGAATCACGCGCTTGCGCTGCGTCGGCACCATGTTGTCCCACATCGCAGACAGCGAAAACTTGCCGCCGAAGACCGGGTTCTGGCCGGTGATCGAATAAGAAATATCGAGCGTGTCGCCGACACGGATATCGTCGAGCACCACCGAAGCGGTAATCACGCCGGTCAGCACGTCGTCGTTCAATTGCTGCTCGCGCTGCAGGAAGCGGATCTGCGCCACCTGGGTCTTGTCGATCACCGTCCCGCCGCGCACGATGTGCAGCGCATGCAAGGCCACCTGCTGGTATTCAGGTTGAAAGGCGATCTCGATTCTGCCCGCGTTCGACAGCATCGACGCCTCGTTGACCTGCTCCATCCGGCGCATGTAGTAGACCGGCTCCTTGTCGACGTAAGCCTGAAAGTCGGACAGGCGCACCACCAGCGGCCCCGGCGCGGCAGCAGCGGGCGCCGCCAGCGAGGTATCGACCCAGGCCGGCACCGGCGCGCCGCGCGACAGGGATTTTTCGGCACTCGCCACTTCGCGCATGCCCGGCGCGCCCGGCGCGTCGCCGATGCCGGCTGCGCCGCAAACGACCGATTGAGAACCGAGCAGCCCGAGCAGGGTCAGGACGATTGCAATGCGCGCGGCGCGATAAACCGGCAATAGCGCTATGGCCGCAAAATTCATGGAAGGGTATCGAGCAAGGGTTGCCGAGCGTGCTAAACAGTTCAAATCCATGAATTTCGCCGAGTGGGTTAGCCGGATAGAGTCAAAAGCGCAAAAATTGAAAAATAGTCGCGCATATGGTGCCATAGTCGGCTAGTAAAAACAAACTAAAGCAGCGCCCTTAGTGGAATTTCAGATGCTTGAGGGCTGAGGCCGCCGTTCATAGTGCATTGCCGCGTGCCTTCTCGTGCGCAGCCGTTCTCGCCCCGGAAGTATCGAACAACGATACGTCAAGCGCAATTTTCCGCTACCTTCCCGACAAACCGCATCGGCAGCGATTTTGCTGGCATGCTGATGTCGGCATCGCGTCGTAGTAGTCGATCGGGCGCGCTTTCCTTCTTATGTTTTGATCGGGTGCGAGGTCATGTCCCCGTCATATTATTTGAGGTCTTTATATGAAAATCGGATTCATGCATTGCGCCGCCAAAGCGCTGGCTTTATGCGCCGCCGCCGCACTGTTCTGCGGCGCGGCGCAGGCCGCGGATTTCACCACCAGCGAAGGCTATGCCAAGACTTGCGGCGAAGTCGCGCAAGCCGGCACGCCGGCGCAACTGCGCACCGACGATATGCGGGTCGCCTTCGTGGTCTGCCGCGACACCGGGCTGGTTCGGCAAATCGTCACCTGGTTCACGCAGGGCATGAAGCGGATCGATGCAGAAAAGCCTTCACAAGAATTCGTTCTCGGTGAAATCTTCAAGGAAATCGACTACGTGCGCAGCCAGCTCGCCGAGTCGCGCGCCGCATTGGAAAAAATCCACCTGGGCAGCCGGAAATCGCTGCGCCTGGTTCCGGCGCAGTGGGCGATGGACTTGAACGGCGACGGCCAGATCGACACCTGGGAAAAATACTTTTTCGCCATTCCCAAGCGCAGCAAGCAGGCGTTTAGCGTCGGCATGCCGAACGACCAGCAGGCGTACTACGAGCGGGAATATCAGCTCGACGCCGCAATCAAGGTCGACCAGAGCGACGTGCTGTGGGCCTTGTCGTACCACTATTTCATCGAAGGCGTGTTGGCCAATGTGCGCGCCTTCGACCTGGCCCCGCAGAGCAAGATCGTGCTGGCCCGCCCGGAGCTGTTGAAACAGGCGCACCAATTGATCGGGCGCGGCATCGCCACCTCGGAGAAAATCCGCAAATCGGTCCTGGCGGAAACCGGCAACGATGAAGAATGGATAGGCAACCCGTCGCAAACGAACAGCGTATTCCCGATCGCGCTGGAGGCGCAGGATTTCGTCACCTGGGGCGCGATCCTTGCCGAGTGGGATGCGCTCTGGCGGGGCCGGCGCCTGCTGCCCATCGGCGGGCATAGCGGCCTGCTCGGCGAAATCAATCTATGCCCGGCTGGCACCGGCTTCAACATCAAGACCGCCTACCTGCAGCCGCCGCCCAAGGGCACGATTGTTGCGCCCACGCCCGATGCGCAATTCTTCAGCGCCCAATGCCAGAAGGTCGACCGCAAGCACCTGCTGTCGACCTTGCCGGCGATGATTGCGCATGCGCGGGAGTCCGATCCGGGCATGCAGTTCCTGCGTTATTTGTATTGGACGAATTGATGATGGATTGAGGAAAGCGGCATGACGTGATTCTGCGGGCTTTTGCTTTGGGGAAAGCCGCAAAACTATCCACTTCGCGTTCTCTAAAGCGTTCTATAATTTGTCTGGCGCACCGCAGGGATAGCGACTTGGAATGCCCTTTAGAAACGCCTCTACCAAAGGAGTGTAGATCATGCCTGTTTCTCACCTAAGACTACTGTCCGCATCCAAGTTTGCCTACACGGTGACTGCTGCAACCGCCGCGCTGGCGCTCGATGGCAAGTGCCTCGGCGACGATCATGCGTACGGCCGCGACGTTGGCTACCTGGCGCCGCCTGTGGCCTACGTCGGCGGTGCGGATCTGATCGATGCCGCGACCGTCGGTCGAATTGCCGAAGGCGTTTTGATCGCCTTTCGCGGCACCTTGCCGCCCACCAGCCCAAACAAGAAGCAAACGATACTGGATTGGGTGAGCGACCTCGACGAGACCGGCACCGACCCCAATCAGCTGGCGCAGGTGCATGGCATTGCCGGCGCGGTGCATCGCGGATTTTTCGATGGCTTGCAAGTCTATTGGAACGCTCTGATGCCGGCGGTCGACGCCTTGTTCGCCGAGGCGGGTTGCCCGCAGGCGCTCTATATCACCGGCCATAGCAAGGGCGGGGCGGTTGCCAATATCGCTGCCAGGGCGTTCCAGTGCTTGTACGGCGGCAACAAGGAAATCAAGGTCGTCACCTTTGAAGCGGCCCGGCCCGGCGACGCCAACTTTGCGGCGGATTACAACGCCAGGATCGGCAACAGCGTGCGCTACGAGAATGACGACGATATCGTTCCGCATCTGCCGCCGGAAGACGAACTGGCCACGATACTTGCCGATTTGGACGCCAGCGAATTGCTCGCGGGAGGCGGATTTTTGCCGGTGGGAACTTTGCAGTTTATTGAGCAGGATGGCAGCCTGGTCCCGCAAACGCCGGGTCTCGATGAGCATCGGCTCGAACATATTGCCGGCTGCCTGGTTCTGTTGCGATTCGAAAAGATTGTCGACGCCCATTCGATCGATACCACCAGCCGCGTCTATCAGGCAGTCAGCGCATCGGGCGGGCAATCGTGACCGCGGCGCAGCGCTGAATTCGGCTGCGCGCTTTTTCTTGCAACTGAACTAGCTGTCAAGTTTGACAGCCAGCCTCCTTCATGCGCCGCTGCCGGGCCGCGGCGAGCCGCATGTCGCCGGCATCGCGCAGGTCGAGCCGTGATGCGAGGATAGGGGCAAGTCTTGCATTGCGCCGTCCGGCATCGCGCCGTCCGGCGCGTTCTTTTGCCGCGCCAGCCGGCCTAGTGGCGCTGGTTCTTGAGCACGAGCATGATGCGCGCGGTGTCGACGTTGTTCGACTTCAGGTACTCGATGGCGCACATGACGCCAAAATTATCTCGCACTTCGAGAGCATGGTCGAGGATATGTTCGGCCCTCAGTTCTGCTTTGTGATGCGGAAGATTGCTTGATTGATCGGATGATTGATGTGCTTCGGGGATGTGTTGAGTGCCCATTGCTTGTTCCTATGCAGTGTAGCTGATGAAGTGTCGCCGCCGATTATGCCCGATTATGGCGGTCGGCACAATCGGCTTGTATCCGGTCGGCATTTTGTGGGCATCTCGTCGTTATTTTTGCAAAAACCTTGTCAGGGATGCATCAATAAATCGTCTTTTTAATATTCAATTGGCAATTCTTGCGGTCAGGCATGCTTGGCCGCGCTGGCTATTGCCAAACGGAAAATCGTGTGTGTTGGGCTCGCGGCGGCGACACAACGCGGTCACAATTTTGTGGCACGCTCGATTTCTTCACCTCGCTTTTGTCTCGGTTAGTCTTCGGTTAGTTTTGGGTTTGTTTCGGGTTTGTTTTGGGTTTGTTTTCGGTCGTCCTTGCATAACTTTTTTCTTGGAGAAATCATGTTTTCGCAATCTGCTCACTATCGCACTTCCAACAACGCCATTTTCGAAGCGCAACTCGCGGCGTTTCAGCAACTGTCCCACATCGCCATCGAAGGCGCTGAAAAACTGGTCGCCTTGAACCTGGCCGCCGCCCGCGCCTCGGCCGACGAATCGACTGCCGCCGCCAAGGAATTGCTGTCCGCCGAAGATCCGCAATCCTTCTTCGTGCTCGCCGCTGCCTATGCCAAGCCGAACGCCGACAAAGCCTACGCCTTCAGCCAGCACATCAACGACATCGTTACTGCCACCAAGGAAGAATTTACCAAGGTCGCCCAACAGCAAACCGCCGACCTGAGCAGCAAGGTCAGCGAACTGGTCGCCTCCGTCGTCCACACCAACGGCGCGCCGGCTGCTGCCGAAGCGCCGAAGGCGTTGGCCAGGAAGGCCGACGACAGCGCCGAAGCCAAGTCCGCCAAAGGCGAAGAACAAGCACCGGAAAACGGCAAGAAGAGCAAGCGCGAAGCAATCGAGGAATAAGGCGCGCAGCAAGGCCGGGGCCGCGATGGCATCCCGGCTGCGCCTCCGCCGCAACGCACACCACGGCAATACATGGCCCCGCACGCGCGGGGCCGCCTCCCGCAGCCGCATGCAATCGGCGTCGATCGCGTGGATCTGCTATCCTGACGAGCCGGGACGGGTCCCGCCCGCCCGCTTTCGCCAGGAGAGGTTTGCATGTACGTCGTCATATTCCGCGCCAAAGTGCGCGCCTTCGATGCCGAGTATTCCACCGTCGCCGCGCGCATGCGCGAGCTGGCGCTGACCCAATTCGGCTGCCTCGATTTTCAAGCGCTCACCGAAGGCAGGGATGAAATCGCGCTCTCGTACTGGCCGGACGAAGCCAGCATCGTCGCCTGGAAAGCGCATAGCGAACACGTGCTGGCGCAACAGTTGGGCAGGGAGCGCTGGTACGAGTCGTACATCGTGCAAGTCGCGCAGATCGGGCGCGAGTATCGGGTAACTACCTAGCTGCTGCGCGATGGAACCGTCTTGCAGCGTGCCCGATCCGCGCATGGTCGAGCGTTGGATCGAAGGCTGGACGCTGGCGCGCCTGACGCCGCCTCCGGTGCCCTATGGCGGCGGTTGGCGCGTCGATGTCGGCTGGCCCACGCAGCGCGCACGCTACGTTTTTCCGCGCATGCTGCCGGCGATCGGGGATCTGGCGTCGACTATTACCGAGCCGTGGATATTCCTGAAAGCCTGCGTAGCGCCGGCGGCGATGCAGGCAGTGCTGCCGTCGCGCTGGATCATCCAGCGCCCCGGATTCATGATGACCTGTGCCGCAGCGATGCCCGAAGCGCGCGGCTTGCCGGCGGGCTATGTGCTCGACGCGCGCCCCGGGCAAGCGGTCGCGCATGTCCGCGTGCTGGCGCCGGACGGTGCAACGGCGGCGAGCGGCCAGGTGGTGCGGGTCGGCGAGCACGCCATCTACAATATGATCGAAACGCAGCCGCAACACCAACGCCTCGGCCTCGCACGCACGGTCATGAAGCAACTCGAAAAAATCGCGCAAGCGCAAGGCGCCACGCGCGGCCTGCT
Source organism: Burkholderiaceae bacterium (assembly GCA_031291325.1). Classification (GTDB taxonomy): domain Bacteria; phylum Pseudomonadota; class Gammaproteobacteria; order Burkholderiales; family Burkholderiaceae_D; genus PKWO01. Next base: position 27,996 of record JARLJG010000051.1, read on the forward strand.
GGTCGCCACGCCCGAGGGACGCGCGCTGTATGAGACCCTGGGGTGGGAATTGTATTCGCTATACACGACGGCGGTGATTCCTGCGGCAGAGGCGTAAGTTGGGCTGCAAAGCCCAACATCGGGCGTGCGCGGTATCTGCGACCTCCAATGTTGGGCTGGTGAGGCGCTAGCCCAACGTACCCGCTGCGTAGATCCGCAGGGCGCGTAAGTTGCGCTGGCGAGGCGTTAGCCCAAGCGCTTTCACCATTGCCAATCAGGCAGCGTAAATTTCAGCTTGAATTTTTGGCGTTTTGTAACTACAATAATGTAACTACATCAATGGGGTTACGATTGTTTTCATGGGACGATGCCAAGAACGAGAGTAACCAGCGTAAACACGGCGTCAGTTTCGAGGCTGCCAAACTGGTATTTGACGACCCCTTGCACGTCACCCGGCAGGATCGCATCGAGAACGGCGAGCAACGCTGGCAAACGATAGGCATGGCGGGTGGCGTCGTCCTGCTGCTGGTCGCCCATACGTGGTTGGACGCTGAAAACGGCGAGGAACACATACGCATCGTATCAGCGCGGCGCACCACCAAGCTGGAGAGGAAGATATATGAACAAGGTACCTGAATCCGTGCGCAAGGAATTGGCCGCGCTGGCTGCAAAGCAGGAGAGCGAAATCGATTTTTCCGACATTCCGGCGAGCGCCGCGCAAGACTGGAAAGGCGCTGTGCGCGGGAAGTTCTATCGGCCACTCAAGCAGCAATTGACGGTGCGTATCGACGCCGATGTGGTGGAATGGCTCAAGAGTCAAGGCAAAGGCTATCAAAGCCGCCTCAACGAGATTTTGCGGTCGGCGATGTTGGATACAGCACGGCGACGGTAGGAGCCGCGAACAGCATTACGGCGAGTCAGGTAGGGTGGGCAGATTTCTGCCCACGCGGTTGGTGATCAAAGCGCCAACAAGACATGTTCATTTCGTTTTGCACTTCGCGCCGCGTGGGCACAACGGCGTGCCCACCCTACCAAACTTTACACGACGGCGGTGATTCCTGCGGCAGAGGCGTAGGTTGGGCTGCAAAGCCCAACATCGGGCGTGCGCGGTATCTGCGACCTCCGATGTTGGGCTGGTGAGGCTTTAGCCCAACCTACCCGGTGGCGAGCAGAATTGGCAACAATGGGCTAGCGCCGCGCCCCTTCGCCCTCCATCCCCTCAAACAACTTCGCCATCCCTTTGGCCATGCTCAAGCGCGACGCCATCGACGGATACGACGTAAACAACGATTGCGGCGGCGCAGTCGCTGCCAGCTTGGTGTAGAAGCCCAGCATGTCGCGCGTGGACCAGCCGGCGCGGTGGGCCAGCAGCATGCCGAGGTCGTCGGCTTCGGTCTCTTGCTGGATCGATAGCGTGGCCAGCCGCAGTTGCAGCGACAGGTCGAGGTCGAGTTGCGCCATCGCCACTTGCGCGGTGGTGGTCTTGCGTCCGCCGATGCGCAGCACTTCGGACAATTCCTCGCGGTGATGCTCGGCTACCGCGTGCGCGATTTCGTGCGCCAGCAGCATGGCGAGTTCGCCATCGCTGAGCTTCAGGCGGTCGACAAAGGCGCTGCCGATGACGAGCTTGCCGCCGGCCATGCAAAACGCCTCGGCGCCGGGGTCGCTGGTGGTATGGAATTCCCAATTCCATTGCTTGACCTCGGGCTTCAAGGTCGCGGCGGCGGCGACCAGCGTGGCGCCGATCTTGCGCACGCGGCGCGTCAACGCGGCGTCGGCATCGAGTTGCTTGGCGGCCGCGTAGTCGGCCAGGACATCGCTGTAGCGCACTTGCGTGGCGCGATTCACTTCGGCGGTCGAAAATGCCACGTCTGCCCAGCGGCCGGTGCCGGGCACTTCGATCACTTCAGCCATTGCGGCCTGTTGCAAGCACACAAAGCCGAGACAAAAGAGCCAGATCGCTTTCATCGCTCCTCCTGTAATCCGCAGGGCGGGCGCAAATCCCCCGCGCTTGGCGACCCCGGTTCCGCCGGCATACGGCGGAACCGGGAAATCGTATAAATAATATATACAATTAATCCGCGCACTGCAATCTTTTCCGCAATCTTTCGACACCGCCTGTTGCGCAAGGCCGTTGCCGATTCGGCACGCCGCATTGCAGCAAAAATTCGCAAGCGCCGGCTGGCTTTCATCAGGCGGTCATATTCGCCTAATAGAATCCTAAGTGTTGCCACATTTCAATGCGCGCGTGGGAATTTAGAGCTGGAAACCCGCCTCAGGTTTTGCGGCCAATCCTGCGCGCCTCGTCCCGTTCTGCGTTGCGTCCGTGCGGACGGAAAGCAAAGGTGTGCTATGTCTCTGTATAGAAATTTACTTTTGGTTATCCTTGCATTGTGCGCCGTCTCGTCGGCGAACGCAACCGATGTCAACGGGGCCGGCTCGTCCGCCGCCAAACCGTTGTACACCAGTTGGGCGCAAGCCTACCACCAGGCGGTGGCCGATAACGTCGCCTACGATCCGGTCGGCTCGTCCGGCGGCCTGAAGAAGATCAAGGAACGCAGCGTCGATTTCGGCGCTTCCGATGTCGCCATGAGCCGCGCCGACGCCGCCAAGGAAAACCTGATCTGCTTTCCGACCTCGGTCTCGGGCGTGGTGCCGTTCGTCAACCTGCACGGCTTCAAGCCCGGCCAGATCAATTTGAATGGCCCGGTGCTGGCCGACATCTACTCCGGCAAGATCAAGCGCTGGAACGATCCGGCGATAGTCGCGTTGAACCGCGAGCGCGCAATGCCGGGCGACGCCATCGTGCCGATCGCGCGCCAGGACGGCTCCGGCACCACCTATAATTTCACCGACTATCTGTCCAAGGTCAGCCAATCCTGGCGCGACAGTTTCGGCACCAATTTCCTGATTCCGTGGCCAGCCTCGGTGGTGCAGGCCAAGGGCAGCGGCGGCGTGGTCGAGGCGGTCGTGAAGACCCCCAACTCCATCGGCTACGTCGACTACAGCTACGTGCTGGAAAAGAATCTCGCCTACACCAAGCTGCAAAATCGCGGCGGCCAGTTCGTCGAGCCGACCTTCGACGCATTCACCTCGGCGCTCACCAACAGCGACTGGAAAACCCAAGGCACCTTCGACGAAATGCTGACCGACAAATCCGGCGTCGAAAGCTGGCCGATCACCGCCGGCACCTTCGTCATCATCCCCAAGGTCGCCAACGACCCCGACAAGACCATCGCCACGCTGAAGTTCTTCAGTTGGGCCTTCATGAACGGCGACAACATCGCCAGAAAAGTCGGCTCGGTGCGCCTGACCGATTCGCTGCAAGCCAAGGTGTACAGCCTGCTGACCACGGTGACGGACAAGAATGGCAAACCCTTGAAGTGGACGATATATTAGAGATGGCGCAGTGATTTTCCAGCGCGCCATTGCGTAGCATCGCAACAGGGTTTCAGCGAAGATCGATCTCGTCCGCAACCCAGCCGTCCGGCGCAAGATGCATACCCTCGCGAAGCTGCATCTTGCCTTCGCCTTCCATCGCTCTGGCGATCGTCGGGAAGACGGTCAGTGCCCGTCGGTCCCGCGCCCAGTTCGTCGGTAGAATTTTGTAGGTGTACAACACCGATGTCCTGGTCTCGCCGTCCTGGTCGATTGGCGGCTCCCACCCCACGACACGGTCGAGCGAGAGGGTGGCCGCGCACAGGTCTGCATCGTAGGTAACGCGCTTTCCGGGAGTCGCCACGACGATGGGGAAGTGCAGGTAGCTCCGGTTGCCCTCCGGTGTGAGGTCGTATTGCACCGCATGAGCGGTGACCTGGTTGCCGTGTCCGTCGCTGCGCTCGATTACCGTCGTCCTTGCCTTGACCAGGCCAAGGCTTTCCAGCACCGGCATTTGTGTCGAATCGCGCGTCTTGTTGGCGCTGTCTTCGCTTGTCACAAAGACGGGCCAGTTGTATTTGGCCAGGCACAGGTGTCCGCGCTGCTCCAGGAAATATTTGGTCGCAGCGGTAAAATTTTGAGCGTTGGCTTCCCGCTTTCCCCGTCCGTCACTGCACCCGAATAACACAGGCGCAAGAAGGAGGGGAAGCAGGCCGCACAGCAAACGCTGGCGCGAGAAAATCGGGTTCATTGCGATCGCATTCGGTCAGTTCACGCAAGTCCCGCTGGCGGGCGTCGTGGCCGGCGGCTGGTAGCCGTCCGTCAAGGTGTTGAGGAAGCAGACCAAATCCGAAACGTCTTGCGCAGACATCGCAGGTGTGGAGTGAAACGGGCGAGCATAGACGCTGCTGCCGCCACTGGTAGTCGAACCGGTGCCGGTGCTTGCCTTTCTGCGCGGAACCCGGTCGCGATCGGGGGTCGGGGTAACGATGACCACGCTGGTGGCTGTGCCCATTGGCTGCTCTTCGTCGACGTTGACCTGATAAACCGCGGGCAGATCGTTGAAGGTGGCAATCGTGGCGCCCGCAGCGTAGCTGGGGAACAGCGCATAGCTCGGGTTTTGCGTGACCTTGCTGCTGTCGCCGCCAGAACTGGGGTACCAATATTCCGGGTTGGTGTCGCGCGTGTTATAGAAATTGACCACCTGGGTGAGCGAATGAAACACGCCATTGTGCAAAAAGGCCGTGCGCGTGGCGATGTTGCGCAGGGTGGGCACTTTGAAGAGGCCGCAATATGCATTCGCGGAACCCGGCTCGCTGGGCAGGTGGTCGATGCGAGCCGGCCCGCACAGCCCCATGTCGTAATAGGACGAATTGGCGTTCAGCGGAATCGGATCCGGATTGTTGGGAATGGAATTGTCGTTGCGCGGCGCGCCGATGGCCTGGTAGGTGAAGTCCGTAAAGAGCGCATAGGAGCCTTGATAATTCAGACCGGTGTAGTGACAGGCCGCGCAATTGCCGTTGTTTCTGAAGACCGAGAGTCCCCGCGTTTCGGCGGCAGTCAGCGCGCCGGCAGTCGTTCCTTCGAGGTAGCGATCGTACTTGCTCGAGTAAGGGAGGAAACTCGGATCTTCGCTCTCGAAGGCCTGTATCGCCTGGGCCACGTAGCCGAGCGCCGTCGTCACGTCGCTCAGCGCGTTGGCGCCGAAGGCTTGCTGAAACAACGGCGCATAGGATGCAGTTTGAATGGTTTGCACAATCGCTGCGGGAGTCGTGTTCATCTCGACCGGATTCAGCAGAGGCATCGTCGCCTGAACGGTCAGCGTGTCAGCCCGCCCATCCCACATGAAGCCCCCGCCAGGCGCATTCAACGAGACCTTGTCGGGGTTCAACGCGGCGTCCGAGTAAGTCGGCGTCATGGATTTGTAACGCAGCGAAGGCACCGCGCGCGCGCCCGATTGCGTGGGATCCGAACCCAATTGAACCGCCAGGCTGTTGGGCGGCCCGTAAGCGTAAGCCGGATCGTGGCAGCTTGCGCAGGACATGTTCTTGCCGCTCGACAGATTCTTGTCGAAAAACAGATTCTTGCCGACCTGGGCGGCCAGGGACAAGGCGCCCGCCGTGCTGGAAGATGCAGTAGTTGACGTGGACGTTGCAGTAGTAGTCGATGTGGAGCCGGTCGATGTGGATGTGGATGTCGATGTCGATGTCGATGTGCCGGAAGCGCCTCCACTGTCACCGCCGCCACCACAGGCAGTACATAGGCACAGCGCAAATAGCGCAGTCAGATTCTGCAGACTGCGTCGGCTCAGCAAGGTATTCATGTTGTTACACTCCTAAAGGTAAGGTTTGGATAGCCGGCTATCTGAAACCCAAAATCTCTTCGTTGAAGAAATTCGGTTTCTGCACGTCTAGCAAATTCAGGAAGTCGGCAAGGATGATCGTGCCTCTCGAAACGGAAAAACATCGGATGTTACAGCTCTATGACATGTCACCGACTGTGCGCTACTGTCAGTGTCGCTGCTCAGATTATTGGAGATTGCGCGGCTTCGCCTTGATCTGCATCAACGCAGCTAATGCCAGTTGGTGCAAGAGGTGAAAAACTCAATTGTTTATGTTGACCTGTGTGGCATTTTGGCCTCTTTCTACCGAGGTAGAAAGCGAAAAAAGACTCTGAGAACGAAATAGTTTTCATTCACAATCGGCGGTGTCACGATTTGTACTATGCATCGGATTATAGAAATCCGTATTGGATCCAATTACAGGGTCGCGGCAAGGAAAATACGGAAGGATATGGCGTTTTATGTCATGTCAATGACAGCGATGAAATTTAGTGCGCCGATCGCGGTATCGATCACCTCATCCCGAATGGCACAAGTCGCCCAAGGGGGCCAGCCTGAAGTTTATTCCGGTGCAGTAGGTTCGATTTGAGCTGGAGGCCGAGCCGCTTGATCTTGGCGGCTTCCGGCAAAACGAGCGCGTGGAAACTGGTTCGCATATTATGTCGTCCGGCTTCGCACTGCTGCGCGTGACCGGCACCGAGTGGTGACAGCGGGGATTTGCCTCCTGCCTGCCGGCTTTGATTTCCCTTCGATTCGCCTCTCATAATTATGGGATATCCCGCCGTGCCGATCTTCGGTAAAATTGCGGATAGTTTTGCCGAATGCGCGAAACGAGTAAGTTCGCAGGGTGGCGGAGAATCCAAAGCGCGCGTTTCGTCCATCGTCGTCGGAGCCGTCTTGGCCGAGACGCATCGGTGCGGATTTTTACGGGCGATACAACAACAAAGGGCAAGGCAATGAATCTGGTCTACAAAAACGAAAAGACATTGTTCGGAATTTTACTCGCCATATCCTTGATTATTTGGGCTGGCTTCATCATCGGCACCTTCGGGGGCGCTTTGATCTATCTGCTGTTCGGCTACATTTTTTACCTCTTTGCGCAATCGGCGCTCATTTCCTACTTGAAGGGAACCGCTGTGCAGATCACCGCGACGCAGTTCCCGGATCTGCACGAAAGGGTTGTGGCCTGCTGTCAAAAGCTGGGCTTGCATGAGACTCCCGATGCCTACATTTTGCACGTCGACGGCGCTTTCAACGCTTTCGCGACGCGCTTCCTGGGGCGTAATTTCATCGTGCTGTTTTCAGATATCGTCGATGCGCTCGAAGAGAACCCGGACGCGCTCAATTTTTATATCGGCCACGAGATCGGCCACATCAAAAGAAACCACCTGCGCTGGGCGCCGGTGTTGTTTCCCGGCTCGGTCGTGCCCTTGATCGGCGCGGCTTATTCCAGAGCGCGCGAGTACACGGCTGATCGCCATGGGTTTGCCGCGTGTGCCGATGTCAACAGTGCGCAATTCGGCCTGGCGGCGCTGGCGGCGGGCGGCAAACGCTGGCGCACCATGAGCAAGACCGCCTACGTGCAGCAAATTCGCGATACCCGGGGATTTTGGATGTCGTTTCACGAATACCTGAGCGACTATCCGTGGCTGGTCAAGCGCATGGCCGTTATCAAGGGATTGGCGGCAGGTGTGGAAATGGATCCACCGCGCAGAAATCCGTTCGCCGGTTTTCTCGCCCTGTTTGTTCCGCGCCTGGCCGTGGCGGGCGGCTCCGGTTCCTTGCTCATGACGGTTGCCATCATTGGTATTCTGGCCGCTGTCGCCATTCCCGCTTACCAGGACTATACGGCCAAGGCTAAGCTGCTCGGCGTGGTGTACATCGGCAAGCAGGCGACCGAGGCTGTGGCCAGCTATTATTATGCCAAGGGCGCGGTGCCGGACGATATCGCCGAGGCGGGCGTTTCTCCCAGCGCGTTCGGCGCCAACATCCAGGACATCAGCGTCGGAAAAAACGGCGCCGTCAAAGTGGATGTTTCAGTCGTGCCGTATGTCGGCAAATCCATTTTTTTCTTCCCGTCGCTGACCGCCGACAAGAAAATTGTGTGGCACTGCGAAAGCCGGGACATTCCGAACAAGGTCTTGCCGCTGGAATGTCAAGCGAAATAGGGTAAATTGCCATGAGCGAGCAATCGCCATATGTGCCGCCGACAGCTCCGTAGGCCGGGATGCAATCATAGTATCTACTTGCTGCAAGAAGAATCATCGGAGCATTCGCATGAAACGAAAAGTCAAAATAGCGGCGCTTATCGTTTTTTTATTACCGTTTGTATACGCGTTCTTCTTTTGGAATTCATTACGTGAAATCGACAATTTTTGCGATAGTATCGACTCCACTACGAAGATGAGCGATCTGCAAGGACTAGCGCAACGTTCGGGCGTTGAACTTCATGGGCCAATGGAGATGCACGGAACATCAGGCGTATACATTTACGCAATTGCGGCAAGTGGATTTACGGCAGGCGAATACGCATGCGGTATTCATGGAGAAAGCCTATCGGGAACCGTTACCCAAAAGCACCGTGGTTATTAGGTCCGTAGGCTGGGATGCAATCCCAGCAATGAGCGTGGAAAGCTGGGATTTGCATCCCAGCCTACGCGCTACTCCAACGTCACCGCCAAATCGCGCCCCACCGTCGCCACGTTGCCGGCGAAATCGGCGGCGAAAATGCGGATCAGGTAATCGCCGCGCGGCAGTGCCGCCGGACGCCAACTGCCGCGCTTGGCGTGGCCATCGCGCACGGTGTTGGTCGCTACGTACAAGAAGCGCGTCGCCGCGCTGCCGTGCACGGTTTCGCCGCTGCCTTCGGCGTAGGCGAGTTTCACCGAGTCGCGGTCGGGCGGCAGGCGGTTGAATTCGAGATTGCAGAGCGGCTGCTCGAAGCCGGGCAGCGGCTCGCCGTTTGCGTGCAAGATCTGGTACCCGACTTTATACAGGCCCAGCCGCCGTCGCGCCGAATTGCCGTCCATTTGATCGTAGGCGCCGACCACGATGGACAACTCGGCGGCGTCGGCAGGCACCAGCAAGCGGCCCGCGCGCTTTTTGGCGAGCGGCGCGCCGTTGCGGTCTTGCAGTTGGATGCTTTCGATGCGCGGCGCGATGCTGTCGCGCATGCCCTCGAAACCCATCCCGAGCGAATTGACCGCGCTGCCGTTGGGCACGTATTCCAGATGCACGTGAAACATGCGGTTGACCGTGCCCAGCACGTCGCCGACCGCAAAGCGCGCGCCGCGCTTGACGCGCATGCGCGGCTTGCCGCGCTCGTCGCCGACTTGCGCGAAGCGCGGGTCGTCCTGCACCGCGTTTTTCTCGCTGCGGCCAACCCGCATATGGATGTAGCACAGCGCGTCGATGCACAAGCCTTCGCTCAAGTCGCCATAGCCCCAGTTAGCCAGCGCATCGCCGACCTTGCCGGCGGCCACCGCCAGCACCGGCGTGCCCATGTCGGCGCGCACGTCGACGCCGGCGTGAAAGTGGTCGCGGCTATCGCCATCGTCGTTGCCGCGCACCTCGCCCACGGTGCCGACGATTTCGTGCGGGCTGTGCTGCGGCTTGACCGGCCAGGCAAGCTTCGGCTGCGCTGCCGGCGGGGCGTTTTGCGGCAGTGCTACAGAAGCTGCGGCGGACTGACGCGGCGCGACGCGGCGCACGCCATGCATGTCCGCATCGGCCACCAGCAGCGCGCCGTCGGCGGCGATGGCGATGCCGCTCGGCTGCACCAGGCGCAGCGCCGTGTCGTCGCCGCTGGCGAAGTCGATATCGACGCCGCTCAAGCCGCGCAACTCGCCGCCGGGCGAGACTTGAAATAGCCTGCCATGCACGCCGCTGCCGACGTACAGAAAACCGTCCGTCGTCAGCGCCAGGCTGAGCGGCCTCTTGAACAGCGCCGCGCGGTCTTCCGGCTCCGCGCGCAGCAACGTGCCGACCTGCCCGGCGCGGTTGACGGTGCGGATCGCATTGTTGCGCGTGTCGGCCACTAGCACGTCGCCGTTGGCGGCCAGCGCCAGCGCGCAGGGCGTGTCGAACAGCGCTTGCGCCGCCGCGCCGTCGCGATAGCCGGGGCTGTTGCCGCCGGCCAGGGTGCTGACGATGCCAGCGGCGGAAATCATGCGGATGCGGTCGTTATAGGTGTCGGCCACGTACACGTTGCCGCCATGATCGACCGCCACGCCGATCGGCCCGTTGAAGCGCGCCTGCGCCGCCGCGCCGTCGCGATAACCGGCGCTGCCGTCGCCGCCCAGCGTGGTGACGACGCCTTGCGGCGTGATCTTGCGGATGGCGTTATTGCCGGTATCGGCCACATACAGATTGCCGGCCTCGTCGATGGCCAGGCCCGACGGCGTGTTGAACGACGCCTGCGCGCCGACGCCGTCGGCAAAACCTTCTGCCGCGCCGGCCAGCGTGGCAACTGTGCCATCGACTGCAATGCGGCGGATGCGATTGTTCTCGCCGGCATCGGCGACATACAGATTGCCGCTGCGATCGACGACCACGCCGTACGGGTCGGAAAAGCGCGCAGTGCGCGCCGCGCCATCGACCATGCCGGCTGCGGCGTCGCCGACAATTGGCGTAACTTGCGCCGCCCAGCCGAACGGTGTGCGCGGCGCGGGGGCAGGGCGGTCGGACGGCTTCGACGGCGCGCCGCCTTTGATGGCGAACCAGGCAACGCCGCCGATGATGGCGGCTGCGCATAGAATGACCGGCAAAACGAAGCGCAATCGGGGAATTTTTCGTGGCACTGTGGGTGAACTTGGCGTGGTTTTTCGACTGCGTAGTATAGCGGATCGGCGCTTGCGGCAAACTATACGAATCGAACCGGAGGGCGTCGAGCGATCATTTCGCCTTCTCATGCGCAGCCAACCCGACCGCCTTGTAATCGTAAGTCGGGTAGAACTCGGTGCGATACGCTCCCCAGGCGGTGTCTTCCAGCACGCGGTTGAGTTCGCGCAGGCGAGTGGCCGGCAGGCGCAGGGTAATCACTTGGCCGATGCCCATCGTCACGTACCAGCTCAACACTTCCATGCCTTGCGGCGGAAACGCCTTGTAGAAGCCTTGCTTTGCCAGCTGCGCGTTGAGCTCGCCCAATGGACGCGATTGATCGTGCTTGAGAAAGATCGTCAGCAATATCTCATTGTCGGCGCTGGCGTTGGCGGCAGGCGGTGGCGGCGCGGTTTGGGCATGAGCGCCGCAGGCGGCAAAACAAATCGACGATACTGCGATGATTGCCGCACGAGATAGGTAACGCATGGCCTGCTCCTTCGCGAATGGATGGTGGTTGGCGCCGCCGCGCCGCCTTTTATTGCGCTAATCGGCAGTCGGCAGCTGCCTTGCCTTGGCCATGATTTCCGCTTCGAACGCGCAGGATTTGCGCGCCAGCGTGTCCAGATGGACACCCTTGAGCGTGGTGCGGGCGGCCACTTCGCCGGTTTCGTCGTTGCGCATCTCGTGCGTGAAGCGGATGCTTTTTTCCTTGATTTCGATCAGCGTGGTATGCACCGACACGATGTCGCCGGCGTGCAATTCCTTGATGTAGGAAATATGCTGATCGACCGCCGCCATGCCGCGATTGGCGGTGCGCAGGTAGGACGGCGTCAAGCCCAGCGCGGCCAGGAATTGCCAGGTCGCTTCGTCGAACTTGCCGACATACCACATCACGTTCATGTGGCCGACGTGGTCGCAATGCCACGGGTAGACGGTGCCTTTGTAGGTGAAAAGGGGTTGCTGCATGGGGGGGGGCTCCTGGAGTTTGCTTGTGCAGGAAACTATACTCCATCGCGCCCGCCGCATCCAGCGTGCCGCCATATGGGCATGCAGACGATGCCAAGCGCTTCAAAAACTACTTTGCCTCAGCCTGCTTCTTCATTTCCTCAACCGCCTGCGCCGTTGCTTTCTGCATCTCCTGCATCATCGGCACGATCAGTTGTTGCATGGCAGCCATCGATTTTTGCATCACTACCGGCATTTTCGCGATCAGCGCGTTGCCGGCGGGACTGGAATAGAACGCGATCAGGCCGTCGACCTCTTCCTGCGTGAACGAATCCCGATAGATCGGAATATAGATTTTCTTGAGATTGTCCCAGCTTAACTGTTCACGCAAAATGGCGGTCATCTTCTTTGTAATCGACGCGCTCAGTGTCTTGGCCTTTGCGCTTTTCTCTGGCGGGAGCTTCTGTGCGTCGATTTCTTTGTCCGCCACAGATTTCATCATGTCTTCCATTTGCGGAATCATTTGTTCGACCAATTTTTGCGTTTGCGTTACGGTCAACAATTTTTCGATTGATTCCTGGCTGGGTTCGGCGGCATGGCAAAGAAACGGGACGGCGGACAGAAAAATGGCGACGAGGATTTTTTTCATTTTGAGACCTTGGTTGGAGGGGTTAAAGTCGCCGACGCGGCGACTGCCTGCAGCGCCGACAGCATACCCGATCTGCGCATTGCCGCGCATCCCATATTCATGGGATGTGGCCATATGTCGTTCACTGAAACGTCAACGAACATTTCCGCTCGCATGCTGCACGCGTTCGATCAGGTGGGCGCGAAATTCCGGCGACATGTCCTGGCGGAAAGATACTACCCCGGAAGCTGGAAAACTGCGCGCGCAGCAATGCATTCGCGCACGGGTATTTTGCCGCGAATTGTGAGAGAATCGGCATCGGGCATTGCCTAACGCGCAATGCGCCGAGCCGACCAATATGCGGGAAAAGGGGTATGACATGACAACACCAATCACCTTGCTTAACAAGTCGTCGATGGCGCGCTCTTTCGCTGCGCCGTCGTTGACCGCGGCGCTCATGCTGGCGTTATCGTTGACTGCGGCTACCGAGGAGCCCAAGAAGGCGACGGCGGCGTCGATCGCTTCCAAGTCGCCCGACTCCAACATTTGCAGCGTCAGCGCGCTCGACCGCACCTTGCCGTTTGCCGTTGGCGACAAGGCGCTGTACTTCGTCAACTTGCGCGACGGCGACAAGGTGCGCTCGCCGTTTCGCGCAGTGTTCGCCGTGTCCGGCATGGGCGTGGCCCCGGTCCAGGCCGGGCCGATCGAAGGCACCGGCCACCATCACATCCTGATCGACCTGTCCCTGCCGCCGGACATCAAGAAGCCGATCCCGTTCGACAAGCCCGACGAGAAACTGCATCAGCATTACAAACATTTCGGCAAAGGCGAAACCGAAGCGGTGCTCGACCTGCCCCCCGGCCATCACACGCTGCGCCTGATGTTTGCAGACAATACGCATGTGCCGTATTACATCGCCAGCAAGGAAATCGGCATCGACGTGCTGCCCTGATTGCAAGAAACTCGCAGGGTGGGCATGTTTTTGTGCCCGCGCCGTGGTCGACTCCGCGTGGGCAGAAATCTGCCCACCCTGCGAAACTACCTGGCGGGATACGGTGTGCCGTCCTTGTGCACATACGCATCTTTCTTCGGATCGAAGAGCATGTCGATGTCGGAATAGGTGCTGACATCGTCGGCGTTTCTGCCTCCGACTTCCAGGCAGACTGCGGGCGCCGCGCTGCGGTTGACCAGGTGATGACCGTCGGGCCGGTTGGCCGGAAAGGCCGCGCAATCGCCGGCCCGCAAGAGCTGCTCGCCTGCGTCGGTCACCAGCGTCACCTCGCCCGCCACCACGAACACGAACTCGTCTTCCAGCGAATGCCAATGGCGCTGGCTCGACCACGCGCCCGGCGCAAGTTGCAGCAGATTGACGCCGAACTGCGTCAAGCCGCCGGCGTCGCCCAGGCATTGACGGATGCGCGCGCCCATCGGCGCGGCGAAAGGTTCCGGGTAGTTCGAGCCGACCCGCTGCGGGATCGTGGGCAAATCGAGTTTCGACATGGTGCGCCTTTCGTGCAGTTGGGTTGCGCGCAAGCGATGTGCGGCTCCCTATGCTACGCGAAAACGGCAGGCAATAGGGGCATGCCGTCGCCAAGCGCCGGCATCAGCCGTTGGCATCAACAATCGTGCCCTGGTGGTACAGCACCTTCCAACCGTCGGCGGTGCGACGCCACAGCGTTGCGCGGCGCGTGTCGCGCGCGCCCTGGCGCAGCGCGTAAGTCAGCAGGAAATTGTCCGGCGCGATCTGCAGGCAATGAAAATCGCGCGCCACCCAGCTCGCCTCGTCCGGCTGCGGCCCCCGGCTGCCGAGCAAGTCGAGCACGAATTCCCGGCTGTAGCGCCGCCCGGAAGCGCCGACTTCCCAAAATCCGGCATCGGTCATCTGCGCAAACTCGGCGCGCGTGCTGGCGAACTCCGGCCTGTGGAAAATCGGCTCGCGGCGGCGCAATTCATCCAGCACCGGCAATAGCTCTGGGGCGGTGACGAGTACAGGTTCCAAGGTTCTGCTCCAATCGGGGTTTCGGATATTATGATGCAAGATGCGGCGGCGTGGCGGCGCAACGCCTGGCGGCGGATTTTTTGATAAGCTATGCGCATGCATACGCCCAACAAGGAAATTCCATGCACTACGCACACAAGCTGGCCCTCTACAAGCAATGGGCGGACGATTTATTTCTATCGGTCGTCTGCACGCTGCCGGAAAGCGAGCTGCTCGCGCCGCGACCGATCGTTTTCGGCAGCTTGATCCGCACGCTGAACCACACCTATGCAATGGATTACGTGTGGCAATCGCACCTGCTCGGCAAGCCGCACGGCCTGGCCACGCGCAACCCGGAAAGCCATCCGCCGATGGCCGAACTGGCCGCTGCGCAACGCGAGATGGATCAATGGTATGTCGAGTATGCGGGCGCGCTATCCCAGCATCGGTTGACCGAAATCGTCGAGTTCGATTTCATCGGCGGCGGGCGCGGCGCGATGTCGCGCTCCGATATTCTGCTGCACGTCGTCAACCATGCGACCTACCATAGAGGGCACGCCGCCGATATTCTCTATCACATCAAGGTGTTTCCGCCGACGACCGATTATCCGGTGTTTCTCAGGGAATTGGTTAGTGAGGCGTAAATAAAGTTCTGTAGGTTGGGCTAAGCTCTATCAGCCCAACATCGGCAGCGCAGACGGCAAGCGCGAGGGATGCTGGATCCGGTCGCGCGAGCGTGGGATGTTGGGCTGGTGAAGCGTTAGCCCAACCTACGACACTATCGATGACGCCTTACAATTTTGCCGCAGGCGAGCCTTTTCCAACCAGACCTGCGGCTTCAATCAACCGCTGCTGATGCTGCGTCGTCACGTCGAGATGCTGGGTCAAGTTGTCCAACGCCAATTCGACCAATGCTCCTTCCGCTATGGTTGTCCAACCTGGCCGATGGAAAATCGGAATCAGGACTTCTTCGAGCTTCCTGACCTTGGCGAGCTTTTCATCAAATGTCCGGGCCTTCGTTTCGAGTTTGCTGGTATCGTGAGACATGGCAATATTCCTTTTGAGAAAACTACTCGATGGAAATTGGGACTGAGAAATATATAATCCCAATAATTGATAGGCTGGAACATTGACTAGAAGAGGATCTGCTGATTCCGACCTATGCGAAAAGTTTAGTCTTCTCCAATTTGATGTCTATCCCATAAATATGTGATGTAACAAAATTATCTAAAGCCCTTGGCTGGGGCTGGCGCAATAAGGTGTTTCGCGTAGGAGGCATTAACGCAGCGCAACGCGCCGTGTGTAATCGTGGCATGCCTTAACGGAATGCAACGGCGCCATGCGGCGCATTACGCTGCGCTAATGCCGCCCGACAAAATCCGCGATGCGGACTTGCGAGCTATTTGCTCACCTCAATCGCCACCTTGCCGAAGTGCCCCGCCTGCTTCAGGCAGGTGTAGGCTTCGCGCGCTTGCTGGAACGGGAAGACGCGGTCGATTGCCGGGTGGATTTCGGTCACGCCGAGGAAGCGGTTGAGATCTTCGAACATGCGGCGGCTGCCGACATAGATGCCGGACAGGCGCTTGGCGCCGCCGATCAGCGCGAACGGGTTGAAATCGCCGCCGAAGCCGCTGACGCCGCCGATGATGGCGACCGTGCCGCCCATGCCGACGCTGGCGATCGAGCGCGTCAGCGTGCCTTTGCCGCCGACTTCCAGCACCAGGTCGACGCCGCGCCCGCCGGTTTGCCGCAAGACTTCCTCTTGCCACTCGGGGAAGGTGTGGTAGTTGATGGTGGCGGATGCGCCCAGCGCGCGGGCGCGCTCCAGCTTGGCGTCGGAGGACGAGGTGATGATGGTGCGCAGCCCCGCCGCCTTGGCCAGTTGCAGCGCCCAGGTCGAGACGCCGCCGGTGCCCAGCAACAACACGCTGTCGCCGGCGCGCAAGCGGCCTTCGACGAATAGCGCATTCCAAGCTGTGACCCCAGCGCACGGGATGGCGGCTGCCTCCACGTAGGACAGGTGCGGCGGAATCGCCACCAGCGCCTCTTCGTGCAGCACCACTTGCTCGGCCAGCATGCCGTCGACACCGCCGCCGAGCGCGTCGGCGGTGTTTTGCTTGGTCGGCGCGCCGTCGATCCATTGCGGGAAGAAGGCGGCGGCCACGCGGTCGCCGACGGCAAAGCGCGTCACTTCTGCGCCGACCGCGATCACTTCGCCGGCGCCGTCGGAACATGGCACCACGGCGGTCTCGCCAACGCTGGAATAGTTGCCCTCGACGATCATCAAGTCGCGGTAGTTGAGCGATACCGCGTGCACCTGCACCAGCACCTGGTGCGCGGCCAGCGCGGCCGGACTGCGTTCAACCCGTTCCAGCCCGGCAATCTGCTGCCCTGTCTTGATTTGATAAGCCTGCATTGTCTTCTCCTGTTCAATAAACGTTCATGCCTTCGGTGGTCGCCGGCGGCGCTCGCCCTATCGGCAAACGTCCGCTGCGAATGCCTGCCATCATATAGGAGTAAAATAGTCCGCAGTGGCGGCATTCATTCTTATCTATGTAGCTAAAATGGAACCAATGCAGGAAGCAATGACAGGATTAAATCGATGAGCGATCGTTTAAACGGCATCAGCGCCTTCGTCGAGGCAGCCGAAGCCGGCAGCTTTGCGCTGGCGGCGGAGCGCATGCGCTTGACGCGCTCGGCAGTCGGCAAGAGCATCGCGCGGCTGGAGCAGCGCCTGGGCGTGCGGCTATTCCAGCGCACCACGCGCAGCCAAAGCCTGACCGAAGACGGGCAAGCGTATTACGAGCGCTGCGTGCGCGCGCTGGCCGAACTCGATGCCGGCGCGCTGGCGCTCGACAGCGGCAAGGGCGAGCCGCTGGGCCGTCTGCGGGTCAGCGTGCCGGTGCTGTTTGGCCGCCATTGCGTGGCGCCGGTGCTGCTGGCGCTCGGGCGCAGCTATCCGCGCCTGAAGATCGAAGTCTCCTTCAGCGACCACGTGGTCGACCTGGTCGAGGAAGGCTACGACCTGGCCGTGCGCATCGGCAGCCTGCCCGACAGCAGCACGCTGGTGGCGCGCCGCCTGGGCGTGCAACGGATGGTGATTTGCGCAGCGCCCGCGTATCTGGCCGCGCACGGCGCGCCGGCCGGCGTCGACGATCTGGCCGGGCACGTCGGCATCGGCTACGGACGGTCTGGGCGCATCGAGCCGTGGCGGCTGCGCGACGGCAACGGCCAGGTGGTCAAGCCGCAGATCGACATGCGGTTGGTATTCGACGACTTGCAAGCCATCGCCGACGCCGCCGTCGCCGGCCTGGGCCTGGCGTGGCTGCCATGCTGGCTGGCGGCCAAGCACGAGAAGGCCGGCGAACTGGCGAAGGCGATCGAGTGCGAGCGCATGCTGGCGGCGGAAATCTACGCGGTGTGGCCGCAATCGCACTATTTGCCGAGCAAGACGCGCGCCGCCATCGACTTGCTGGCGAGCGAAATCCCGGTGCGGGTCGGGCAATACGAGGACGGCGAGGATACGCTTGCGCCAGCGCCTTTGCTCAAGCGCGCGTAGGTCGCCGGCCCAGGCTTCGATGAGGCCGAAGCCGAGCGCCACTTCCGCGCAATAGTCTCATGGATTGCCAATTGCGCTAACCATCCGCCGCACCACCTCGTCCCACTCGCCGGCTGCCGCTTGCGTGAAGATGCGCAGCGTCGGATACCACACACTATCCTCGCGCCCGCTCATCCAGCGCCATTCGCCGGCGTGCCGATTCAAGAGCCAAGTCGGCAGCCCCAAGCCGCCCGCCAGATGCGCGACTGCCGTATCCACAGAAATCACCAAATCGAGATTCGCCGCCAGCGCGGCAGTGTCGTCGAAATCGGCGAACTGGTCGCTCCAGTCGATCAGCTTGCCCGCCGCAACCCACTGCGCCTTGTCGTCGTCCGGCTCCTTTTGCAGGCTGAAGCACCGGCAGCCGGCAAGGTCGAACAGCGGCTATAGTTGACGCAGCGCGAGCGAGCGCGTGTCGGCATCGGCCATGCGGCGACCGGTCTTCCAGACGATGCCGATTTTTCGCGCCGAGTCGGGCAAGCCGAGCGCGGCGATCTTGTCGCGCCAAGAGGTTGCGCGCAGCGGATCCGGGATCAGGTAGGGAACATGTTTCGGGATGGTTTCCAAGGTCGTGCCGAATGCCAAGGGCAGCGACAGCAACGGGCATTGCCACTGCCAGGCGCTTTGCTCGGTCGGGCTGGCGCTCAACACCTCCCAATCGGCGAACGAGCGGCAAAACAATCGCGACAACGCCGGATCGCCGACGATGCTTTTGCGGCCCGAAAAGCGCTCTGCCAGCAGCGGCAGATAGCGCGCGAACTGCAACTTGTCGCCCAGGCCCTGCTCTACGAATATCAGGATGCCGTCGCCGTCCTGCGGAGCTTGCCCGCGCCACTGCGGCAAGTCGGTCACCGGGCGCGGCTGCGGTGGCGTGGCGGCTTCCCAGCGCGCTTCGTATTTCTGCCAGCCTTCGGAAAACTCGCCCAGGCGCAACAAGGTCAGGCCGAGATTGCCGCGCGCCTCGGGGAAATCCGCTTCGAGCTGCAACGCGCGGCGATAGTGCGCGACCGCGTCCGCGCTCCGGCCCAGCGCTTGCAGCGCGTTGCCGAGGTTGTAGTGAGCTTGCGCATAATCCGGTTTGAGCGCCAGCGCGGCCCGCAAGCTGGCCGCCGCCTCCGCATGCAGTGCCATGTCTTGCAAGGCGACGCCCAGGTTGTTGTGCGACTCGGCATCGGCGGGCAAGAGCCGGGCCGCCTGCTGCAAGGCCGATACCGCGTCCTTGCCTTGCATCTTGCGCGCCGCGCCCAGCGCCTTCCACGCAAAGCCGAAGTCGGGATGCCGCGCCAGCAGTCGACAGGCCGTGCTTTCCGCTTGCGCGTGGCGTCCCGCCTTGAACAGCGCGACCAGCAGCTTCATATCCTCGGGCGTCGGCGCGGCGTCGTTCGCTTTGTCGCGCTGCCATTCCGCTGCGGGCAAGGCGGCCAAAGTGTCCACCACGCGCGCGACCACTTCGTCCCAGTCGCCGGCGCGCGTCTGCGTGAAGATGCGCATCGTCGGATACCACAGATTATCGTCGCGGCCCCGCATCCAGCGCCATTCGCTGGCGTGCCGATTCAAAAGCCAGATCGGCAACCCCAAAGCGCCGGCCAAATGCGCGACCGACGTATCGACCGCAATCACCAGGTCGAGATTGACCGCCAGCGCCGCAGTATCGTCGAAATTCTCAAGCTCGCCGCTCCAGTCGATCAGTTTGCCCGATGCAAGCAATGGCCCCTTGTCGTCGTCCGCCTCCTTTTGCAGGCTGAAGCACCGGCAATCTGGCGCGTCCAGCAGCGGCGCCAGTTGCCGCAGCGCGAGCGAACGCAAATCGGCATTCTTCATCTGCCGCCCGGTCTTCCAGACGATGCCGATCTTGCGCGCCGAATTGGCCAAGCCAAGCGCGGCGATCTTCTCGCGCCAATAGGCCGTGCGGTCCGGGTCGGGGATCAGGTAGGGCACCCGTTGCGGAATTGTTTCCACCGTGGTCTGCAATGCCAACGGCAGCGAAAGCAACGGGCATTGCCACTGCCAGGCGCTGTGATCGGATGGCACCGCAGCGAGCACTTCCCAATCGGCAAACGAGCGCTGGAACAAGCTTTGCAACGGGCTGCCGGCGACGACGCACAGCCGGCCCGAAAAACGCTGCGCCACCAGCGGCAGATAGCGCGCAAACTGCAGCTTGTCGCCCATCCCTTGCTCGACGAAAACGACGATGCCGTCGCCGCTTTGCGGAGTCTCCCCGCGCCACTGCGGCAGGCTGGTCGTCACCCGCACCTGCCTGGGCGTGGCGCCGTCCCAGCGGTATTCGTATTTCTGCCAGCCTTCGGCGTAGTCGCCCGACAGCAGCAAGGCCTGGCCCAGGCTCAACTGCGCCATCGCCAGCTCGGGCTTGTGTTGCAGCGCCAGTCGATAACTATGCACCGCTGCGTCGACTTGCCCCATTTCCTGCAGCACGATGCCCAGGTTGCAATGCACTTCCGCATGATCGGCATTGAATTGCAGCGACAGCCGATAACTGGCAACGGCCTCGTCCAGCTTGCCCATATCCTGCAAGGCATTGCCCAGGTTGTTATGCGCTTCGGCATAGTCTGGCTTGATTGCGATTGCGCGTCGATAGCTGGCCGCCGCCTCGTCGAATCGTCCCAAGCCCTTCAACGCATTGCCCAGGTTGACATGATGCGCCGCGCCCAGATTCGGCTGGATCTCCAGCGCCTTCAGAAAGCTGGCCACCGCGCCTTCAAATTGACCGAGCTTATGCAAGGCGATGCCGAGATTGCAGTGCGCCTCGACATAGTTGACCTTGAGTTGCAGCGCGCGCCGATAACTGGCGACGGCGTCTTCGCCCTCACCAAGCGCGTACAGCGTGTTGCCGAGGTTGTAGTGGGCGTCGCCGTAATCCGGCTTGATTGCCAGCGCGCGCCGCAAACTCGCAGCAGCATCCGCAAGCCGCCCCAGGTCGAGCAGGGTGACGCCCAGGTTGTTATGCGTTTCGGCATCGTCGGGGAAGAGCCGCGCCGCCTGTTGCAACGCCGCCAGCGCATCTTTTCCCTGCGCCTTCTGCACGGTTCCCAACACCTTCCAACCCAGCCCGTAGCCGGGATAGCGCGCCACCAAGGCCCGCGCCCGGCTTTCCACCTCCACATAACGCCCGGCATTGAACAACGCGAAAATTGGCGTCATGTCATCGGCTGCCGGGGCTTTGTCCTTGTCTTTTTTGTTCGACATATCGTGGTGGAGATTTTGTGGTTTTGCGGTTTTGTAGGTTGGGCTAACGCTTGATCAGCCCAACATTGACGACGCAGACGGCGAGCGCCGCGAATACTGCAAGCGATGGCTCGATTGGCAGATGTTGGGCTGGTGAAGCGTTAGCCCAACCTACGACTCTGCATTTTCGCTTTGTCGCGCAGTATTTTAGCACCCGCGCCTAGCGCGCAGCCAATTCAAACAACAGCACGAACCAGCGCGTGCCTGCATGCTCGCCCTCATCCCATTGGCCGGCCGGCGCCAGACCCGCCGCCGCCAAGTGCCGCGCCAGCGCCTCGTATGCATGGTTCTGGAAATACCGGCCATCCGCATCGCGCTCGCCGGCCAGCAGATCCGGGTGCATGAAAGGCAGCGACACCAGCAACCGCCCGCCCGGCGCAAGCAGCGCGCGCAAGGCCAGCGCCGATGGCGGCAAATCCGCCGGCGCGACATGCATCAACACCGCGCTGCACACGACGCCATCGAAGCCGCCGCCAAACGGCACGCCCAGTTGCGGCAGCGCGCCGTCAAGGACGCGCCCGGCCAGTTCCGGGTGATTGCACACCGCAACCGCGCGCATCGCCGCATTCGGCTCCACGCCAAACGCATCGAACCCCATCGCCCGCAACACCGCCAGATCGCGCCCCGAACCCGCGCCGACGTCGAGCACCCGGCCGCCGGGTTTGAACGCCAGCGCGAAATAGCGCGATAGCGCGCTACGCGCGGCCTCGGATTGGATGGCGTCGGCAGCGTAGCGGTTGTAGAAGTCGGTGGTGGGGCGGTCCATGGGTGGCGGGGCTGTTCTTATCGAAGCATATCAATTGGTACGGCAGAGTGCGCGGTTTTGTAGGCTGGGATGAAATCCCAGCAGCAATTGAGCGGGACAGCTGGGATTGCATCCCGGCCTACGGTCCTAAAACTCGCCTTGATAATCCGTCCCGCCTCAGCCGACGGGACGACTACCAATGGATAAGCTATCATGGGCATAGTGGTTCCGAGTTTCGTATCTGCGTGATAAGATACCACACGCGGTCCGAGGAGGAATATGCCATGTTTGAAGACTCCAAGCTAAAGCTCGAAAGGGCCAATAAGCACATCTTTGACCTGAATAATATTTTGTCTGGTTTCCTCGAAACCGACTTTTATCGAATCGGAATCGATCATGATACTGAATCCAGAACCAATAAGCTAATTTTTGAGGTCACAAAACTGGTTCCCATTGACGCCGCTATGGCAATTGGCGATGCAGTTCATAATATGCGGACGGCGCTCGACATCATGGCTGTCAACATGGTAAAAAAATGCGGAGGAACTCCTAACGACTGGACGAGGTTTCCATTTTTTTCGTCCAGGGACAAACTTGTCAATGGAATCAATGGTGGAGAAATGCAGCATTTGGGGCCGACTATCATTAGTTTTCTCGTCGATACGATAAAACCTTACACAGGAGGAAATGCGGCTCTCTGTGACCTCCACAGATTGGACATTATGGACAAGCATCAATCCATCATTCCAACTGCATGCGCAACCACTATCTTTGATGTTAAAGCCAGCGACGATAGAAGAAATACTTTTGATTTTCGTCGGGTCACGGTTGGCGAAGGCGGAAAACTCAACCTCGTGCAGACTGGGTCTGACCTGAAGGTCACATCGTACGGAAAACTTACCATTGATATTCGCTTCGTTAGAAACCAGCCCTTCGAGAATCAATCTGTTGTCCCAGCGCTGCATGGCCTCTCGCAGCTCGTCTCTAGCACCGTTCAAGCATTTGAAAAGGCGCTCCTCGATGCTGGCATTATCTAGTAACTGACCAACATCGAATGCCGATGCGCAATGCCGCCGAACCAGTCGGCGCAATTCCTCGCCACGGAGCATTCGCCCCCATGCCGCCCACCTTCACGCTGGCCGACCCGATCGCGCACCGCGCCGCGCTGCTGGCCCTCAATCTCGACTACATGCAATGGGTCGGCGCCGGCATCGAACAGGCGTTCGGCCCCTCGCCGCTGGAATTGCACGGCATGCCGCTGCCCGACTACGTAGCCGCCATGCTCGCCAAGCTGTGCGCCGAGGGGCCGCCGCGCGGTGTGTTCTACCTGGTCGAAAGCGGCGGCGCGCTGGCCGGCATGGGCGGGCTGCGCCGGTTGCGCGACGATGTTGCTGAAATCAAGCGCCTGTACGTGCGCCCGCAGGCGCGCGGCGCGCAGTTGGGCGCTGCGATCCTGCAGCGCTTGCTGGCCGACGCTGCGCGCTTCGGCTACCGCCGCGTGCTGCTCGACTCCGCGCCGTTCATGCAGGCGGCGCAACGGCTGTACGAGCGCGCCGGCTTTGTCGACTGCGCGCCCTATGCCGAGAGCGAAGTGCCGGCGGCGCTGCACGGCGGTTGGCGCTTCATGGAGCGGGCGTTGTAGCAGGGAGGGCGGCGGGAGGGTCGGTGCGCCGGGATGGGCGGCATCGGGCGTCGCCGCCAGCAGGCGGGACGCAAGCCGTGCCGGCGCGAACTTCCCGGCGTCCGGGCACGGGCGGTCATTCCAGAGCGGTTTTAAGCTTTAGAAAGTAGTTTTGATATGCCGTCGCATTTTTCTTGTAAAGGTTTTCGCCTAGTAGCCTTGCAATCTGTTCGGGACTAAAATCAAAAAGGGGCAAAATATTCGGGATTTTTGCCGCTTCGGCGCCAAGCTCGGTATATTCCCCGTCCGCGACTTTGAGCGCTTCGGCAAGTTTCTCGTTCGTCTTGTTGTTCAAGAGCAGCTTTGCCAGTTTTAGAGGATACTCGTATCGCTCCTCTTTCTTGACTTTCTTTATTTCTTGAAGAAGCTCTTTCTCGTAGTCCTGGCGTTTCTCGCTTTGGCGTTTTCTTTTATTGGTATTCAAGTATTCGAAGAAATTTCCCTCGAAGTTGCTGAGCGGCTCATGCCAGCTGAAATCTTTCTTGATTTTTTCGTCGGTCTCTTCCATGTGAAGTGGCGTGGGAGGGCATTCAAATTCAATTAGAATTTCCTGATTGTATTTCTTCTCTCGCGCAAATTTCTTGCGTTCAATTTGCAGCTCGATCCCGCCTTCCGAATCAAGAACAACATCATCGTCGCCGATAGTCGTCTTGGCGACGGGGTTGGTGCTCCCCGATGCTTTGCTCGTCGTGTCTCCTGTTGTCTTCGGCGCTTTTGAATCGCTTGTGCGTGACTCTGGCTCCGGCGCATTAAGTGAAATTGTGCTTGTGTCGCCGGTCGGATTGCCATCGTCGTCGATCGCTCCCCAAGTGACATCGATCGTTTTGGCCCAATAAAACGGGATGGAAAAATGTTTCTTCTTGGCCGCTTTTTTTGCGTTGGGATTTGTAAGCTCCGCGTGCGTTACTTCAACCTTGAAATGCATCCATTCGCCATTTTCATTGATGCGATTGCGAAGTTCGTTCTCAAAGGTTCGCGACATTGCGTCATTTGTGCTGGTCGAAATTGCAACAAGGTTTCGTCTGTCCTTGCCCGAGCCGCCAAGTTCTGCGTTGAGCAAGTGGCCCTGTTTCCAATGGCCTTTGAATGCGGCATCCATTGCAACAACGCGATTATGGATGTCCGACGAGGAGGAAGTTGGACTGCCAAGAGGATGATCCGGCCCGAGCCGGACACACTCGACGCTGGTTCCCTCCCAACCCTTATTGCTTATCGCACCCCATTTGATATGGGTTTTTAAATTTTTCGCAGTCGTCGTCGTGGCACTCAAACCTTCGGCCTCGTTGTTAATATCGATATCCGTCTTGAGACCCTTGATGTCATAGGGATCGATCGTATCGATGGTATGCAGCGCAAGCTGTATCGGCGAACCGTCGGCGCTGCGTTGCACCGAGCCGCTTCCCGACGCCGCTACGGCAGGCGCGCCGGTCGGCGCCGTGCGCGCTCTGGATGCCGTCTGCAGCGCCCGCGCGCCCATCGTGTCGGCCTCGCGCTCCAGAGCGGCATTGTCATTGACCGCCACGCCGCCCTTCATCTGCATGGTTGGCGCAACCCGCCCCTGCGCTTGCTGCACCACGTGCCACGCTTCATGCGGCACATGCTTTTGCTGCCCCGGCGCGACATGGATGTCGCTGCCCTGCGCGTAGGCGCGGGCGTTCAACTGCGCCGGTTGCGGCGAGTTGTAATGCACCTTGACGTGATCCATGCGCATGCCGGAGAGCGATTCCACGCCGGACTTCAGGCGGTCGGGCAGGCCGGTTTGGTTGGGCTTTTGCGCGGCTTGCGCGGTGTCTGCGGTCTGCCGCTGGATTGCAGCGCCGGGCATCGCGCCGCTCGCTTTTCTTTGCGCGGCCATGCGCGGGCTGCGGTCGATTTCCTGCGCCAGCGCGCGTTGTTGCCGCGCCTGCGGACTTTGCCGCACCAGTTGCGCGAGCGCATTCAACTGCGCCGCGCGCGGGCTGCCGTTGGCGATTGCGCCGAGATTGCCTGGCTCGGCTCTCGCCCCGCCGGAGGAAGTGTTTGCCGACCGCTGGCGTTGCCCGGTCGCAGCCGGCCGCGCGGCGGCGCGTTGGACCTTGTCGACGTTCTCTTGCGACTGCTGCGATGCGTTTGCTGCCATGCCTTTGCCTCGAATATCGATGTTTGCGCCCGCTAATTTGCGTCCATGCGATGTGGCGCATGTCGCTCGATAATATGCAGAGGGGGTGGCATCGTCTATAGTCCGTTTGGACTAGGCGCGCTCGGCACGCGTGGTCAACGCGGGGATTGCAAGCGATCCCTGCCTTTTCGTCGAATCGAACGTGGGTCTCGCCGCCGAGACAATGCAGTCGCCTCGCGAATTGGCAACTTCGGCAAAACAAGCTGTCAACTTTGACAGGTAGTCAAGCTTGATCCGAAATTGCTATTTTGAGGCTCGTTTTTCGATGTTGCAAAACGAGAGTGAGCGATCAACCGACCAAGGCCGACACAACGACAGGAGAATTTGATGACACTAGCCAATCGCAAGAGCAGTTCCACCGCCGCGTCGCAATCCGGGACCGGCACATCGGCCAACCCGAACGGTCACATAGCGGTCGTGTTTACCTATGGCGGCAAGGCGCTCACGTATCAGGAATTCCTGTCCACGTTTTACGTGACTTTGCCCGGCGGGCCGGGAGTGCAACTGGGTCAAGACCAGTTTTACGGATATCAAGGCACGAGCGGTTCTGAATTGACGCTGGGCGCCAGCGTCGCGCTCAGCGACGCCGCCAGCCCCATCGACGCGCTGCTGCCTGCCAATGCGCCCAGCGGCGCGAAACTGAAACAGGCCTTCAAACAGTGGGCCGCCAAGCAGGCTGCTTCGCTCGGCCAGACTTCCTACGCGAACCTGTACCTGAGCCATTACACCGGCGGGCGCGTTTATCTGAGCAACGGCGATTTGGGCCTCGGCAGCAGCGGCGAGCCGTCGCCCAACGGCACGACCGACCCTGCCTACAACATGCTGTACGACATTTTCGAACCGTATATCGGCGCGCAGATCGACAGCACGACGATCCCCGGCAATCTTGCCGATATCACCGACATCGACTGGTTCAGTTTCCCGATCACGCTCAAGGTCTGGAACTACGATTTTGCCAACGACCCCGGCGAACTCGTTTGGCAGGGCAGCGCGCGCGGCGGCGACGGCAGCAGCATCTGGAATTGCCTGCTCATTCCCGAAGGCGGCAGCACCCCCACCAATCAATATCCGAGCACGGCCTTGCCGGCCCCCAATGGCGACACCGCCCCGCGCCGCCTGGTGGCCCCGACGATGGCGGCGACGGCGGGTTATTACAGCGATCCGGCAAAGGATCCCTTTCCCTATTCCTACTTCGACGCCTACCTGCTGTATTTGCAGTCTGCTCAAGCCAGCAAGTCGAATCTGTTTACCCTCAACGGCGCCTTCGGCGGGGTCGGCAAGGCGCCATACACGACCAATCTTGAGCCGCAAAACTTTTCGTTCACGGTCGATTTCAGCGGCATCGAGAGCGCGCCCTACCTCTACCCAAGCGGCAGCGCGACCAAAATCACGCCGTCCAGCCAGGTCGTATTGCGCGGCTACACCCACGAAAACGGCAAGCCCGTGCTCGGCAGCGCGAGCGCGCCGTTTACGATCAGCCTTCCGTGGGCGCAAGGCAGCGCCCAATATGCTCTACCCGTATCCGCAGAGAAGGACGCCTTGCTGCAGGGCTGGTTGAGCATCCCCGCGACCGTGCCGACAGCCAACAGCGGCAGCTACAGTCCGCTGACAGTCACCGCGCAAGACAGCGACGGCAACACGCTCGCGCCGGTCTTCGGCTTGGCGCAATTGCAGCTGATCTACAGCGTGAACAAGAATCCGCAGGGCGGCGTGACCGACAACCTGTACGGCAGCGACTGGTTGACGCTAAGCGGCGCAACCGGCCTGACCTGCACCGCGAATGCCGTCTACACGCAAGCGGACGGCCAGAGTTGCGTGCTCACCGTCGGCGCCGACGCCAACGGTGCGCTCAATTCGCTGGAAATCACCGACTTCGGACCCGGACCGACGATTGCCGAGGGCGCGCAATGGGTGGTGGCGGCGGCGGCCTCCGGACTGGGCAACAACCAGTCGTTTACCGTCACGCTGGCGAAAATGCCGCAGTTGCGCAATGCCTACATCCTCAGCAGCGCGACCTACCCGGCGCTGCCGGCGAGCATTTCCGCGACCCCGGTCGCAGGCACGGTTTGCACCTTGGATGTCAACAGCAAGGACCTGCTGCCGTCGTTCCAGCCAAGCTCCGACTGGACTACACTGTCGCAACCGGCGGGAATCTACGGCGCCAACGCCGGCTATGCCATCGCCGGCCTGACCGGCGCCGACGCGCCGTGGAACGGCAACGTGAAGTCGCTGCAAAACGACGTGTTCGGCTGGGTTGTCGCCGACCTGCTGGCGGCGCTCAATACCGGCCTGGTGGCCGCGCCGGCAACCTATCCCCCGACGCAAGAAAGCGTCGGCGACTCGTCGCAAGATTGGTTCTATTCTGCGGGCAAGCCGGCCACGCCGTATTCCCTCGGCCTATGGGGCGCAGGCGCCTGGACCGGCGCGGAACCGGCGTCCGATTTCTGGGATAGCTGGGGATGGGAATTGTTCAACGTCGAAGGCGGCACCGACGCCTACAATTTCGCCTTCACCGATCGCTTTGTAGACGGCATCCTGGTCGCCTTCGATCCGCCGCCGGCGAAACCGGCTGCAAGCTATCCGGTGCTGCTGGAAGTCGTCGTCGGCGACTCGCCCTTGCTGGGCGTGGCGACCTTGCAGGCCAACCAGCCCTGGTTCGACACCGGCATCGACGTGGGCGCGAGCGCCAAGTCGGTCACCTACCTGTCAGGCTTATGGACCGCCGATCCGCATACCAACGGTGGCAGTCCGTACAAGGCCAATGGCTGCCCCGGCCTCAACGTGATGCAACTCGGCTATCCGCTGATCGGCGCGCCGATGGGGGCATTGGTGGGACGCGTCGGCAGCGGCCCGGTGTTTCTGGTCGGCGACAGCGCGAAGACGCCATCCGGCCAAAGCGGCCGGCTCTATCTGTGCATCAACGACGACTTGAACCATCTGTACGGAGCCGGCCTTGCCGACAACTCGGGCAGCATTACCGTGCAGATCAGCTAGCCGGGCGGGGCGGTTGGCAATGCGCGCGCGTCTTGCCAACCGCCCAAGGATCACAAAAGCCGCGCCGTCCGCCCTTGCGCCGCGACAAGGGCGACGGCTCTTTGGTCGAATGACACGAAGGTTTCGCCGCCGAGCCAGTGGCCTTCATAGGCAATGACGCCATCGGCGAAATCGCCGCCGGTTGCGAGCACGGCAAGACCTGCCTCCACGGCGGGGCGGTTGGTTTCCACGTTGGCGGCGGCGATCAGCGCGCGGATTGCAGCGGCGGCATCGGCGGCGTCGAGTTCCTCGATGGTGGCGACTTTCTTTGTCTTGCCGGCGAGCAAACCGAGGAAGTCGTCGATAGTGCCGCCAGACCGCGCTGCGCGCAGCACGCCGCGCCCATCCGGCAAAAAATCCAGCTCGGTCTTTTCCCCCGGCTTGATACCGAGGTGCTGCAACACCTCTTTCCTGAACGTCACTGGGCCCCGCGCGGTGACGATTAATGTGGTCATGGCGATGCCCTTGGTTTGGTTGCTTGTGTTGGTGTTGTAATGCAATTTTGCATTACTTCCAATGATTGATTTGATAATGTCGGACGAGCGATAGGGAGGAAAAGCGTATCGCCTTCAACCTTTGTGACTTTACGTCATCATTCTTTGTTTGAGTAAAGCTGCAACTAGTTCCAGATTTTTACGATTGCCTGGCGCAAAGGTTTGATCGTAGCTTTCAATTTTATCGATCATATCGGGGTTTGTAAGCACCTTATCAATCATTTCAAGTTGTTTCTTTACATGTTTCTTGATAGTTTCCACTTCATACTCGGCAACGCTAACGTCTCTTTCGCGATCATCCAACATTCTTTTATCGCTCGATAAGGCATCTATTTTTGTCACAAAATCACAGATGGAATTGAAATCTGAATCCGACATATGTTGTGGTTTTCCACTCGCTATAAATTTTCGCAAATAGTACAAATCAAAACTATATGGCATCGAAAATATCTTCACCAGCTTATTCAAATGATCGTTTAGGCGTTTCGACTGTTCTGGAGTTACCAAATCCAATCGCGCAGTTTCAAATAGTGTTTCACATTCGCTAGGTTGCTCTAGCGATTTCCCCAATAGAAATTTGACGTAGCGCTCCTGTGCGATGTTACGTATTTCTTTGGAAATTTTTTCTGGCAATTCACTCAGTGATGAATTTCTTGGGTCGAGAATATCAATAAAATCCTTGTTTGAAGGAAACAAAGGAAAAAAGAGAGATTGAAGTTGCAATTCAACAGCTTCTCGAAATTCAGTCCACGAACTCAAAGGTAGTCCTTCTGGTTTATTGATCTTCAATAAGTCAATAAGATGGCTTTTATTATTTTTGTATCGCGCGATTTCTTCTGAAAATGCAGTTACTAATTTTTTTTCAGCTTGATCTTTCAATTTTTCCCAATTTTCGGTTGATAATAGAGCGGGCTTTTGGCGAGTTAGTAGAATAAAGCAAAATTTTTGATCAAGCGGCCCAAAATCGTAGTTCTGTAAAGAATTCTCTATTGCATGAAATTGAATATCCGACCAGTTTGCGCCAATTCCAAACCAAGGTTTATCATCTCTAAATAAGTCGTCCTTTTTTCTTGATAGAGCGAATAATTGCTTCTGCATGTCACGAAAGCCGGAAAGACCAGTTACGATGAGTCCGATCCAAAATCCGAATACTATTGCTGCATAGTTTATCGAATTTGACGGATTCTCTAATGGCTGCGCGGGACCCGCTGCATGACTTACCGATATCCATTTCTTTTCTATCGGATAACCGTCGTAGCGCACTAAAACTCGGATCTTTTGACCGGCAGGTAATTCGGGATAGTCAAGTTCAAAAGTGTCGGCGTCAGACGACGTGCTTTCCTTGGTCAAGAGGGAGTGCTTGGTAAGCTTATATGAAGCAATATGGTGAGGAATTCTAATTGATATTGCCTTGGTTTCGCTTTTTCCCGAATTTATTACTGAAATTTCCTGTGCATATTCTGTTTTTCCCTGCGCTCCTACAATTTCAATGGCATCTGAAATTGAATAAGCAATTGTTGGAACGTCCTTAAGACGGTCTTGGGCAAACCAAACGATTAGTGAGACAACTACCGGAAAAATTAGGGACTTCCACATATCTTAATATCCGAGAAAATATTGAATTTCCCCAAAGAAATTGGTTTCAATTTCTTTGGAGGCGAGCAAATTTACTCGCACCCCCTACCGATCCGACCCGCACCAAACCTTCACAATCTTCGCAAACACCTCGAAATCCATATCCGGCGTAATCGTCCATTTCTCGTACAGCTTGTTGTCCGAGATGGCGACCAGGCCGACGCCGGGGATGCGTTGCAGGCGTTTGATGAAGCCTTCGTTGCCGATGCGGAAGAAGTAGATGCCGTCGTGTTCGGCGCTGGTGACGCCTCGGTCGACCAGGAGCGGGTCGCCGGGGTTGTACAGCGGTTGCATCGAGTCGCCGAAGCCGGTGACGATGCATAGATTGGCCGCGCCGGTGTGGCTGCGCACGTTTTTTGCTATCCAGTCCGGGGAGACGTGCCAACTGTGGATTTCGCCCGGCTGGTCGCGCAAGATGACGCCGTTGCCCATCGAGCCGCCGGTTTCGTGATATTGAAGTATTGCTACATCCTCGCTTTCATCATTTCTTTCGTAAGTCGAAATTTCCAGCGTCTTGCCGTGGCCGACGTCCATCCAGCCGCGTGACTTGCCAAACGCTTCCTCGATGCGCCGCGCAATCGAGTCGCCGATGTTTTTCTTGGGATTTTTGCCGATCAATTGGCTGACCTGGGAATTGTCCATCTCCAGGCGTTGTCCGAATGCGGAATTGGAGCCGAGCGTTTTGGCCAGGCTGCGCGCGTTATCTAAGCGGATTTCGTTGATTGTCATCGCGCAATGATGGCGGCTTTTATCAAAAAGATAAATTATCAAAAAGATTCATTATGGCTTGATTTGTATTTATCGATTTGGTAAAGTGTGGGCATGGACATCAAATCCATCCGGCGGAACGGTTTTATTCCCTCCCCTTTGTAGGGGGAGGGCCAGGGAGGGGGTGATGCGGTCGAGATATGTCATACCGCATTTCGAGCGCACGACCCCCATCCCAACCTTCCCCCTGCCAGGGGGAAGGAGCATCTCCGCCGCTACAGCAGCCTTATGCAAACCGTTTTATTACACCGGAGCCACCATGACCCAAGCCCTCATCATCCGCGACCGCAGCATCCATCTATCCGACCTCGAACGCAGCGCCGCCAGCCGCGCGCTGGAGCACGGCTTGCGCGGCGTCGACGACAAGAACCACCGGCGCTGGCTGCGCTTTTTGCGTTCGGTATTCAGCCTGGAAGACGGCGAAATCGCGCAAGTCGGCACGCGCATCCCGCGCTGCGGGGTATTCCATAAGCATCACATGGCGGTCGAGCGCGCGGTGTTCGACGCGCAACTGCGCTTTGCGCATTTCGAGATGTTCCGCAACTGGGTCAAGATCGGTTGCGGTTTCGTCGAATGGGTGCCGGGGGCCAAGGGCGGCGTGGTGCCGTTGCCGAAATCGATCGCCTTTTCCGAGCTGGAAGAAGCGCCGACGCGCGCCTTTCATGCGGACATGCTGGCCTTCCTGCGCGGGCCGCACGCGGCGGCGTATCTGTGGAAGGGATTGGATGCGGACGCGGCCAACGACAAGATGCGGGCCGTGCTGGCGGCGTTTGAGCGGGATTGATCGACCCGTTTTTGTAGGGTGGAAAAGCGAAGCGCATTCCACCATTTTCCGTTGTGCGCCACAGGCATTCGACATTGCCTGTTGCACGATGCGCATACATCGGTTGCATAGCATGCCGATGCGATGCTTTAACCGACAAAAGGTGGAAGGCGCTTCGCTTTTCCACCCTACGATTTTGATTAACACGAAAGGAACCTATCTATGCGCGATTACGGCAAGGTCAGCCCGCAATTCTGGATCGGCAAGACCGGCAAGGCGTTGCGCCGCCAGGGACCGCATACGCAACTCGTGGCCCTGTACTTGATGACGTGCCCGCACGCCAACATGCTGGGCCTGTATTACGTGCCGAAGATGTACATCGCGCACGAAACCGGCCTCGGCCTGGAAGCGGCGGAGCAGGGCCTGGCGGGATGCGTCGAAGCGGGCTTTTGCGAGTATGACGAGGCGAGCGAAATGGTGTGGGTGGGCGAAATGGCGAAATACCAGATCGCCGAGACCTTGAAGGAAAAGGATTTGCGCTGCAAGGGCGTGCAAAACGAGTACGACAGCCTGCCGGAAAATCCGTATCTGGATGCATTCCGTAACCGCTATGGGGCCGCGTTTTGCATGACGCCGCCGCCTCAACCGAGCGCGCCCGCCGAAGCCCCTTTGCAGCCCCTTGCAAGCCAAGAGCAGGAACAAGAGCAGAAGCAGGAGCAAGAGCAAGAGCAAGAGCAAGAGCAGGATCAAAAGCGGGACAGCGCCCCGGCTGCGCCGAAAAAATCGCGCGCCCCATCGAAGACTTGCCTGCCAGCCGACTTTGCCATCTCCGAGCGGGTGCGCAACTGGGCGGAGCAAAAGGGCCACGGCAATCTCGACCTGCACCTGGAAAACTTCGTCAGCGCCGCCAAGCGCCGTGGCTACACCTACGCCGACTGGGACGAAGCGCTGATGGAAGCCATCCGCAAGGACTGGGCCAAGCTCGGGCATGGATTGCAGAGTGCGGGGCCGGCGATGCTCGGGAAGGCAGGGCAGGCGACCGCATTGAACGCCCAACGCTGGCTGGAGGAAACCGATGCAATCCACTGACAAAAAGCGCTTCGCCACGCTCCTGGCCGGCATTGCCGACTACTACGGCAAAGAATTGTCGAACGGCGTCATCGCGCTGTACTGGCAAGGCTTGCAGCACATCGATATCGAGGCGGTCGAAAAGGCCTTGTGGGAGCACACGCAAAACCCCGACGCCGGCCAGTTCATGCCGAAGATCGCCGATGTGGTGCGCGCGCTGCAAGGCCGCACGCAAGACCAGGCGTCGCTGGCCTGGGCCAAGGTCGACGCGGCGGTGCGGCGCGTGGGCAGCTACGCCGACGTGGTGTTCGACGATCCGCTGATCCACCGCGTGGTGGCCGAGATGGGCGGCTGGATCTGGTTCGGCAAACAGACAGACAAGGAGTGGCCCTTCGTCGCCCAACGCTTCGAGACCATCTATCGCGGCTACCGCCTGCGCGCCGAATCGCCCGAGTATCCGCCGCTGCTGACGGGTCTCGCCAACGCGCAAAACGCGCTGGAGGGCCACGCCGCGCAGCCGCCGACCCTGATCGGCAACGCCTCGCGCGCGCAGGCGGTGCAAGCGGCAGGCAGCGCGCAGCCGCTGATATCGATGCACCGCGCCGGCGCAATGGCGCGCGCGGCGGCGCTGGCATTGACTTCAACCAACCATCGACAGCAGGAGGCAGCATGAACGAGGACATCGATATTTTGCAACTCATGTGCGTGGGCGGACGCCTGAACCCGGAGCCAAGCCGCGCGCTGCCGTTTCGCGCCTACCGCGACCCGGCCAAGCTGGTGCGCTTCGAGTCGGAGAAGACATGCAAGACCTGTCTCTATGGGCGCAGCGGCAAGGCCGGGCAGTTTTGCAGCAAGGGCGGCGAGTACGGCAAGCGCTGCGAGTTTTTCAGGATGGCGAAGCGGTGAAAAGGCCGTGCTCCCCTCGCCCGCAGGCGGGAGAGGGGCGGGGGAGAGGGGGCGTGCCAAGGCAGCATCGTAGGCTGGGATGCAATCCCAGCAGCACGCCGCGCAGATTGCCGGGATTGCATCCCAGCCTGCCACCCCTTTGCGGCACGACCGAATCGGAAACAAGCGAATCAATCGGATAACGAGGAAAAAAACATGGCATTCATCAGAGTACGCAAAGAACACATCAAGCCCGACACCTGGATCAAGCCGGACGGCCTCGATCTCTGCATGGCGTGCTGGAAGCAATACATGGAAGTCGACGACCGCGACCTGGGCTACTCCAGCCTGCGCCTGCAAGGCGGCGAGGAAGACCTGGCCCTAGCCGCCAGCGACGCCGACCCGCACGTCAAGCAACGCCTGGCCGACCTGAAAGTCGGCGCCGCCACCGACGCCATGATAGACAGCCTGTCGCGCCTGCACATCTGGGCGATCTACAAGGCCTACGGCATGGGCCAGGCGTGGAGTTTTCCGAACGCAGATCTGGCGGCGACGCTGGCGGCGGCGAAGGTGGAGCTGGAGGTCAAGCTGCGGGGGAATTTGGTTGCTTGTTTGATGTTTTAGGGGTAGGCAAGCTTTTTTCCCACGCAGACTCTATGGCTCAATGATCCGCTACGCCGCCTTGTGCTGCTCAACATAATCGCGCAGCGCATCGTTCATGCGCGTCTGCCAGCCGTCGCCGGTGGCCTT
The DNA here is from genome assembly GCA_031291325.1 of Burkholderiaceae bacterium. Lineage (GTDB taxonomy): Bacteria > Pseudomonadota > Gammaproteobacteria > Burkholderiales > Burkholderiaceae_D > PKWO01. The sequence continues at coordinate 62,887 of JARLJG010000051.1, forward strand.
GAAATATTCGACGACTTCCGGGCTGTAACGCACCGTTACGGCGATTTTGGTCGGCTGCTTTTGCGGGCCGCGCTGACCGGGAAGGCGAACCTGGCCCTTCGACCAGAATGCGGTCACTGCCTCGGCATCGTTCGGGTCGTACGGACACTCGGGATCGTCCACGCGACCAGGCGCGGCGGCGAGGGCGGCTGCCATTTTCTCTTTACCGATTGCCGACGATTTTGAAGTAGGTTCGCGTTTCATGTTTGTCATTATAGCGGCTGGAAATGACTCCGGTGCAAATGTTGCGCTCGGTTCGGACAAGGAAGACGATACGGTTGCGCCCCCTAATGACACTCCGCTGCCACCCTATCCTGCGCCGCCGCAATCGCCGCTGCGCGGTCGTCGCCGCTGAGATAGTGGCGGTCGCCGTTGTCGTCGCGCGTGAAGATCGGTCTTTGCTCCTTGAGTACGCCCAGCTGGTTGCGGGCGTTGTTGCATCTCGCTTGCCGGTTGCGGGCTGCAGCTTCTTCCGCCTGCGCTTTTTTCTTTGCTTCGGCGCGGCGCTTTTGAAAGTCGCGTTCGGCTTGCTTCGCCGCGTCTGCTTTTTGCTTGCTGGTTCGCTTGTCGTCGCCGTTGCTGCTTTGCGGCTGCGGCAGCGCGATTTTCGCGCCCTCGGTGCCGGCGGCGCAGGGTGCGTCCTGATAACTCTCCGTGCCGTCGGCTTGCTTGCATTTGTACGCTTGCGCCTGCGCCAACAGCGGAACGCACAGGATCAACAATAGGCAATGACTGCGAATTTTCATCGGCGTCTCCTTCAATCCGGGCGTTGCGCCGAAGCCGGCGGGCGCCACTGGCGGGCAACATGCCTATATTACCCGATAACCGCGACAGTCCAGTGAATTCCGTTGCTGCCAAGCACGGGCGCTATGGCGTCGGCACCCATTCGACGCAACGGCGTCAGTGGTGCTATCCTTTATCCCCTTTATCCTTCGTCAAATTTCACCTTAAAGGCTACGATCCATGAGCGCATCTTCGTTGTTGCTTTCCCTGTTCAAGTACAAGGCCTGGGCCGATGCGCAACTGCTGCTTGAAATGCAGAAGTTCGATCCGGTTGCCCAAGAGGCGGAGCGGCACACCGCCATCCGTGCCATGAATCATGTCTATGTGGTCGACCGCATCTTCGCCGCGCATCTTGGCGGCAGCGCGCACGGCTACGAGGGCACCAACACGACCGACACGCCCGCGCTGGAAGACCTGAGCGCGGCCTTTGCCGAGTCGGATCGCTGGTTCGTCGATTACGTGGCGGCCTTGTCGCCGGCGCAGTTGAGCGAAAGTCTGTCCTTCACCTTCACCGACGGCCTGCGGGGCCACATGTCGCGCGAAGAAATGCTGGCGCACGTCATCACCCACGGCTCCAACCATCGCGGCGCAGTCGGGCAGATCATGAAGCAGGTGAAACTGTCGCCGCCGCGCGACGTGTTCACCGGGTTTTTGCACAAGTCGGAACCGGCGCGGCGCGAGGCCGGGCGTTGAATAGGGGCATCGCAGGCTGGGATGCAATCCCAGCAGCGTGCCGTACAGGTTGCCGGGATTGCATCCCAGCCTACGCATTTGGGGATTTTCGCATGTCAATAGGCAAACCGTTACGCATCGTTGTTTGGAGCGTCGCGCTATTTCTTGCTTCTGGCGCACTGGGGTTGTATGTAGTCGGTACGTCGGCCTATTGGAAATTCATCAAATGGCTGCCGGCACCGATTGAACAATTTGCGAATGAAGTGCTCGTTTATTTGGTCAAGCCAATTTTGGTCGAAAATGTTAATGCCTCCGAGGAGCAACTTGACTTCTATCAGGCTTGGATTTTCTGCTTTTTGGTTTTGTGGCTCGTGTGGTTTTTAGCCGCTCTATTCACGCGGAAATTACGCAGAAAAATGTAAAATAACGCATGGTTTCGTAGCGCTGGCAAGCCTTACGGCAATTGTAGCGCAGCTGCAATAGGGATTGTGCATTCCCATTTTGTTGATATACTTTGGCTCATGCATCCGCAAGCCTCTCTGTGCGGTAACGATTGGCAATTGTGAAGGAATTGCCTGACGCATTTGGGTTGCGTTTGATTGCGTTTGAACAGCACATGGTGGAAGGCGCTGCGCTTTTCCACCTACAGGACTGCGCGATGTTCACCACCATCGCCACCAATGCGACCCGCGCTCAAACACCGCATACCAAAACTCGTCGCCGTGCTTCAGCGCCAGAAACCCGCACACCAGCACCGCGCCGACGACGATGGCCACCGACCATCCGAATGAATCCAGCGCCAGTTTGACCGCAAGCGAAATACCCAGAACCACACCCAGCAGCGCGCCGCAGCCGAAGCGTGTCACCTTTTCCGTTTCGCTGATCTCGGGGTCTTCCTGGATAGTCATGGCGCTATAATGGTCGAACGTGGTTCGCGTTGTTGCAATTGTACCGCAGCCGCAACAGAAAATTGCCCAACTCCATATTGTTGATATATACTTGCATAATCAAGTATATATCAATATACATCGATATATTTCAACATAAAGGAATTCGATCATGACTCGATCTGCACAGGCGGAACAAGCCGATTCCACAGTCGCTCCCAGCGCCGCGCTCGAATGCTGTCTGCGGCTGGCGCGCGCTTATGCGGTGCTGACGCGGCGGCTCGATAATGCGCTGGGCAGCGTGCACGGCTTGAGCTTCGGCGATTTCATGGTGCTGTATTATTTGCAGCGGGCGCCGGGCGCGCGCTTGCGCCGCATCGATCTGGCCGAGCGGCTGGGCTTGACCGCGTCCGGCGTCACGCGCACCTTGCTGCCGCTGGAGCAACTGGGGCTGGTGGCACGCCAGGCCGATGCGCGCGACGCGCGGGTCGGTTACGCGGTGCTGACCAGGCCGGGTCAGCGCTTGCTGGCGCATGCAACGGCATCGGCGGAATCGATCGGCGCCGAAGCGATGCAAGCGGTGCCGGCCGATCAGGTCGACGCGGTGGCGGCGCTGCTTGGGCAATTGGCGGGGATCAACCTCTCCAATGCGTGAGGCGGCGCAGTCGCACTCGCTTACATCATCATGCTCAAGTCCATGTGCCACCAACGCGCCAGCAGCATCGCAAGGACGCCCGCTGCGACGCAGAGAAGTATCGCCGCCAGCGGTCTGCGCGGCCACAGGCGGGATGCGGCCACGGCGGCGACAATGACGATTACAACCAGTGCAAAATCATGAATCATTCCGGTTCCCTGTATGGCAGAATGAGCCGCTATCATAACCGAATCGATTATGATGGATGCGGCCATCCGAAATTGGCACAGTAAAAAAGTAGGGTGGGCACGCTTTTGTGCCCACGCTGCGGCGATCTCCGCGTGGGCACAAAAGCGTGCCCACCCGACCAAGGAGGCAGACTCAGCCCGCTTGCGCCATTGGAGGGGAAACCAAATTTTACCTCGATATATCGCGCCGAATATGGCGCCGAAGTCGGCATAGGAGCAACGATGGAAACATGGGCAGTGGAAGCAAGCGGGCTGCACAAGCGGTTCCGCGATGTGCATGCGGTGCGCGGGCTGGATTTGCAGGTGCGGCGCGGCGAAGTGTTCGGGTTGCTGGGGCCGAACGGCGCCGGCAAGACCACCAGCATGGAAATGCTGGAAGGGCTGGTGCCGCCGGACGCGGGCACGATCCGCATCCTCGGCCTGGATTGGCGCAGCGACGGCGCGGCCATCCGCAACCGCATCGGCGTGCAATTCCAGAGCACGCAACTGGACGACAAGGTCAAGGTGCGCGAGGCGCTCGACCTGTTCGGCAGCTACTATCCTCAGCCGCGCAATCCCGACGACTTGCTGCGCCTCTTGCAACTGGAAGACAAGGCCAACGTCTATCAAAGCAAATTGAGCGGCGGCCAGCGGCAACGGCTGGCGCTCGGGTTGGCGCTGGTCAACCAGCCGGAACTGGTGTTTCTCGACGAGCCGACCACCGGGCTCGATCCGCAGGCGCGCCAGGTGTTGTGGGGGCTGGTGCGCCAGCTCAAGAGCGAAGGCCGCACCGTGCTGCTGACCACCCACTACATGGACGAGGCGCAAGCGCTGTGCGACCGGGTCGGCATCATGGATCAGGGCCAGATTTTGCAACTCGGCACGCCGCGCGAGCTGATCGCCAGCCTCAACCAGGCGAGCTACGCCGAAATCGAATTCGAGGGCGCCGCGCCCGACGCCGCCGCGTTCACGCAGCGCCTCGGCATCGCGGTCGATGTCAAGCCGCAGCACTGGGCGGTGCCGCTGGCCGACCCCAAGAGCGACTTGCGCAAGCTGCTCGCCTGCGTCGAAGAGCTGGATTTGCCGATGCAGCAATTGCATGTGCGGCGCGCCAGCCTGGAAGACGTGTTCCTGCATCGCACCGGCCGCAGTTTGAGAGATTAAAGGAAACCTAGACCATGCACGCACGCATTTTTCTCAAGCAGTTCATGATGAGCCTGAAAGTCTACCTGCGCCTGCCGGCAGCGATCTTCTGGCTGGTCGCTTTCCCGATCGTGATGTTCGCAGGACTGGCGACGGTGTTGAGCGGCAAGTCCGACAGCGGCGTCAAGCTGGTCTGGGCGCAAAGCGCGCCGGCCCTCTCCGCCGAAGACGGCGCGCTGCAAAAGGCGCTGGCAGAGCGCGGACTGGACATGCAAATCATGACCCCCGAAGAAGCCGAAGCGCGCTGGCGCGGCGGCAAACTGGCGGCGCTGCTGCAAGGGCAGGGCGGCCACTACACGCTGCGCCTCAACAGCTATCTGGCCGCGCAAGGCGCGCAAGCCGACGCGCTGGTGCAGCAAGCCTACCTGGTGGTGCAGGCGCGCGCGCACGGCGCGGTCGACATCGCCAGCATTCCGACCGTGCGGGCCAGCGTCGGCGGGCGCGGCGACGCGCCGTATGCCGCCTACCTGCTGCCCGGCCTTTTGGGCCTGAATCTGCTGATGATGGGCTTGTTCTCAGCCGGCATGGTGGATGTCACGCTGCGCGAAAAGGGCGGCTACAAGCGCCTGGCCACGACGCCGCTGCCGCGCTACATCTTCCTCGCCGCGCAGGTGTGCGTGCGGCTGGTGGTGGTGACGGTCGCCGCCGCCATGCTGATGGCGGTCGGCGCTGCGCTGTTCGGCGTCTATAACCGGGGCAGCTACCTGAGCCTGTTTGCGTTGATCGTGCTCGGCACCGCCTGCTTCAACAGCCTGGGCTACGTGCTGGCCAGCTTCGCCCGTGGCGTCGACGCCTACGGCGGCCTGGCCAACCTGGTGTTCCTGCCGACGATGATGCTCTCGGGCGTCTATTTCTCGCTCGACGCCGCTCCCGAATGGCTGCAACGCGGCGCCGATATGCTACCCCTGACCCCGCTGCTGGCGGCCTTGCGCGCAGTCTTCAACGACGGCGCGAGCCTGGCCAGCCAGGGCAGCGCGCTGGCGATCGTGGGGGTGTGGACGGTGGTGTTGTTTGCGGCGGCGACGAAGCGGTTCAAGTGGGTTTGAGCGTGTAGTATCGTGGGTTGGGCTAACGCTTCACCAGCCCAACATCCGCCGTCCGCCGGAACATTGACGAACATTCGTCGCGCAGTTTGTTTGCAGGCTGTTCAAGTTTTGGTGTGGGTTGTGGGGGCGTTTGTTGGGCTGGTGAAGCGTTAGCCCAACCTACTGCCGGGATTGTATCGCAGCCTGCTTGCGCTCATTTTTCAAACCAGCATCCCGCGCTTGCGCAGCCACAGGCAATACGCGGTGCA
>JARLJG010000052.1 GCA_031291325.1 Burkholderiaceae bacterium
GGCAAGCAGGCTGTCAGCCAGTTTGACCAATTCGGGATCGGGCTTGGCCCGCTTGGTGCGTTTTACGTAGGTCATTGTTTCCTTTATACAGGCAGTCTCCTGCCAAATGACCATTTACACAAAACTAATTACACCCTCCGGGGATCGCAAGGAAAAGAAAGATACATTTTCCTGCGCCAACCTTTCTTGAGTCTTTCAACGCTTGCCATGCGTTGCAAAATAGCGACCAAGCTCTGCAATCGACTGCCTCCGGTCAGCGCAAGAACTGTCCGTTTCTGGCGATCTGGGTCAAATCGACGTATTGCGAGCCGTCGTGATTGGCGTGGCTGAAATTGATCAGATAGCCGTCGAAATCGAGCTTACCCATCGATTCCATCGCGCCGACGAAGCGTTCGCGCGTCAGGTTGCGGCCAGCCCGTTTCAAGCCTTCGACCGCAACCTTGGCGTTCAGGAACCCCTCCATCGAGGTGAACGACCAATTCTTGACGCCCATTTTCTTCATCACCTGCTGGTATTCCCGCACTACGCCGCTGGTCGCTGAATACGGATAAGGCGCAACCTGCGACACCACCAGGCCGACACCGTCCTTGCCAAGCGCATCGATCGATGTTTGCGTGCCCATCACCGACAAGGTAAAGAATTGCATTCCGATTGCGATGTTGTTGTAGGCCTTGATGAACTCCACCGATGGCTTGCCGGCGGTTATCATGATGACCGCATGCGGCTCCACGCTGGCCAGCTTTTTCGCGCTTGCGACGACATCGGACGCATCGTTCTCGATCGAGGCGGCAGCTTGCACTTTCAATTTGCGCTTGGCCAGCGCGGTTTCGACGTCGGCCAATCCTTCCTTGCCGAATGCGTTGTTTTGGTAAGCCACTGCAATTTTTTCGATGCCGCGAACGCCCAGTTGCTCGATGATTTTATCGATTTCAACGTCATAACCGGCGCGCACGTTGAACACCATGCGATTGAGCGGCGCGCGCGTGACTTGCGAGCCGGTAAACGGCGCAATGCTGGGGACGCCTTCCTTGGCGATGTACGGCAGTATTGCAATATTGGTGGGTGTGCCAAGTACATTGAAGAGCGCAAATACTTTTTCCTTTTCGACCAGCGTTTGCGTGTTGGCCACGCCCTTGTCGGCGTTATAGCCATCGTCCAGCGTAATCAAGCGAATCTTGCGTCCGTTGATGCCGCCTTGCTGATTGATATACTCGAAATAGGTCTTGGCGGCGTTCGACGAGGCCTGGCCCAACTCGGCCAAAGGTCCGGTTAATGCACAGGTCTGCCCAAGGACGATTTCATCGTCGGAGACGCCGTTTTCCGCGTGCACAATGGGACTGCAGAATAACATCGCCAACAACGCCAGCGCGGACCTTCTGCCGATGCTTTGCAGCGATCCTGTGTGCAATAATTGGTCGTAACTCATTTTCAAACTCCTTCTTTTGTTGCGGTATGGCCAATGATGGGCAGCAGTCGATCGCGTCTCACCCTTGGGCAAGACATGGAAATTCTCGTTGGCTTCGGATTATCTACGATCCTTATTGTTTGAGTTGTCGTCTGCGTGACAGTTTGCGGGCAATCGTGGCGGTTGCCTCGATATGGCGAAGCCAAACTAGTGGCATGCGCCGGTCGCAAGTGCCGGATAGCGCCGCGCCGGCCGCGCAAACTAACGGCGAATCGAAGTTGCAACTGAACGACCCCGCAGCGCTGGTCAGGGCTTACAGTTACGAAGCAAGCAAAAGCGATTTGCAAAAGGCCATCGAGTTGCATGGCGGAACCGTTGCATTGCGTTGCATTGGTTAGATAGAAAAAGAGGCCGAATTTAATCTAGCGAAGCTGGAATTGTCTTGTCGCAGAAAGGCGACACACGTATGCCGCAAGGGAGCAACTGGCAGGGGAAGAAGGATTCGAACCTTCGAATGCCGGAATCAGAATCCGGTGCCGTAACCAGCTTGGCGATTCCCCTACCTAAATGATAACACATTGCAGCACGACAATGAAAGTGGTGCTGCGTTATTTTTTGTTGTTGTCAAAAGTGCCTGTAGTTTACGCATTGTTTGCTGTTATCGATTGTTATATTCTGCAGCATATCGCGCAAAATCAGTCATTTCGCTGGACATCCCAGCGCCGCATTGAATGACAAAGGCAGGTAAATGCAAAAACCGGAAATTCTGACTACCGACGAATTCAATCGTCAGCTTTTCAGGCCGCACGGCGGGGTTGCATTCGCCAGGGAAGGCCGGGTTCCGGTTTGTGAGGCGATCGGACCGCTTCTCCGGCAACGATGATATTTTCGGTTTCGGCCAGGATTTGTTTCAGACTATTGCAAATGACAACATGGTCATCCGTCAGTAAAGCCTTCAGTTTTTCCATGATCTTTGTTTCTTCCGTGTATCGTCGAACAGCTGTATGTTGAAAGATATGTGAACTACAACCCACAGCGAGGTTCAATTTTCGCAATTGGAGCCAATGGCAACGGAATTGCGCAGTTCAACCTGCTTTCGGCGGCTGAATTCCGAAAATTCGAGCAACAATGCCTTTCTTCGATTCCGGATAATATATCATGTAATGATATACTGTCACACCGGATAGACCATCGCCGATTGACAGCGATTTCGTGGAAACGCTTGTTACAATCGAGCCGATCGGCCCCCGATAGATGAACGGTGAATGAAAATGACTATGACACAACCTTTGCAAGATATCGAACTGTCCGAGGAATTGATCCGCAAGTTCGATAAGTCGGGGCCGCGCTACACTTCCTATCCCACCGCCGATCGTTTCAATTCCGCTTTTTCCGAACAGAACTACGTGACCTATCTTGCGCAGCGAGTGGAAAGCCCCGGCAACCCGCCGTTGTCGATCTATGTGCATCTGCCGTTTTGCGAATCGCTTTGCTATTTTTGCGCATGCAACAAGATCATCACCCGGGACCACGATCGCGCGCGGGAATATCTGCGCTATCTCGACAAGGAAATGGCGCTGGTTTCTGCGCACCTCGGTCACGATCGCAAAGCGGTGCAGCTTCACCTTGGCGGAGGGACGCCGACCTTTTTCAATGCGGACGAATTGCACCAACTGATGAGCATGTTGCGCAGTCATTTCGAGTTCGCCGCCGACGCCGAACTTGGGGTTGAAATCGATCCGCGCACGGTGCGCGACGGCACGCTCTCGATGCTCGCCGGATTGGGGTTCAATCGCAACAGCTTCGGCGTGCAGGATTTCGACCCCGAGGTGCAGCGGGCCGTCAATCGGATACAGCCGCTTGAGATGGTGGAACAAGCAGTTGCGCAAAGCCGCAGTGCGAATTTCCAATCGATCAATGCCGATTTGATCTATGGCTTGCCGAAACAAACCGTGGAAAGCTTCAGCCGCACTCTCGACAGCCTCATCCGGGTCGCACCGGACCGCATTGCGCTCTACAACTACGCGCATCTGCCGAGCCGCTTCAAGGCCCAGCGCCAGATCGTGTCGGGCGACTTGCCGTCAGCCGACGTGCGGCTGCAGATTTTCCTGATGTCGACTCGCAGGTTGCTCGACGCCGGCTACGTTTATATCGGGCTGGATCATTTTTCCAAGCCGGACGACGAACTGAACAAAGCCCGCCTGGACATGAGTTTGCACCGGAATTTTCAGGGTTACACCACCCGCGCCGAATGCGACCTGATCGGCTTCGGCGTGTCCGCCATCAGCAAGGTCGGCAATTCGTACAGCCAGTCGGTGCGCACGGTAAACGCCTATTATCGGCATCTGGACGCAGGGCAGCTTCCGGTCGAAAAAGGCGTCGAACTGGACAACGACGACTTGTTGCGACGAAGGATTATCATGACCTTGATGTGCAGTGCTCCGGTGATTTTCGATGCGATAAAGCGCAGCCACGGCATTCATTTTCAAGCGTATTTTGCGTCCGAGATGGCGCTGCTGGAACAATATGAAGATGCCGGATTGATCGCTATCGACGCGACGGCGATTCGCGTCACGGCGAAGGGACGGCTTTTTGTGCGCGCAATTGCGATGGTATTCGATAAATATCTGGCGCGGCCGAGCGAATCGACCTACTCCAAGCTGATCTAGTGGATTGTTGTTCTTCCAGACCCTGTCGGATGCCACTGGTTCGCTAGCCTCGAATACGCTTGGGCCTAAGTGCCGATTCTCATGAGCGGATTGACATCTGCGAGCAGGACGCCGATGCAATCCATCTCCAAATGAGACGATCAGCCTGTTACCAGAAAATCGATGACGATTTCGCCTGGCGAACGCGATACGTACGAAATCCTGATTTGCGAACCGAAATGGTTGGAGATCTGTGACAACAATGGAAGCGGATCGTGGTCGTTGCAAAAGCGCATGATCTCGCCATCCTGCAGCGCATCGAGTGCCCCAAAGATTGCCGCGTGACGGAATCGCTTGGCGATGCCGCGCGCGTCGAATGGGTAAATGCCTTCTGCTTTGACTGGAATGGAACAATCGTGCGTCATGATAAAACTCCTCTGTAAATAGTCAAAATATTTCTAATGTCGATTCCATAATGCCGCCCATTGAACTTTTCAAATGCGCGGCACGAGGGGCCGATAAGGCTCGCTTGCAATATCCAAGCGCACGGGTGGCTCGGAAAGCGCTGCAATGAGAAAGCATTTTATCTTTACAAAGAATAAGATGCAAGTATAATACATCTTATTGGCATTTTTCTTCAAAGCCACAAAGCGCAAGAAGCGAACAAATTGCCGTTTGAGGGATCGTGACTCCTGAACTCGCTAGAACCTCGTTACCCGATACCGGATTCATGCGCGACGCCTTGCGTGAGCTAATCGACCGGGAAATTGGCATGAACATAGGCGATCGCGGCGCTGCACCAGTCGCTGAGGCTGCGTGTTGCGGGCGTCGCAGGCGGGTTGTTTTTCCGCTCGTGCGATCCAGCGCAGCGCACGAGCGCAGCGTGCAGCAATGGCGCGCCCCTTGCAAATATCCGACGTTGTTTGAGAAGAGTAGATTTAGTCACAATGTGATATATATTTGATCTACATCATGTCTTGCATAGTGACGGTTGTTATATCGTCGCACCTTGCGTCGGGCGGGTAAAAGGATCGACATGACAAATTCGACTCTCCACGCATTCACTAGGATTGGTCACCAGAAAGGGATGAAAATGAAACGTTTTGTCAAAGTTGTCCGTATCTTGTCCGCAGCGGCGAGTATCGCATTAGGACTTTCGCTGGGTGCGCCCTCTGCATATGCGGCCCAACACGCGCCGGCCAAGTTAAAGGGCGATTTCGGGCCACCGCAAGGCCAGCCGATCCACGCGGTTCTCACCAGCCCGCCCAACGTGCCGCCGCCTATTCATCGTAATTATCCAGCCAAGGTGATAGTCGACCTTGAAGTGATTGAAAAGGAAATGGCAATCTCCGAGGGCGTCAAGTATATGTTCTGGACCTTCGGCGGCACGGTACCCGGCAGCTTTATCCGCGTGCGCCAGGGCGATACCGTGGAATTCCACCTGAAGAACAATCCGAACAACAAGATGCCGCACAACATCGATTTGCATGGGGTAACCGGCCCCGGCGGCGGCGCCGCATCGAGCTTCACCGCGCCTGGCCATGAATCGCAATTCACGTTCAAGGCACTGAACGAGGGCGTATACGTCTACCACTGTGCAACCGCGCCGGTCGGCATGCATATCGGCAACGGCATGTATGGCTTGATCCTGGTGGAGCCGCCGGAAGGCATGAAGCCGGTCGATCATGAATACTACGTGATGCAGGGCGATTTCTACACCACCGGAAAATACCGCGAAAAAGGCTTGCAACCCTTCGACATGGACAAGGCGATCGACGAGAAACCGACCTACGTGCTGTTCAACGGCGCTGAAGGCTCGATGACCGGCGACAAGGCGCTGACCGCCAAGACCGACGAAACGATTCGTCTGTTCGTCGGCAACGGCGGCCCTAATCTGGTATCGAGCTTTCACGTGATCGGCGCCATCTTCGACAAGGTGCGCTATGAAGGCGGCACGCATGCGCAAGAAAACGTGCAGACCACGCTGATTCCATCGGGTGGGGCAGTAATGGTTGAGTTTCAGAGCAAGGTGCCCGGCAGCTATGTGCTGGTCGACCACTCGATCTTCCGCGCTTTCAACAAGGGGGCATTGGCGATATTGAAAGTGGACGGCCCTGCGAAGAAAGATATCTATTCCGGCAAGGAACTCGATTCCGTCTACCTGGGAGATCGCGCGCAACCGAATCTCGCTTCGGTGACCAAGGCGACCCAGGCCGCTGCCAGCGGCACGCTGACGCTGGAGGATCAGGTCAATGCCGGCCGCGAGTTGTTCGCGGGCACTTGCTCGGTCTGTCATCAGCCTAATGGCGCAGGTTTGCCTGGTGTTTTCCCGCCTTTGGCGAAATCGGATTTCTTGAACAGCGATTTGCGCCGTGCCATCGGCATACCATTGCGCGGCTTGACCGGCAAGGTCACCGTCAACGGTAACGAATTCAATTCCGTGATGCCGCCGATGACTCAGTTGAACGACGATGAAATCGCCAACATCTTGACCTATGTGTTGAATAGCTGGGACAACAAGGGTGGGCGCGTAGACGCATCCGAAGTGAAGACGGAGCGCGCAAAGTCCCTCAGCGCGCCGGTCGAAGCGCACTGAGCCTATCGGTGGCCGACATGAGGCAATCGCGACTCCGGGCAAACATGATTGCCGCATGCGGCGTGCTCGCCGTGTCGGCGGCGGTGCCGTCGCTTGCCGCCGACTACGTGGCGATTCCGGCGGGATCGCTGACTAGCGTGATCGCCAATGCGGACAGCAACGATGCGATTCGTATCGAGAACTTTGCATTGCGCGTCACGCCGGTGACCAATGGCGAATTCTCGATTTTCGTCAATGCGCATCCTGAATGGCGGCGCAATCGCATGCCGTCCGTGTTTGCCGACCGCAGCTATTTGCATCGCTGGGCTTCGCCGACTTCGATCGGTAGCAGCTTGAACGAGCAGCAACCGGTCACCAGCGTCAGCTGGTTTGCCGCACAGGCATTTTGCGAAAGCGAAGGCGGGCGTCTTCCAAGCTGGTACGAATGGGAATACGTCGCTGCCGCCGACGAAGTCCGCGCCGATGCGCGCGGCGATCCCAAGTGGCGCGCCCGTATTCTCTCGTGGTACTCCAGGAATTCCGAATCGCCGGTATCGTCGGTCGGCGGTGTCGCCAATTATTACGGCATCCGCGACATGCATGGATTGATCTGGGAATGGGTCGACGATTTCAATGCACTGTTCATCAGCGCCGACAGTCGCAATCAAGGCGATCCGGACAAGTTGAAGTTTTGCGGCGCCGGGGCGATCAGCCTGCAAGACAAGGAAAATTTTGCCATTTTGATGCGCATCGCTTTACTGTCCTCGCTCGACGGAGCGGACACTACCGACAATCTCGGGTTTCGATGCGCACGCAGCGGGAATAAGGAGAAATAATGAATTCATCATTACGCGTCAAGGCGGCGCGCTACCTGAGTGCTTTGATTTTGTCCGCCGCATCGCTTTGTGCGTCCGCCGGCAACGACGATCATGCGAACGTGGTTGCCGAAGGCGCGCGCCTTCCAGGCGATTCAATTTACCAGCTTCCTGCCACGTTTGTGGACCAGGATGGAAAAACGTTCAAGTTGGCCGACCTGCGTGGCCGGCCCGTGATCGTCAGCATGTTCTACAACTCCTGCCAGTTCGTATGTCCAATGCTGATCGACACCTTGCGCGCCACGCAGGAAGGTTTGAGCGCAGAGGAGCGTGCGCAGCTGTCGCTACTGCTGGTGACCTTCGACCCCGCGCGCGACGATGTCGGCGTGCTGAAGTCAGTGGCCACCAGGCGCAAGCTGGATCGGGAACATTGGACGCTGGCGCGCACCGATCCGGCAACGGTGCGAAAATTGGCGGCGGTTTTGCACATCCAGTATAAATTGTTGCCGAATGGCGACTACAACCATAGTACCGCGCTCATCCTGCTCGATGCCGACGGACGCGTGATCGGTAGCACCCCAAAAATCGGACAAGTCGACGCCGAATTTCTAAAGCTGGTGCAGCATGCGGTGCATGGCAAGTGAATCGCTAGAAAGTATCCATACTGCCAGATGAATTGCCCGCCTGGTTGCGCCGGAGCCTAGCGCGTCAGGTGCGCGTAAAGGAGTGGAAGCCTGGCAGGCAGCTCCGATGGTTTGCGGATGATGATGAAATTGTCCTTGCCGAAAATATGCGGCAGGTATTCGTGGGCCTCCTGGTCGACCGTCACGCAAAAAGGCCGCAGCCCTTGCTGTCTGGCGGCAATCAACGCTTTTCTGGTGTCCTCGATTCCATACCGGCCTTCGTATTGATCGGAGTCGTTGGGCTTGCCGTCGGTGACCAGCAGCAGCAAGCGTTCGCGCGCTTTTTGGCGTGCCAGGATATTGCTTGCATGGCGAACCGCCGCGCCCATGCGCGTATAGTAAGCCGGGCCGATGCTGTCGATACGGCCACGCACGATATCGCCATATGGCTCGTCGAATTCCTTGAGTGTATGAAAGCGCACATCGGTGCGTTGCTTGGAACTGAATCCATATAGCGCGAAGCGGTCGCGGGTAACCGATAGCGCTTCGGAAAACAAGTACAGGCTGTCGCGGATGACATCGATCACGCGCCGTTCCTCGCCCACCCATGCCTCGGTCGATAATGACAAGTCCGCCAGCAGCAGGCAAGCAAGATCGCGCTCGCGCTTGCGCTGATCCAGGTAGAAGCGCGCTACGCCGCCGCCGCCGCTAGCTGCATGCTGGGCGGCGTGGCGCAAGTAGGCATCGATATCGATGTCGCTGCCGTCCGCCTGCGCCTTCAGGCGCGTTCGCAATGGTCGCAATGCCCCGAACTGGCGTTGCAGGCGTTTGCCGTCGCGCTGCAGATGCTGCGGCAGCGCGCAGGGTCCGGCGCTCGTCGGGACGATGATGTTGATCCGGCATTGATCCGACTTCAATGTGTGCGTGCGATAATCCCACTCGGGCAGCAAACGCTCGCCATCCAGCGCAGCGCCGCTGCCTTCCGCCGGCGACAGGTCGAGCGTCATGCGCAGCTTCTTGGCAACGTTCTTGCTGTCGCGCGCGATCGAAATCACGTCCAGATCGTCGGCCGCCTGGGCCAAGTCCTCGTCGTCGTTTTCCTTGGATTCGTGCTCGATTTTTGCATATTCGGTCCAGCTGAAGATCGATTCGGGTCGAAACAGCAGCAATCCGCCTTTGCGCTCGGGCATGCTGGCATGTTCGGCCACGCGGCGCTTTTTATCCGCCTGCTGCGCACCTGCGGCGCTCTGAGTCGACTCCGGTGTCGCAACCGTTTGCGGGTTGCTTGTGCACGGTGCCTGGGGCCGCAGCCACAGCAGCACCGGATGTGGCGCGCGGCGTGCCACTGGCAGCGCGGCGACGCTGCCCGGTTCGCGCAGTGCATCGCGGATCGCCTGTTCCTGTGCCGCCTCATCGGGCGCCAGCTTGCCGATGTCCGGGCGGCGCGCAATTTCCGCCTCTGCCAAACGGTCATAACACGCGGCCAGACCGGGAAAATTTTCCGTGATTGCCACCACGGCTGCCTGATTGCGGGTCAACCAAGGCAGGCCGGGCTGCGGATCGACGGCGGCCAGAGCGGCCAGCCAGAAATACATGTCGCGGTTCAGGTTGGCGTCGGGATAGGCGTCGATCGCGGGAGGCAGGCGCAACGCTTGCGGATCGAGCCAGGCGAGATCGGCCTTGCGTTCGCTGCCGGCCAGTCGTTCCAATAAAGAGCGTCTGGCGCCGTGCAGCGTTTGCGCTCCGGCCTGCACGGCGACGCCGTGGTCGCCGCCGAGCGCGCGAAACAGCAGAGCTGCGGTGCGCGAGACGCCCGACAGCTCGACTGCCGCTTGCGGAAAACGGCGGGTAGCCAGGCGATTTACCAGCCGGTGCCAGGCGATGCCGATCTGTTCTTCCATTGTCGCGCCTCAGTTACCGAAGATGGCCGACACAACCTGCATCAAGGCACGGGTGATCTCGGGTTCGTCGGAGAGGCATTCGATGATCGCAGCGCGGCACGCCACCTGCGGATCGCAACCGCTGACAATCAGTTTCCCCGCGTCGACAATCAGGCGCGTGCCGGGCGCTTCTTCCAGGTCGTGATCGGCGGTGCTGCGCAAGGCGTTGGCAAGTGTCACCAGGCGTTTGGCCAGGTTTGGGTCGACACCGGTTTCTTTCACCACGATCTCGATTTCGCGCGCTGCGTCTGGAAAACCGAACGCGAGCGACACGAAACGCTGGCGCGTGCTGGGTTTCAAGCCCTTCAGCAAATGCTGGTATCCGGGATTGTAGGAAACCACCAGCATGAATTCCGGCGGCGCTTCCAGAATTTCGCCGTTGCGGTCGATCGGCAAAATCCGGCGGTCGTCCGACAATGCGTGCAACACCACGGTGGTATCCTTGCGCGCTTCCACCACTTCGTCCAGATAACAAATACCGCCGTGGCGCACCGCCTGCGTCAGCGGACCATCGGTCCAATACGTGCCGGTGCCGTCGATCAGGTGGCGGCCCACCAGGTCGGAGGCGGATAGATCGTCGTGGCACGACACCGTATATAGCGCGCGTCCCAGCCGCGCCGCCATGTGCTCGACAAAGCGCGTCTTGCCGCATCCGGTCGGGCCTTTGATGAGCAGCGGCAGGCGGTTGCGATAGGCGAGTTCAAAGACTTCGATTTCGTCGCCGCTGGGCGTATAGGGAGGGATGAGGCTGGGCACCCGCAGGGCGCGGTTGAGTGCGGTAACGGTCATGATTTTCCTTGATTATGCGGTGAGATAGGCGAGGGCGATCACGCCGCCGACGGCAAGCAGGTAAGCGCCCATGACAATTCGCCACAACGGACGCACCGTGCGCAAGCCCATGAAATCGTTGACCACCAGTTGCGCCTTGAGCAGCGTGAGGACAAGGATCGTTGCCATCAGCACCTGGCTCGGAACGCGCGAACCGAGCAGAAACGAAATCGTGGTAAGCCCAAGCAACGCGACCCATGACGCAGTGCAAGACCGGGCCGCAGCGGTGGAAGAGAGCTTCATCGCTTTTCCTTTCAATGAATGACGTAGACCAGCGCAAACAGGATGATCCACACCAGGTCGACCATGTGCCAATAGGAGCCGCCGGTTTCCACGCCGGCGTGATTCTCGGCGCTATAGCTTCCGGCGTAAGCTTTGCACGCGACCACGGCAAGGATCGTCATGCCCATGATCACATGCATGAAGTGGAAGAAGGTCAGGGACAGATAAAACATGTAAAACAAATTGGTCGATAGATTGATGCCGCGTGAAAAATCCTGTTGAAATTCCATCGCCTTCAGCACCAGGAACACGCCGCCCAACGCCAGCGCGCCGGCCAGCCAATTGCCGCAACTTGCGCTGCGTCCGGCCTTGATGGCCTGCGTGGCGCGCGCGACGAAATAACCGCTGGTCAGCAACAACAGCGTGTTGGCAAAGCCGAACGTGCGGTTCAGCGTCTGTTGGCTTGCGTTGAACAAATCCAGATGGGCGCTGCGGGCGAATGCATAGGCCGCGAACAGGACGCCGAAAACCGTCAGTTCGGCGAAAATGAACACCCAAATTGCAAAGTCTCCCGGCAAGGGTTGCCGATACTCGACGCTGTTCTCAATCTGCATGCTGGATCGTCCTAGAGTAATTAGAAGGCGGGACCGCAGTCCCGCCGCATTTCGCTCAGACTGCCAACGCGCGCTTCATTTCATCGGCATACTCGTATTCGCCGACCATGAAAAAGCTGCGCAGATACACCAGCAGACCGCCGAAGAAACAGACCCCGGCAAATTCCCGTATCCAGAAGAACATGCGCGACCTGTCCTGCACTTGCATGAATCCCATCGGATCGTCACCAGTGCGCTGCAGGATCACCGTGACGATGCCGGCGCCGGTCAGCGCGAGCGTGATGCCGATCATGCTAAACACCATGATCCAGAAGCCGGCCATTTCCCAGCGCTGCGACGCTGCGCTGTTGGCCGTGCGTCCGCGCAGCAAAGGCATCGCGTAGGAGATGATGGCCAGCGACACCATCGCATAGGCGCCGAAGAAGGCCAGATGGCCGTGCGCAGCGGTGAAGTTGGTGCCATGCATCACGTATTGCGCCGGTGCCAGCGTGATGATGAAGCCCCACAAGCCGGCGCCGAGAAACGCCATGATCGGTGTGCCGAGCGCCCACAGCATCGCAGCCTTGTTCGGGTGTTCGCGGCGGCGCTGCAGCAGCATCTTGAAGGCGAAGACGATCAACAACATGAACGGAATCGGTTCAAGCGCGGAGAAAATCGAACCGAGCCAGATCCAGTACGCTGGCGCGCCCGTGTAATAGTAATGATGGCCGATGCCGATGATGCCGGAGACCAGCGTCATGGCGACGATGATGTACAGCCATTTCTCAACGATCTCGCGATCCACGCCCGTCATCTTAATCAGGATGAAGCCGAGCAATGCGCCGAGTATCAATTCCCAGTCGCCTTCGACCCAGCCATGCACGATCCACCACCAGCCGAAACTGGCCTTGACGGTATCTTGCGAGAAGTAAAACGCCGGCAAGAACAACAGCGCCAGGCCCCACAAGCTGCCCACCAGGATCAGGTTGATCGATGTCTTGCGCCCTTTGATCAAGGTCATCGTCACGTTGAACAGCAGCGATAGCGCGACCAGCACGATGCCGATTTTGGTCGGCAACGGTTGTTCAAGATAGCCGCGACCCATCGTAGGCACGACAGCATTGCCGGTTGCCGCAGCCAGGTCGGCGTAGGGCACGAAAAGATAGGCGGCGATCGTCAATGCTCCGGCGACCAGGAATACCCAAAAGGTGATTAGCGCGAGCCTGGGGCTGTACAGTTCGGTTTGCGCCTCTTCGGGAACGATAAAATAGGCGGCGCCCATGAAGGCCATCAGCAGCCAGACGATCAACAGGTTGGTATGGCTCATGTGAGCGACATCGAACGGCAACATCGGAAACAAGAAGGTTCCGTTCAGATATTGCAGGCCGGCGATGAGGCCGAACACGATTTGCCCGACAAACAGGGCCAGAGCGGCGACGAAATAGGGGGCCGCCACTTTTTGAGACTGGTATTTCATGCTTTCTCCTTGTTGAGCATCTCCAAAAACTGCCAAAAACGCCCAATCTTGTGTCTGCGGTGCTCGATGTACCTGCGTACATGTCCGCTCCTCGAGTCGACCTTGGACACTTTTGACAATTCTTAGCGATGCCTTGTTCTTCAATTGGGAATGGCGCCAATCAACCCTGAATATTGGGTGGCCAGTTGTTGGTATCGACGTTCGACAGCCATTGCAGATAGGCCACCAGGTCGTCCAGTTGGGCTTGAGTGAAATGGAAATTCGGCATCTGTCTTCTGCCCGGCATGTTGGTAGGTTGTGCCTGGATCCAAGCGGAAATGAATTCCGGGCCACGACGTTTGTAGACATTGCCAAGTTCCGGCGCGAAATAAGCGCCTTCGCCATTGATGGTGTGGCAGCCGATGCAGTCATTGGTATCGAGCAGGTATTTGCCGCGCAGCACCGCCGGCGTCATTTTGTCGGCGTGGTCGCGCGCCGGAATGCGCTGCCACGTGTCGTAGCTGAGCATCAGATATATAGCGATGAAAAATACCGCGCCACCGAGAAATATGTTGCGGGCCATTGCTTTGGTGAAGACTTGTTGCATTTACGGCTCCTTGGGCATTGGGAAAGAGGGTCGTCAGATTGTTCGTTCAATACGCTACTGTTCGTCGATCCGCGTCTGGCGCGACGGCCTGAATCTGTCGAAACAGAACGTCTTAAAGATGTATGTTATCAGCATCATTTTGAAGATGCAAGTAAAATACATCTTATAAATTGAAATGCGATGTGCGCTGGATCGCTATTCTATGCAAACCGCTCGCGGATATTCGCGTCGAACGCGGAATGATTTCTACAGCGTGAATTCGAGTAAAGATATATACTGGATGCATTTTAATGTGGGGCGCAACGGAGATATCTCTTTCCCCTCACTTATGGTTGGTTTCCATCCATAAAGATGTATACTTATTACTGCAATAGGCAAATCGATAGTGTCATATTGATATTTACAATTTCCCACAATTGAATTCAGACGATCAATGAGACTGACAATCTATACCGACTACACGCTGCGAACGCTGATGTACCTGGGACTCAATCGGGACCAGTTGGTCACTATCAATGACATCGCCGAGATGCACGGGATATCCAAGAATCATTTGATGAAAGTGGTGCACCAACTGGGACTTTCCGGCATGGTGGAAACCGTGCGCGGGCGCAACGGCGGACTCAGGCTTAACAAGGATCCCGCCGATATCAATATCGGCGACGTGGTTCGCGCTTCCGAGAGCGATTTTTACATGGCAGAATGCTTTGATCCCGAGAACAATGCATGCGTCTATTCTCCCGGCTGCATGCTCAAAGGGGTATTGAGTTCCGCCACTGCGGCTTATCTGGCGGTTCTCGACGGCGTCACCTTAAGCGACTTGATCGAGAAGAAATCGCCCCTCAGAACGCGCAATTCCGGCACGGCCATGATCCGCATGCGAACCTGATCCGTGTAAGCGCTGGTTGCCGTGGCGGTCATGGACCCGGCTTCGCAACTCCTGGCGGTTTAGAAAAATAAGGAAATTCATCGATTCAAGTATTGCAGAACCGTCGTTTTAAAAGTAGTATATGCGATACATCTTTAAAATTGCGAGATTACGATGAGTCTTTTGACGATCGAAGAGCCGGTTCCTTCTGCGCAGCCTGCGCTCTGGCGTGCCGAACATCCGCTTTGGCGGCTCGGCTTTCGCCCGTTTTATTTGTTGGCAGCCGGATTTTCGGCAATCGCCGTGCCGTTGTGGATCGCGCGGTATTTCGGCCTGCTGCCGAATTTGCAACATATCGGATTGAATTGGCACATGCACGAAATGGTGTTCGGCGTGGTGCTGGCCGTCATCATCGGCTTCCTTTACACGGCGGGGCGAAACTGGACCGGCCTTTGGACGCCCAAGGGCTCGCACTTGGCGGCATTGGCGGCGTTGTGGTTCGCCGGCCGCATTGCGATGCTGGCCGCGCCGCCGCTGTTGGCGGCCACGATTGATATCCTGTTTTTGCCGCTGGCCGCATGGCCGTTGTATCGCGTGTTGAAGCAATCCGGCAACAAGCGCAATTTGTTTTTGATCGTCTTGCTCGGATTATTGACGCTGGCCAACGTGGCCTTCCACGGTGCCGCGATTGCCTGGTTTGCCATTTCTGCCAGCACGCCAATTGAAGCGGCCATCCTCGTCATCGTGGTGATCGAGTCGGTCATCGGGGCGCGCGTCATTCCGATGTTCACCAGCAATGGCGCGCCTGGCTCCAAGCCGATCGTGCATGCCAAGCGCGACAAGATTGCGCTGGGACTAACCGTCGCGGGCGGTCTGGCATGGGTGCTTCACTTGCCGGCGCCGCTGGTTGCAGCGTTGAACTTTGCGGCGGCATGCGCGATATTGGTGCGCGTGGCCGGGTGGAAGCCGCACAGCACGATGCGCGTGCCCTTGCTGTGGATATTGCATTTGTCCTACGGCTGGATCGGGATCGGCTTTTTTCTCCTCTCTTTGGCGGCATTGAATATCGTCACTGCCAGCGCCGCGTTCCACGCGTTGACGGTCGGTTCGATGGCCGGGCTGATTCTGGGCATGATTACGCGCACCGCACTTGGTCACACTGGCCGCATGCTGAAAGCCGGGCATGCCGAATTGGCGATGTATGTGGCGATTCAAGTCGGCGCGCTCGCTCGCGTCTGGGCCGGCATCGGTGCGGCCGGCTTGCGCGACAGCCTATTGATCGTTGCAGCGGCATGCTGGTCGATTGCCTTTCTGTTGTATGTCATTAGCTACGCGCCGTACTTGATGAAAGCGCGTCTCGACGGGCGTGAAGGGTAGTTCAACCCCGCGCCAATTCACCCACAAATTACGTTTGCCCGGAGAAACAAAAACATGACTACCATCGCCGACTACCTGACCACCGAACACAAGCGCTGCGACGATCTCTTCATCGACGCTGAAAATAACGTCAACGGCAAAACGTGGGAGCAAGCGGAAATTTTATTCGCGCAATTCCGCGACGCCATCGAGCAACATTTTTCGATGGAAGAAACCGTGCTGTTTCCGGCCTTTGAAAGCGCGACCGGCAATAGCGCCGGGCCAACCAGCGTGATGCGCACCGAACATCGGCAAATTCGCGGGATCTTGTCGAGTTTGACCGATGCGCTCGCGCGGCGCGACAAGATCGCTTACCTCGGCCATTCCGAGTCGCTGAACATCATGCTGCAACAGCACAACATGAAGGAAGAGAATATCCTCTATCCGATGACCGATAGGGTGCTGGCAGCGCAACAGAGCGATCTGGTCGAGGAAATGCGCCGGCTTGCCGTCGTCGCATGAAGCAGATGGAGCCGGAAGTCAAACTCGACGTGCGCGGACTGCAACCGCCCGAGCCGCTGGAACGCGTGCTGGCCGCGTTATCGACATTGGGCGAAGGGCAGCGGGTGTGCATGCTGATCGATCGCCAGCCTTTTCCGCTGTATGCGATCCTGGAGCGCGATGGCTATGCGTATCAGGCCCGCGCCCTTCCCGACTCCCTGTTTGAAATTCTCATCTGGCGTCGAAGGTAGCGCACCATGCAACGGGTCTTGTCGTTTGAACGTTCGCCGTCATTTTCAGTGCCGTTGCGCTTTTTCCTGACGGCGCCGGCTTTCGCGATCGCTGCGGGCATCGTGGTCGCGTGGCACGGACCGCAAGCCTTCGAGTCGCGCTGGTCGCCGGTTACCCTGGCGCTCACCCACATGCTGACGCTGGGCGTGCTTACCATGTCGATGATCGGCGCGCTGTTTCAGATTTTGCATGTGGTCGCCGGCGTCGAGATACCGCGCGTGCGACTAACCGCAAGCGTCGTGCACGCACTGCTGGCGCTGGGCGTTTGCACCTTCGTGGCGGCGTTTCTGACATCGGAAAAGCCGTTGTTTCAAATTGCGCTATTCCTGCTTTTGGCTGCCTTCGTTTGCTTGCTGGGCGCATGCACAGTTGGCTTGCTGCGCACCGAGAGCAGCAGCGCAACGCTGACAGCGATCCATCTGTCGCTACTGGCATTGACCTTCGCCGTCATGTTCGGCGGCACGCTGGCCGGCGTGTTCGGCTGGGGCATTGCCGTGCCGTTCATGCTGCTGGGGGATCTCCATGTTGGCTTCGGTCTGCTCGGCTGGGTCGGCCTGTTGGTGGTCGGCGTCGCCTATCAAGTGGTGCCGATGTTTCAAATGACGCCGATCTACCCGTCATTACTGACCAAAGGACTGGCGCCGATCCTCTTTCTACTGCTGTGCCTGTGGGGCGTCGCCACGGCGATTGTGCCGCCTGCGCTCGGCTGGCTGCCAATCGCGCTGGCTATCCTCATAGCCACAGGCTATGCGATTTTTTCTGCGACGACAATTTACCTGCTATGGCGGCGCAAGCGCAAGACGCGGGAAGCGACCAGCTTGTTTTGGCTGACAGGCTTAACCAGCCTGCTGCTTTGCGTGGGTCTATGGGCGGTCGGCGAGTCGATACCGGGCGTCAAGGCGGCGCCCGCTTATCCGATCGCCCTCGGAATATTGTTCGTGGTCGGGTTCGCCTATACGACGATCAATGGCATGCTATACAAGATCGTGCCGTTCCTGGTTTGGTATCATTTGCAGAATCGAACTGCGCAAACGTATGGAAAGGCGCCGAATGTCAAACAGATCGTGCCCGACCGTTCGGCCTTCAGGCAATTCGTCGCGCATGTCGGCGCTTTGCTCTTGCTGCTTGGCGCGAGCATGTTTTCTGCGCAGTTGGCACGACTTGCGGGTGTTGCCTTCGCGGTGTCGTCTGCGTTGCTTTGGGTTAATCTGTTGAATGCGACGCGCATTTATTGGAACCAATCGACGCAAAGCGGGGCGCAATGATTTGAAAACATGGCTATCATGTAACCGTGTAATGCACAGGTGCAGCGGGCGCTGCAATGCATTGGGCCGGTTGACGCGTTAGGTATGTAAAAAAACTCCTTGGCATATGTTGACCACGAATAAATCGCGTTGGGACTTGAGTGCCAAACTGACCTTGGTAGGCATGCCTTTTCTGATACTGGCATTGGTAGCAACCGCGGCCACGCTATGGGTGTCGTGGCAATTGGACGGCGGCGTCGCGGCGGTCAATGAAGCCGGGCGCATGCGCATGCAGGCATATCGCATGGCCTTGGTCGCCGGTAGCGGCGATTTGCAGGAACTCCCCAAGCTGGCGCGCGAATTCGACCAAAGCCTGAATCTTTTGCGATCGGGCGATCCAGAACGTCCCCTGTTCGTGCCCTGGGAGGGGAAATCCCGCGAATATTTTGCGAAAGTGGGGGAAGACTGGAAACAGTTTCGGGCCGTGGCGGTTTCCGACAAGGTCCCCAATTTGCGATCCTTGCGGTCTGAAACGCTGAACTTCGTCGCCGATATCGATACCTTCGTCGGCAGTATCGAGGCCCACATGGCGCGCTGGACCGCGATTTTGCACTTGCTGCAAATGGGGGTTCTGTTCCTGGCGATCCTGGGTGGCGCGACCCTGTTGTTTACCGGTTACCTGTTCGTGCTGGAACCCGTCAATCTGTTGAAACAGGCAATCCAGAAAATTCAGGGCGGCGACCTGGGTGCGCGGGTCGAACGCATAACGTCGGATGAATTCGGCACCTTGGCCGATGGATTCAACGACATGGCCGAGCATCTGCAATCGATGTACCGCAACCTGGAGAGCAGAGTCCAGGAGAAAACGGCGGAGTTGCAGGAAAAGCGCGAACGCCTGCAAGCCCTTTACGACGTGACAACGCTGGTCGCGCGCGCCACCACGCTGGACGAATTGGCCCAAGAGTATTCTCAGCGTGTGATGCGCATCGCCCGTGCCGATGGGGTGGCGCTACGCTGGTCGGACGAGGCGAATCGCCGCTTCTTGATGCTCGCAACCAGTGGCTTACCCGCCAGCATGGTGACGCAAGAGCAATGCCTGTATGCGGGGGATTGTCATTGCGGCACACCGTCGGACAGCGGAAAATTGAAAGTCATACCGATCAATGCGTTTGACGACGCGGCAATCAAGCGCTGCGCAGTGGCGGGATTCAACACCGTGGTCAACGTGCCCATTCGTTTGCACGATCGTTTGATGGGCGAGGTGGATTTGTTCTATTACGCCAAGGTGTCGCCAACGGAGGCGGAAAGCTCTCTGCTGGAAGCGCTCAATTATCACTTGGCCAGCGCGATGGAGAATCTTCGGCTCAACGCGCTGGAAAAAGAAGCGGCAGTATCGGAAGAACGGCATTTGATCGCACGGGAACTGCACGATTCGATTGCACAATCGCTGGTGTTTCTCAAGATCCAGGTGCAACTCATGCGCGACAGCTTGCAATCGGGATCGGCGGGGGATGTTCAAAAAGTGCTGGAGGAAATCGATATCGGCGTGCGGGAATGCTATGGCGACGTGCGCGAATTGTTGCTGCATTTTCGGACCAGGGCCAATTCGGAAGATATCGAACCCGCACTGGCCACCGCGTTGCGAAAATTCGAGCACCAGACCGGACTCAAGACGGCGCTTGCCACCGTCGGCCACGGCTTGCCGCTGTCGGCGGACGTGCAGATGCACGTATTGCATATCGTCCAGGAAGCGCTGTCGAACGTCCGCAAGCATTCCCACGCATCGCAAGTGTGGATCGACGTCCAGGAACAGCCGCAATGGCGCTTTGAAATTCGAGACAACGGCATCGGATTTGCAGCAGAAAACCTCAAATTGGACGAAACCCATGTTGGACTATCCATCATGACCGAACGCGCGCACCGCATCGGCGCCACGCTCGACGTGGTGTCGACGCCGTTGCACGGATGTTCGATTATTTTGACTCTGCCCGCGCCCAGCCAATCGACGCCGATGTCGACGCCGATGTCGGCCTCGATGTCGACCTCGATAAGCAGGACGCAGGACGACATCGAATTGCCGTCGACTGAATCCGCCGCCGACACTTATTTGGAACACGGATGAACGACTCAAGCACGCCCCCGATTCGCATTCTTTTGGTCGACGATCACACGCTGTTTCGACGGGGTTTGTCGGCCTTGCTATCGCGCGATCCCCAGGTCAAGGTGGTCGGCGATGCCGGAGACGCCGGCGAAGGGCAGCGGCGCGCGGCGGAACTGCAACCCGATGTGATCTTGCTGGACAATCATTTGCCAGGGGTGAACGGTGTGGCGGCGCTTCCGGCCTTGCAGGAAGCGGCGCCGGCGGCGCGCATTTTGATGCTGACCGTCAGCGAAGATGAAAACGACCTGGTCGCCGCGTTGCGCGGCGGTGCGGCGGGATACTTGTTGAAAACCACCGAAGGCGATGCTCTCGTCAGTGCCTTACGCCGCGCGGTCGATGGCGAAAGCGTGATTGCCCCGGAAATGACGAGCAAGCTGGTTGCGGCGTATCGCGGAACCTCGACCGGCGCGGAGTTGCCCTCGCCGGCACTGGTGTTGCAGGCGTCGCCATTGGATGCCTTGTCGCCGCGCGAACGCGAAATCCTGCGCGCCATAGCGCAAGGCGCCAGCAACAAGGAAATAGGCCGCGCCTTGGGCATTGCGGAAACGACAGTCAAGATTCATGTGCAACACGTGTTGCGCAAGCTTAATGTCAGCACGCGGGTTCACGCTGCGGTCATCGCCACCGAAAGCGGTCTCGTCTAGCCGCCAAGCCGCCAAGCCATCATCCTGCCGTAGCCGAAGCGCGGCAAGGCCCTTATTTTCGACCATATAGTTCTTTAGAACTATCTTCGTGGCCAAATCATAGTCCTGCATAGTTCCATTCAGTGCGGCTTGCATCTCCTTCAGGAGGATATCGCTTAACCGTTGCAAATCGTAAAGTCATGTCAGTTCCTAACAGGAGTAATTGACGTGACAAAAAAGGCGCAGGCGCTTTCGGTGCTGATTGTCAGCACTTTGGCATTCACTGTGTGCTTCATGGTGTGGATGATGTTTGCCGTCATTGGCATTCCGATCAAAAAGACCTTGGACCTGAATGCCACGCAATTCGGATTGTTGATGTCCACGCCGGTGCTGACCGGGTCGCTGATCCGGGTTCCGCTCGGTATCTGGACTGACAAATTCGGCGGCCGCATCGTGATGGCTGTCGTGATGGCCATCACAGTCCCGGCCATCTGGATGATGAGCTACGCCACCGCCTATTGGCACTTCTTGACAATCGGCTTGTTTGTCGGCCTTGCCGGCGGCGCGTTTTCGGTCGGCACGCCATATGTCGCGCGCTGGTTCCCGAAGGAACGGCAGGGCTTTGCGATGGGCGTCTACGGCGCCGGCAACTCGGGCGCGGCGGTCAACAAATTCGTGGCGCCCGCATTGGTGGTTGCCTTCGGCTGGAGCATGGTGCCGCAAGTTTATGCTGCGATCATGCTGGGAACCTTGCTGCTGTTCTGGTTTTTCAGCCATAGCGATCCTGCGCACCTGGTGCCGAGCAAGGTCACATTTGCCGGTCAGCTCAAAACGCTGAGAGATCCGCGCGTGATGAAATATTGCCAGTATTACAGCATCGTATTCGGTGGCTATGTCGCCTTGTCGTTATGGATGGTCCAGTACTACGTCGGCGAGTTTGGCCTTGAAATTCGCAATGCGGCACTTCTTGCAGCATGTTTTTCCCTGCCTGGCGGTGTTTTGCGCGCGGTCGGCGGCTGGATGTCCGATAAATGGGGCGCGCATAGCGTGACCTGGTGGGTATTGTGGGTTAGCTGGGTTTGTCTGTTTCTGTTGAGCTACCCGCAAACCGATCTGACGGTCTTGACGACGACCGGACCCAAGACCTTTCATATCGGGTTGAACATCTACGCATTCACCGGCCTGATGTTCATTCTCGGCATCGCCTTTGCCTTTGGCAAGGCCAGTGTCTTCAAGTACATCAGCGACGATTACACCGCCAATATCGGCGCCGTAAGCGGTATCGTCGGCCTGGCCGGCGGCATGGGCGGTTTCGCGCTGCCGATTTGCTTCGGCTTTTTGATGGACATGACCGGCGTTCGCTCCAGCGCCTTCATGCTGATGTACGGCATCGTCTGGGTGTCGCTCATCTGGATGTATTGGACTGAAGTGCGGCGCAGCGAGCTGATGGGAAAGAAGGCGCGCGCCTTCGAGCTATAGAACCATATCACTTTATTGAAAGCAGCTATGAACACCGACAAGATCTCTGGCGTGGATATCAGCGACTGGCGTCCCGAAGACGAAAAATTCTGGGAGAGCACCGGCAAGAAGATAGCCTATCGCAATTTGTGGATTTCCGTTCCCTGTCTGCTATGCGCCTTTGCGGTATGGGGCATGTGGGGAATCATCACGGTGCAAATGCTTAATCTGGGCTTTCCATTTTCCCAGGCGGAATTATTTACGCTCACCGCTATTTCGGGATTGGCCGGCGCGACCATGCGCATTCCGTCGTCGTTCTACATCAGGCTTGCGGGCGGACGCAACACGATATTCCTGACCACCTTCATGCTGCTGTCGCCGGCACTCGGCACCGGCATCGCGTTGCAACACAAGGACTGGCCGCTGTGGGTTTTTCAAATGCTGGCGTTGTGGTCCGGCGTCGGCGGCGGCAATTTTGCCAGCTCGATGTCCAACATCACCACCTTCTTCCCGAAACGCCTGCAGGGAATGGCGCTCGGCCTCAACGCGGGACTCGGCAATTTCGGTGTCACCTGCATGCAGATCGTCATTCCGCTGGTGATGACGGTCGGTATTTTCGGCGCGTTTGGCGGCGACCCGATGCCGTTGGTGAAGGACAGCGGCTGGATATTCGGGAAGATTGCAGCAGGCACGCCAACCTATATTCAAAACGCCGGATTTGCCTGGCTGCTTTCCCTGATTCCGCTGTGCGCGGTGTGCTGGTTCGGCATGAGCAATCTATTGCCGATATCGCCGGACATCGGCGGCACCTTCAAAGCGTTCGTCAAGATCACCTGGATTTATACGCTGACTTTCATCCCCGCAGGGATCGGCTTGTACCTCTACATGCCGGCGCCAACCGGATTGGGCGTGTTGAACATGTGGGTCGTGATGCCGCTGATTATCGTCGGCACCTTGTTCCTGATGAAACTGGCGGCATTCGGAACGATGAAGGAAAACATCGCCAAGCAGTTTGCAATTTTCAGCAATAAGCACACCTGGTCGCTGACCTTGTTGTATATCGTGACCTTCGGCTCATTCATCGGTTTCTCGATGGCGCTGCCCTTGTCGATTACCGTGATATTCGGCATCAGCCATGTGCCGGACGCCGCCGGCATCCTGCAGCATACGCTGAAGAATCCGAACGCGCCATCGGCCTTCACCTATGCCTGGATCGGCCCATTCGTCGGCGCGTTGACGCGTCCTATCGGCGGCTGGATTTCCGACAAGGTCGGCGGTTCCATCGTCACGCAAGCGATTTCCGCAGTCATGGTGCTGGCATCGTGCGCGGTCGGCTACGTGATGATGCAAGCCTACGGGTCCGCGACTCCTGAACAATATTTCCCGGCCTTCATGTGGCTATTTGTGCTGTTGTTTGCGGCCAGCGGCGTCGGCAACGGTTCAACCTTCCGCACCATCGGCGTGATCTTCGATCGGCAGCAAGCCGGCCCGGTGCTTGGCTGGACCTCTGCCGTTGCCGCATACGGCGCATTCATCGCGCCGGTCGTGATCGGCGCGCAAATCAAGGCTGGTTCGCCGCAAACCGCGATGTACGGTTTTGCGGCGTTCTACGCGCTGTGCCTGGTGTTGAACTGGTGGTTCTACCTTCGTCCAAATTCGGAAATAAAGAACCCGTGATCCGCTATTCCGACATCAACTTTTGCTACAGAGGCATCTCATGAGCCACTTTCTCGATCGACTTACATTCTTTTCCCAGCCGAAGGAGCCGTTTTCCGGCGACCACGGCGTGACAAACGGTGAAGATCGCACCTGGGAAGATGCTTACCGCAACCGCTGGGCGCACGACAAGATCGTGCGTTCCACCCATGGCGTCAACTGTACCGGGTCGTGTTCATGGAAGATCTATGTCAAAGGCGGGATCGTCACGTGGGAGACCCAGCAAACCGACTACCCGCGCACCCGCTGGGACATGCCCAATCACGAGCCGCGCGGCTGCGCGCGCGGCGCCAGCTATAGCTGGTATCTCTACAGCGCCAATCGGGTCAAGTATCCGCTGGTGCGCGGGCGCTTGCTCAAATTGTGGCGCGCCGCCAAGGTAAGCCTGGCGCCGGTGGAAGCGTGGGCCTCGATCGTCGAATCCGATGCCAAGCGCAAGGACTATCAAAGCGTGCGCGGCCTGGGCGGATTCGTTCGCTCCAGTTGGGACGAGGTCAACGAGATGGTCGCCGCCGCCAATGTCTACACGATTAAAAAGCATGGCCCGGATCGCATCATCGGATTTTCGCCGATTCCCGCGATGTCCATGATTTCCTATGCTGCCGGCAGCCGATATCTTAGCTTGATCGGCGGCGTTTGCATGAGCTTTTACGATTGGTATTGCGACCTTCCGCCTGCCAGTCCGCAGATTTGGGGCGAGCAAACCGACGTGCCGGAATCGGCTGACTGGTACAACTCGACCTTCATCATCGCCTGGGGTTCCAACGTTCCGCAGACGCGCACGCCGGATGCGCATTTTTTCACCGAAGTACGCTACAAAGGAACCAAGACCGTTGCGGTCACGCCCGACTATTCGGAAGTGGCCAAGCTATCGGATATCTGGATGAAGCCGAAGCAGGGCACCGATGCGGCGGTGGCCATGGCCATGGGCCACGTGATCCTCAAGGAGTTTTACTTCCCCGATGGCGGCAAGGCGCGCAGCGCGTATTTCGACAACTACGTGCGCCGTTATACCGACATGCCGATGCTGGTCATGCTCAAGGAACATGCCTTGCCCGGCGGCGAAGTAGTGATGGTGCCGGATCGCTACGTGCGGGCCTCGGATTTCAACGGCAAGCTGGGAGCGGCCAACAATCCAGAATGGAAAACCGTTGCCTTCGACGAAGGCGGCAAGGTTGTGCTGCCCAACGGCGCCATCGGTTTTCGCTGGGGACCGGATGGGCGCGCCGACGCCGGGCAATGGAACCTGGAAGCCAAGGAGGCGCGTCACGGCGATCCGGTAAAACTCAAGCTTTCCGTGTTGGAAGGCGAAGTGACAAGCTCGCTTACCGCCAAGGTCGGCTTTCCGTATTTCGGCGGCATCGTTAGCGAACACTTTCCCAATAATGCAAGTGGAGCTGGCGCCAACAACGTGCTGGTGCGCACCGTGCCGGTTACCCGTCTCTCGCTCGGGAAAAATGGCGAAAAGCGTGAGATGCTGGTCGCCACGGTGTTCGACCTGCAGGTGGCAAACTACGGCGTCGCACGCGGCTTGCCGGGAGAACTGGCCGCCGGGGATTTCGACGACGACACGCCTTACACGCCGGCGTGGCAGGAGCGCATCACCGGCACGCCGCGCGAGCAACTGATCGCGGTCGCGCGTCAATTTGCCGACAACGCCGACAAGACGCACGGCAAGTCGATGGTCATCATCGGCGCGGCGATGAACCATTGGTTCCACGCCGACATGAACTATCGCGGCGTCATCAACATGCTGATGATGTGCGGCTGCATCGGCCAGAGCGGCGGTGGCTGGGCGCATTACGTTGGGCAGGAAAAATTGCGGCCGCAAACCGGCTGGACCGCGCTGGCCTTCGCGCTGGACTGGATACGCCCGCCGCGACAAATGAATTCCACCAGTTTTTTCTATGCCCACACCGACCAGTGGCGCTATGAAAAGGTGGACATGGAAGAGATTTTGTCGCCCCTGGCCGACAAGAAGCAGTTCGGCGGCAGCATGATCGACTATAACATCCGTGCCGAGCGCATGGGCTGGCTGCCGTCTGCGCCGCAACTGAAGACCAATCCCTTGCAGGTCGTGCGCGAGGCAACGGCTGCCGGCATCGATCCGAAAGAGCATGTGGTCAAGGGCTTGAAGGACGGCTCGTTGAAGATGAGCTGCGAAGACCCGGACCATCCGAATAATTGGCCGCGCAACATGTTTGTCTGGCGCTCCAATATCCTGGGGTCCAGCGGCAAGGGGCACGAATACTTCCTGAAGCACTTGTTAGGCACCGCGCACGGCGTCCAGGGCAAGGATTTGGGTGCAGACCAGGCCAAGCCGAGCGAGGCGGTCTGGCACGACAAGGCGCCGGAAGGCAAGCTGGATTTGTTGGTGACGCTGGACTTCCGCATGAGCACTACCTGTCTGTATTCCGACATCGTGTTGCCGACCGCGACCTGGTACGAAAAGAACGACTTGAATACCAGCGACATGCATCCGTTCATTCATCCCTTGTCGACGGCGGTCGACCCGGCCTGGCAATCCCGCAGCGATTGGGATATCTACAAAGGTTTCGCGAAGAAGTTCAGCGAAATCTGCGTCGGTCATCTGGGCGTCGAGCGCGACATCGTGCTGTCGCCGCTGATGCACGATACTCCCGCCGAATTGGCGCAGCCGTTTGGCGTGCAGGATTGGAAGCGCGGCGAGATCGATCTGGTTCCCGGCAAGACTGCTCCCAGCATTGCTGTCGTCGAGCGCGACTATCCCAATGTGTACAAGCGTTTCACGGCGCTGGGTCCGCTGATGGGCACGATCGGCAACGGCGGCAAAGGCATAGGCTGGAACACCCAAACCGAAGTCAAGCAACTGGCGGAACTCAACGGCGCGGTGACCGAATCGGGCGTTACGTGCGGCATGCCCAGAATCGACACCGATATCGACGCCTGCGAAGTCGTGCTGCAACTGGCGCCAGAGACCAACGGCCATGTGGCGGTGAAGGCTTGGGAGGCGCTGGGCAAGCAGACCGGACTCGATCACACGCACCTTGCGCTATACCGCGAAGACGAAAAAATCCGCTTCCGCGATATCCAGGCGCAACCGCGCAAGATCATCAGTTCGCCAACCTGGAGCGGGATCGAAAGCGAAACGGTGTCGTACAACGCCGGATACACAAACGTGCACGAGATGATTCCGTGGCGCACTTTGACAGGCCGCCAGCAGTTTTACATGGATCATCCGTGGATGACCGCCTTCGGCGAAGGGTTCACCAGTTACCGGCCTCCGGTCGATTTGAAGACCACGGTCGATATTCAAAACATCCGGCCGAACGGCAACAAGGAAATCGCGTTGAACTTCATCACCCCGCATCAGAAGTGGGGGATACATTCGACCTACAGCGACAACTTGATGATGCTCACCTTGAATCGCGGCGGCACCGTGATCTGGCTGTCCGAAGACGACGCAAAAAGCGTGGGAATTGTCGACAACGACTGGGTCGAGCTGTTCAATATCAACGGCGCGGTGGCGGCCCGCGCGGTGGTCAGTCAGCGCGTCAATCCCGGCATGGTGATGATGTATCACTCGCAGGAAAAGATCATCAACACGCCGGGATCGGAAATCACCGGAATGCGTGGCGGCATCCACAATTCGGTCACGCGCATCGTGCTCAAGCCAACGCACATGATCGGCGGCTACGCGCAATTCAGTTACGGTTTCAATTATTACGGCACCATCGGCACCAACCGCGACGAATTTGTCGTGGTGCGCAAGATGAACAAGGTCGATTGGCTGGATGGCGAAGTCGCGGCGGATGAGTCTGCGGAAAAGACTCGGGCCTAAGGAGAACACAGATGAAAATACGCGCACAAATCGGCATGGTCTTGAATCTGGACAAATGCATCGGCTGCCATACCTGTTCCGTCACCTGTAAAAACGTCTGGACCAGTCGCCCGGGAATGGAATACGCATGGTTCAACAACGTCGAAACCAAGCCCGGCATCGGTTACCCGAAAGAATGGGAAAACCAGGAAAAATGGAATGGCGGATGGGTGAGGAAGGCCAACGGCAAGATCGAACCGCGCCAGGGCGCAAAATGGAAATTGTTGATGCGCATCTTCTCCAACCCCAACCTGCCGGAAATCGACGATTACTACGAACCGTATACGTTCGACTACGCGCATTTGCAATCGGCGCCGGAGATGAAGGCAAACCCCACCGCGCGCCCGCGCAGCCTGATTACTGGCAAGCGCATGGAAAAGATCGTCTGGGGGCCGAACTGGGAAGAAATCCTGGGCGGCGAATTTTCCAAGCGCAGCAAGGACAAGAACTTCGACGATATCCAGAAGGATATCTACGGGCAGTTTGAAAATACCTTCATGATGTATTTGCCCCGGTTGTGCGAGCATTGCCTGAATCCGGCGTGCGTCGCCAGTTGCCCGTCCGGCTCGATCTACAAGCGCGAGGAGGACGGCATCGTCCTGATCGACCAGGACAAATGCCGTGGCTGGCGCATGTGCGTCAGCGGCTGCCCGTACAAGAAAATCTATTACAACTGGAAATCCGGCAAGGCGGAAAAATGCATCTTCTGCTATCCGCGCATTGAATCCGGCCAACCCACAGTTTGTTCGGAGACTTGCGTCGGTCGCATTCGTTATCTCGGCGTCTTGCTGTACGATGCCGACCGCATCGAGGAAGCGGCGAAGGTCGAACATGATCGCGATCTGTATCAAGCTCAACTCGATATTTTCCTCGATCCCAACGATCCCAAGGTCATCGAGCAGGCGCGCATCGACGGCATTCCCGAAAAATGGATCGAAGCCGCGCGCAAGAGTCCCGTATACAAGATGGCGGTCGACTGGAAAGTTGCGCTGCCGCTGCATCCCGAGTATCGCACTTTGCCGATGGTCTGGTATGTGCCGCCGCTGTCGCCGATCAGCGCTGCGGCGAATGCCGGCCACATCGGCGCCAACGGCGAAATTCCCGACGTAAAGCAATTGCGCATCCCCGTCAAATACCTGGCGAATTTGCTGACGGCGGGCGATACGGCGCCGGTTGAACGTGCGTTGGAGCGGATGCTCGCCATGCGCGCCTTCCAGCGCGAAAAACACGTCGATGGACGTATCAACACCGCAGTGTTGGATCAGGTCAACATGACGCAGGCCGAAGTGGAAGAGATGTACCACGTGATGGCCATCGCCAATTACGAAGACCGCTTCGTGATCCCCAGCACGCATCGGGAATACGCGGAAAACACCTTTGATGTGCGCGGCGGCTGCGGCTTTTCGTTCGGCAACGGTTGCTCCGACGGTGCAGGAGAGTCCAGCCTGTTCGGCACCGCCAAACGGCGCACCATTCCCATCAAGGCGGAGGTTTAGCATGACACTTCCAAACGCTTCCATCAGCCTGCGGGTATTTGCCCGCTTGCTCTCCTATCCCGATCTGGAATTGCGCTCTACGTTGAATGACATGCGCGTGGCCTTGCAGTCGGAGCATGCGCTGCCGGGCGACAGGTTGGCCGAACTGGACGCTTTCATGCGCAATCTGGAGCGCGCCGAGTCGCTGCAAGCCGAGGCGGAATACGTGGAATTATTCGACCGGGGCCGCGCAACCTCCCTGCACCTGTTTGAACATGTGCATGGCGATTCGCGCGATCGGGGGCCCGCCATGATCGACCTCGCGCAAACCTATGAAAAGGCTGGCTTGTACCTGACGCCTGAGGAAATGCCGGATTACCTGCCGGTTGTTCTCGAATTCGTTTCGACTCAACCGCCCAAGGAAGCACGCGCTTTTTTAGGCGAGATGTCGCATATCTTCAATGCAATCTTCAACGCCTTGCAAAAGCGCGACAGCCCGTACGCAAGCGTGCTGGGCGCGCTGCTGGAGCTGGCTGGAGAAAAAGCCCATGCGGTCAAAGTGACGCCGGACGAACCGCTCGATGCGTCGTGGGAAGAACCGGTGGTTTTTGACGGTTGTTCTACCAAAGGGCAGGGCGGCACAAACCAGGCGCAACCGATCAATTTCATCAGGAACGGCAAAGCCGCCGAATTTGCCAAGGCAGTAGATAACGCGGGGGTTTCATCATGAATGCACTCAACCTGTTTCTCTTTGGCGTCTATCCGTATATCTGCCTTTCGGTTTTCTTCGTGGGTAGCCTGATTCGCTTCGACCGCGATCAATACACCTGGAAAAGCGATTCCTCGGAGTTGCTCAAGCGGGGGCAATTGCGCTTGGGCAGCAACCTGTTTCACGTCGGCATTTTGCTATTATTGTTTGGGCACTTCTTCGGGCTGCTGACGCCACACTGGGTCTATGAACAGCTTATCGAGGCCAGCTCCAAGCAAATGCTGGCGATGGTCAGCGGTGGCATTGCCGGTTCGCTGGGTATCTTGGGGGTGACTGTCTTGCTGCATCGCCGGCTGTCGGAACCGAGGATTCGGATCAATTCCAAAACCAGCGACATCGTTCTTTTGTTTATTTTTTGGCTGCAATTTGCGCTCGGCCTGGCCACCATCACCGTGTCGGCGCAACACCTCGACGGCGGTGAAATGCTCAAGCTCGCGGAATGGGCGCAAAGGATCGTCACGCTGCGTGCGGGCGCCCCGGACTTGTTGCTGGACAGCGGTTGGATATTCAAGGCCCATATGTTTTTAGGCATGAGTATTTTCTTGATCTTCCCTTTCACCCGCCTGGTTCACGTATGGAGCGGCTTTGGTGCGGTCGCTTACCTATTGCGTCCGTATCAGGTGGTGCGCGCCCGCCGCTTGAACCTGCCGGACGGGCATAACCACGCGCGCCGTCCCGGTGCGGACATTTAAGGAGCTGGCGATGTCGACAACGATGGAATGCAAATCGCGCATTGCAAAAATCAATGGCGTGGCGCTAAACAAAGAGGATGAACACTTGACCGACGACGATCTGCGGCAGCGCGCCTGTTCGGAACTGTTGCGCCAGGCCGCCATCGCGTCCGGCTTGCTTGCCGCCGGCAACCTGCCTGGCGTCGATGGCGTCCTGAGTGAAGAGGCATCCGCAGCGATCGAAATACTGTTGGGAAAAGCGCTCGTCATCTCCGAGCCGGAGCCGGAGGCTTGCCGTCGCCACTATCTTGCACATCGGGCAACTTACACCACCGGCGAGCGGGTGAGGGCGCGGCATATCTTGTTCGCCGTGACTGACGGGGTGGACGTGACGGCGTTGCGCAATCGCGCCGAAACCACGTTGCTGGACGTCAGGTGCCACGATGAAAACGCCGTTGACACCTTTGCCGAGGCGGCGCGAACCCAGTCGAATTGCCCGAGTGGCGCTAACGGCGGCAATCTCGATTGGCTCATTGAAGCGGATTGCGCACCGGAATTCGCCAAGGAAATTTTCGCGCACGCCGAAGTGGGCGTGTTGCCACGTCTGGTGCATAGCCGCTTCGGACTGCATGTGGTCGAAGTGCTGGAGCGCGAGGCGGGCGTCGCCCAGCCGTTTGAAGCGGTCAGCAGCGCAATCGCCATGAGCTTGCAGCGCAAGGCTTACGTCACGGCGCTTTTGCAATACCTGCGCAACTTGTCGAATCTAGCCCATATCGAGGGTGTGGAATTGGAAATAGGGGACGCGCAATCGGTTGCGTAGGAGCCGCGCCGGATTCGCTGCGCAAGCAACAGCTTGCTATCGCGATGGCGAAACTTGAAGCAGCGGATTGAGTGGAACGAATATTTTTCATTTCATCCCGACTCCTGTCGGAGGAGGAGCTACCCATGGCACGCACCGACAAATTCAGGCAACAGCACAACGATCTGTTGATCCTGGTGAGCGAACTCCAAGCACTGCTCGACTGTCGGATTTGCTTGAACGACAAGTGATGGACCAATGCATGTTCGGTTGAATACCGTTTGCGGGCAGGCATATCCACACCAGACCCGGCCCGCCACCGTAGTGACCAAAAATAACGCATACGCGCAGATGATCAACAGGACCGCGAGATAGATGAAGTCCTGCGGCCACAGGACAATGCCGAAAAAGCGGCCTCAGTGCCGAGCGCGTAAGCGTGCGCACCGAACTCCGCACGGGTCTTTTTGTGCGCCCGCGCAATACGCCGCAATTGGATCTTTTTTGAGGCGAATCGACACGCGTTCGCGTCGCCGGTCACGGCAGGGCAGGTTTGACCACCATCAGGAAATAGACCGCCAGCATCGCGATAAACGCCGGATAGCCGAGCCGCTCCCAGTATCTCGCATAGCGCCAATACTGCGGCGGCAATGCCGTGCCGCTTTCATTTGCGCTCGTCGCCATGCGCGCCATCCTGACTTGCAGCCAGACTACCGGCAGCCAGCATGCGCCGGTCAACCCATACAGCGCGAGCGTGACGAGGATCCACGGCGTGGCAAGCGGCCAACCGGCCAGATGGATCATCCACAACCCGGTAATCGGTTGCACGATTACGGCTGGCGTGGTGAACCAGTAATCGGCGCGCACTACCAGCCGGCAGGTGGTGGCAATTGCTTCCACCGAAGCGGAGCGATTGGCAAAGAAAAGATAGAACGCCGAGCCGAAGCCGGTGCCGACCAGCAGCACCGACGACAGGATGTGGATCAGTTTGAGAATCACATAGGCGTTCATGGTTTGCTTTCCTCGGCCCATAGAATCAACAGGATGGCGATGATCGGCAGGTTCTTCAGCACCGGGCCGAACGGGTGCCGGAGAAATTCCGGCAGCGCGCAGGCGATGATGGCGGTGTAGACGGCAATCAATGCCAGTTGACCCAGCCATAGACGGCGTCCGGGAAAACCTATGCAGGCGATGCCAAGCAGGAAGTCGAGCGCGGCAGCGCCGTATAGCACGATCAATGCCGGCAGTCCCGCCAGGCCGACGCGCGACAAGAGCGCAAGGCTGTCCGCCACAGGAAAGACGAATGCGCTGACGCCCGCTGTTGCGATCCAGACGGCGGCCAATACGTACCGTAACAACGGCAGTCGCCAAGCGGCCAACGCGCGCCCGCGCACACCGGCTGCGTGCCCGGGCGGGATGAATTGCGTCAGGTTGCGTGGCGGCGCACCGAGGATGCGGCAGGTGTCGCTCGGGTCGCCGACATTCCCGGCTTGCAGCATCTGCCAGGACTCGCGGTTCAACGGCCCTGGCGTCAAGCGTCCGGCACATTCGGCTGCCGTCGCCATCAGCGGCGCCGGCACGGCAAGTCTCGGTGCTTCGGAAAACCCTATTGCGTGCCGATAGCCGGCCAGCATTTCCCGATAGCTCACCGGCTTCGGCCCGACCAGGTCGACGCATTGGCGCGCTGGCGTCGCCGTGCTGGCAAGGCGGACGATGGCGTCGATCAGGTCGTCGAGATGGATCGGCTGCAATTGCTGCTGGCCGCCAGCCGGTAAAACATGCAGCGGCAGGCTCGCCAGCAGAGTGAAGAGGCGTGCCGATGCGCCATTTTCGCTGTACACCAACCCAGGGCGGACGATTTGCCATTCGAGCGGCAAGGTCTTCAGGAATTCGTCCGCTGCCCGCTTGCTGCGGAAATAGTGCGACGTTCCACGCTCCGCGCCAAGTGCCGATATTTGCACGACGCGCCGCACGCCAGCCACCGCGCAAGCCGCGAACAAGGCTTGCGGCGCGCGCCGATGGATGTCGTCGAAACGGTCGCCACCGCGTTCGACGATGATGCCGACTGCGTTGACGACGACATCGATCCCGCATAGGCGCGGCAGCCACACACTTTGATCGACATCGCGCGCATAGTCGATTTCGATGTCGCCCGGCTGCGTCGCGCGCCGGACACCGCGCACCGTTTCATGCCCTGCCTGGGCAAATGCGGTGCAAAGGGCGGCGCCGATCAAGCCGGATGCGCCGCAGATCAGGATTTTCATTGGATTGCTCCTGTTCTTAATGACTGTTATTTCTGTATAGACAGAAAGCGTGGTTTCAAAAAATCGGGCTAAGCGCCCGAACCTTTCTTCCGTGTTTCTACGTCAAATACAATCCTTCTACTTTGCTTGCTTCTTCTTTCTCATGGTGCGGCTGATCTTGGCGCCGACCCCTAGCGTCTTCATCAGCGTTTCCGGCTGCAACCGCATCATTTCTTCGACCCATGCGCTCATGATTTCGATGAACTCAAGCGTTTCGCGTATTTTTTTTGCGGCAGCCGGATCTTCTTCGTCGATCGCCGGGCTGGCAACGCATTCGCGCAAGGCAGCGATGGTCGGGTCGATTTCGCGTTGCCGCCTGCCTTCTACAATCAGCTTGAACAGTTCCCACACGTCGGAAGAAGTCTCGAAATGATCGCGCCGGTCGCCCATCAGGTGCACGATCCGCACCAGACGCCACGCCTGCAGTTCCTTCAAACTGTTGCTGACGTTGGAGCGGGCGACGCCCAGTGTGGCGGCGATGTCTTCCGCATCCATCGGCCGCCCGGCCAGGTAGAGTAGTGCGTGGATCTGTGCGACAGTGCGATTGACGCCCCAGCGCGAGCCCATCTCGCCCCAGTGGAGAATGAATCGTTCTGCAATAGGCTTGAGTTCCATGCAGTTAATATAGGATATTCATTTATTTCTGTCAAGACAGAAATAAATGACGTTTTCTACTATGTGCGAGCGGAATCTAAAACCTTATTACTTGATGTGGATCAAACAAATGCATTAAAAATTATGCTAAGGGTATCTGGCACCCTGCCAAAAGGGTTCCCAATAATTTTTAGGAGACAATCATGCATATGATTCACTTGAAAGACGTTCATGTACCAAAAGGGCCGAATTTGTTCGCTCTTTCGTTAGGCGAACTTGCGTGCTGCGGCATTGCTCTGCTTTTCTTTGTGGTTTCCTGGGCGGTTGGCGGCAGCGAGAACATGGAAAACCTGGGTGGATCAATCACCTTGGCGTTGCTGCTGGCGGGAATGGCGATCGGGATTTTGCTCTCGGTATTCACCAGGCCGAGGAATTGAGTCGTCTACAAATGCCCGCTGCGCTTGGCGACCGTTATAGCAAAATGAAAGGATCTTTGCCGATCGCATAAGGATGGCAAAGACTGCGCAGCATCGCATGCGTTATGCGCCGGGTTTCCGCCAATGCGGCGTCGATGGCGGCCGGGTCTTGCGGCAATGCTTCGATGGCGCCGTATAGCATTCCAAGAACGATGCGCGCCGTGCGCCGCGCATCGCCCGGCAGCATGACGCCCAAAGCCTGCAAGGCCTTGACCGTGCGCAGCATCGCGCCGATGCCGTGGCGTTCCCGGATGGCGCTCCAGGCTTCGCTGCCCAAGACTGCCGGAGCGTCGGACAAGCCTATCCGGCGTCCTTCGGGCGCCACCCCAGCGCGCAGCAACGCATCGATGCCGGCTAGAAAAGCGTCCCAGGGGCGGGCGCCGCCGGCCAACATCGCGTCGCTGACCTTGCCGACCAGTTTGACGAGATCGCTATCCAATTCTTCGGCGACCGCAGCGAATAATCCCTTTTTGTCGCCGAAATGGTGATACAGCGCGCCCGCAGTCACGCCCGCTTCGGCGCACAATGCGCCGACCGCAGTCGCTTCATAGCCATTTTGCCCGAACAAACGGCGACCGGCGGCACGTAGTGCGGCTTGCGTCGCCAAGCCATTTTCCTTGCGTCCGTCCGCTGTGGAAGGGGCGGCTGTGCTGCGTTTGATCATATTCCCAATAGCTCAGCAAAATCCGATTTGACAAGCATAACATAATTATGTATTGTATAAAATATTAATAATGACCTCGATCGATTCGGGATTTGATTATTGCTTTTTGATAAGGCTCTTCTATGTTACTTGTTGCACAAATCCTCACGGGCGTGGTCTTGCTGATCCACGTGTATATCGTCTTACTGGAAACCGTGTTGTTCAAGAGTCGTGGCGGCAAGGTATTCGGCCTGAACAGGGAGCAGGTTGAGGCGATGGCGTCGGCCATGGCAAACCAAGGTTGTTACAACGGCTTTTTGGTAGTTGCGCTGGCATTGGGCTTTTGCCTGCCCGACCCGGCTATCGCCATGGCTTTCACGCTGTATGGATTGGGGTGCGTGGCGGTGGCTGGCATCTTCGGCGCGCTAACCGTGCAGGTTCGCATCCTCTTTGTGCAAGCCGTGCCGGCAGCTGCGGCGTTGATTGCGCTCTATCTTTCGCGCTGATTGTGCATTGTATCCGACGCGTAACCACGGCTCTGGCTGCGCTTCGATGGCGTCGAACGAGATTTTCAAATCTCCGGCGGGCCTGCGTCGCCGGAGCCTCGGAAGTAGCTGGCGTTAGATTTCCATCAAGTCGCGCCCGACGATGATCTCGCCGGCAAAGTATGGTCGCACCGCATCCAGCCAGACATGGTCTTCCAGGAACGGATACCCGCCCGGCACGAAATGCGACAGCACCAGCGTTTTCACCTTGGCCGCCGTGGCGACCTTGCCGACTTGTTCGGCGCTGCTATGGGCGGCCAGCAAATGCTCCTTCAAGCGGGTCGCATTGGTTTCGCTGGCAATCAGCTTTTCCAGCGCCGGCATATACATCACTTCGTGCACCAGCACATCGGCGCCCTGGGCCAGCTGGATCAGATTGTCGGACGGCGCAGTGTCGCCGGAAATCACGATTGAACGGTCGGCGGTGTCGAAACGGTAGGCAAAGGCCGGCACTACGGGCGGGTGCTGCACCAGTGTGGCGGTCACCTTCACGTTGTCGTCTTGCATGACCAGGCCCGCAGCGCTGATTTCATGCGCATGGATCAACGGCGCCAGCGGCGGACGCCCTTCGTCGACGATGCGGGTCTGGATGTCGTAGTCGTTGAGTTCGAGAAATTGCCGCGTCATCCGCTCCAGCGGCGGCGGGCCATAAGTGTCGACCCGATGCGTCAAATCGGAGGCCCAGGCCAGCAGCAACAGGTTGCCATAGTCGGCGTTGTGATCGGAATGGTGATGCGTGATGAACACATCGCGGATCGAACCCAGCTTCAAACCTGCCGTGACGAACTGGCGCGCCACGCCGTTGCCGCAATCGATCACGTACGCTACGTCGTTGACCACGATGACCTGGGCCGGCGCCGAGCGATTCTTCTTCGGTGTCGGCCCGCCGCCGGTGCCGAGCAGGATCAAGCGGGTTTTCTTGGCGGGAGCGGGCGTTTGCGCAAACGAACCGATGCTGGCCAGGCCGAGCGCCGCACCGGCGGCTAATAGTCTTCTGCGATTGAGATCAATAGGCATGTTTTTCCTTGGCGACGGAGTGATTTTGCATGCGAGGATAGCATGCAGGACGGCGACACGCTATTGCGCTGCCGTCGCTGCGCTCAATCTTGAAAGTACCAATAGCCGCAATTGACCCAGTCGGTCAGCGCGTCGATCAACCTTGGCTGCTTCAGCCAGGATTCCAGCAATGCGTAGCTCAGAACTTCGTTGTCGCAAAGGGCAAGCACGGCGCCGTGGCAAGCAGCGCCCAGATCGTAGCGCTCGCCATTGATATAGCAAATGCCCTGGTTGACAGTCTCATCGACATAGAAGCAGCGCAGGCCACCGAGCCGGATCAGCGAGTGGCGCGTCAATTCGTTGACCAGTTCCCTCCCGTAAAACGGTTCGTCCAAAGCCTGCAGGTCGAGTTCGCACTTGGTCTTCGACAAGAAGCTGCCGGCAAAGTCGGCGATTAATGCGTTGTCGTCCAGCACCGCCTGCATTTGCGCCTTGATTCTGGCGAAGTCGTCGGCGTCGATGCGGCCTTGTTGGGTATGCGGGGGCCGCTTCGGATCGGCGATCAGCGCGCTGCCGAGTTCGTTGTCGATCAGGTAGTCGGCAAGCCCGCTCAACATATGGCTGGCCGATTTGCTCCTGAATCCGACCGAAAAACTCATCGAGTGTTCCAGCGACACGCCTTCGTGCGGAAATCCGGGCGGGATATACAAGATATCGCCGGCCTGCAATTCGGCGTCGATGATGGCGTCAAACGGGTCGGTATGCAACAGCGCCGCGTGCGCGGCAAACTGCCGATGGTTGCCAAGGTCGCCCACGCGCCAGCGGCGCCGCCCCGATCCCTGGCAGATAAACACGTCGTATAAGTCGATATGCGGGCCGACGCCGCCGCCCGGTGTCGAATAGCTAATCATCACATCGTCGAAGCGCCATTTCGGGATGAACGAAAACGGCTGCACCAGCGCCGCAACTTCCGGCGCCCAATGGTCGACCGCTTGCACGATCAGGCACCAGCCTTGTTCGCCCAAGTGGGCGTAGGACTCGAACGGCCCGCTTTCCGCCTGCCATAGTCCATCGGTCTTGTAGACCAGGCGCGACTCGACCTCTTCCTCGCAGGCCAGGCCGGCCAATTCGTCGGGGCTGATCAAATCCTCGAAATTCTTGAATCCCTGGCGAATCACCACGGGTTTTTGCTGCCAATAGTTGGACAGGAAGTCTTCGACGGAAAAGTCGGGAAGGTGGAGGTTCGGCATAGCGTGTCGGCAAGGGAGAGAATTGTTTCTTATACCATTGGCTTTTGCGCCGGGCCTTAATCTAGATCAAGAAAATGCGGTGCGGCGATACGGTGCGTCGCCGCCGGGAGGCGGCAATTACGCCCCAAAATTGCATTGGACGCCGCGCAAGATAACCGATAACCTAGTGTCCCTATAAAAATAGGCGACATGCCGACAATGGGTGCGATCGAATCCGCTTCGGTCGTGGTTGGCATCAATCCCGTCGCTTGAACATCTGGAGATAATAATGACTAAAAATACCTTATTTGCAGCGATCATTTCAGCGTTGCTGATGCTAGGCGGCTGCAGCAAGACCAGCGGTGTCGGCGGGGCGGCGGGCGATGCCACGCCTGACACGCTGAAGGCCAACCAGCATTTCGCGGACACGCTGAAACTCGACGATCGGCAGGATTTCGACGATGCCAAGCATGGCTTCATCGCCCGGCCCACCGGGAAAATACTGGCAGACGACGGCAGCGTGCTGACCGATTTCGACGCTTTCAATTTCGAGCAGGGGGCCGCGCCGCCGACCGTCAACCCCAGCCTGTGGCGGCACGCGATGCTCAATGCGCAGATCGGACTGTTCAAGGTGACCGATGGCATCTATCAGTTGCGCGGTTTCGACATCGCCAACATCACGCTGATCGAAGGCAAGAGCGGCTGGATCGTGGTCGATACGCTGACCTGCCGCGAGACCGCCGCTGCGGCGATGGAATTCGCGCGCAAGCAATTGGGCGACAAGCCGGTGTCGGCCATCGTTTTCAC
Organism: Burkholderiaceae bacterium; assembly: GCA_031291325.1. GTDB lineage: Bacteria > Pseudomonadota > Gammaproteobacteria > Burkholderiales > Burkholderiaceae_D > PKWO01. Next base: position 39,094 of record JARLJG010000052.1, read on the forward strand.
CCACAGCCACGTCGACCACTTCGGCGGCGCGTTGGGCGTCGTCTCGCCGGAAGAGGCGGCGCGGCGCAAGATTCCTATCGTTGCGCCAGTCGGCTTCATGGAAGAGGCGACCAGCGAAAACGTGTTGGTCGGCACCGCGATGGCGCGCCGTTCGATGTACCAGTTCGGCAAGAATCTCGAACGCTCGCCCAAGGGCATGGTCGATACCGGCCTCGGCAAAGGCGTCGGCTACGGACATGTCGGCATCCTGGCGCCGACCCAGCTCATTACGCAGGACACGCAAGACCTGACGATAGACGGCGTGCACTTCGTCTTCCACAACGTGCCGGGCGCGGAAGCGCCGTCCGAGTTGACCTTCATGATCCCCGACAAGAAGGCTTATGGCGGCGCGGAGAATCTGGCGCAGACCATGCACAACCTGCTGCCGATACGCGGCGCCAAGGCGCGCGACTCGCTGCGCTGGTCCGAGTACATGGACCAGGCGCTGGAACAGACGGCCGACGCCGAAGTGTATTTCGGCCAGCACAATTGGCCGATCTGGGGCCATGCGCGCATCGCCGAATTCATCACCATGCACCGCGACGTCTACAAGTACACGCATGACCAGACCGTGCGCCTGACCAACGCCGGCTATACGCCGCGCGAGATCGCCGATGCGATCAAGCTGCCGAAGTCGCTGGAATCGTATTTCGGCGCGCGCGGCTACTATGGCGACTTGCGCCACAACGCCAAGGAAGTCTATCAATTCTATCTCGGCGCCTACGACGGCAATCCGGCCAACCTGAATCCGCTGCCGCCGCAGGAATCGGCCAAGCATTATCTGGAGCTGATCGGCGGCGCCGACAAGGCAGTCGCCGCCGCGCAAAGCGCCTACGACAAGGGCGATTACCGCTGGGCCGCCGAACTGTTGAACCAGGTGGTGTTCGGCCAACCCGACCACAAGGGCGCCAAGGAATTGCTGGCGCGCACCTACGATCAGATGGGATACATGTCGGAGTCGGCCACCTGGCGCAACAGTTATCTGACAGCCGCCGCCGAATTGCGCAACGGCCCGCCGGCCAAAGGCGTCGACAAGGCGGCCATGCTCGACATGCTGGCGCAAACCCCGGTCGAGCGTTTCCTGGAAGCGATGGCCGCCAGCCTGGACGGCCCCGCAGCCGAAGGCAAGGATTTGAAGATCAACCTGGTGCTGAACGACAGCAAAGAGTCCTTCGTGCTATGGATCGAAAACGCGGTGCTGCATTACAAGAAGACCGCGCCGGCTGCCGACGCCAATGCGACGCTGACCGTCAGCAAAGGCATGTTCGTCAAGCTGATCGCCGGCAAGGCTGGATTGAAGGATGCGCTGACCAGCGACGATTTGAAAGTCGACGGCAGCAAGATCGATCTGGTGCGCTTCTTTTCCTTGCTGGACAAGGCAACGGGCACGTTTGCCATCGTCACCAAGTAGGCGGGCAGGGAGGGCAGGCGCAGCCTGCCTCACTGCTTGACGCGGTAGTCCCGGATCGCGGTGAAATTCGCTGCGCCGGGCTTCTTTCCGACCACCGGCAAACGACCAGTCGCACGAAAACCAAGCTACGTCATCGGCATCTGTCTTTCGTCACGTTGCCATGATGCAGAATCGGTCTTTTCGTCGGGATTTTCAATCGGCGTTACAAACTCTTCCCAGCGGGAAAAGAGGCGTTCGCGCCGCTTCAGACCAAGCCGTAATCGCGCGCCGTCGAACCCGGAAAAACAGTTTGAATTTCGTCGGTCGACAAACCGTACATCCGTTTGAACAAGCCGCCCAGCAGCGCGCGATAATCGTTCAACACCGGGAAGTCGCGGTTCTGGAATAGCGAAGCCTGATCGACGCCGGCCTGGTCGCCGACGATGCGTCCGCCCTTGATCCCGCCGCCCAACACCCAATAAACCGTGCCGTGGCCGTGGTCGGTGCCGCGCGTGCCGTTTTCGCGAAAGGTGCGGCCGAATTCGGAAACCACGACCACCACGGTCTGCTTCCACATCGGCCCCATTTCCTGCGCATAGGCCGACAGGCCGCGTCCGAGATTGTCGAGATTGTTCGCCAACGCGCCGTTCGCGCCGCCTTGGTTGACGTGGGTATCCCAGCCGCCGACATCGACGAAGCCGAGCTGGTAACGCTCGCGCATCAGGCGTGCCATGCGGCGCGCTTCCAGCTCGAAGCCTTTGGGCGAGATCGCATCGCGGCTGGCCTCTTTCATTTCCTGCTCGATTTCGCGGCCGACTTCCTGCCGCAGGTCGAGTCCTTCGCGCACGCTGCCCTCCAGCGGATGGCCGGCATACATGCTGGCCAGCAGCGCCGACTGGCGCTCGTCGAACACTGCCTTGCCCACACCCCGCAGAGAGACGTTGGCGACATTGATGCCGCCCTTGAAGATGGTCGGCAGTGCATCGGTAAACGAAATCGGCTGCGCGCCGCCGACTGCTTGCGTCAAGCGGTTCATGAAGCCGGACGAAAAATCGCGGTTCTTCAAGCCGCTTTGCCCGGCCTCGATGCTGTCCTGGGTTTCGAAGTGGCTGCGCGTCAAGTCGTCGGTGCCGGCGAACGGGATGAACAATGCCTCCTTGCGCTGATACAGCGGCGCGATGCTGTCGCGCAGCGCCGGATGCAGCCCCCAGCTTCCATCGAGCGCCAGCGCCGCTTGCGGATTCCTGGCGTCGGGCTTGGAAATCGCAATAGTCGGCCGCGATTCGTAGTAAAAGCTGCTGCCATATGGCACCAGCAGATTGGCGGCATCGTAACCGCCGCGCAGGAACACCAGCAGGAAACGGTTTTGCACGGCGGGCGCGGCAAACAGGCTGCCGGCGTTGAGACCGGTTGCCGACGCCAGCGTTAGCGCCGCAGTGCGCTGCAGGAAGTTGCGGCGTCCGATTCCGATGTTTTCCGGCGATTTCTTTTGGTCTGGCATGGTTTGCTCCGTGGACAATTTAGTCGGTTTATCCGAGTATTTTGTGGGTAAAAAAATTGACCTAACGCTTGCCCAACCCTCCGTCGTTCCCGCCTGCGCGCTGGTCATTACCCACAAGTGCATGCAAGGGCTTCGCTCCTCTCTCCCGCAAGCGGGCAGAGGGGAATCCAGCGCCACTATTTGTGGGTAATGACCAGCGCCTGCGCGGGAACGACGTGGTTTTTGCCGCGCTTGCGCGAATGTGTTTCCTTACCCGCAAAAAGATCCCAACAACGATTTAGCTCAATTTAGCGATACATGAAATCCGGCGATGCCAATAAAAAGGCATTCCACTCCGCTTGCGAAGCCGCCTTGTCCAACGCTAGTCGAACCGGCGCGCCGATCGTATTGTCGACCGTGTCGTAGAACAGGCGATTGGACAACATCGGGAAGCCGAACGCCATCGGCGGGCTGCCGTCTTCCGAATCGAACAGGCCGGCACTGCCGCCGCCGATGGCGCGCGCAATCTCGAAGCGCTTGGACATCTGGCCGGAACTGGCCCAGTCGCGCTGGCGCATGCCGTAGCCGTCCGGCGTCAAGTGCCCGTATAGCGGCTCGCCCAGCGCGTTGAGCCAGTTGTTGACCGGTTTGACGTTGACCACGGTCTTGCCGTTGTAGGCCAGGCGCATCGTCGATACCACGTAGTGCATCGGGTCTTTGAACTTGCCGCCCAGCGCGGCGTTGAATTCCTTGGAGCCGAACATGGTGCGCAGCACTGCCGCGATATCGCCGTTGCTGTGCTGGAAGGTCTTGGCCATGCGATCGACTAGCGCCGGCGGCGGGTCGTCGCTGACGAAGTACAGCGCCAGCTTGTTGCTGATGAAATGCGCGGTGGCGGGTTGCCGCACGATCAGGTCGACCGCTTGTTCGACCTCGTTCCATCCCTGTCCGGTGATGGTCTGGCCGAGCAGGTTCTTGTCGCCGAAATCGTGGCGCGCCGGGTTGAACTCGAATGCGCCGTCGCGCAGGTACAAGGCTTGCCATTCCGGCTTCAGCTTCGGCGGCGCCAGTTGCGTGGTGACGCCGACGCCGGTCAGGATTCGGGCTAGTTCTTGCACATCCTGCTGCGAATAGCCACTGTTGACGCCCATCGTATGCAATTCCAGCAATTCGCGCGCGTAGTTTTCGTTGATCTTGCCACCCGCGCTTTGCGCGTTGTCGAGATACATCAACATCGCCGGATGTTTCAGCGTCGCCATCAGCAAGTCGCGGAAATTGCCCAGCGCGTGCGGACGGATTGCATGCTCTTCGTAGTCGGCCACCGACCAACGCAGATTCGCCTTGCTTTGGAACACGCTGAAATGATTGTCCCAGAACCACACCATCTGCTCCTTTAACTGCGCGCGCGAATACAGCGCGCGCATCAAATGGCGCTTGTCGGCTTCGTACATGATCTTGTCCGCCTGGGCATTCAGCAGCTTGCGTGCCGCCTGCTTGTCGTCTTCGGTCGGCAGCGCGTTGATGCGCCGGTTTTCCTGGTCGACATCGGTCAGAGTTTGATACAAAGGCGTTTTGAGCAGATCGAGATGATCGATCGTCGCGCCGGCTGCGGCCGGCATGCCGTCGTCGCCGCGCAATTGCATTTCCAGGAAGGCTTTGCGTCCCAGCTCCTGGTATTCGGCGACGGTGGCGCCGTCGATGCCGTAGGTGATGCGGTTGAGCCAGTGCACATCTTCTTGCGTGAGCGGTTTGCCGGCGACGCCGGCTGCTCCGGCAGACAGGCACAGGCCGGACAAGGCCAGCGTCAACGCGATGGGTGCGGCGTTCATGCGATTCTTCCGTGGCGGCTGCGGCGCTTGGATATTCTTGTCGGCATGTCTACCTCTTCAATTTGGTTTGCAAAAGGGGGCGCTGTGCGGGTCGGTTCGATCTGGGTTCATGCTCGATGCGGCAGCGTCCACGGAGCATTCGTCGTGCTGTGCGGACGCTGCGGCAAACTAGCGGCGACCGCCATGAAAGCCGCCACGATCGCCACGGAAGCCATCGTGCTCACGGAAGCCATCGTGCTCGCCACGGAAGCCATGATAATAGCGCCAATCGCGGTGATAGTAGTAGGGCGCGCCGACGGTGACCACGGGGCCATATCCGCCATACACAACCGGAGCCGGGACGACATACGGAGCCGGCACGCCGATGGCGACATCGAAGCCGATGCGTTCGTGGGCCGAAGCGGGTGCTGCGCACATCATCATAGCGGCGCCAGCGACGATTGCGGCAGTTGCGGCAAGGAAAGTCTTTTTCATGATATCGCTCCTTATGATTGGAAGAACAAAACTGTTCTTGTCTTCATTAACGCAGCGGCGCTCAGATCGGTTTGCTCAATTTGGTAAGGAGTGCAACAAAATGTTTCAATCCGGGCCGGGCGCGCGATCCATCTTTGATCTTCGGTGGATCGACATTTTCACCGTGCGCTGTCGAATTGTATAAAATACCGCGCACATCGGCCGATCCATCTCGATGCCAACAAAATGACAGGGAAGCGACATGAATACAAAAAAGCTGGCGAACAATTTACTCATCCTCGGGATCGTGCTGTTGATCGCTGCAGTGTGCTGGTGGGCCTCGTTTTACGGACCGATCGCGCATAAATTGGGCGTCGACTTGATGCGCGCCGATAGTTGCCTGTATTCGAACGGCGGCCTGTGCAAGGTGGCGGTCGGCATTGCGCAACTGGCCGGCCAGACGCCCTACAATCCGATTGTCTGCTGGTTGGGCGCGGGCTGCGCCGCAGTCGGCGCGTTGCTGAAGCTGTCGTAGACGGGCGGCATCGGTTCAAGCCCCAAATTCAAGGCCAAAATGCGCGTTGTTCGGTGGTTTGGAACAGTTTGCGTTGTGTGACACTGCAAAAGCCTGACGAATCATTCGTGGGCGAGGGAATCACAACATTTGCGGGGTCGCCATGTTTTACATGACCATTTTGGGTTTGGGTGTGGCGGTTGTCGCCATTTTCTCCGGGCAGTTGTTGGAAGGCGCGTCGCTGTGGACGTTGGCGCAGCCGGGGGCTTTTCTGATTGTATTCGGCGGCACGCTGGGGGCGGTGATCGCGCAAAGCTCGCCCAAAGACTTCATGATGGGCGTGCGGTTGCTGCGCTGGTTGTCGCATCCGCCGGTCTCGGATCGGGAAGAAACCATCAAGGAAATCGTCGGCTGGTCGCGAATCGCCTATCGCGACGGCGCGCTGATGCTCGACAGCCTGGCCAATGCGATCGAAGACCCGCTATTGAAAAATGGCGTCGAAATGATCGTCGATCAGTACGACCCAGAATATATCCGCGATACGCTGGTAATGGACGTGCGCATCCGCGATGCGCGCCTGCGCCACGCCGCCAGGATGTGGGAATCGGCTGGCGCCTACGCGCCGACGGTCGGTATCCTGGGCTCGGTGGTCGGTTTATTGCAGGTGATGAACGGCTTGAGCGACGTCTCCCGTTTGGGCAGCGGCATTGCGGCCGCATTCGTCGCCACCGTGTATGGGCTGGTATTGGCCAATCTGGTATTTTTGCCGTTGGCAGCCAAGCTGCGCGCAATCATTTTCGAGCTGACCTTGCGCGACGAGCTGCGGATCGAGGGCTTGACCATGATCGCCCAAAACAAGCAGCCGCGCCTGGTGGAACGCACCTTGGTGGCAGCCGGCGAGCGGGCCGACAACGTCATCGATATCCGGCGCGTGGCCTGACATGGCCAAGCGCGAATTCATTTCCTTTCAGCAGAAGGAAGAACCGAACGAAGGGGCAGGCAACCATCGCTGGATGGTCTCGTATGCCGATTTCATGACCTTGCTGTTCGTTTTGTTCCTGGTGCTGTACGCCAAGCTGCCCAAGCATCTGGACCTGGGAGTGCCACTGGTGCAGGATTTGCATGCGCCGATTATCGCCGGCATCCGCGCCCATCGGCCTGCGCCGCAGCAAGTCAAGCCGGTGTTGCCTAGCCCGGTGGTTAACAAGCAGCAAGAGTTATTGCAGGAATTGGCGCGCACCTTTACCGATCTGGCGCAAGACGGCGATATCACGCTCGAAACACGGGATGAAGGCGTCTTGCTGGACATCAAGGATAGCGCACTGTTTGCCAGCGGCACCGCGCAACCGGCGCAGCAAGCCAATGGCATCGTGACGAAAATCGCCGATATCCTGTTGAAAAACGGTAACCATGTCGTGGTCGAAGGGCATACCGACAGCATGCCCATCCATACCGCGCAATTTCCATCGAATTGGGAGTTGTCGTCTGCGCGCGCCGCATCGATCGTGCGCGCCTTGCAAGAGCGCGGCATCGGCGCCTATCGGCTGGCCGCATCCGGCTTGGCCGAGACCAAGCCGAAGAGTTCAAACGAGACGGAACAGGGGCGCAGCGAGAACCGCCGCGTCAGTTTGCTGGTGTTGAACGAGCCGTAACTAGGCAATAAGCGGGCAATAAGCGTAGGCGACGCGCAGCCGCCTACGCTATTTTCTTACAGTTTGCCCGACAAGCTGATGCCGATGGTCCGCGGTGGGATGCGATACGCTTCGTTGGTGGTAACTTGCACGATCGGATGCTGAATCACCGCGTCATTGTTCAGCAGGTTCTTGGCGAACAGCGTAAGTTCCCATTTATCCCAAGTCAGGCCTGTGCTCAAGTCGAGCGTGCTGTACGACGGACGGTTGTAATCGGGGTCCGAGGACAAGCTTGGGTTAAATCCGCCATAGCTTTTGCCCACCCAGTGCGACGCGCCGCGCACAAAACCGTAAGCGTCGCCGCTGACATTGAAATTGTATTGCGCGCTCAATGCAACATTGAAATTCGGCACGCCCGGCAGGTTAGCACCGTCAACCGCCCCGACAACTCCGGCGGCTGCGCCATCGCTATTGGTCAGCGTTGCGTGGGTAAGGCCGGCAGCCAAATCGATGGTTACGCTGGAAATCGGTTTGGCCTTGAGTTCCAGCTCGGCGCCATAGCTGGTGGCGTTGCCGACATTGGTTGTGTAGTTAAATCCGCAAGTGAGCGAAACCAACTGCTGCAGGTTTTTCCAGTTGATGTAAAAGACGTCGGCATTGATCGAAAGCTTATTGCCGAAGAAGCGCGACTTGTCGCCGACTTCATAACTCCACAAGCTATCGGAGGCGAAGCTGTTTGGGCTGGCGACACCGCAATTCCCAACCGGTATCGGGAAATTCGAGCCGCCGATGCGGTAACCTTCGGCTGCGGTGGCGTACAAGGTGTCGGTCGGATCGACTTCCCAGGTAAGTGCCAGCTTAGGCGTAAATGCGCTGCCGCTGGTGCTGCTGCTGGTCTGCTGATATCCATACGCGTCGGTTGCCGTGCTGTAGTTGATCATCAGATTGCCGGTGCGGTCGAGGGTATCGGTCGCCCGGATATAGCGCAGTCCGAATGTCGCATGTAATGTCGGTGCAAAGTAGTAATTCGCTTCGCCGAAAATCGATTGCTGCTTGTCATGGTAATGGCGCACTGCGAAATAGCTGTTGTCGTTGGGAAAACCCTCTGGCACCGCGCCTGAAATCACAGTTCCATCTGTTGGACTGACGCCGGCAGCCGCAAATGCGGCGTTGATTCCATATACCGGGTCGTTTTCATTGACCGTCGTATGCTGGTCTGCCAAATATATGCCGCCCAGCCAGGTGATTGGTGAGACGCTGGGGTCGTACGGTTTGGATGCGATGCGCAGTTCTTGCGAGAATTGACGTACCTGGTTATTCAAAATGATCGAAGAGGGCAGCGCGTTGACGGCGGACGCCAAGGCGGTGGCGCCCGCGTTAGTCAGACCGGCCGAGGTCGAAGGGGTTATCAATGTCGACAGGTAATTGGAATTCTCGATATTGCCATCTTGCACGCGGTTGAATTTGCGCTGGAAGTAGCTGGTGACCGATGTTATGTCGCCGATATCCGTGCCGTAACCGACTGTCAGACTGGGCACCAGCAATTGATCGCTACCCGGCTCGCGCGTAAATTTTGCGGCAACGTTTTCCGGCAAGCTCGTCGATACGGCTGCCAGTGACGATGGCAGCGCCAAAGAGGTGACATCGGTGTCGCCTGTGGTCACTTGCTGGAATAGCAGCGCCGGCGTAACCGTCAAATTCCTGGTTGGCACCCATTTCATCGCCATGTGCACGACGGAATCGTCTTCCCAATTGGTCTTTGAAGCGATCAGCGAGCCGGTGATCGGCGACACTTGATCGATGTAACCACTTTTGTGCGCGGTTTCGACGCCGATGCGCAATGCCAGTTCGTTGGGAATCAAAGCCGTGTTGAAGACGCCGTTGGCCGTGTAGTTGGTGCCGCCGCCTTCGGTCGACGACACTTCCGTATAGATGTTGGCTTCCTGTTCCTTCAAATTCGGCTGGTTGGTGATGAATTTGATGGTGCCGCCCATCGAGCTGGCGCCATACAGGGTTCCTTGCGGTCCGCGCAGCACTTCGACGCGATCGAGATCGAAGAATTTCGGTTCGGCGATACCCATGCTGTACAGGTTTCCGACTGTCATGGAGATGTCGTCCATGTAAATGCCGGCGGTGGCGGAACCGGCCTGCGAACTGATGCCGCGCATTTGTATATTGGACAGGCCCGGACCGTTGCCGCTATTGCCGCCACCGCCGCCTCCGGAAAACGCAACGTTTGGAATTGCGCGCGTGATGTCTTCGAAATCGACGATATGCTCGGCCACCAGATCGTCCCCTCGTACCACGGAGATGCTGGTCGCAACCTTGCTGGCATCTTCCTTGCGTTTGTTCGCGGTGACAACCACTGTTTCGATCTGGTCTGAATTTTTCGTGGCCGCCGTAGTGGCAGCAGCCGGTGTGGTCGGCGTTGCTGGCGTTTGTTGCGCTCCTGCGGAAGTGGCTAGAATTGTCGATGTTGCAGCTATTACGCTGGCAATGCGTCCGGTGCGACGTCTCATATTTTTAAATCCCCTCGTCTAAATTGTAGTGAAATATCTTGTAAAACCTGCACGGTTGTACCGACTTGTGGTTTTCCAAGTTTGCCAATTAAATTTGATCATGTTTCGCGCGGCCCGAAAAAAACGCGCCGCATGTTGCCGATCATGATCGACGATACGGATGAAAGCAAGAAACGAACCCAACTAAGTAGGCGTTTTAACGGGCGTCAACGATAGATGTTGTATTCCCGATACTCACGTGGGGTGGCTCCTGGCGTAGCAGCATGGGCTTTAAGTCGGTGCACAGCGCAGATTGGTTGTGGGTAAATCAGTTGCGCGGCATGCAATACCATGCACTTTTCGGGTGCAAGCGTGCGTATTTAATTTTAGTGCTGCAGTGCAATAATCCGGAGCAGGCATTGGTTCTGTATATACTATTGCTCTGGACAAATTAAAAGTGAGTAATCGCGAGCATTATGTCGGACTGGCCTTAGGCATTCTGGCAGGCAAGTTTATTGCTTGAGTGTAATCCGAATTTGCGATCGAAACGATTCGTGTTGAAACCAATATTATTATCCGGACTGACAAGGTGGACTATGCAGTCGAGCAAGGTCAAAGGTGCGCGCGCCAGTTTGATTGCGTTGGCAATCGTGGTGCCGCTGCTGTATGTGGCCTTTGCACTGGCTTCCATCATCCAGGATTATCAAGTCACGTTGCAGAAAGCGGAACTTGAAGCGCGCAGCACGTCGACCGCATTAAGCGAGCATGCCAATCGTGCCATTGGCGAAGCCGATCGTTTCTTGATGAGCGCGGTGGCCGAAGTCGAGCAGAGCGGGCTGGCGCCGATACGGCAAAATGAAGCGCAGTTCCATGCACTCTTAATGAAGTACACAGGCAAGCTGCCGCAGATACTGTCGATCAGCCTGATCGACGGCAATGGCGACATGGTCGCCACCGGTGTCTATGGTGCTGGCACCCGCGCCAACGTGAGCGACCGCGACTATTTCCACTATTTGAGCAATCCGGCAAATTCCGGCATGTTTATCTCGCATCCGATGATAAGCAGGACCAGCGGGCAATGGATATTCTCGATCGCGCGCCGCATATCGAATCCCGACGGTTCGCTGAAAATGATAGTGGTTGCCGGTTTGCCGATCGATTACTTCGATCGCTTTTATCATTCTCTGGGCGTGGACAAGGAAACCCGCCTGTTATTGGTGCATGCCGATGGCACGATTTTGGTCGAGAGTCCGGCGCGCTCTCCCTATGTTGTCAAGAACATCGCCAATTCTCCGCTGTTGCTTCATTACAAACAAGCGCTGTCGGGCAGCTTCCGTGTCGATATCAACACCGCCGATGGCGGTGCGCGCGACATCGGCTATGCCGGCTCGTCGATTTATCCGGTGCTGGCGGTTGCTTCGCTGTCGCGCGACGAAGTCCTCGCGCCGTGGCGCAAGCGGGTCGAACAATCGGTATTGATCGGCGTGTTCACGGTTGCCCTGCTGCTGGCCCTGATTGCCTTATTGTGGCGACAGCTCAAGCAGCTCTTGGCGGGCCAGCGCGATTTGGAGGGCAAGAACGAATCGCTGGCCTTGGCGGCGCAGGTATTTGAAACCAGCCTGCACGCGGTTGCGATCATGTCGTCCGACGGCGCCATCTTGCGGGTAAACAAGGCGTTGTCGGATATGTCCGGCTACGCGACCGAGGAACTGGTGGGCCGCAATGTGTCGTCGTTCGAATCCAGTTACATCGAACCGCGCGCCCGCAACGCGATTGTGCGGGCCTTGTTTGCGAACGGCATGTGGCAAGGCGAGTCGCGTTTGCGCACCAAGGCGGGTAACGAATTGACGGTCAAGCAAAGCGTTTCGATGCTGCGCGACGCCAATGGCGCGGTGCGTTCGTACGTGGCGATTTTCCAGGATATCACCGAGCAAAAATTGTCGGAGCGGCGGCTGCACCAATTGGCCCATTTCGATGTCTTGACCAATTTGCCGAATCGGCGCACGTTTTCCGAGCGCATTCAGCACGAAATCGATCTTGCCGTGCGCCGCAATACGATGCTGGCCGTGGTGTTCATCGATATCGATCATTTCAAGACCATCAACGACAGTCTCGGCCATGCCACCGGCGACCTGGTATTGCAAGCGGTGGCCAGCCGGCTGCGCTTCTGCCTGCGGGTCGGCGATACGGTCGCGCGCATCGGTGGCGACGAATTCGTCGTGCTGCTGGAAGGCAATAGCAAGGTCGACACCTTTGAACGGGTGGCGACCAAATTGGCCGAATCGCTGGCGGCCCCGATCGAGATTGCGGGGCGCGAAATGTACGTCGCCGCCAGCATGGGGATCAGTGTGTTTCCGCAAGACGGCGCCGATAGCGAAACCTTGCTGCGCAACGCCGATACCGCGATGTATCGCGCCAAGATGGCGGGACGCAACTGCTGGCGCTTCTTCGACGAATCGATGGCCCATCACGCCAATCGCCGCCTGGAACTGGAAATGGCCCTGCGCCGTGCCGCCGAGCGCTGCGAACTGGTATTGCACTTTCAGCCGCAATGCGCAATGGGCAGCCGCCGCATCGTCGGCGTGGAAGCCTTGCTGCGTTGGCAGCGCCCGTTGCATGGCATGATTTCACCGATGGAATTCATTCCGCTGGCCGAAGACAGCGGTATCATCGTCGCCATCGGCGATTGGGTCTTGCTGGCCGCGTGCACCCAGGCTGCCGCGTGGTGGCGCGAAGGCCAGATCGGCGTGCGCATGGCGGTCAATATCGCGGCGAAACAAATCCATCACAAGGGTTTCGTCGAATTGGTGCGCGACACCCTGAACAAAACGGGTTTGCCGCCCGAATTGCTAGAACTGGAAATTACCGAGAGTTCGATTATCGAAAATGTCGAGGAAACCGTCAACAAACTGCACCAATTGAAGGCACTGGGCATTTCGGTGGCAATCGACGATTTCGGCACCGGCTATTCGTCGCTGTCATATTTGAAACAGTTGCCGGTGGACCGCTTGAAAATCGACAGGTCCTTCGTCAAAGACACCCCCGACGATGCCGATGACTGTGCAATCGTACGCACCATCATCGCGATGTCGCATAACCTTGGGTTGTCGGTGATTGCCGAGGGCGTCGAGTCGGAGCGGCAGATCGACTTTTTGCGCGCCCAGCATTGCGATGAAATCCAGGGGTATTTGTTATCGGTGCCGGTGCCGGCGGCGCAAATGACGGAAATGTTAATTGAAAGCAATCGAAAATCTGCGGTAGCTTAGGGTAACGAAGCACTACGGAAAAATTCGTCGGGGGTACTAGACAAAATTTTTAGATTGGTATAATATGCTTTCCATCCTATCAGGGGTTGCGGTTCCGGCTAATACTTGAGTCGATTCAACTGCTGAGGACACCATGCAGATAGCATGGGTGATCAGCGAATCGCCTCAAGTATTCGTAGGAAATCAATTTAAGCTCACTTCGGTGGGCTTTTTGCGTTTACGCGGGGCTATTCTTGATTTAAGTTTGCGTTTAATTTTAACGGTTATTCAATCTCATCAAGGCCAGTATGCAAATCGGTATCAGTTTGATGGAATACATGTCGATCGCCGCGATAGTGACAGGTGTATTCTGGTGCGCCGCCAAGTGGCGCAAGCAAGCGATTTTGCGCACCGGCAAAAAGCCGATATGGGTCAGCTTTGGCGCGGATTTGTTCGGCGTCATTGCGCTGATGCTGTTTTGCCGCGTCGCTATTGCAGATTGGCAAGAAGTGCCGTCGGGGTCGATGGAGCCGACCTTGCGCGTCGGCGACCGCATCCTGGTCAACAAGCTGGCGTACGGGCCGCGCATGCCGTTTACCAACACGGCCATCAAGTTCGGCGAGCCGCAGCGTGGCGACATCGTCGTTTTCCGCTTCCCCGGCGACGTCTCGACGCTGTACGTAAAGCGCTTGATCGCCTTGCCCGGCGACGTGGTCACCTATCGCCGTGGCGCGGTGAGCATCAACCATCAAGCGTTCGATGTCAAGATCGACACCTCGATCGCACCCCGAAAAGAAGACGCCGGCTACTTGTTTGCCGATGAAACAGCCGGCAACCGCGCGCGCATCATCAAATTGAATGCCGAAGAGCCGGGCGCCAGCGTGCGGCCGCAAGCATGGCTCTCCGATTACCGAGACGCTTGCACGGTCGCGTCCACGCAAGAGTGGGAATGCAAGGTGCCCGCAGGAAAATATCTGATGATGGGCGACAATCGGGACAATTCGGCGGATTCGCGCGTATGGGGATTTCTCGACCAACGCGAAGTGGTCGGCAAGGCGGTCAAGGTGTTGATCAACTTTTCCGACTTCAGCCGCGCATGGATGCCGCTATAGCTACCCCCGGAGGCCCGCTTTGACCGCCATCGCCTGGGATTTTCCGACCCCCTTCGTGCTGCACATGACGCCGCAGGCCGCCGATATCGACGGCCTCAATCATGTCAACAATGCCGTCTACGTGCGCTGGTGCGAACAAACCGGGTGGGCGCATTCCGAACATCTTGGTTTAAGCCTGGCCGACTATAAGCGCCTGGACCGGGCGATGGCGATCCGGCGCGGCGCATATGATTACCTCTTGCCGGCCTTGCTGGGCGACGATTTGCAATTGGCGACCTGGCTGACCGCCAGCGACGGCAAACTGACCATGACACGCAGTTTCCAACTGGTCAGGAGCCGCGATCATCAAACCTTGATGCGGGGCCACTGGGAATTGGTCTGCATCGAATTGACCAGCGGCAAGGCGCGTCGCATGCCGAGCGAGTTTTGCGACGTTTATGGCGCTGTGTTGGTCGGCGAACGTGGCGCGTAGCTACCGTTGCGCTTTGAGGGAGCAGAGCGCCGACGCCTTCGCGCCGACCGGTTTATCACTTCCAGTCGGATGCGCGGCGTTGCTCCGGATTGACTAAGACGCGCGCGCTGACATTCAATGGCACGCCTTCATCTCGCATCAAGGCCGCGCCTGCCGCCACGCCTTTGAGCATGGCAACCGCCAAGCCGCGATTGACGGCAGCTTCGATGCTTTTGTTGCCGCGCGTCGGGTCGGAATTCGGTATTTGGTCTTGGGCGTTCATGTTGCCCTCCTTTGGTTGCTATGCCTATGCAATGATAGACAACGCACGCACTTCTTGGTTCCACTTTCTTTACGGCAGCTTTTTCTATCGATCGGGATCGGCTACAGTCGAACCTGCAAACGAACTACCTCTATCAATATTAGTACAATCCGCGCAGCGCGTTGCGGAAAATTGACGGAAGTGCCTGCGACCTCGATTATTTCAGTACGCCACAATTGCCAAGCCCTGTCGCCACAGCCGCGCCGATCCTTTTGCGCACCGACGGGTCTTGCATACGCAATTCTTCGTCTCGGTTGGCGATGACTCCTGCCTCCAATAACACCGCAGGAATTTTTGCGTTCTTGAGAACAATCAGATTGTCGTAGTAATACACGCCATTGGCTTGATCCGCCCACGGGCGGTCTTCGCCTTCGATTTTCTCCGCGTGATGGGACGAGGGCGTAAAGCCGGCTGCCTTGAGTGCGCTACCGATGGCCGACGCGCAGTGCAAGCTGGCTGCCACCTGCTTGTTCTTGCGCGACACGAATAGCGAAAAGCCGGAAAATTGGTCGGCATGCCGTTGCACCCCGCCTTGCCAGGTCCAGTCTTCCAGATACTTCGCTTGCACCGAGTCATGGTGGATCGAGAGGAAGAATTTTGCATTGCGCGTGCTGGCATCCGC
Organism: Burkholderiaceae bacterium; assembly: GCA_031291325.1. Taxonomy (GTDB): domain Bacteria; phylum Pseudomonadota; class Gammaproteobacteria; order Burkholderiales; family Burkholderiaceae_D; genus PKWO01. The sequence continues at coordinate 54,680 of JARLJG010000052.1, forward strand.
CGGTCTGGTTTCCGGGTCGACGCTATTGCCGTCGGCGCCGATCTCGAACGCTGCTCCACCCTGGGCGAAGATGCTTTGCCAGACCACCGTCGCCAGCTCGCGATTGAACTCGAATTCGGTCTTGCCGCGTGCACTGACGGCACCCGACGACTGCAGCGAGTGACCGACGTCAATGGCGATCATGGGAGCAGAACTTGCCCGTGCAATTGGAGCTAATGCAAGAGCCGTAGCCATCACGATAGGAAGGTAAATACGTGTATTTGCCATGTTATTATCGTTTTATTGAGCACTTTCGCGACGCCGGTGCCTTGTGCCGACATGCTCGATTTTTATCCCTGGGTTCAAAACAGGTGCAGCACTATTTTACGGCATGCCAGCAAGCCTGGTCATCATTTCTATGACAAACAGGGATGCGTGCGAATTTGCGCCGGCAAACTCAGGGCGGCGAATAATTCTTCAGTTCGGCGGCGACTGCTGCGACCACGCTTTCCCAATCGCCGCCGCGTGTCTGACGGAACTGGCGCAAGCTCGGATACCAGGGGCAATCGGCGCGTTCCAGCAGCCAGCGCCAGCAGGTGTCGCGCCGGTTCAATAGCCAGACGGGTTTGCCCAGAGCGCCGGCCAGGTGCGCGATGGCAGTGTCGACCGTGATGACCAGATCGAGGTTGACGATAAAGGCTGCAGTGTCGGCGAAATCGCCCCACGCGGCGGAAAAGTCGTGCAGCGGCAGGCCGGCGGCGTCGAGCTCGTCTGCCTGCGGTCCTTTTTGCAGGCTGAAGAAGCTGCAATCGGCAGTCTCGACGATGACTGCCAGTTGTTGCAGCTTTACGCTGCGGCGGGCGTCGATGGCGGCCAGTTCGGCGTTTTGCAGGCGCGATTTGCCGGCCCAGGCCAAGCCAATGCGGCGGCCGGGGAAACGTGCCAGTTGCGTCTTCCAATGGCCGGCCTGTGCCAGGTCGGGTGTCAGGTAGGCGGTTCTGCCGACGGCGGCGAGATCGGCAATGCCTAGCCGATACGGCAGGCTCATCAACGGACAATGGAAGTCGTAAGGCGGCAGCGCGGCGCCGCGCGCCACGACCTGTGCAACACCCGGCGCACTGGCGAGCAAGCGCGCTAATTCGGGCTGCGCCTCGACGATGACGGTCGCGCCCGATTGCTGCAGCCGGTCGGCAAAACGGATGAATTGCAAGCTGTCGCCAAAGCCTTGTTCGGCCCACAGCAAGATGCGTTTACCGGCAAGCGATTCGCCATGCCACGCCAGTTTGGCGGGTTTGTCGTAGGCGCCGCGCAGGTTGGCGCAGCCGTCCCAGCGGGCCTCGAAATTTTCCCAGCCGCGCCCATAGTCGCCCAGCAATAATTGGCTCAGCGCAAGATTCCAGCGCGCCTGCGGCGACGCCGGGGCGATGGCGACGGCGCGTTCGAGTATCTGCCTGGCCGGGAGCGCTTCGCCCAGGTCTTGCAACACGGTGCCCAGATTGTTGAGCAATTCGACCGAGTCGGGGTCGGCTGCCAGCAATTGCTCAATGTGCACGCGCGCTTCCTGCGCATGGCCGAGTATGCGCAGCGTGTTGGCCAGATTGACCCGTGCGTTGACATACGATGGGTCGTGGATCAGCGCGGTCAAGAAGCAATCGTGCGCTTCTGCCACACGGCCTTGTTCGTAGAGGGAAATGCCGAGATTGTTGCGGACCTGGCTTTGTTTCGGATTGGCTGCCAGTGCGCGCCGCAGCGATTGCTCGGCAGCCGCATGTTTCTTCTGCTGCAGGCAGGCCAGGCCGTGCCAGTTGAGCGCTTGTGCGTGGTCCGGTGCGCGTTGCAGGAAGTCGCTCAACAGCGATTCAGCCAGCGCGAAATTGCTGCGCAACATGACCGCGCGCCCCAGCATCAACAAGCAGTCGTCATCGTTCGGGGCGAGTTTCTGCGCCCGCCGCAGGCCGGCCTCCGCCAAGGCGAATTTCCCGGCCTCCATGTCCTGTCCGGCTTGGCCTTTCAATGCCAGCACGAGCTGCTGCGCGGCCTCGGGAAACAGCGGATTGAGTTTCTGCGCTTGTTCCAGAAAACGGCATGCCTGTTGGAAAATACCCAGGTCGCAACATAGGACGCCGATCAGATAAAGCACCTCTTCGTCGTTCCGGTTGTGCTGGTGCAAACGCAGGTAAATGCGTTCAGCTTCGTCGTATCGTCCTTCCATGTGGTGCCGGATGGCTTCGGCCAATTCGCGGTCGCGGTCGGGCGGGGTAATAGTCGACTCCGTTTGTTAGGGGAGGGGCACGCAGGCCCGGCTACCCCGACCAAGGATCGGGGTATCGTAATATGTTGCGAGATCCCTTTTTCAGGCAGTCGTGTTGATGTTTTGTCCGGTCGTCTGCCCTTGGGTGTTGACCACGGGTTTCGAGGCCTGCCCCGCATTCTGCGCTTGCGCCTGATGTTCCACGCGTTGTTGCTGTTGCTGCTGCTGTTGTTGCTGGACGCGCGCCTGATTCGCTTGCTCGGTTGCGGCAGTGGTCTGCTGCTGTTTGCTGGTTTGCTGCGTTAGTTGCGTGACGGCGTCGGTGGAACTCTGTACGTTGCTGATGGCCATGGAAGCCTCCTGTCGATATCGGTTACATTTCAAGCACTGGTGTTGATGATTTTGCCGGTAATTTGTCCCTGGGTATTGACTACCGGCGCGTTCGGGATCGATGCTGCAGTATTGCTCACTTTACTTTGTTGCGCATCAACCACGTTGGTGATGACGCTGGAAATCTGGGAACTCAATTGGCCTACGGTTTCCACTGCGGCCAGGTTTTGTTGGGTCCAGCCGACGTTCAATTGCGCCTGACTGGCTTGAATCGATAACGAATTGGCATAATCTTGCGCACTGCTAGCGGCGTTCTGTGCCTGGTTTGCCTGCGCCTCCAAGGATTTCGCATTGGACTCGGCCTGGTCCGCAGTGCGCTTGGCCTGCTGCAGAGTCGTCTGCAGCGAGGTAGTCGCGCCGGTCGATTGCGAGGCAGAAATTGATGAAATGGTGGCCATTTCCAGTTTCATAAAGGTAATGCATATATTCATCATAGTTCTTGCTGCGCGATGTCGCAAGCTCTACCCAACGTTGAATCGCCCGCTTGGCCGGTTCGTCGGTCGACATAATTTCCGCCGTCTTGGTATCATGCTTGACAAAACCATAGCCGAAAGCATTAATTTACTATCATGACCTTTTCTACCTGGATTACCTTTTTCATCGCCGGCTGCATTATTGCGATCTCTCCCGGTTCTGGCGCCGTATTGTCGATGTCGCACGGTTTGTCCTATGGCGTCAGGAAAACCAGCGGCACCATACTCGGCCTGCAAGCCGGCTTGATGCTGGTGCTGGCGATCGCCGGGGCCGGCGTCGGTTCGCTGTTGATGGCGTCCGAAACAGCGTTTCGCGTCGTCAAGACGGTCGGCGCGCTGTATTTGATCTACCTTGGCCTTAGTCAATTCCTGGCGAAAGCCGACGTCAAGCGGGATGCCAGTCTGGAGACCGCGCAAGGCGTCGCCGCACCGAGTTGGCGCAAGCGCTTCCTGACCGGCTTCCTGACCAATGCAACCAATCCCAAGGGCATCATTTTCATGGTGGCGGTGTTGCCGCAATTTATCACTCATCAGGCGCCGTTGCTGCCGCAACTGCTGATACTCGGCGTCACCATGTGCGCGATCGACTTGACGGTGATGCATAGCTATGCATTCGCGGCGGCGTCGATGCAGCGGTTCTTCCGCGACCAGCGCATGATGCAGCGGCAAAACCGCTTCTTCGGCAGTGTGCTGATGGCAGTCGGAACGGCCTTGTTTTTCGTTAAGCGCCACGTCGACCCTTGACCGGACCCGGCATGCGCTTGCGCCCCATTGGAACGCTTTGCCTGGTGCTGGCCTTTTGCTGTCGCGCCGCTCATGCGGATCCGACCGGCGGCGTATCTCCGGCGAGGCAATGCGCCGGCTACCAGCGGCTGGATTTGAAGACCGAGAACGGCTTGTGCGTCGGCTTGGTGGCCAATCGTTTGGGTTTTGCGCGCGGCGTTGCAGTCGTCGGCGACGATGTCTGGATTGCCGACATGGGCGGCTGGGCCAAGGGCCACGGACGCCTGTTGCGCATCAAGCAGCAAGGGCGCGGCAGGGTCGAGGAAATGTTGACCCACCTGGACATGCCCAATGCGCTCTTGACGCTGCCCGACGGCAAGCTGCTGTTGGGGTCGCTAGGGCGGGTGGATGAGATCGACCCGCAGGCTGCGCGGCCTGGCGAAGTGAAGCTGGTTCCGGTGCTGACCGGCTTGCCCGATAAGGGGCGCCATCCGGTGCCGGCCTTGGCCGCTGCCGCCGATGGCACTTTGTACGTCAATATCGGTTCGGCGACCGATCATTGCGAAGGGGCGAACAATGCTGCGCCCGATGCCCACGCTGCTTGCCCGGAAACCCTGGAAACGCCGCCACGCGCGTCGATCGTCGCGACGCGCTGGGATCGCCTGCAAGCGAGCGGCACGCCGGCAGCGAAGGCGACGGTGGTGGCGCGCGGCTTGCGCAATTCGATGGCATTGGCGCTCGACGGCTCCTCGCATCTGTGGGCGGCGGTCAATGCGCGCGACTTCATCAATCTGGCCGATCCGACGCTGTCGGACGAAAAGTTGCCGCCCGATACCTTGGTGCGCGTCACCGAAGGCGCCGATTACGGCTGGCCGCAATGCTATGGCATGCAACTGAGCAGTCCCGAATACAAAGGGTATTCGTGCAAGACGAAAAGCGCGCCGACCTTGCTGCTGCCGGCCCATGCGGCGCCGTTGGGGATGATCTATCTTGGCGCTGCGCATGCGCTCGGCCCGTATCGGAACGGACTATTGATCGGCTATCACGGTTATCGCAAGACCGGGCATCGCATCGTTTGGCTGCCGTTCGGCGCCAACGGCGAGATTGCCGGAAACCTGCGCGATGTGGTCTGGAATTGGGAAGCGGCGCAATCGGGAAAATCGAAGGAAAAGAGGGCGTTTTCCGAAAACGGTGCGCCCGAAAAAATGGGGAGTCCTGTCGCCTTGGCGCAGTTAGCGGACGGCAATGTATTGATGACCGACGATCATAACGGGACCTTGCTCATCATCGCCGCGACAAAATAGAGGTCGCCTGGAAATCGCCACAGAGAAAATCTGTTGCCAGAGCGGAATTTTTTGGCCGAAAGTTGCGCGACAGCGGGATGAAATGGCTTATGATTGACTCAACTTGTTGTGCAGTAATCAAGTTGTCGCTAATCATCCATTTATCATCCATTTCCAGGCATCGCCATGCATGATGAACCAATGAGTCCCGATTCGGCTGAAACGCAACAGCAGGAGAATCTTGATGGGACGTCCCGAATCGTCGTCGCTTTCGCTGTGCTGGCTTTTGCGCTCGGTGGAATCGCGTTGTGGGCGCTGCGCAAGCAGTTCGGCCCTGTCGATAATTTCGAGTTATTGTTGATGCTGCTCTGGTTTTTCTTTTCGCTTAGCATTGCAGCATTGGTGCTTGCCAAAGTGCGCGGCAACCGCTTGCGCGCGCAATTGGCACGCGCCAATGAAAAATTGGCGGCCGCGCAAGCCAAACTTGACTCCATGGCGCGGCACGATCAATTGACCGGCGTATTGAACCGGCGCGCGTTGATCGAAACCCTCGATTGGGAACTGTTGCGTTCCAAGCGCACCGGTCATCCGTTTTGTTTTGCCATCATCGATCTCGATCATTTCCGCTCGCTCAACGAAAAATACGGCAGCGCAAGCGGTGATGTTGTGTTGAAAACGGTGGCCGAAACCTCGTTCAAGCTGCTGCGTGCATTGGATCGCTTCGGTCGCATCGGCGGCGAGGAGTTCGGCATCGTGTTGCCCGCCACCTGGCTCGATCAGGGCGTGATCGCGATGGGGCGTCTGAGCAAAGCCGTCGCGCAGTGCGATTGGGAAGCGATTACGCCGGGCCTGGCAATCACCTTTTCGGCGGGCATTACGACCAATGCAGTCAACGACACTGCCGAGCTGGTCATCAAGCGCGCCGACGAAGCGCTGCTGCAGGCCAAGCGCGAGGGCCGCAATCGGATCGTCCAGGCCGAAGAAGCGTTGCCGGATATGCCGCCGATCGACATCGACTAGAACAGACCCCTAGGCGATCGCCTGGAAGATCAGCGTCAATTCATCCTTGGTTTCGGCTATCAGCGCGGCGCTTTTTTCCTCGTCCAGATTCAGTGCGATCAGAGTTTGCGGCACGGAGTGCCAGTCCATTTCCGCTTCCGACCCGGAATAAAATTTCCCATCCAGAAAATCGGCCGCCGCCACCACGTCGCTCAAATTCGGCGGGCCACGGTGCGTATAATTGAAGTCGGCGCCGTTCAAGACGGCGTTGCTGATTTCCTCGGGAACTTCCCAACTTTCCAGGATAGCCGTGCCGATATTGGCGTGCCAGCGATCGACCAGCTCCCATAACGCATCTTCGTCGCTGAACAATTCAGTGTACGAATGGGCGCGGTTGAGAATATAGAATTTGCCGATGTTGAGCAGCAGGCCCGCCATCATCGCGGTGTCGGGGTTGACGCGCGTGAGTTTCTTGGCGATCACGTACGACAGGGCAGAAATCCGTATGCAGCGCTTCCACAAGCCATCGATCAGGCGCGGCACTTCGGATGACGACCTGCTTTGCACCAGTTGCTTCATGCCTACCGAAATGGCGACATTGCGCACCATCGACAGTCCCAATCGCAGCGTGGCTTTACGCAGGTCGCTGATGGGGCTGCCGGTCTGGTTGAATGCGGCCGAATTGCACAAACGCAGGATTTGCGCGGACAACACCGGCTCCGCGCCGACCGCGCGCGCGATATTGTCGATCGAAATATCCTGCGCGTTCAATGCGTGCCGGATCTTCATGGTGGCGTTGAGCGAGGTCGGGAAAATCAATTCATTGCTCGACAGCTCCGCAGTCAATGCCTGAATAAATTCAAATTCTTTGGATGTATTGTGGGTCATGGTCGACGCTGGCGATGCATCGCGTTGTGCAATCCGGGTATTGGCTTTTACCCGAAAAAACAGGGTGTCCGATTGATAATATAAATAATAATACGCGAATCGCAGGCGCGATGGGAGACGCAGTAAAGAAAAATGCGTGGCATTTTGCGATGTCAACCGGCGGACGTCGACTGCGCACCGGATACCTGGATTTTGCAGCTTCAACGATAGCGCGCAAGAACCGCTACAATCTCACTTCCACCGACCATTGCCCGATAGCTTGATTGCTTGATTTTTTCGATGATGATTCATACGACACTTGGGCTACACCTGATTCTTTTGATCGGCGCCGCCGGTTTCTACGCTGGCGCGCAAAACGTGTTGGCCGGCGGCGGATCATTCATCACTTTCCCCGCGTTGATGCTGGCCGGGATGAATCCGCTTGCCGCCAACGTAACGTCGACCATCGCATTGTTTCCCAGCCAGATCGCATCCGCGCACAGCGGGCGGGAATTGGTCGGCGATGTCGGCAAGCTGCGTTTCCCGTACCTGTTCGCAATCAGTCTGGTTGGCGGCGTGGTTGGGGCGTTCCTGTTGCTTTCCACGCCGGCTTCCTTTTTCGAGCGCTTGGTTCCGTGGCTGGTGTTGTTCGCCACGCTGGTGTTCGCCTGGGGCAGCTTTCGCAGAAAGCCGCTGCATGCGGTCAGCGCGCTGCATGCATGGCATTTGCTGCTGATTCAAGGCTGCATTGCCATCTATGGCGGTTATTTCGGCGGCGGCATCGGCTTTTTGATGCTGGCGGCTTTGACTGTAGCGGGCCAGCAGGTGCGCACGGCGACTGCCACCAAGAACGTATTGGCGATGGCGATGAATGCGTCGGCAGTCGCCATTTTTGCGTTTTCCAGCCAAGTCGAGTGGATTGCCGCTCTGGCCTTGGGCGTCGGCGCGGTCGGTGGCAGCCTGTGCGGCGCGTGGCTGATGAAGTGGCTGCCGGAAAGCGTGTTGCGCGGTTTTATCGTGCTGGTGGGGGCGGTGTTGACGGTTTGGATGTTTATGCGCTGACGAGCGAATACTGGCGGCGTCGTGTCTGAGGAGAACGCGTTTAGCGCAGCGTGCAAATCACCAATTCCGGGTCGGCGTTGATGCGCACAGGAAGCGTGCTGCAACCTATTCCGCGGCTGACGACCAGGCTGCCGTTTTCCTCAATCTGGAACTTGCCGTGGCAATATTTCCGGCACAGCGGGCCGTGTGGCACGACGATAGGGGTGCCGTCGGCGAGCGCAATCTGGCCCCCATGCGTATGGCCGGCAAATCCGACGTCGAACTTCTCCCCTTCCAACAAGTATAGTCCGTCGGGCGCGTGCATCAACAAAATGCGAATTTCAGCTGCGCCCTGGAATGCGGTCGACGCATCGGCGCGGCCCGTCCACGGGTCGTCCAGGCCGCCAACCGAGACGGACTCGAAGGGGAACGGCAGAGTCGCATTCTGATTGACAAGCACCTCGACGCCGGCTGCGTCCAACACGTGCCGCAAATGGCGATCGTCAGTCCATAAATCGTGGTTGCCGAATACCGCGTACTTGCCCGCCGGTGGCTTGCATCGCGACAGCCGTTGCGCAAGGGCGGCGACGTAGGCGGATTTGCAGGATACGAAGTCGCCGCCCAGCAAGAGAATATCCGGTTGCGCTGCCTCGATATGATCGAACAAGTCCGAAAAAATCGCCGGGTGGGTCGTCGGCCCGGCGTGAAAGTCGGATGCGAACGCAATCGTCAGCGGTCTCGGCAGGCGCTTGTCTTCAGGCAGCGCGACTTCATGCCGGGTAACCTGTAGTCGACCATGCAGGCCGCACCGATAACTCCACTTGGCGACCAAGCCGCCGAGGAGGACGGTATCCAACAATCGTTCGGGCGCCGCAGCGGATGATTATGCTTGCCGCGATAGGGTTCCATGTCTTAGTCGCCGCAGCACCAGTTAAAAGCTGGTCGAAATCCCCGCATACAAAGTGCGCGGCGCGCCATATTGCGGCGCGCCGACGCCGACGCCGGTGCCGTCGCGCAACAGGTAGGATTTGTCAAAAATATTGATTAACGCCAGGCGGCCTTCGATGGCGCCGACCCCGGTCCTTTTCCAGGTATGCGTCAGCGCGGCGTTGACCGTGCTATAGCCGGGCAGTTCGGTCGAGTTCGGCGTTCCACCGGGCGGCGTGTTGCGCAAGCCGCTGCCGTAGATGAGGTCGGAGCTGATTTGCGTATCGCCGATTTTGTAATGCACGCCGCCGGAAATGGAGAGCGCTTGATCGTGATCGAGGAAAATGTATTGGCTGGCGATTTTATTCAGTTCATCCTGCCCGAATAACGACTGGCCGGAAACGATGTTTCGGCCTTGCGCTTTTTCGCGCGTGATGTTCAAGTATGCGCCCCAGTTCTTTTCGTTATAGATGCCGGACAACTCCAAGCCCTTCGCATACCCCATCTGGTAATTGAACGGCGACAGGATCAGCGCCTGGCCGAACTGGCCTTCGTCGATCAGGTTGGTGATCTTCTTGTAGTAGGCATCGGCAGTCACGGTCAGGTGCGAATCGACTTTCTGACTAAGGCCGAGATCGAAATAATTGGTGCGCTCTGCGCGCACCGGGTCCGAAGTCGACACTTCCGGCGCATTGGTCGTGTTGGCGTACAGGTTGATGCTGCTTTGCGATGCCAACTCCTGCGGCGGCGGTGTGAAGTAACGCGAATAGCCGGCATGCAAGGCTGTGCTGTCGCTCAACTTGTAGGCGACGTTGAGGCGCGGACTCAATTGCTGTTCGTTGATGAAGGCATTGACGTGATCGAAGCGCAGGCCGTAGTTCACGGTTAGCGGCGCAGAAATATGCCATTCGTCTTGCACGTACAGACTTTCCAGCGTTCCTGTTTTCCCCGAGTTGTCGATAATATTGAACGGAGTGGAACTAGACTGAGCGCCTGTGTTGTCGACCGGGAATACACTGACCGTATTGTTGCTTTCCGTGACTTGCCGCGTGTAAGCCGCGCCTGCGCGCAGAGTATGATTTTCTCCGAGCTTATAGCTCGCATCGAATTGCACACCGTTCGCCGTATTGGAGCGCAACGTGTCGGATGCCGTGCCGAGGTACATCAAATCGGCTGTCGTGTCCGGCGTATAGTGCAGATCCGAATACTGGTGGAAAAAGGATGCTTGGTAGTGGAAATCGCCCAGGCTCTTCTGAAAAGACACCACGAAGAAACGGTTGACCTCGCTTTGTGTTTCGTTGATTTGCGACGAGGAGGCCGGCGTGACCGCATTGCCGGTAGTCGCGTCGAGCAACGGGTATTGCGGGCTTTGCCCAGGATTGTCCGGTATCTCAAAGTGCCCGCTATAAGTGCCGAACAGCAAACCGAGGCGCGTCGTGTCGTCGAGGAAATAGGCGAGGCTGCCGAATGTTTTCGATTGCGATGTCTGGTCGTGGATGGCGTTGCCGGTCGGGATCGGATTTTCGATGCCGAGCGAATTCGACAGGAAGCTGCCCGACAGGTAATAACTGAATTTGCCTTCGCTGCCAAAAAATTCCGCGCTCGGCTCGTAATAGCTATGGTTGCCGAGCAAGACGCCGATGCGCCCGCCGGGGGCGACATCGCCTTCCTTGGTCTGGATATCGACAATCCCGGCGGTGCGCAAACCGTATTGCGCCGGCAGCGCGCCGGTCACGAAGTCGACTTGCTGGATAAAGCGGGTATCGATCGATTGGCCGAATCCGGTAATGCTTTCCGGCAGTTGCACGCCGTCTACGCGATATTGCACATTGCCGTGGTCGTCGCGCACGTGCAGCGAGCCGGATGCCTTGGAGTCCTGGTCCACGCCAGGCATGTGCAGCAACACTTCGTTGAACGGCGTGTCGCTGCCCTGGCCCAGCGCGTCGATCATGCGGGTATCGATGGTGTACACGGTGGTGCCGACCTTGGGCGACAGTTCCATGCGTTCGCTCTTCATGCGCGCGCCGGTAATTTCAATCTTGGCCACTTCCGCTGCAGCGGGGGCCGCAACCGTATCGGCGACGTTTGCGGTTTGAACCGGCGCTGCGCTCACGGCTTTCGCCTGGGCCGCCGCTGCCGGGGTTGCGGAGGAGGCGACGACTGGTGTATCCATCACCAGCTTGACCGTCGTCACCGCGTTGCCGGAAATATCGACTTCCTTGCGGATCGCGGCAAAATTGCTGCCCTTTATTTCGACCGTATAGTGGCCGTTCGGCACCTCGGGGAAGCGCGCAATGCCGTTGGCGTCGGTCTTGGCCGTGGCGATCAGGACGCCGTCTTTCGACAGCAGCCAGACCGGCGTATTTTGTATCCGTTGCCCTTGCGTATTGGTGACTTCGCTTTGCAGCGGCGCCGAAAATGCGGACGATGCGAAAAACAAGCCGGCCACGATCAATGGCAGCTTGCGCAATGGGGGAATGCGCGACATAAAAACCTCTAACGATAATAGGGGACTGACGGCTTTATTGAAGCGCCGTCAGAAAATATTTAATTGAATCGGGGAACGATCAACAAATCGTAGAGATGGGCGCAGGAGGGCCGCAGCTTGGCGGTAGCGAGACGGGCGACGCGTGGGCGACGCCGGGTTTGGACAGCAGAAACGGTGCATACGAAAGAAAGACTACCACCGGCGTTGGCAGGGCCAGCGGCAGCGGACCGGCTGCCTTGTGCGTGACCACGCTGCAAACCGGGCAATCCTGGTCGTCGACCGCCGTCGCATGGTGATGCATTGCGGAGGTGGAAACCAGCACCACGAAGCTGATCGCAGTCAGCAACGCGGCCCAGATACGCCACGGCGCGCCGGCGCGCGCGCGCCGCATGGGCTCGCTCGCTGATCGACCGTGAGGATGGAAGCGTTTGCTGGTCATTGTTGACGTGATAATTGTACGAACTATTGCCGACTATGCATTTTTCGATTCGACATCATAGCAAATTATCGCGAAGATCGTTGATCGCGCTTGGTATTGCGAAAACGGCTATCGATAAATGCAAGCCCCTGCTTCCTGTTTCTGCCACTTTCTACTTCTTTTCCCGCACCGGAATCGGCACGTTGCACACTTCGACATGCCCGGCGGCAAATTTGTACCAGTCGCCGCCTCGGAAGCGCTGCGATTCCACGATCGCCTTGAAAGTCGGTGTGTCGGTGCGGATGATTTCGAGATGCGAGCGTTCGGATTGTGGCACGTCCGCTGCCACGCGGATCGATTTGATCGGCACGTATTGTTCCGGTTTATCATAGAAGCCGAGCGCGGCGGTGCCGCGCGGCAGCGTGGAAAGCAGTTCCATGCCTTGCATCACGCGCCCGACCAGCGTGACGTTGCGATCCAGGTGGCGCGGCGAGTGGCCGATGACGACATACAGCTCAGTGCCGCCGCCGCTATCGGCGTCATTGTCGCGTCCGGCGCCCACCATGCCGTAGCAATGCGTGAGCCAGGTGTTCCCGCTTTGCGGGTCGCGCGCAGCCGGCAGGCCGTTCGAGTAGCCGACTGCGGGGGCATAGGTGTCCAAGTCCGGCAGCGCGGTAAACGGGATGTCTTTCGCAATCGCTGTCGAAAATTCCGCCTTCAGCGTCGCCTTGCCGGTTTTGATCGGGCGCTTCTCGGATGGGTCGCCCCACTGCACGACCCAGTTGTCTTGCGCGCGCAAGATCACCAAGCCGTCGAAATAACCCTCGCGCACCAGTGCCTTGATATTGGCGACATGGTTCGGCGCATAGCGCGGCGCCAGTTCGATCACCACGCGGCCGGCCGGAAGTTCCAGGTATAGCGTGTTTTGTAGATCGAGATCGCGCCAGTCGGACGCCTTGGAAGCCTTGACGATATCGGCCAGCGCCGGTTGCGGCTTGGGCGGCGCTTCTTTGGCGTAAGACGGCAGGCCGATTGTTGCGACCAAGAGGGCGGCAGCGGTCAACCAGCTGGAGGGATTCGCTTTTCGACAAGCGGCGTGGGTTAGGGTGGGCATGGTTGTTCTTTCATCGTTGAACGAGAAGATTTTCGACTTTGTTTGTGCGCTTGTTCGTCAATCGCTTGCCGGCGGTGGCTCCGCCCGCAGAGTGGTCTTCAATTGGCCGTTGCGCCAGCGCAAAATGCCGATCGAATACGATGCGTAGTAACACATCAGCAAGCCGAGGATCAGCGTGGTCAACGGGCTGTTGGTCAAGCCTTGCAGGCCCGCTTGCCCCTGTTGCTGTGCGGCATCGGCCATTTGAAAAAAACGAAAGGCCATGCGGCCCGACAAGATCAGCAGCAAGGCCAATCCGATGGCGGCGTTCGGCGTGTACGACAATGCACCCGCCGCATTTTCGTACTTGGTGAGCCGGTGCCCCAATACCGAGAGGCAGACGCCGGCCACGCCGCCGCCGATCAGGCACACCAGCGCGGTTTGGTTGGCTAAGCTGCCAAATGCAATCAAGCCGAAGAGCAGCGGGAAAAGCGTTGCCGACAGCCATAGTTTTGCCGGGCGCACATGCTGCTTGCCGACCAGCTTGCGGTAACGGGAGTAGAGCCGCCAAACCACCACTGGAATCATGACGGCAAGCACAATTTGGGAATTGGTCATCGGATTTTGCCGGGCAGGAGTGGCGGATCGTTTATTATACGGGCAGATCGGAACACGAGCGCTCGGCGGCGCATTCCAACGAGACGCCTATCGCTGCGCAATTGCACATAAGTATATGCAAATTTATTCGTAGGCACGATTCCAACATACTTCTACACTTTGTCGCAACCTTACAAGGAGACTTGACACATGAAACTTGAGACGCTTGCTGTGCACGCCGGGTATTCCCCCGATCCGACCACCAAGGCGGTGGCGGTGCCGATTTATCAAACCGTTTCCTACGCTTTCGACGACACGCAGCATGGCGCCGATTTGTTCGACTTGAAGGTGCCTGGCAATATCTACACGCGCATCATGAACCCGACACAGGACGTGCTGGAAAAGCGCGTCGCCGCGCTCGAAGGCGGGATCGCCGCGCTGGCGCTGGCATCGGGGCAAAGCGCAATCACCTATTCGATCCTGACCATCGCCGAAGCGGGCGACAACATCGTTTCCGCCGCCACCTTGTACGGCGGCACGTATAACCTGTTCGCGCATACCTTCCCGCAGTTCGGCATTACGGTTCGCTTCGCCGATTATCGCGACCCGGCATCTTTTGAAGCGCTGATCGATGCCAAGACCAAGGCGATCTATTGCGAATCCATCGGCAATCCGCTCGGCAATATCACCGATATCGAAAAGCTGGCCGAAATTGCCCATCGCAACGGTATTCCGCTGATCGTCGACAACACGGTGCCGTCGCCGTATCTATGCCGCCCGATCGAGCACGGCGCCGACATCGTCGTGCATTCGCTCACCAAATATCTGGGCGGGCACGGCAACAGCGTCGGCGGCGCGATCGTCGATAGCGGCAAGTTCCCGTGGGCCGAACACAAGGAGCGTTTCCGTCGCCTGAACGAGCCGGATGTTTCTTACCACGGCGTGGTGTACACCGAAGCGCTCGGACCGGCAGCCTATATCGGCCGCGCCCGCGTGGTGCCGTTGCGCAATACGGGCGCTGCAATCAGCCCGTTCAACGCTTTCCTGATCCTGCAGGGGATAGAGACGCTGGCGCTGCGGCTGGACCGCATCACCGACAATACGCTGAAAATCGCGAAATACCTGAAGGGCCACGATAAAGTCAAATGGGTCAACTACGCAGGCCTGGAAGACCATGTCGATCATGCGCTGGCGAAGAAATACCTGGGCGGCAAACCGTCCGGCATCCTGACCTTCGGCGTCAAAGGCGCGGATGCCGATCCGAAAGCGGCCGGCGCGCGCTTTCAGGATGCGCTGCAACTGTTCACCCGGTTGGTGAATATCGGCGACGCCAAATCGCTGGCTTGCCATCCCGCATCGACCACGCATCGGCAACTATCGCCGGAAGAGTTGGTCAAGGCGGGCGTGACTGAGGATACGGTGCGGCTGTCGATTGGCATTGAGCATATCGACGATTTGATCCAAGACCTGGAACAAGCGCTCGCGGCGGTCTAGCGTAAGATAAAAAATCGATCCGGCGGCGCCAAGCATTGGCTGTCCGCCGGTCGCCTCAACATTCTCGACTTTCAATCGGTCACTTTTGCTTCAGGTAACTTGGCATCCATTTATTCAATTGTCCTGTGCGTTTCAGGATCGCGATACCGGCATTAATTTGTTCGAGCAATGCTTCAGAGTCTTGGATCCGGCGGCTGACCGCGAAATGCAAACCGAGCGGAGAGTCTTCGGGAAGCGGTGTTTGCACCAGCGATGAGGAATTGAACGCAGTTCGGAGTTCTTGCGATCGCGCTTGCAAGCCATCCATGATTTCTCGTTTTTCGAGAAACAGATCGCAGTGGCCGGCGTTGAGTTTGTTGATGAGCGAAAGATAATTGCCAGAGCCGGCATCGACCGTCCCGGTGTCGATGCCATAACTGTCGTAGCGGATGCCGAGCAGCCCGCAAATCCGGTATTTTTTCAAATCTTCTACGGTTCTGATCTTCAGTCCGTGCGGGGAATTGATGCGCGAGGCGATGTATACGCTGTGGACTACC
Organism: Burkholderiaceae bacterium; assembly: GCA_031291325.1. Lineage (GTDB taxonomy): Bacteria > Pseudomonadota > Gammaproteobacteria > Burkholderiales > Burkholderiaceae_D > PKWO01. The sequence goes on from JARLJG010000052.1 coordinate 70,239, forward strand.
GCATACGGTTCGCTGATTCGATAGGGTTTGGGGTCGATCTGCGCGGTCGGCACGTTCAGCGCGACATCGATGTCCCCCACTTCGACCAACTTCAAGCAGCGCAGCCAGGGCAGCTTTTCGATTTTCGCGGGCGGTTTGCCGACTCTTTTCAGCGAGGCTTGCAGCGTATCGATGGTCAGTCCCACCAGACTGCCGCCTTGTGTGTCGTGCTGGATAAATAAATAGGGCGGATATTCAAGGTTTGCGGCACAGGCACGGATCGATTCGGATGCGCAGGCGTTGAAGCTGACGCAACAAAGCCAGAGTGCGCCTGACAATCCGGGCATCCAAGTATTCCAACCCTTGTGTGCATTGACCATGCAAATGGCAAATTCAGTGAATTCAACGCATCCATTTTAACTTGAATTGCACTGGGAAACGAATAGGGGGACGATTGGGATAATCAGGAATCGGGCGAAGGCGAACCGTCGATGGCGATGGCGGGCTATTGCAGGCGTTCCATCAGATCGTCGGCCACCGGGACCGCCGCCAGCGCGATCAGGATGGCCGCCAACGGCAGCGTCGAAATGAATCCAATCCGATGGAAACCCAATGCCCCAGCTACTCCGCCAATGAAAAACAAGCCCACCAAGGATCCCAGGATGACAAGTTTCTGACGATCGGCGCGCACAAATGGCTTGCCCGCATCTGGGCCTGACGTGTTCCAATAGAACAGTTTGCCGAGTTCGATGCCGATATCGGTCACCATTCCGGTTACATGGGTGGTGCGAATCTCGGCTTTTGACAATTTTGTGACAATGGCGTTTTGCAGGCCCATGATAAAGCACAGAAGCATCACAGCCGCCGGCACAAACAGCCATTCGTGCGTCTCCAGGTTACCGCCGAGGAAGCCGAAGCAAATCAGCAATGTCGCTTCCAGCATCAGCGGAAACGCGTATTCGCTATGTAATTTGCGACGCCGCCCCCAATTCACCAATAAGGCGCAACATGCAGCGCCCACCAGGAAGGACAATAAGGCGCCCAATCCGGCCAGCATCACCACGATATTTCCCAATGCCAGATTATCGGCCATCGCCGAGACAATCCCTGACATATGCGAGGTGTATTGCTGGACCGCCAAAAATCCGCCGGCATTGGCAGCACCCGCGACAAACGCCAGGTAGCGCGCCAAACGGCGGTTGCCGGTTTGGCTTCGGTCCTTGCCGGTCAAATCGCGTAGATAATTGATCGGCATCGGTTGCAGATGTGAAGGTTGCTCAAGTTACAATTGTCAAAATGCGTTCGCCTATCACTCAAATACTTTCGCCGACCGCACATTGAAATGTTTTTGTACAAGGGCCAATTCTGCCACAATTGCGGCAAAATTGCCGGCATGCCGTGCCTGTGATGGCCGCAAAGGGAGAAATCTTTAAAGCGACAAGGGTGTCCCATTGCCCGATGCAAAACGCAAAATAGGAAAAATATCTTGCTGCACGGCAAATAAAGAATATAATCGAACAGTTGCATTATAATCGTTGAAAACGTAACCGATCCGTTGTCTTGCTCAGGCCCTCCAATCAATACGTGCCGAAGGCGCACCCGGATTGTCGATCTCTTACCGCCGTTTCCCCCGCGGTAGCCCTGTAGTCCACCGGCCAAGCTCCGCCGAATGTTTCAAATTCATGTTGATTTTTAAAGCGCTGGTTGTCATGTCCGCGTGAAATTCGCGCGCAAGACGAATCACTGCACTGAAGAGATGCCGTCTCGAGACAACGCAAGCACGGCAACGCGCATCGGAGCGAGGTTCTGTGAGCGTCCCGTGTCGGAAACTGAAGGAGCGCAAATCGTTGGCTGCTTTTGGGCGCGATGACGCATAGGTGGCGGGGGAGAGTATGTACGAATTGGAAAAGGGCGAAGCGTCCAGCGACTTGCTAGTCGATCCGGCGGCGTCGCGTGATCCGCTGGCAATAGGGCGCACCTCTCTAGCCATATTGGTGGTCGAGGACAATCAACTGAATCAACATTTGGTGTTGGCCTTGCTTGCCGGCTGGGGGCATCGCGTCGATGCTGTCAACAATGGGATCGAGGCGCTTCGTTTGCACCAGGAAAAGCCATTCGATCTGATTCTGATGGATTTGCAGATGCCGGAAATGGGCGGCTTCGAGGCTACCGCGAGGATACTGGAACGAGAAGTCGGGAGACCGGTCAAAACCCCGATTGTCGCCATGACCGCCAGCGTCATGGAAAGCGAACGGGCGTCGTGTATCGCTGCCGGCATGTCAGACTACTTGCCCAAACCGTTCAAGGTCGAGATGATCGCCGCGATACTGAAAAAGTATTTTCCGGCGGCGGCAACAACGTCGCCGGTTGCCGCCAGGAAGGCGCCGGTGAAATCCGCTGCCCATGAGTTCTATGCAGCGCGGATGAAAACGAACGGCGGAAAGTTCGACTACGCCGCTGCGATTGCGCAAGCCGACGCCGAGGTGGTGCGCTTGATCGCCACTTTGTTCCTCGAACAAGCTCCCTTGCATCTGCGGAAAATGAGATGGGCATGGCAAACCGGCAATCACGCCGCCTTGCAAAGGCAAGTGGATACGATGAGCGGCCTGCTGGGCAGTTTTTTGGCCGAGCCGGCATGCCGCATCGTCGCCGAAATCTATCGCAGCGTGTGCGGGCGCACACCATTGCCGAGCGCCGAGTTGTTTGACGCGCTGGAGCGCGAGGTTGCTGAGTTGATGCCGCATGTGGCGGCGATTGCGCTGCTTTCCAAAGTAAACAAGGGATAGTTGTCTGCTTGGGGCTGCAGCGCATGAATCAGGAAAAGTTCTCGACCACGATGCGCGTCGCCGCTGCCAACACTGCGCCGTCGACCTTGGCATTCTTGAGCGGTTGCGTAAAGTAAAGTGCCAGGATCAGCGGCGCGCGGTTTGGTGGCGTCAGGATGGCGACATCGTTGGCCGTGCCGTAGTCGCCGGTGCCGGTCTTGTGGCCCACTTGCCAGTTTGCCGGCACGCCGGCAGATATTCTGTCGGTGCCGGTAGTGGTTCCGTGCAGCCAGCCCAACAGTAAATCGCGCTGCGAGGCGGCGAGGGTGTCCTCTATGACAAGTCGTTGCAGCGTGCCGGCCATCGCCGCCGGTGTCGTTGTATCGCGCAGGTCGCCGGGGATCGCGCTGTTGAGAGCGGGTTCCCAACGGTCAAGCCGGAATTCGGTATCGCCGATGGAGCGGGCGAACGCGGTCAGCGCAGCCGGGCTGCCGACGATTTTCAGCAACAGGTTGGCGGCGGTGTTGTCGCTGTATTCGATCGCGGCAGCGCATAGCTCGTCTACGCGCATGCCGTCGCTCACATGTTTTTCCGCAATCGGCGAGTAATGGATCAAATCGCGCGCGCGGTAGCGGATGCGGCGCGCCATCAAGGCCGATTGCTTCGTAGCGCGCGCCAGAACCGCCGCCACCAGCATCAGTTTGAAGGTGCTGCATAACGGAAAGCGTTCGTCGGCGCGATAATTCAAGCGGCTGCCGTTGGTGGTGTCGAGCGCGGCTACGCCAAGGCGTCCACCTGCCGAGGTTTCCAACGCCGCCAGACGCGCTTGCGCGCTCCCCGGCAATTCGGGCGTTGCAGCTTCGGCGAGTCCGGCGAACGGAAATGCCGCAAGCCACAACAGCAAGTTGCGCCTGGCCGGCGAACGGAGGAATGATTTTCCTGCTTTCATCGATGCAACTCCTCGAACGGAAAATGAAAAGGCAAGATCAAAAGGTCGCCTCAGATCGTCCCGAACGCCGCTGCAAACTCGGCCAGCACGCGGTTGCGGAAAGCGTCGATGGCGCCGCTTTCGTTCATCAGGCGGCGTTGCAAGAAATGGCGGAACCAGCCGTCGATCAAGATGTATAGCCGCAGCGGATCGTGTTCGCCGCAGTCGATTTGCAGTTCCTGCAGCTTGGCGAGCAGGGCGCGGAACACCTCGGTCAGCGCGCGTTCGACTTCGTCGACCGCCGGTTGAAACGCCTGATCGAATTGCGCTTGCGCGCGCACGTCGTACCACAGTCGGTGGAAGTGAGCATGGCGGTCGACGGTGTCGGCCAGATAGTCGGCCACGCCGGCGGCCAGCTTGTCCACCTTGCGTGCCTGGGCAATCAGGTCTGTCAATCCGGCGATGAAGTCTTCCTTGTACAAGCCGACGCAACAAATCAGCAAGTCGGTCTTGCTCTCGAAATAATAGTGGATCACGCCCAGCGACACGCCCGAGCGTTGCGCCACATCGCGCAGATTGATGCGAGCGAAGCCGAGTTCGGACAGGGACGTAATCGCGTGCTGTGCCAGCTCTCGCCTTTTTTCGGCGCTCTTGTGAGAAGCCTTGCGAATCTGGGAGATTGCTGCTTTGCTGTTTTCCATCGAATGCGATTCTTGCTAACCTGGACCTAGGGGGAGGGAGCCGCTGCTCCCTCTGCGGGATTTAGCCCAGCAAGGCATTGATGAAGATGCGCGGAATCTTCAATAGGCTAGGGCGATACTGGAAGTTTACCAGCAATCGACCCAGGATATTGCCTTTGCGGTTGGTGATGAACCAGGGCGGGCGCGGCAGCAGCGTGAACGACAGGCTCAACAGATTGCGCGGAAAGGGTTTGAACGGCGCTTCCACCACGGTGCGCTGCGGCTTGTCGAACAGCAGCGTGTTGTGAACCACGCCGATGCCGCTCTGCACGTCGGCCAGCGTGTGGCCGGGGAACGCGCCCCAGGTAGCTTGCGGCGTCAGGAAGCCGAGGCCGCTCCAGGCATTGATGGCGATGGTGCCGTAGCGCAGGTCGATCAGCATTTCCTCGAAGCGGGCGCGGCCGATTTCGGCAATCGTCTTCGGATGGATCACGATATTCGCGCCCAGCGTTCCATACAGTTGCTTGTTGGCGTAGTCGATCGCCGCTTTCAAATAGGCTTCCGCGTTAGCGCCTGCCAGTTCGACGACGTTCAACGCCGGGGCAAACACTTCGACCGATTCCGCATACTTGTTGCTGGCCGGCGAGAGCGGCGCGATCAACACGTCTTCGCCGCCGTTGCGGTGCAAGTGTTTCGCAGCCGGGCTGTTGGCAGCGAAGCCGGCCAGCCTGTCCTTGGCGCCGGGATAGTACAACGCGCGCCCTTCCGAGCCGGTAATCGTCTGTTCCAGCTTGCCGAGGAAAGCCGCTTTTTGCGGCCAATTGCCTGGCACGATCAACACCTGGCAGGCAATGCAATTGAAGCCGGAGTTATGCAGTTTTTGCGTGGCGACTTGCTCTGCCTGGAAAGCGATGTCGGCCTCCGACCACGGGCCGGGCACCACGATGGTCGGGCATACGGCGCCCAGTTCGGAGGTGATGGTGCGCTTGTTCTTCGGCGTGCCGGCGGCCTTGTTGGCGCGGCCTTCTTCGCCGACGCCCCAGACGATGGCATCGTGCGACGCGCCGGCGCCGGTGATGTGGATTTCTTCCACCGCCGGATGATTGCACAGGTATTGGCCGACATCGGCGGCGCCGCGCACGATGGCCAGCAGGCCGCGCTCGATCAATGGCTTGAGCGCCGGGGTCAGGAATTCAATCAGGTAATCGTTGACCGGATTCATCTTCAGGATCACGACCTGGTTTTCCGAAAACAGCTTTTGGAACACATCCAGCGGCGCGATCGACGCGATGTTGCCGGCGCCTAGCACCAAGGCCAGCTTGCCCTTCTTGTGCAACAGGCTTTGCGGGTCGTAGGTTCCGGCAGTGTGTTGCGCGAGGGTGGCCTTGGTCACGTCGGGCTGCATCCAGACATCGACCTTGACGCCGCTTAGCAGCAGGCGATCCCAGATCGAATTCGGCATCACGCCGGCCACCACCTGGCCGTTCGGCAATTCGCGCACCGGAATGCCGTCGAGGTGATGCTTGCCGGCGACCTTGGAGAGCGTCAGCATCATTTGATTGCAATAGCCGAGCAGCGAATAGGGGCCGGAAGTCCATTCCTCGCCGGTCAGCGGCGAGCCGTCGGCGATGCCTTTTTTGCGGGCTGCCGTCTCGGCCCAGGCTTGCGCCACCGGCATCAGGCATTCCTTGATTTCCGCCAGGATTGCGATGCGTTCGACAATCGGCGTTGCCACCCACTTGTCGCGGTTGGCAGCCAGTTTGACCAGTTCACTGTCGAGTTCGGGGTAGGGTGAAAGAGTGGTTTCCATTGTTTGTGCGGAATTGGAAATATTGGACATAGTGCGGTCTCCATTTTTGTGTTGTGACTTATGTTGCGACTTGCGTTGCGACTTGCGTTGCGACTTGCGTTGTGACCTGTACAGGTAATGCCGATGTTCCGAATCGGACATTACAGAAAATCTGGACGCTTGTCCAGATTATTTGGTGAATTGCTGAATTTGTAATGAAATCCCAAGAATAGCGATGCATATCGCTTTCTTTTTGTCCCTTAGCGGTTTATCAATAAGGGCTATCGTGGCGACTTTGAGCAATAAAAATGCACGCTGACTGAATTCTTTTCATGGTGGTGATATGGCGTCAATTGTAGTCGGAATGACAACGGATGAAATTGCGACACTGACTTCCACGCAAATCGCGGCACTGGGCACGTCCGATATGCTTGCGCTTACCACCACGCAGGTGGCGGCGCTTACCACGCTGCAGATCAATCAATATTTCACGCCAGCCGATATTGCCGCACTGACCACCGGGCAGGTGCGCGCGGGGATGACAACCGCAGAAATCGCCGCCTTGACCACAGCGGAACTCGTTGCGTTGGCGACCAATGTGGTCGCTGCGCTGACCACGGCGCAAATCAATCAGGGCTTGAGCACCGACTTGATTGCGGCGTTGACGACTGCGCAAATCGCTGCGTTGAAGACCAGCGAGATCGCCGCCTTGAGCACCCTGCAAATCGAGCAGGGTTTGTCGACCGATCAAATCGTCGCTTTCACCACGGCGCAAGTGGCGGCATTGACCAGCGCGCAAATCGGGCAAGGTTTGACGACTGCCCAGCTTGACGCGTTGACGACCGCGCAAATCGCGTCGTTGACCACCGCCCAGGTCAGCCGGGGTTTGAGCACCGACCAGATTGCGGCGCTGACCACTGCGCAGATTGCCGCCCTGCGCACCAAAGACATCGCTGCCTTGACAACCGCGCAAATCGGCCTGGGTCTGACTACCGAACAGCTGGCGGCATTGACCACTGCACAAATGCTTGCGCTGACGACTACGCAAATCAACCAGGGCCTGAGCAGCAGCCAGGTTGCCGCGTTGAGCACCGCGCAACTCGATGCGCTGTCGACGAAGCAAATCGCGCAGGGCTTGAATACCGATCAGATCGCCAACCTGACGAGTGCGCAACTGGTCGCATTGCGTACTGCGCAAGTGGCGGCGTTGAGCACTGCGCAAATCGACCAAGGGCTTTCGCCCGATCAAATCGCCGAGTTGTCGACCGCGCAGGTCAGGGCGTTGAGCACAACGCAAATCGCGCAAGGCTTGAACCTGGATCAAGTGGCGGCACTGACCACCGCGCAGGTCGACGCGCTGCGCACGTCGCAAGTGGCGGCGCTCACCACAGACCAGATCAACCTGGGCTTGAGCATAGACCAACTGGTCACCATGAGCACCGCGCAGATCGCGGCTTTAAGCAGCGACCAAATCAACCAAGGCTTGAGCGTCGATCAAGTCGCGGCATTGACCACCGCGCAGGTTGCCGCGCTGACCACAGCGCAAGTCAACCTCGGATTGAATGACGATCAGATCGCCAGCCTGACGAATCTGCAACTGGTCGCATTGCGCACCGCGCAAGTGGCGGCCTTGAGCACCACGCAAATCAACCAGGGACTTTCCCTCGATCAAATTGCCGAACTGACGACCGCGCAGGTCGGCGTACTGAGCGCCACGCAAATCGCGCAAGGCTTGAGCCTGGATCAGGTGGCGACGCTGACCACCACGCAAGTGGAGGCGCTGCTGACGTCGCAAGTGGCGGCGCTGACCACGACGCAGATCAATCTCGGCTTGAGCACAGACCAATTGGTCGCCATGAGCACTGCGCAGATCGCCGCCTTGACCAGCGCCCAAATCAATCAAGGTCTGAGCCTCGATCAAGTCGCGGCATTGACCACCGCGCAAGTGGCTGCGCTGACTGCGCTGCAAGTCAATCTCGGCTTGAATATCGATCAGGTCGCCGCGCTTTCCACCACGCAATTGGTCGCCTTGCGCGCCGCCGAGATTGCCGCGCTCAGCACTGCGCAGATCAATCAAGGCCTTTCCACCGATCAAATCGCTGCGCTGACGACAGGGCAAATAGCTGCGCTCACCCCCGCGCAGGTCAATCAGGGCTTGACCACCGCCCAGGTGGCGGCCTTGAGCACCGCGCAATTAACGGCCTTGCGCAATGTCGACATCGCCGCGCTCACTACCGCGCAAATCAGCTTGGGCTTGAATACCGATCAAATAGCGTCCTTGACCACCGCGCAAGTGGCCGCGCTGACGACAGCGCAAATCAGCCAAGGTCTTGGCACCGGCCAGTTTGCCGCGCTGACCACAGCGCAACTCGATGCGTTCTCGGTGTCCCAGATCGGACTGGGCTTGAATACCGCCCAGATCGCCAACCTGACCACTGCGCAACTGACGGCATTGAGCACTGCGCAAGTGGCGGCGTTGAGCACCGCGCAAATCAACCAGGGGCTTTCCAGCGATCAAATCGTCGAGCTGTCGACTGCGCAAATCGCTGCGCTGACCGCCGCCCAGATTGCCAATGGTTTGAGCGTCGATCAAGTGGCGGCCCTGACCACGGCGCAAGTGCAGGCGTTGAGCAGCGCCCAAATCGCGGACTTGAGCACCGCGCAAATCAACCTCGGATTGAGCACCGCGCAACTGCTGGCGATGAATACCGCCGATATCGCGGCGCTGACGACCGCGCAAATCGATTTGGGCTTGAGCACCGCGCAATTGTTCGCATTGCCGACCACGGACATCGCCGCCTTGGGCAACAGCCAAATCGCTGCGCTTGCCACCGCGCAAATCGACCTCGGGTTGAGCACTGATCAGCTCGTCGCGTTCAGCACCGCGCAGATAGCGGCGTTGACCGCTGCACAGGTCGGACAAGGCTTGAGCGACGACCAGGTCGCGGCGCTGACCAGCACCCAATGGGCGGCACTGAGCGCCACGCAGATCGGCGCATTGAATAGCAGCCAGATCGACTTCGGTTTGAGCACCGCGCAACTGCGGCAACTGAGCACCGCGCAAATTGCGGCGTTGTCGCCCGCGCAACTCCGCTTGGGATTGAACAGTGCGCAAATTGCGGCACTCGGCACCGCGCAAGTGCAGTCTTTGACCGCCGCACAAATTGCAGCGTTGACCACCGCGCAAATCGCAGATTTAAGCACTGCCGATATCGCGGCATTGCGCACCGCCCAAATTGTGGCACTGACCACCGCGCAGATCAATCAAGGCATGAGCACCGATCAGGTTGTTGCACTGACGACGGCTCAGTTGGCGGCGATGACGACGGCGCAAATCAACGAAGGGTTTAGCAACGACCAGATTTTGGCGCTTGCCACCAATCAATTCGTTGTGTTGCGCACGGCGGAAATCGCTTCGCTTTCGACCTCGCAACTGCTGGGACTCAGCACGTCCCAATTGGCCGCCATCGGCAGCGCGCAGATTGCCGCGCTGACGACTGCGCAAATCCAGTTCGGCCTCAGCACCACGCAGATCGCAGCATTGAGCACTGCGCAGATTGCCGCGTTGACCAGCGCGCAAATCAATCGCGGCTTGAGCACTGCGCAAGTGGCGGCGCTGACCACGGCACAGATCGACGCGCTGCGCACCGCGCAGGTGGCGGCGTTGAATACCACGCAAATCAACCTGGGCTTGTCGACCGATCAACTCGTCGCGCTGTCCACCGCGCAACTGGACGCGTTGACGACCGCGCAAGTCAATCAAGGCTTGACGACCGCCGATGTCGCCGCCCTCAACGCCGCGCAGGTGGCGGCCTTGCGCACCGCGCAAGTGGCGGCATTGAGCAGCGCACAAATCAACCAGGGCTTGAGCACCGCGCAGTTGCTGGCAATGAGCACGGCGCAAATCGCCGCGTTGACCACTGCGCAAATTAATTTGGGCTTGAGCAGCGATCAAGTGGCTGCGCTCGGCACCGCGCAAATTGCCGCACTGACCACCGCGCAAGTCAGCAAGGGCTTCAATACCGATCAGGTGGCGGCACTGACGACCGCTGAAATCGTCGCCCTGCGTACTGTCGACATTGCCGCATTGAGCACCGCGCAAATCAACCTCGGTTTGGGCACCGCGCAACTGGATGCACTGACTAGCGCGCAAGTGGGCGCCTTGACCACCAGGCAAATCAATCAAGGGCTGAGCACCGATCAAGTAGCTGCGTTCTGCACTGCCGAAATCGCCGCGCTGCACACCAATCAAATTGCCGCGTTGAACACGGCGCAGATCGATCTCGGTTTGAGTACGGCGCAATTGGATGCGTTTAGTAGCGCGCAATTTGCCGCGCTCGGCACTGCCCAAATCAACCTGGGCTTGAGCACGGATCAAGTGGCGGCGCTGACCACGGCGGAAATCGCCGCGTTGACGACCGCACAGGTCAATCGGGGACTTTCCACCGCACAGGTGGCGGCATTGACGACCGGCGAAATCGCCGCATTGCGCACGGTCGACGTTGCCGCGCTCACCACCGCGCAGATCGATTACGGTTTGAGCACGACGCAACTCGATGCGTTCGGCGCCGGACAAGTGGCGGCATTGACCACCGCGCAAGTCAGGTTAGGCTTGAATACCGATCAAATCGCTGCCTTGACCACTGTCGAAGTTGCGGCGCTGACGACCGCGCAGATTGGCCTCGGATTGAGCACCGCGCAAGTCGCGGCGCTTACCACAGCCGAAGTCGGGGCGCTGCGGAGCGCGCAAATTGTGGCGCTGAAAACGGCGCAAATCGCTTTCGGCCTGTCCACCGATCAAATTGCGGCGCTCACCAGTACCCAATTGCAGGCGTTGACCGCTACGCAAGTCAATCTGGGCTTGACTACCGCGCAGGTGGCGGCGCTTGGCACCGCCGGGGTTGCCACGCTGCGCACAGCGCAAATTGCCGCCTTGAACAGCGCGCAAATCGACTTGGGTTTGAGCACGGCGCAAATCGCGGCCTTCAGCGCCGCGCAAGTGGCCGCACTGACCACCGCGCAAGTCAAGCTGGGCTTGAATACCGATCAAATAAGCGCCTTGAGCACCGCGCAGATCGTTGCGTTGACGACTGCGCAAATCAATCTTGGCTTGAGCACCGCCGATATCGCGGCGCTGACGACCGCGCAATTGGCGGCGATGCGCACCGCGCAGGTTGCCGTGCTGAATTCGGCGCAAATCGAGTTTGGCTTGAGCACCGTGCAATTGGATGCGTTCGGCACCGCGCAAATCGATGTGTTGAGCATATCGCAAATCAGGGACTTGACCACCGCGCAGGTGGCGGCATTGACGACTGCCGACGTTGTCGCGCTGACGACCGAGCAACTCAAGGTCGGCTTTAGCACTCAGCAAGTGGGCGCTTTGACAACTGCGCAAATCGATGCGCTCAAGACCAGCCAATTGGCTTCGCTTACCACTGCGGAAGTTCGCTACGGTCTGGGCACCGCGCAAATCGTCACACTCAGCACAGCCGATATCGTCGCCCTCACCACCGCACAGATCGCCGCGATGAGCACCGCGCAAATCGATGCCATGACGACCGCGCAACTGGCTGCGATGACCACCAACCAGACTTTGCATGGATTGACTGCGGCGCAGATCCACTCGCTCACCACGGCGCAATTCGTGGTGATGACTTTCGAGCAGGCGAGGAAGGCGGCTCTGCCTGCGTCAGCGCAAACCGCACGCAAAGCCACACTGCGCGAAAAAGTCGGCGGATTGGTGCAGGCAATGGCGGCTTTCGACGCGCAAACGGCAGCCAGAGTCGGCGCGGGATCGCATGCATCGAATTTGCCGAGCCGGGCGGCAGATGGCAATCTGGCCATCGCAACCAGGCTGGTCAGCATGGTCGATGCGATGCGGCAGTTCGACGCCAACGGCAACGTGGCGGGCCGTTCCGGCGAGGCGTTTGCGGCCAGTCCGCTGCAGCGCGCATCGGCATTACGGTACGAAGCAGACGGCGGTACGCTGGCAGCGATAGGGAAATGATTTTCAAACTGCTATCGTGAAATTCGCGTTATTGCCTTTTTACTATTTTCTCTTCTTGTGCGCTGCGCCATGACTTTTCGGCCAAGCTGGTTCATTATGAGGGTCAAAGAAGTCCATCACCTTAGGTGAGGAGGCTGAGGAGACAGAAAGGCCCGCATCGTGATCGATAGCGGGCTTTTTTTATGCATTCGCCAAGCGAATCGGCGCGCGCCAAGTCTGCGGGCTGCTGCGTAGGCAACAGACGTGACCTTGCGTTGCTGCGGTTGCAGCAGCGCCGCGTCCACCTTAAAGGTAAACGCCCTGACATTCGCGCATATCGGCAACAAGAGTGGGCGCCAGAGTGTGAATTGGACGCAGATTGCATTCAACTTGCTTGGCATATAGATTGCTACAAGTGTTCTCAATCGAACACAAGGAGCCGCAAGATGAGCACGACCGAATTGGATGCACGCAGTATCAACCCGCCGTCTGTCAGCCTGGGCTGGCGCGAGTTATGGTTGAAGGAAGATTGGTGGGCCATATGGATCGGGCTGGGCCTGGTGGTGGTCGGCTACCTGTTATTTGCGAATGGATCGAGCCTGAAGTGGATAGCCGTCATTCCCGGCAAGTGGGCCACTTTTTCCGAGCTGGGCGCCCATTTCGCCGCCAATGGGGTGCGCTATCTTGTCCAGTTTTTGCTATGGCTCGCCGTTTTCTCGGTGGCGCTGACGGCGCTAGGATATAAACCGAAGGAGTTCGTTGCGTCGTTCACGTTTCTTTACGTCTTGTCGATCGTGATTTTTACGCTGGGACAATGGACGCAGGCGAATAAATACAATCTCGAACCGCCGCTGGTGGCGCTGGTTCTCGGCTTGCTGATTTCAAACGTCTCCGGCCTGCCGCGTTGGCTGGATTCGGGCTTCCGCGTCGAGTTCTACATCAAGGTCGGGATTATTCTGTTGGGCGCGACCCTGCCGTTCACGCTGATCGTATGGGCCGGGCCGGTCGCGATTTTCCAGGCATCGATCGTCTCGATCGTCACCTTCCTGGTGATCTTCACGGTGGCCCGCCGCCTTGGCCTGGATCGTCGCTTGGCCGCTACCTTGGGCGCCGGCGGCGCCGTATGCGGCGTGTCCGCCTCGATTGCGATTGCCGGCGCGGTTGGCGCCAAGAAAGGGGACGCACCGATTGCCATTACGGTAGTCATCCTGTGGGCGATTGTGATGATTTTCGTGTTGCCGATCGTTTCGCGTTTCCTGCAACTGCCGACCGGCGTGGCCGGCGCGTGGATCGGCACTTCGGAGTTCGCCGACGCTGCCGGTTTCGCCGCCGCGCAAGCGTATGGCGGCAATGCCGGCCAGGTGCCGGGCATTGCCGGCACGGCTGACCAATCGGTGTGGGCCTTTACGCTGATGAAAGTGGTTGGCCGCGACGTCTGGATCGGCATCTGGGCGTTCGTGCTGGCGATTGTCTCGACCACACGCTGGGAACCGAGCGAGTCGGGCCGCAAACCTGAAATCGGCGAAATCTGGTGGCGTTTCCCGAAATTCGTGTTCGGCTTCATCCTGGCGTCGCTGCTGGTGACCTGGGTTGCGCGCGACTACAGTTTGGCGGAATTCGGCAAGGTGGTGACGCCGGCCCTGGTCGACCCGATCAAGAATTTGCGCACCTGGGCCTTCATCTTTTGCTTCCTCAGCATCGGCCTGACCACGCGCTTTCGCGAATTGGCGAGCGCCGGCAAAAAACCCTTCCTGGCGTTCAGCGCCGGCGTGGCAGTCAATGTGGTGCTCGGCTTCGTGTTGTCGGCCTACGTCTTTGCCGATCACTGGACCAACCTGACGCGATAGGAGAGCAAACCAGTGTTGCACGCCCTGAGCATGTTCAACTGGAACAAGACGAAGCCGATTCCGTCTGGCGGGCGTTGCGGCGCGTGCAGCAATTTCTGCAACGATCCCGGCTATCTGGAAAAGGTCATGCCGGGTCTCACCAGCATGAGTTCGGCTCATGCTTCGGTGCGGGCCGACGATGGCGTGTGTTCTCTGCATGACCGTTATTTGTCGGCGCGCTCCTCGTGCGCCGATTTTGCCGCGCTTGATTAGATCAGGCTAGGCGCGACAACTTGTCGCATGGCGCGGGAAAAGCAATTCATGTAATGTGCGGTGGATGCGGAAATATTCGATTTTCGGTAAGATAGCGCCTCCTCCCACGCATGAAACACGCGGTTTTCTATGCACAAGCTTGTCATGACGCGCCGCGCCCTTCTCAGGAATTCGCTTGGCTTGGGACTCGCCGTCAGCGGCGGCCTGCTGGCCCAGTTGGCGGACGCGAATGAGTTGAAACTCGGCAAACCTGCCCCTCCTTTGGTCTTGCACACCCTGGATGGGCGCAATATCGCCACCCGCGACTTGACGGGCAAGGTGGTGATCGTCACTTTCTGGGCTTCATGGTGCGGCCCCTGCCTGGAGGAGTTGCCAGTGTTGTCCGCCTACGCGGCGCGCCACGCCAAGGATGGCTTGCAGGTGCTGGGCTTCAGCATCGACGATGCGGATAACCTGAAGCAAGTGCGCGACGTGGCAGCCAGCTTGAGTTTTCCTTCGGGCTTGCTGGGCAGCCCTTACGCCGGCGGCTATGGCCGCATCTGGCGCATGCCGGTCAGTTTCGTCATCGACCGCAAGGGCATCTTGATCGACAACGGCTGGGACGATCCCGAACCGGCCTGGACTGCCGAACGCTTGAAACGCGTGATGGATCCGCTGTTGTCCTGATCTTTCTTGCAGATCGCCAAACTTCAATCCCGAGTTCCATTCGCAGCAGTCTTGCAGGATATGTAATAATGGTATATATTATTTATACGATTAAATATCGATAACCCCTGAGGCCAAGCGAATCTTCGCCCAATGATCGGCGGCGGGCTGTTTGCAGTGATTTCATATAGAAAGCGCATCTGGAAACGACATGGAAGCCCTCTACATTCTCCTCGATCTGGTTTTTCTGGCGATTATCGGCTTCGGCGTCTATCTCTGGGTTGCCGTGTTGCGGCAATCGCATTAGGCCTGTTTGCCGCTAACGCCCGACGCATATCAGCGCCGGGCCGGTTCGTTAGCGGCTGGAAACTGCGACCACGGAAGAACGCAGCAAAGGTCAAGGCGACGAACAGCAAACCGTTGGCACGATTGCACAGGCTTTAAGGTTGCGCCTGAAAGCGGTTGTAGCGCTCCAGCACCATCGGCACGTAGCGCTGCGTTTCCGCATAGGCGGGCACTTTCCGGCCGCTGCGGATGACGGCGTTTTCGCCGGCGTTGTAGGCGGCGACAGCCAAGCGCACGTTGCCGTCGAACATCGCCAGCAGATCATGCAAATAGTGTGCGCCGGCGTCGAGATTTTCTTCCGGCGTATACAGATTGAATCGCCCATAGCGCGCCGCTGTAGCCGGCATCAGTTGCATCAGGCCCATTGCGCCTTTCGGCGAGAGCGCCCTGGCGTTGAAACCGGATTCCACCTCGATCACCGCTTTGAGCAGCGCGGCATGCACCCCGTGTGCGCTGGCGATGCGTTGCACCAAAGGCTCCAGCTCGGTGCGGCGGGCGATCAATTCGGCTGTCGTGACAGGAGCGCCACCGGAGCGCGGCCATAATTGGCGACCATCGAATACGGCGATGATGCGCGAGTTGCGATTGATTGGATGATCGGAATAGGTGCGGGTGCTGCTGCCGGCGTCGTAAGTGCTGTAGATATCGGTGGTCGCCGCATGCGTGGGGGCGGCGGCCAATAGGGCATAGGCAAGCGCCAAAGGGGCGAAGAGGCGCGCCGCCGGGAGTGCTGGAGTGAGGTCGAAAGGCATGCAGATTTCCTGTGGCCATACGATACGTCAGGATGGCGGTTTCCGGCAAGCATTAAATCGCGCGAATCTTGATTTGGCGAAATTAAGTTGGCCCGGCTGCGTCGGACGGCCCGCATGCAAACCGATATTCCTGCAACCGGGGCGATACTAGCCGGTACGCTTTTGTGTTTCGTCAACACGACGCTACCGTTGTATGGCAATATCGCGTCAAGTCGAAGTAAATAACTTCAACAGATCAGTGTAGCATGATCGGCATATACCATGAGCGACAAAGGGGCAAGCCCTACCGTCTTGATTGTTGACGACACGCCGACCAACCTGGGCGTGGTGGTCGAGTTTTTGGAAGAAAACGGTTTTCGCGTGGTGGTCGCCCAGGACGGCAAGGAAGCCCTGCAGCGCGCCACTTTCATCAAGCCGGACTTGATCTTGCTGGACGTGATGATGCCGGGCATGGACGGCTTCGAGGTCTGCCGTCAATTGAAGTCGAACATTGCCACACGCGATATTTCCGTCATTTTCATGACTGCGCTGGCCGATACCGCCAGCAAGCTCGAAGGTTTCAAGGTTGGCGGCGTCGATTACCTCACCAAGCCCCTGGAAATAGAAGAAATGCTGGCGCGTGTAAGCACGCATATTGCGCTGCGCACCACGCAAATCAAACTCGGCGAACAAAATCAACGTTTGCAGCGCGAAGCATCGGTGCGCCAGGTTGCAGAGAGCACCTTGCAACAAGCGCGTGACGAACTCAAGAGCGTCTACAAGCGCCTGGAGATTGCGAAGGTGCAATTGCTGCAGGCGACGAAAATGACGTCGCAGAGCGTGTTGGCGCGTGGCGCCGCGCGCCGGATCGCGCATCCGATTGCCTCGCTGAGAGAGCATTTGCGGGATTTAGAGGCTTGCATCGCGCGCCAGGTCGCGCCGGTCGCCGCCTTTGAAGTGGCTGGCGACGATTCGGAAGCGACGCTGTCGGCGCCGGCAAAGTCGTTCGATCGGGGTAGCCTGCCGCAACTGGAGCAAGGCGCGTTGCAGTTGATCGAGCAGGCGATAAGCGATCTCGCGCAAATGGAAGAAATCCAGGAAGTGCTGGGCGAGCTTTCAAGCTCCCAGCCGGCTTGGAAACTCGGCACCGTCGCCCATCTACTCGACAACACGGTGGCCATGCTGGTCGACGAAGTCGCTGACACCGTGAAGATCGTTACGACTTACGCGGAGATTCCCGCGATCGAATGCAAACCGGTGGAATTGATGCAGGTGTTCATGAATCTCTTGCTCAATGCCGCGCAAGCGATCCCGAAGAGCGGAGAAATTCACATCGTTACCGGCGGCGAGGAGCAAGAAATCTGGATCGATATTCGCGACAATGGCATCGGCATCGCGCCGGAAAACCAGAAGCGGATATTCGATCCTTTCTATAGCGGCAGGCCGGACGGCAAAGGGGTCGGCCTCGGCTTGCCGCTAGCCTTGGCTGCCGTTCGAAAACATCATGGCCGGATCGAGGTCAGCAGCACGCCCGGCGCCGGCAGCACTTTTCGCGTCTGGTTGCCGATACGCCAGCCGATTGCGGCCCAGGCGGACTGAAAATCGAGCGAGTCGCAACACATTGTTTTCCTGTCCGACAGGTTTCGATAAGCGGCCTTGCCGGGCTTGTTGCCGGCTCGCTGTTTATGTGCCAGCATACGTCCATCGACGATACGAAAAACTGTTCTCCTCATGCCGATTCCACCGCAACCGATTACGCCGCAACAATTGGAAGACCTGATCCGCGAAGTCGAATTGGAAGACCCGATCGACTATGCCGATTTGCCCTTCGACGAAGAAGCGTTGCGTGCGCTGGTCGCCAATCGCCTGTGCGAAATGACGGCGGCGATGAAGGACTTTAGCGACCAGGATCGGTATCTTTCGCTGCTGGCAGTTTCTGCCAAACTCTTGTTGGAAAACCTGGTGCTGCATGTCCAGTTGCTGCGACGCGATGGCGTGCCGTTGAACGAAACCAGCGAAGCGCTGCTGCGGCGTTTGCGCGACGACAAATGACGCCGGCAACTCCGCCGTGCAGACAAGTTCGACCCGGAGTAGACTTTGAAATGCGCTTGCGTGCTAACGCATACAAGCCGACGGAGCTTGTAAAATAAGACAAAGGGGACGTCATGAACTCACGCAGGAATTTCTTGATGCAAGCCGGCGCGATCGGCGCCGGTCTGGCGACAGCACAGGCCGCTGCCGTGCCGGACGATACGCGTGACGCGCTTCACAAATGGGAATACAAGATGCCGAAGAATGCCAAGCTGCTTTCGATCAAACACGCGGACGGCGGCGAATCGCTGGGGGCGGTGGTCGAAGGCGGTGTGATCGACTTGCGCGCCACGGCCAAAAAGCTGGGTCTGCACGCGCCATCGACGGTGGACGAGCTTTTGCGCGGCGGGCACGCCGATGTCCTGGCGCGCATCGTGGCCGGCGCCAAGAGTTCCGGCGTGCCGCTGTTGGCGGAATCCGAAATTACGCATGGGCGACTGTTCGCCAACCCCGGAAAAATCATCTGCGTGGGATTGAATTACCGGCAGCACGCGAAGGAAATCGGCATGCCGGAACCGCGCGTGCCGCCATTGTTCAGCAAGTTCAACAATGCGCTGGCGCCTCACGATTGCGTGATTAGCTTGCCGCCGAAAGAGATTTCGACCAAGTTCGACTATGAAACCGAATTGTTGATCGTCATCGGCAAGCCATGCCGCAATGTCGCCGAATCCGACGCGCTCGATTACATCGCCGGTTATTGCACGTCGAACGATTTTTCCGCCCGCGACTTGCAACTTGAATTGCCGGCAGGGCAGTGGATGATCGGCAAGACGCTCGACAATTTCGCGCCCATCGGGCCGTACTTTGTCGGCGCCGGGCTGGTCGGCGACCCCAATAATTTGAAGCTGGAAACCCGCGTCAACGGCGAATTGCGGCAATCCTCGAATACCTCCGACTTCATCTTCAATACGCAGCAAATGGTCGCGTATATCAGCAAGCATTGGACGCTGGAGCCGGGCGATATTATCTTCACCGGCACCCCGCAAGGCGTGATTGCCGGCAAGCCGAAGGATAGCCAGGTGTGGCTGAAAGCCGGCGACCGTGTGGTGTCGACCATCGAAAAGCTGGGCGAGTTGAAATTCCGCCTGGCGTAAGCTCATTTTGCAGGCGTACGCCATCGATCCTGCCGTCAAGACGACAGGATCGGCCTAGCCCCGCTGCGCTATTTGACGAGCGCGGCGCCCGCCTTGCAGGCGACTTCGTCTTGCGAGCCGGTGCCGCCGGAACAGCCGATCGCGCCGATCAATTTGCCGCCGACGACGAGCGGAATGCCGCCCCTGGACGCAATGACGTCATCCAAGGTCGCGACGTAGTGATTGCTGCCCTGGACCGCATTTTCAAAGACCTTGGTTTCGCGCCTGAATTTGGCCGCCGTGCGCGCCTTGTGCTCGGAGATCTGGATCGACGCCAGTTGCGCGCCATCCATGCGCTTGAAGGCTACCAGGTTGCCGCCGGAATCGACTACGGCGACGTTCAGGGCCCAATTGTGCTGCTTCGCCTCGGCGATTGCCGCCACGATGGCGGCATCGGCGGCGTCGAGTGAAATCGGCGCGCCATAGGGAATGTTGAAGGGCATGCTTTCAGGCACCGTATCGAGCGGATTGGGTGTCTGCGCGGTTTGCGCAAGAGTTGTGCCGGCGCAACATAACGCGCCGGCAAAAATTGCCATCGGAAGGAGAGAAATTCGCACGATTTTGTCCTCTTAGTCAAATGAAGCATGGTTCGTCAAATAGTCGTCCGCACCGAATACGGCCTTGCTCGATGCGTCGACCGGGATGCCGGTTGGCCGAGTGCAATATTGGTCTTATCTCCGCAGTGCCGATAGTGGGCTATGGACGCTGGGCGATTGGCGAAGCGCGCACCGAGAGCGCTTATGCGAATCGTACCTTCGATAGTGATTCGCATCTTATCTTCAATTTGGAAATCGCGCAGAAGCAGAGTCAAGGTAGAATGCGCCTATATGTGTGAATCCGGCGTTGCCATATTTGCCGGGTATCTTTTCCTCAACCCTGTTCTTGCTTGCGACGTCATATGATCTCACACACTCACCGCACGGGGCGCTCAGGATGGCTGCGCGCTGGCGTGCTTGGAGCCAACGATGGCGTGCTGTCGGTTTCCAGCCTGTTGCTCGGCGTGGCAGCGGCGCACATGGGGGGGAATGTGATCGGGGTGACGGGGATAGCCGGGCTGGTCGCGGGTGCGCTGTCGATGGGCGCGGGTGAATATGTTTCCGTCAGTTCTCAAGCCGATACCGAACGCGCGGATCTCGATCTCGAACGGCATGCGCTGCAGCACGACTTTGACGCCGAGCGCGCCGAGCTGCGCGAAATTTACGTGCGGCGCGGACTTGATCCCAATCTGGCGACCGAGGTGGCGCACCAACTGATGCAGCACGATGCGCTCGGTGCGCACGCGCGCGACGAGATCGGTATCACCGACGCGTTGAGCGCCAGGCCGTTGCAGGCGGCGACGACGTCGGCAATCAGCTTCGTTGTCGGCGGCATTGTGCCGCTGTTGGCGGCTTTATTGGCGCCGGCGCCATTCGTAATCCCGGCAATCGCCGGCGTTGCGTTGATTGTGCTGGCCGGGCTTGGCGCTGCGGCGGCGCGTGCCGGCGGCGCTTCGATCGTCCGTGGCGCGGCGCGTGTATTGGTCTGGGGCGCGCTGACGATGGCGTTGACCGGGGCGGTCGGCGAATTGTTCGGCATGAGTCGTTGACCTGGCCAAATGGAACCGCGATTGGCGTCGCTGATGCAGGGGGAAACATTTGTCCCGGAACCGGGTCGAAATCCGCACGGTTCCGGGTCGATTGTTTCTGTAAATTAAGTCAAATCAAATTACATGCCTTTTTCGGCCGAGCGCAGAGCTTGTTTCGCGCCTTCGATGGCACGTTCCACGTGTTCGACAGCGCGATGCTTGAGGCTCCGTGCTTCAGGATTGTCTTCTTCCCGCGCCAAATCGTTGCGCGCCTTTTCCAGCAATTCGACTGCATGATGCAGACGCCCGGCGTTGTTCAGGCGCGCGTCTTCCTGCGGATGCACGTACAAGTTTTTGCCGTCTTCCACCGCAGCGTGCTTCACTTCGTCGATCGCGCGATCGATTTCAACGATCGCGGTGTCTTCGCCGGCGCTGACGGCGGCATTGCCGGGGCGGTGTTCGAGATTCCAACGGGCATCGCGCAAATCGGTCAGCGCGTGCAGGTATTCGGGATGGCTGCCGGGCAGATCGGCGTGCGCTGCGAGCGGCAAGAATACGGCGAGCAGTGCGGCGGCTGCGGACAATTTCAATTTCATTGTGATTGCTCCCAAGTAAAATGGTCGAATGATAGAGTGCGTCGCTCGGTCGGTTCGTAAGAATTTACCTTGCTTGCAGACATAACGACTGCGCAAATATAACCGTTGACCCGTTTTCTTTGTAAGTCAGGTAACAAATTGTATCGATGCGGCAAGCGCACATCCGTCGACTAGGGGTTTTCTTTCCGGGAGAGGAATACGCCAATCAATAGCGACGGCCAGATGCCGAGATCGATGAAGACGTCAGCGGTATTGAAGACGTAGTGCCAATGCGGAATTCCCTGCAGGTTGATGAAATCGACGACTGACCCCAAGACGACTCTATCGACGACATTCGACGCGCCACCGCCGACGATCAAGCCGAAGAATACGAATTGAATCCAGGTTGTCGCACGTTGCTTGAAGAACAGAGCCGTGCAGAGCACCAGAATCAACGCAGATATCAGTGCAAAAAGGACGCTATGTCCCGGAAAAGCGCCGAACGTGCCGCCCATGTTGCGCACATGCGTAATATGCAGGAGTGAATTTACTACGCGGGTTTCGCCAATTGCCAGGCTGGCGTTCACCAGATAGCTGCTCGTCTGCGAGGCTAGCAATGCCAGCGCAGCCGCGATCAGGAATGCAGTAATTTTTTGCGATTGATTGCGTGCGATATTGTTCACTCGATAGTCATTCGATATTGAGTCGAATACACATGTCTCTGAGGAGACGGAGCCGCGATTCTACCAAATTCCGGTGTGCCTTCGGCGAATGGCGAGCATTCATTGCCCGGAAATATCTGTACACTTGCGTGAATTCGCCGGTTACATCGATTTCAGACGCTACGCCATGAATTTGTCCCTTCCATTCATCAAACGCCCGATTGCAACCACGCTGTTGACCATCGGCGTCGCCTTGGCCGGCATGCTTGCCTTCGCGTTGCTGCCGGTGTCGCCGTTGCCGCGCGTGGATATCCCGATTGTGTATGTGTCGGCCACCATGCCGGGCGCCGACCCGGAAACCATGGCCAACAATGTGGCGGCGCCGCTGGAGCGGCAGTTTGGGCGCATTGGCGGCGTCAGCGAGATGAGTTCGACCAGTACGCAGCAATCGTCCGGCATCTTGCTGCAATTCGACCTCGACCGCGATATCGACGGCGCTGCGCGCGATGTGCAGGCCGCCATCGTCGCCGCGCGCATCGACTTGCCGGCCAGCCTGCGCAGCAATCCGATCTACCGCAAATTCAATTCCGGCGACGCGCCGATCATGATCCTGGCGTTGACCTCGAACACGCTGACCGCAGGACAGATCTACGATTCCGCGTCCACGGTGGTGGCGCAAAAATTGTCGCAAATATCCGGTGTCGGCAATGTCGGCGTCAATGGCGGCTCGCTGCCTGCCGTGCGGGTGGAGTTGAATCCGAATGCGCTGAACCGTTACGGTGTGGCGCTGGAAGACGTGCGCGTCGCCCTCGCGTCCGCCAATGCCAACCGGCCCAAAGGCTACATCGAGGATGGCGCGCGGCAATGGCAGATCGCCACCACCGATCAAGCCAAGAAGGCCGATCAATACCGCTCCCTGGTGGTTGCCTACCGCAACGGCGCGCCGGTATTGCTGAGCAATCTCGGCGCCGTGGTCGATTCGGTGGAGTCGCTGCGCAACGCCGGCATCGTCAACGGCAAACCGGCGGTGCTGATTATCGTTTCCAAGCAACCGAACGCCAACATCATTGAAACCGTCGACCGCATCCGGGCCTTGATGCCACAGTTGAAGGCGTCGATCCCCGCCGACATCGACATGGTGGTCATGCAAGACCGCACCACGACCATACGCGCGTCGCTGCACGACATCGAGCGCACGCTATGCATTTCGGTGGCCCTGGTGATCCTGGTGGTGTTCCTGTTCTTGCGCAACTTGCGCTCGACTTTGATTCCCAGCATCGCCGTGCCGATTTCCTTGATCGGCACCTGCGGCGTCATGTATTTGTGCGGCTACAGCTTGAACAATTTTTCGTTGATGGCCTTGACCATTTCGGCCGGCTTCGTGGTCGACGACGCGATCGTTGTGCTGGAAAATGTCTCGCGCCACCTGGAGGAGGGCATGACGCCGATCCGGGCCGCAGTGCGCGGCGCGCGCGAGGTCGGCTTCACCGTGTTGTCGATGAGCATTTCGCTGGTCGCCGTGTTCATTCCGATGTTGTTGGCCGGCGGCATCGTGGGGCGGTTTTTTCATGAGTTCGCCGTCACCTTGTCGGCAGCGGTGCTGGTGTCGCTGGCGGTGTCCCTGACCACCACGCCGGTGATGTGTTCCCGCTTGCTCACGCGCGAAGCGGAGCGCCAGCCGGGGCGTTTTTACCGCGTTACGGAGCGTTTTTTTGATTGGCTGTTGCTGGGTTATGAGCGCAGCCTGGAGCGCGTGCTGCGGCATCCGCGCCTGACGATGTTGACGTTATTTTGCGTGGTGCTGTTGAATTTCTTTCTGTTTGTGGTGGTGCCCAAGGGTTTTTTCCCGCAACAAGACATCGGCATCATCCAAGGATCGATCGTCGCCGATCAATCTTCGTCTTTCCAGGCGATGCAATCCAAGCTGCGGGCCTACCTCGATATCATCGGCGCCGATCCGGCAGTGTTGAATGCGTCCGGCTTTACCGGCGGCGGGCAAACCAATGGCGGCACCATCAACGTCGCGTTGAAGCCGCTGTCCGAAAGAAAGGTCAGCGCCGACGATGTCGTCAACCGCCTGCGCGACAAGCTGGCCAAGATCCCCGGCGCGGTCTTGTATCTGCAAGCGTCGCAAGACCTGGGCGGCGGTGGCGGCGGCAACGCGCAATATCAATACGCGCTGCAAGGGGAATCCTTGAGCGATTTGAAAGAATGGGCGCCACGCGTCCTGAAGATTCTGCAGGGCTTGCCGCAACTGGTGGATGTCAGCAGCAGCCAGCAAGACAAAGGTCTGCAGATGACGCTGACGATCGACCGCCCCACGGCGGCTCGCCTGGGCGTCACCGAAAGCGCGATCGACAATGCGCTCGGCGACGCCTTCGGCCAGCGCCTGGTATCGGTCATTTATGAAAACAAGAATCAATACCATGTGGTCATGGAAGTCGCGCCGGAATATCTGCAGAATCCAGACACGCTCAAGGGCGTCTATGTTGCCAATTTGCTCGACCAATTGGTGCCGCTCTCGGCGTTTTCCCACTTCGAAGCGACCAACGCGATCTTGAGCGTCACGCATAAGGGGCAGTTTCCCTCGGTGATGATGTCGTTTAACTTGAAGCCGAAAGTGGCGCTGAGCGACGCGACCGAAGCCATCGACCAAGCGGTCGCGCAAAGCGGCATGCCGGCCTCGATCCGTGGCGATTTTCAGGGCAATGCGCAGAAGTTCCGCGAATCGAGCACCAGCATGCCGTTGTTGATCCTGGTGGCGCTGGCGACGATCTATATCGTGTTGGGTGTGTTGTACGAGAGCCTGGTGCATCCGATCACGATTCTTTCCACCTTGCCGTCGGCCGGCATCGGCGCGTTATTGGCGCTGTTAGTGTTCGGCATCCCGCTCGACATCATGTCCTTCGTCGGTATCTTCCTGCTGATCGGCATCGTCAAGAAGAACGCGATCATGATGATCGATTTCGCGCTGGTGGCGCAGCGCACTGAAGGCAAGAGTCCGATCGAAGCGATCCGCAAGGCCTGCCTGCTGCGTTTTCGGCCGATCATGATGACCACGATGGCTGCGCTGCTGAGTGCGCTGCCGTTGGCGCTGGGCTCCGGAACCGGTTACGAAATGCGGCGTCCGCTGGGCGTGACGATAGTCGGCGGCTTGATCCTCAGCCAGATGCTGACGCTCTATACGACGCCGGTCGTCTATCTATACATGGAACGGCTTGGTGCGCGCTCCGCGTCTTTGTGGCACTGGGGCAAGCGGCTGCGTTACAAGTTGACTGGAAAAGCTGGGTTGGCGGGGGCTGAATGGTAAGCTACGGTCGCAGCGGTTTCTTTCCTCTCATCGCTTCGATCTGGCGCGACACGACTCGACAACACGCAGAAAAATGACTTCGACTAACAACGTCTACCCTCCCGGACCGGCCTCGATTCCCGAAAACCTGACTGCCGCCACGCCGCGCTACAAGCGCCATGCGTGGATTGCGGTGGCGGCGCTGTTATTGTTCGCGTTCGTCTACGTCGGACTGGCCGCCTGGTTTTGCTGGCAGGCGTGGCATATGCTGGCCAGCGGCTTCGCCGGCGGCGAACATGCTGTGCTGGGGTTCATGCTGGGGATACCGTCGGCCTTTCTTGCCGCGTTCATGGTCAAGGGGCTGTTCTTCGTCAAGCAGGGTAGCCAATCGACCGACATCGAACTGAAGCCGGAAGATGAGCCGGCCTTGTTCGAATTCCTGTATAAGCTGGCCGACCAGGCGCAGGCGCCGCGCCCGCATCGGGTCTATGCCAGCGCGGCAGTCAATGCGGCGGTGTTTTACGATTTGTCGATAGTCAATTTCCTTTTTCCGAGCCGGAAAAATCTTGAAATCGGGCTGGCGCTGGTGAACGTGCTGACGCTGGGCGAATTGAAGGCAGTGCTGGCGCATGAATTCGGTCATTTTGCGCAGCGTTCGATGGCGGTGGGCCGCTGGGTGTATATCGCGCAGCAGATTGCCGGGCACATGGTGGCGCGGCGCGACGGCTTCGATCGCGTGCTGGCCGGCTTGGCGCGCTTCGATATCCGGGTCGCCTGGATCGGCTGGCTGCTGTCGCTGGTCGTCTGGTCGATCCGCTCGTTGATCGAATTGAGCTTCCGTCTGTTGTTGCTGGCGCAACGCGCGTTGTCGCGCGAAATGGAAATGCAAGCCGATCTGGTCGCGGTATCGTTGACCGGCAGCGACGCGTTGATGCACGCGTTGCACAAGATGTCGGCTGCCGACGATGCCTGGGCGCGCACTATCGTATTCGCCAATCGCGAATATGGCAAAGGCCGCCAGATCCCCGATTTGCTGAGCATCCAGAGCCGCGTCGTCGATCATTTGCGGGTGGCTTACGACGATTTGCAATACGGCCGTTCGCCGCAGCCGCCGGAGCGCGAGCCGGCTGCGCATCGCGTCTTCAAGGTCGACTTTGCGCGGCCGCCGCAAATGTGGTCGACCCATCCGTTGAACCATGAGCGCGAGCAAAATGCCAAGAAGACCTACGTGGCGGCGCCGCTCGACAATCGCAGTGCCTGGGTGGTGTTCAGCGATGCCAAGGCGTTGCGCGCGCGCGTTTCGGCGGCGATGATCAGCCAGACCAGGCAAGACGTGACGCTGCAATCCGAGCAGCAGGCGATCGAGAGCCTGGATCAGGAATATCGGAAGGAATTTCTCAATCGCTTTTACCGCAGCGCCTATCTGGGGCGGTCGGTGGTGCGGCACGCCGCGAAAGTGAGCGATTTGTACGAAAATTTCGCGCCGTTGCCGGACGATGCGTTGGCGCGGCTATATCCTGCCGAGTTGAGCGCCGAACTGGAAGCGCTGCGCGAATTGCAGCGCGAGACGGCGATGCTGAAAGCGATTCGCGACGGCGCCATGCAGGCCGCCGGCAGCGCCACCCGTTATCGCGGACGCGAGCTGCGGCGCAAGGATTTGCCGGCAGCGATTGCCGAAGCCGAACAGGAATTGACAGCGCAGGAAAACAAGATCCTCGCGCACGATCGGCTGTGCCGCAGCGCCCATATGCAGGCCGCGCGACAAGCGGGCGGCGGCTGGGACAGCTATCTGAAAAGCTTGCTGGGTTTGATGCACTACGCCGACCATAGCGCCGCCGACCTGCGCGACACCCAGGCAGTCACCGCCAACGTCTATCAAGTAGTGACGGCGGGCGGCAAGTTGAACAAGGAAAAATTCAAGCGCTTGTTGAGCAGTTGCGAAGGTCTGTATGCGTGCCTGGCGGCGGCCTACGCCAATGCCGCCAAGGTCGTCCCCGGCGACGCCGTGCTGCGGCGGATGGAAATCGAAAATTGGCGCAGCCATTTCGGCGAATTCAAATTCGCCGCGCCAACCGACAAGAATATCAACGAGTGGCTCAATAACGTCGATTCGTGGATCAATGCCGCGCTGGCTGGTTTTCACCTGTTGTACGAAGCCGCGCTGGGCGAACTATTGAAGACCGAAGCGCTCGTCGCCAAGGCGGCGCGCGCGCCCGAAGCCCGCTTGGAACCGGCGCCGCCGCCTGCCGAGTTTCCAGCCGATTATCCGGTGCTGGTTCCCGGCAGCGAGCGGCCGAGGCAAAAGAAGCTCGATTGGTGGAGCCGTTTTCAGCGCGCCGACGGGGCCCTTGCGACTGTCGGCAAGCTGGCTGCTGCCGCTGCGCTGGTGGCAGCGGTCCTGATCTTGGGGATGCAGAGCGGGCGTGCCGATTTGACGATTTACAACGGCTTGGCGATTCCCGTGACGGTGACGATCGGCTCCGAGCAGGCGACGGTTCAGCCGACCGGCTATGTCGATCTGAAGCTGCCGGCGGGCGAGGATGTTCCGATACGCGCGCGCGTCGGCGAGGTCGAGATCGAACGCTTCACGCAACATGTCGACAGCCGTCTTGCGCATTACGTGTATAACGTCGCCGAGGCCGCCGTGTTCGTGCAATGGACGATGGCGTACGGCAACGCGCGCCGGGTGGCGCCGCAACCGCTCGGCAATCCGCGTTGGAGCGAAGTGAATGTGAACCATCTCTTTACCGCGCCGCCGCAGTCGGTGCAAACCAAGTCGGCCGGTGAAACGCGCACGGTCTTGTCATCCCTGTCCAACGAACCACCGCTGTCTCAACTCGAGGCTTTGAAAGATCGTTCCGATGTCGAACGCATCGTGCAGGCCCATGTGCACTACGATCCGGCAACCAGCCGCAATCTGGCCGGCTGGCTGGGCGCACTGCCGCGCCTGATGCAGCCGGGCGACGCGTTGGCGGCGCGCCTGCAACAGTATCCGAACGACGTGTCTGCGCTGCGCCTGGAGCAAGACATTGCACCGCCGCAGCAACGCGCCGTGGTTTGCCAGCAGCATCGCGACGCGGCGTTGCAAGCGCCGGAAAACGCCGACCTGCAATACCTCGCGCTGCGCTGCATGCCGCACGGCGACGCGCAGTCGCAGGCGTTCAGGGTTGCCGCAGATCGTTGGCCGCGCAATCCGTGGCTGCAGATGTTCGTCGGCTATAAAGAATTGGGTGGCGGGCATGTCGACGAAGCGGCACGTCGCTTTGCGGTCACCGTTGCGCAGATACCGGGAGCGCGGGAATGGGTCAATCTGGATATTGCGCGCGCACGCCGCTTGCGTAAGCCCGATGCCAATATCGACGATCTCGTGCCGGGGTCGTTCCTGCTCGATTCCTTCCACGACTTGGAGACCAACCCTGCGCAGCAGGGCTCGGCTGTCGCCTGGTCCGAGCTTATTCATGGTAATTTGACGAAAGCATATCAATTCTTGCCCGATGGAAGGTCGCGCTTGAATTTGACGATTCTATTGGCGGCTTCGGACGGCGCGCCGCCCGAGTGGGTGGATCGGGTGTTGAGCATTGCACCGAACCAGGACTGGACCGAGGACATGCTTTTGTATGCTCTTGCGCTGGCCAACCGCCAACATCGCGACAGCGCACCCTATCGGAACTTGATTATTTCCGATGCAAATGAGAGCGGTCTCAAAATGCTGGATTTTTTGCAAGCCCTGCAAGCGGGGAAGGCTATCGATCCGGCAGTCGCTCTTGCCGACCTGTCGCTGCGGGAGCAAGGCCAAGCCTATGCGTTGGCGCTGATTGTGAAAGGTCGCGCGGCGCCGCCGGGATGGAGGGACGGCGCCAAGAGATTGTTGTTCGGCACCGAGCGCCCCTACTTTGAATGACATGCGACTTAACGATGTCGTTAGTGGTTTTTATGGCGAATGACGTGCAGATATGCGTGAAATCAGTCTAACTATTGTAGGATATGCCCAGGGGAAATTGTGGATTATTGCAAGGCCGATCGAATCCAATGTATGTCGCTGCGACCTTTGATGGCGCCTTAAACTGAAAGAGGATATTTGCCAATGAGCGCACAGGAAGGCGAACACTTCATCTCGGTCGACCAGTTGCAACCGGGTATTTTCGTTTGTCTCGATTTGGGATGGATGGAGCACCCATTCAGCGTAAGCAGCTTCAAGATCAAATCGATGGAACAAATCAAGACGATCAAGGGCTTGCATTTGACCAAGGTTCGCTACGACCCCGCGAAGAGCGATACA
This sequence comes from Burkholderiaceae bacterium, assembly GCA_031291325.1. Taxonomy (GTDB): domain Bacteria; phylum Pseudomonadota; class Gammaproteobacteria; order Burkholderiales; family Burkholderiaceae_D; genus PKWO01. Next base: position 99,779 of record JARLJG010000052.1, read on the forward strand.
CGGCCGCTGCCGATGGCGTCGAAGCCGACGCCTCCCGTTGCTGACGAGGCGGCGCCGGCGGCGCAGGAGGAAGACCCGGCAATCGTCGCCAAACGGCATCTCCTGGAAAGACTGGCGCACCAGCGCGATGCGATTGCGCGCGTCGAACGGCAATTCATCAACGCCGGCAATGTGGTGCGCAATATCGCGCGCAACATCTTCTCGCGGCCGCAGGAAACCGTCAAGGACGCTGCCGATCTGGTTGAGCAAATGGCGGAATCGATGTTGACGGATATGGACGTTACCCTGCACGTGATGGGCGATAAAATGGGATCCGAAGAAGTCTATTTTCATTCGCTCAACGTCACTGTTCTGTGCCTGATGCTGGCGCGCGAAATGAAGCTGCCGCAGGATCAGCTCAATATGCTGGGCATGGCCGCGCTGTTCCACGATATCGGCAAGACGCAAATACCGGACAAGATCACCCGCAAGCTCGACCCTTTGACCAAGCCGGAGCAGACGTTTCTCCAGCAACATTGTCAATTCGGTGCCGATATCGCAAAAAAAGCAGGCTTGCCGCCGGCGGTCGTCGACATCGTTTTCCAGCATCACGAATTGTTCGACGGCAGCGGCTATCCGCAGAAATTGCGCGGCGAACAGATTTCCAAGCTGGCGAGCATTTTATGCATCGTCAATACCTACGACAATCTATGTAACAATATCAACATTGCCAATTCGCTCACGCCGCATGAGGCATTGTCGCTGATGTTCGCGCAGCAGCGCAGCAAATACGACACCGCGCCGCTAGGCATTTTCATTCGCTGCATGGGAGTTTATCCGCCCGGCACGGTGGTCAAATTGTCCAACGATGCGCTGGCGATGGTGAGCATGGTCAACCTGTCCAAGCCGCTCAAACCGATCGTGATGGTGTTCGACCCGCAGGTTCCCAAGGAACAGGCGATCATGCTCGATCTGGACAAGGAAGCCGACTTGAATATCAGCAAGGCGATCCGTCCCGGTTTGCTGCCGCGTAACGTGTACGAGTATCTCAGCCCGAGAAAACGGGTGAGCTATTATTTCGACGCGCAGCAAAAAAGCGGCGCACAGGAAATCAGGAAGCCATGACCATTTCACTGCCGCAAGCCGTGGTCGACTTGCTGCTCGACCAGACGGTCGAGCTGCTCTTGCTGGTCGACGCCGCGACCTTGCGGATCGTCTATGCGAATCGACCGGCCTGCCAATGCCTCGGCTACAGCCGGGAGCGTTTCCTGGAAATGCAGATTACCGACATCGAGTGCGCGTTGTCCGACCTGTTCTTCTGGGACGAAGTGCGGCTCGGAAATCGCTTCGATCAGGAAAACGTCGAAGGCTTGTACCTGTGCGCGGACGGATCGACCCTGGCCGTGTCGAAGACCGTGCGCGCCTTGTCTGCCGACGGCAGGAACTGGATTGCCATCCTGATCGACCACAAGCGCGTCCAAAAGACCGTGGAAGACGAATTGGCGCAAGCCACCTCCTTGCTGCGGGCGACGCTGGAGGCCACCGGCGAAGGCATCATGGTGCTCGACCGCGAGGCCAATATCGTCAATATCAATCGACGCCTGGCGGAAATCTGGCGCATCCCCAAGGACCTCTTGCAACAGGGGGACGATACCAGGATCCTCGACTTTATCGCCTTGCAAGTGGTCGACCGCGAGCGCTACCTGCAACGTCTCGACGAAATTTCCAGCAATCCCGACGACGAGTCGACCGACGTGCTGGAATTGATCGACCAGCGCGTCGTCGAGCGTAAATCGCGGCCGCAGCAACTGGGCGACAATATCGTCGGCCGGGTTTTCAGTTTTACCGATATCACCGACCGCAAACTGGCCGAACTGGCGTTGATTGCCGCGCGCGACAATGCGGAAGCGGCCAACCGCTCGAAGAGCGAATTCCTGGCCAATATGAGCCATGAGATCAGGACGCCGATGAATGGCATCATCGGCCTGACCGGGTTGGTGCTGGAATCGAATCTCAACAAGATCCAGCGCGAATATATCGAAATGGTCAAATCGGCGGCGGATTCGCTGCTGCAAATCATCAACGATATCCTGGATTTTTCGAAAATCGAGGCCGGCAAGACCATCATCGAGGCCATTCCGTTCGACCTCGGCAAAGTCGTGCTGGAAGCGGGGCGCACGGTTTCATTGCGGGCGCAGCAAAGCGGCCTGGAACTGGTGCTGGATCACGACCGCAGGATACCCCAGCGGGTGATCGGCGATCCCGGAAAGATACGACAGACGCTGACCAATCTGCTTGGGAATGCCGTCAAATTCACCAAGGCAGGCGAAATCGTATTGCGCACCAAATTGCTGGCCACGCACGAGCGGCGCGTGCAAGTGCAGATCAGCGTCGCCGATACCGGCATCGGCATTCCCAAGAACAAGCAAGGGCTGATATTCGAAGCCTTCGCGCAGGAAGACGGTTCCACCACCCGGCGTTTCGGCGGCACCGGATTGGGTTTGTCGATCACCAAGCGCCTGGTCGATGCGATGGGCGGCGAGGTGACGGTCGAGAGCGAAGTCGGCCAAGGCAGCACGTTCATGGTGACGCTGGAATTCGGCGTCGACGACGAGAATCCCGACGTGTCGTATCCGGCTGCCGCTTTCTCGTTGGCTGGGCGCAAGATTTTGCTGGTCGACGACAACCGGACCAACCTCGGCGTCTTGCAAGCGATGTTTGCCGGCTGGGGGGCAAGCACCGTGCCCCTGACGTCAGGGCAGGAAGCGCTCGCCTATTGCACTGCCCAGCAGGAAAAGATCGATTGCGCCGTGCTCGACACAGCGATGCCCGGCATGAGCGGAGGAGAAACCGCCAAGGCCCTGTTGAGTCTCGATAATCGGCACGACTTGCCCTTCATCTTGCTGGCGGTGGGCGGCGTGCCGGACGATGTGTTGAGCGACGTGTTGCCGGGAAACCATACGACGGTATTGAAGCCGGTGAGCCGGCGCGAAATGCATGCCGCAGTCTGCACTCTGCTCGAAATCGACGGCGCCAAGAGCGCATCGGCGCCGGCCAAGACTGCCGCGCCGGCAGCCAAGAGCGCGCTGCAAATCCTGCTGGTCGAAGACAATTTGCTCAATCAAAAACTGGCCCAGGTATTGCTGGAAAAATGGGGCCATAAAGTCGAGATCGCCAACAATGGCGTCGAAGCGCTCGACTGGCATGCGCGCAGGCCGTTCGACCTGATTTTGATGGATTTGCAAATGCCGGTGATGGATGGGTTGGCGGCGACCGCAGAAATCCGCGCGCGCGAGGCGCGTGGCGCAAAAAGAACGCCGATCGTCGCGATGACGGCGAATGCGATGGAAGAGGATCGCTTGAAATGCATCGAAGGCGGCATGGACGATTATTTGTCCAAGCCGTTCAAGAACGACACCTTCATCGAAATTTTGCGCAAGCATGCGGGCGTGCGCGAGTGATCGTCGCTTCGCTGCAGCGGAATAGCCGACGATGACCTTGAGCGCAAGGGAGCGTTCTTGTGTCCAAGTGGGACAACTTGGATGCCGCGATTGCGCACCCCGTCATTCATCGGAATTTGCTTTTTTTCCCAGTCTTGATATTCAACGCATAGCGCACGCCGCTTTCCGTAATCGGGAAATCGTCGGGCGGTTCGTCGCCGGCCAGGGCGCCGGACACAACCGGCAAGCCTTCGCCCTTGCGGATCAGTTCGTCCGAGCGTTCATACACGTTCGGGCAGCCGGTTTCGGCCAGCAGCGTCTGCACGATCGGGACTTTCCAGGCATCGACGCCGGCTGCCTGAAATTGGCAGACCAGATAGCCTTGCTTGCCGCCGTACCAATCGACCAGCAAGCCGGGCAAGCCGTCTGGCTCGCCCAATACCAAGTGAATCGGTTCGGCTGCGACGCCTTTCTTGCCTGCTGCCGAGCCGTGTTTCGCAATCGCCGCTTTGATGCGGCGCTTGATCAACGCATGGTCGATCGCCTCGTTTTGATCGAAGCTCCATACACGGGCGCGGATTTGCGATTTCGGGTTGTGCGCGGCGCGCGCCAGGAATTGCCCCGACGAGGATTGCACCACAGCGGTGGCGCCAGGCTGATTTCGCTCTTGCGGCTTGCCGTCGACGCGTTCGATCGCCGAGGCATAAATCCACGGTTGACGATCCAGCAAGCTTTTTTCCTTGCCTTGCTTGATGGTGACGATCAACATGAACAGGGTTCTCCAGAGTTAAGCTAAAGCGGGACGATATACGATTCTTGGAGGAAACGGACGGTGCGTCGCAAATATAATTCGCTTGCAAAAGGCGATTCGGGTTATTTATGGGCGGATTGTCGAGCACAAGCGCCGTGATACGGCTTACAGTTTATTCCGTGGGGTATCGCGCTGCAAGCGTAGGCTTATCGTCATTGTTCTACGTGGGCGAGGCTCGCCATCGGATGCACCGGGCAGGGCAATCGCATGAAGGTTGATTGCAGCACGACTCCCCTCGCCCGCTGGCGGGAGAGGGGCGGGGGGTGAGGGTGCTCGCGAGACTGCTTGACTTGACGCGCGCCCTCACCCTAACCCTCTCCCGCCAGCGGGCGAGGGGATACCTCTCTTCGAATTCGGGCGGGGGAGTAAACGAAACGAGAGCGAGGGACAGCCTTCATGCGATTGCCCTGATTCACCGGGATGGTCAGTTCCTTAAGACGGTGTTTGGCAGTACAATGAAGCGGTCGCAGGCGATGCGATAAAAGGAGGTTTTGCCATGAGTATAGTTCTTTTCCCCCTTGTTTCCGAGTTCGAGACTGCGGAGCAGGAAGCCAGCTATACAGCGTGGTTAAAAGCCAAAGTTCAGGCCAGCCTTGACGACCCGCGCCCGAATATTCCCCATGATAAGGTGATGGCCGGAGCGCGCGCATTGCTTGATTCCAAGAAAAAACAAGCGTAGGGTGGGCACGCTTTTGTGCCCACGCGGGACAACGTGCAATGCGTCCGCGTGGGCAAAAATGTTGCCCACCCTACTCGGCTACTTTGCTAGCGAGGGGTATGAAATTTCTTTAATGTCCTCTCAATTGATTCTGGCGTCACTTCATACGCATCGAAAAGCCGCAAAACTGGGTTAATCAATTCTGAAACGACTGTCGACAGCGAACCATCAATATATGGAATTGCCCAGGTGCCGCTCGATTTCCGAGAATTAGTATTACTTGAACGATGGCTCCAAAAGCCCGCGCTATCGACACTTTGAATTACCCGATTTTTCAGCCCAGTCCAAGTGCAGAGCAATTCAATAGAATGCGCCGACGAAAAATGTTTTGCCATCGCCAAGGCGTGAAGCAAAACCTCCGCCATGTTTTTTGCTAGCAAATCAGGGTCAATGTAATTTTTCGGGTGATCCTCCATTAGACCATCCTCCGAATAAACCAGTATTATTGAGGCCCATCCTGGTTCGGCAAAACGCCAAAAATCAGGGTGCCTCGTTGCTTCGCCTTTTTTTAACAAATTTGCTTCGTATCCCTCAAGCTCAATTCCGCCAATTTCGTTGACAAAAGTATATGGCATGAGGTCGTCGCTTTGAAATGGAAAGAACATGCTCCACCCGTCATAGATAACGTTTTTTACCTCATTGTTAGCTTGATGAAGCACTTGCAACAAACCCGATACGGGTACTTTATCTTCCTCATCCTGCAATATTCGATAACTAAACTGGAAATGCGCCGTGTTAATTGGCACATACCATTCTTCTCCGGAGGTTTTATTTATGACATATTCAAGAAATTTATCACGACTCCGATCATGCCATTCGCGGAGCGTTAGCCCTTTCGCTGGTAGAGTACCGGTCGGTAGTTGTCCATTCAACACCTGTGTAAAACTCCGAAGCAATCCATCCCTTTCATTCAATACACACCTCCTGATCAGTGGTTGCCACAATTCAGGACCAGTAATTGCCTCGCTTGCTGGGCCTAACGCGCGAACATAATAGGTGCCTTTAACAACGCCTTGAGGTTTTCCTTTCGCATCATCGGGTCCATTTTGTGAAGCACATACGGGAACAACACCGTGACTCGGAATTCGGACAACAGGATACTCCAACCTCGAACTGGTTTCTTCCACCAGTTTGACATCGCAATGAACGGCTGGTGTAAGGTACCGTTTTACGATGCCTGAGAATGCGTCAGAATTGTATAGACCAAGATCACCAGGTCTGTTTTGATCTGGAGTCATGTCGTCTTTAAAACCGAAGACAATGTAACCGCCGCCATGATTTGCAAGCGCAGCAATATGTCGCGCCAATTTAGCCCTTACAACATTATCCCTTAGATCGAGCCATTGCTTATACTCAACCTCGAGCGTCTCTTTGCGGGTATCGATTAAGTCTTGAAGATCAGTATTTGACGCCATGAGGTTCACCTAGAGCAATTTTCTTTGGCCGGTCAATTCTACAATCCGATTATTCGGAGTTCTCATGCCAAAGTCAATGTAAGAAATGTCAGGAGAGGTATAACTTCCTGACTGACGATGCGGCGCTTTCCGGTGCAATTCGCGTTGCCCTCAACATGTCGAAAAATAATCCGTGACGCAATCATGGCCTAGACCAATGCAATTCAGCAATAAAAAACGCCGGCCAAAGGCCGGCGTTTTCACTACAGATACAACCCTTTTACGCAGCCAACAACTGCCGCAACACAAACGGCAAAATCCCGCCGTGCTTGTAGTAATCCACTTCAATTGGCGTGTCGATGCGCAGCAAGACCTTGACGTCTTGCGTTTCGCCGTTCTTGCGGTTGATGACCAGCGTGACTTCCTGCTGTGGCTTGATTTCGCCGTCCATGTCTTTCAGGTCGAAGGTTTCGTCGCCGGTGATGCCTAGCGTAGTCACGCTGTCGGCGCCGATGAATTGCAGCGGCAGCACGCCCATGCCGACCAGGTTGGAGCGGTGGATGCGTTCGAACGAGCGGGCGATCACGGCTTTTACGCCTAGCAATTGCGTGCCCTTGGCTGCCCAGTCGCGCGAGGAGCCGGTGCCGTATTCTTCGCCGGCAAAGATCATCGTCGGCACGTCGTCCTTGATGTATTGCATGGCGGCGTCGTAGATCGACAATTCTTCGCCGCTCGGCTGGAAGGTGGTGATGCCGCCTTCGACGCGCGAACCGTCTTCCTTGGCCGGAATCATCAGGTTCTTGATGCGCACGTTGGCGAAGGTGCCGCGCATCATGATTTCGTGATTGCCGCGACGCGAGCCGTAGGAGTTGAAGTCGGCCTTCAAGACGCCGTTTTCAGTCAGCCATTTACCTGCCGGGCTGGATTCCTTGATGGAGCCGGCTGGCGAGATGTGGTCGGTGGTGATCGAATCGCCGAACACGCCCAGTGCGCGCGCGCCGCTGATACCGGTGGCGGCTGCCTTCGGTTCCATCGTGAAATCGTTGAAGAACGGCGGCTCGGCGATGTAGGTCGACAGCGGCCAGTTGTAGACTTCGCCTTCGGCCACGCCCTTGATGGCTTCCCACAGCTTGCCCGGTGCGCCCTTGACGTCGGCGTAGTTTTCCTTGAAGGTCTTGGCATTCATTGCGAACTTCATCAGCTTGGCAATTTCTGCCGGGGTCGGCCAGATGTCGCCCAGGTAGATGTCGCGTGCCTTGCCGTCGATCCTGCCCTTGCCGACCGGCTCGGTCATCAAGTCGCGGGTGATGTTGCCGGCAATCGCGTAAGCGACGACCAGCGGAGGCGATGCCAGGAAGTTGGAGCGGATGTTCGGGTGAATGCGCGCTTCAAAGTTGCGGTTGCCCGACAACACGGCGGAGGCGACGATGTCGTTTTGCACGATTGCTTCGTTCATCGCTGGCGTCAAGTCGCCGGCATTGCCGATGCAGGTGGTGCAGCCGTAGGCGGTGACGCCGAAGCCGAGTTTTTCCAGGTATGGCAGCAAGCCGGCTGCTTCCAGGTACTTGGTGACAACGCGCGATCCAGGGGCGAGCGAGGTCTTGATGTGCGGCGATACCTTCAAGCCGGCTTCGACCGCTTTCTTGGCCAACAGGCCGGCAGCCAGCAGCACGCTCGGGTTGGAGGTGTTGGTGCAGGAGGTGATGGCGGCAATCAGCACGTCGCCGTTCTTGACTTTGACGCCGTCGGCATTGACGTATTCTGCGTCCAGATCTTCAGCCTTCTTGTTGAAGCCGTTTTCCGATGTTGGCTTGGAGAACAGGTCGGCGAAATTGGCTTTGACGTTGCCGATTTCAATGCGGTCTTGCGGACGTTTCGGGCCGGCCAGCGAAGGCGCGACGGTGTCGAGACTGAGTTCCACCACCTTGGTGTAGTCGATGTCGCCGACCTTCGGGATGCCGAACAATTTTTGCGCCTTGAAATAGCCTTCAAACGCGTCGATTTCGGCCTTGCTGCGGCCAGTGCCCTTGAAGTAATCGATCGTCGCTTCGTCGACCGGGAAGAAGCCCATCGTGGCGCCGTATTCCGGTGCCATGTTGGCGATGGTGGCGCGGTCGGTCAGGGTCAGCGACTTGGTGCCTTCGCCGAAGAATTCGACGAACTTGCCGACGACTTTTTCCTTGCGCAGCAATTCGGTGATGGTCAAGACCAGGTCGGTCGCGGTGACGCCCTGGCGCAATTGGCCGGTCAGGTTGACGCCGACTACGTCCGGCGTCAGGACATAGTCTGGCTGGCCGTGCATGCCGGCTTCCGCTTCGATGCCGCCCACGCCCCAGCCGACTACGCCGATGCCGTTGATCATGGTGGTGTGGGAATCGGTGCCGACCAGGGTGTCAGGGTAGTACACGTCGCCCTTGGCGGTTTTCTTCTTGTGCACGCCGCGTGCCAGGTATTCGAGGTTCACTTGATGCACGATGCCGAAGCCCGGCGGCACGACGCCGAAGGTGTCGAATGCCTGCATGCCCCATTTCATGAACTGGTAGCGCTCGTTGTTGCGCTGGAATTCCAGCTTCATGTTGAGGTCGAGCGCCTTCTTTTCGCGGAAGTGGTCGATCTGCACCGAGTGGTCGACTACCAGGTCGACTGGCACCAGCGGTTCGATGTTCTTCGGGTTCTTGCCCATCTTCGAGGCGACGCCGCGCATCGCGGCCAAGTCGGCCAACAACGGCACGCCAGTAAAGTCCTGCAACACGACACGGGCGACGACGAACGGGATTTCATCGGTGCGGGCGCCGGTAGGCGACCAGCTGGCGAGCTGCTTGACGTGCTCTTCCGTGACTTTCTTGCCGTCGCAATTGCGCAGCACCGATTCCAGCACGACGCGGATCGAAATCGGCAGGCGCGAAATGTTGATGCCGAGCTTTTTCTCCAGCGCGGGCAGCGAGTAGAACGAGCCTTTCTTGGAATCGCTGATCTTGAATTCCTTGAGCGTGTTCAATGTGTTGCGGGACATGGCCTCTCCTTAGATGCAAATGAACTGATGTGTGAATTTACCGGCATCACATTGAGTCATTGGTGACTTACCCGAATAGCTGTCGAGTATGGTCAGCAATGACGCAGCGTTTTGCCATTTTTTTTGCTGCGATTTCTTTCCCTGGGATCAAGCCTTTGGCGATGTGCCCGCCTGAGCCGCCCGCTGTTCGTCCGTCTTGCACTCGTTGGCTAGCTGGTGCCCGTTCTTGGAATCGAGCAACATGCCCTTGGCCGGAATGCCGATCCAGACCAGGCCGAAATGACGATTTTCAAAACGGTTGGCGCCGGTAGAGGTATCGATGCGCGCCATCCGATGCAGGCGTTTCCCCCACTTCAAGGCAATATGCTTGTCGTCGTCGTTGTTGGTGAAAATGGTGATCTTGTTGCCAAGTTCGCATTGATAGTCGACTACTTTCGTGCCGCTCACGTCCGGCTCATTTTCCTCTTCGTCGACCAGCGGGGCGGCGGGGGCTTTCTTGGCGATCTTTTTCTTGACGGCCTTTTTGGCCGGCGCGGAGGCCGAGGTGGAACTCGCCGCCGGCGTCGATGCGGCAGTTTGCGCGTAGACCGGCGACAAGGCTGCCGTCGATGCGGCGATCAGGATTGCGTAAAGTGCGTGTTTCATTTGTGTATCTCCTTTGGGCCGCGCTGGCGTCCACGTTGTCGGTTCATCGGTCGCAATGGGTTCATAAAAAGCCGGCTGCGCTTTCCGGCAAGGGCAATCCGCTCGATTTCGCGCGCTGTATGATAGTCCAATAATAGCGATAACTGGCGCGATCGTGCAGTCTGCCATGATATTTTATCGGCCCCCAGTCTGCAGCTTGGGCTTCGGTCAAGATTTGCACTGCGTCGTTGACTTCCGAAACGCGCGGCGCCATCGATTTGAGGATAGGTTTGATCTGATCCGGGTGGATGCTCCACATCCGGGTATAACCGAATTCGGCGCTGGCTCGGTTGGCGTCGTTGGCGACCACGGCGGTATCCTTGATTTCGGTGGTCACGTTGTGCGATGGCACCTTGCCGTGCGCGTGACAGGCGGCAGAGATTTCCAGCTTGGCGCGCACCACCAGCGGGTGCGTAAACTGCCCCGGCGTGCGCATCGCTGCCGATGGAATCGCACCGTTGTGGGCGGAGACGAAATCCATGATGCCGAAGGACAGGCATTCGACCTGGGGCAGGGCGGCGATCAGGCGCACCTGTTCCAGTGCGCTATGGGTCTCGATCAAGACGTGGATCGGCAGCTTGCTGCGACCGCCGGTTTTGGCGTGGCGGTTGATTTCGGTAATGGCTTTGGCGACGTGCGCGGCGTTTTCCGCTTTTGGCAGCACCAGGTAGGCCAGCCGCTTGGCCGCCGTCTCGCAGATGATTTGCAGGTCGGATTCGAAAAACGGGCTTTCGGGTTCGTGCACACGCACGCCGACGCGTCCGAAGCGGTTGTCTTCGCCAGCTACCAGCGCGGCCACCAGTTGCGCGTGCGCCACTTCGTTGCCGGCGCTGGCGCCGTCTTCGCAGTCGAGCGTGATATCGAAAATCGGGCCAAGCTCTTGTTGCAATGCAAGCGAATTACGCATCAGCTTTTCCGAGCCGGCGTAATGGTCGCAAACCGGAATCGAAACCGGCGCGCGCTTGCCCTGGAATAAAACCTCGGAAGGGTGCATAGGCGTCAAGACAGACGGAGGTGTATCGTGCAAATTATTACGATCAATTAATGCGATTGGTTCGGGCGTTCAGGTGGAAAACAACGGAACGGCGCGCCGCGTCGGGCTGCCGTTCCGTCGGTCCGAATTATCCGACCAGGTGTTTGACGCCTTCGCGTTCTTCCAGCAATTCCTTCAAGGTGACGTTGATGCGCTCTTGCGAGAAGGCATCGATTTCCAGGCCTTGGACGATCTTGTATTCGCCGTTTTCGGTGGTGACCGGATAGCCGAAAATCGTGCCTTCGGGGATGCCGTAGGAACCGTCGGACGGAATACCCATCGTGGTCCACTTGCCATTGGTTCCCAGCACCCAGTCATGCACGTGATCGATGGCGGCATTGGCAGCCGATGCCGCCGAAGACAGGCCGCGCGCTTCGATGATGGCCGCGCCGCGCTTGCCCACTGTCGGCAGGAACACGTCCTTGTTCCAGGCTTGATCGTTGATCATGTCCTTGACCGATTGGCCGTCGATGGTCGCGTAGCGATAGTCGGCGTACATGGTCGGCGAATGGTTGCCCCAAACGAACAGTTTTTCGATCGAAGCGACTGCCTTGCCGGTCTTGCCTGCGATTTGCGACAACGCGCGATTGTGGTCCAGGCGCAGCATGGCGGTGAAATTCTTGGCTGGCAGGTTCGGCGCCGATTTCATCGCGATATAGGCGTTGGTGTTGGCTGGGTTGCCGACCACCAATACCTTGACGTTGCGCGAAGCGACGGCGTCCAGCGCCTTGCCTTGCACCGTGAAGATTTGCGCGTTGGCTTCCAGCAAGTCTTTGCGTTCCATGCCGGGGCCGCGCGGACGGGCGCCAACCAGCAATGCGACGTCGATATCCTTGAATGCGGTCAACGGGTCGCTATGCGCGGTCATGCCGGCCAGCAACGGGAACGCGCAATCGTCGATTTCCATCATGACGCCTTTCAGCGCCTTTTGTGCTTTTTCATCCGGGATTTCCAGCAATTGCAAAATGACCGGTTGATCCTTGCCGAGCATATCGCCGTTGGCGATGCGGAACAGTAACGAATAGCCGATCTGACCGGCTGCGCCGGTGACTGCGACACGCATGGGGGATTTTGCCATGATGAATCTCCAAAATGAATTAAAAAAATCGTTGCCGAAACAGTTGTTTATGACAAAAAAATTCGTTGAGGTCTGCAATGATACCGATGATAGCCTGCTTCGTCAGCCAATAGTCGTCATTAAATGCGATTCAATCGAGCGGGCAAAATTCCCGCATCGTTGTGCCCTTGAATCGTCGGCGCAAAACCACAAAAAACCACAAATTCGATTGAATTGATTGTAGTAAGAGCAATTTTGACGCACGTCAATCATTTAAATTAAATACCGAAAACGGAACGCCGATTTTGCTGGCGATAAACCGACCGATAATGTATTGTCCGCGAGTGTAGGCTTGAGACGATACTCTGTCAATCGATATCTTATGTCTTATATAAGACATATTACTTATAACTTTTGCTGGACTGCCATGGGTGTTTTGTGGTGAAATTACGCATATGAGTTCCGTCCCATCACACTTGATCAATCAAGGCGCGCCGACTTCCGGCGCGGGGGCGTCCGTTTCCGTCGGTTCTCCGACTTTCAGTCCGCTGTATCAGCAGATCAAGGCCTTGATTACGCAAAGCCTGCAGTCGGGCGAGTGGAAGCCGGGCGAATTGATTCCCAGCGAAGTCGAATTGGCGGCGCGCTTCAAGGTCAGCCAAGGCACCGTGCGCAAGGCGATCGACGAGTTGTCGGCAGAGAACCTGGTCGTGCGGCGGCAGGGCAAGGGCACTTTCGTCGCCACCCATGACGAAGAGCGCGCCCATTTCCGTTTCCTGCGCCTGATGCCGGATGTCGGCGACGCCCATCACCCCGATAACAAGGTCATCGAAGTCAAGCGTCTGCGCGCGGCGGCCGATGTGGCGCGCCTGCTCGACATCAAATCCGGCGATTCGGTCATCTTCATCAAGCGGGTGCAGTCGTTCGACGGCGTGCCGACGATTCTTGAAGAGTTGTGGTTGCCGGGGCATATTTTCAAAGGACTGACGGCGGAACGCTTGATCGAATACAAGGGGCCGATGTACGGTTTGTTTGAAAGCGAATTCGGTACCCACATGATACGCGCGCAAGAGAAATTGCGCGCGGTCAGTGCCGACGATGTGGTTGCGGAATTGCTGGTGGTCGCGCCGCACTCGCCTTTGTTGAGCGTGGAGCGCGTTTCCTTTACCTACGGAGACCGGCCGGTTGAGGTGCGGCGTGGATTGTATGTTACCGACCGGCATCATTATCGCAACGATGTCAGTTGAATTGCGCGACTGTGGCGCCGCAGTGACGGCGAGGCTCGCATCATATGTCCGTATATAGCGCGCGGTGTATGTAGTGAGCGGAGAAGGGGCGCCGAAAAAGGGTATTGCACCATAATCAGAATAAATATTGGTGTGATGCACAAAAATCGGCGAAAATTACAGGATTATTTAGCTTGAGAGGAATTGATATGTCTCTTCGAATTAAGGTGAGTCGACCGGAATTCCGAAATGTCAGCAAGACAAAGGACCTTTTGTGGAAATACAAATGGAAACCGGCGGCACTGGTGTCGCTCGTGCATCGCGGCAGCGGCATGGTGCTGTTCCTGTTGTCGCCGCTCATCCTGTATTTTTTCGATCAGAGCCTCACCTCTGAAGCAAGCTTCCGGCATCTTCAGGACTTGCTCTCCAACTGGTTCGTCAAGTTGATCTTCCTGGTGATTTGCTGGGGCTATCTGCAGCATTTCTGCTCGGGCATCCGCCACCTTGTCATGGATTTGCATATCGGGCTGGACAAGGAAAGCGCGCGCGGATCGGCTATCCGCCTGTTCGTTGTTACCGGCGTATTGACGGTGTTGATTGCATTGAAATTGTTTGGAGCGTTCTAAATGGCAAACGATAAAATCGGACCCAAGCGCCTGGTGGTCGGCGCGCATTACGGTCTCAGGGAATGGCTGGCGCAGCGGGTGACCGCGCTGGTAATGATTGCTTATACCGTCATCGTGTTGATCTGCTTCCTGACCGGCAGCAATTTCAGCTACGAGGGCTGGACCGGCCTGTTTGCGCAAGAGTGGTTCAAGATCGCCACTTTGGTCGCTTTCCTCGCTTTGTTTTATCACGCCTGGCTCGGCATGCGCGAAGTGTACCTGGACTGGGTTCCGGCAACCGGACTGCGCTTCGGTATGTACGTTCTTACGATCGTGTGGTTGGTCGGTTGTGCCGTGTGGACGGCGCGAATTCTCTGGAGAGCCTAATCGTGGCAGCAATTAAATCAGCTATTCCTAGCCGTCGTTTCGATGCGGTGATTGTCGGCGCCGGCGGTTCCGGCATGCGCGCGTCGCTGCAACTGGCCGAAGCCGGCCTCAACGTCGCGGTCCTGTCGAAAGTATTTCCCACCCGGTCGCACACGGTGGCAGCGCAAGGCGGCATCGGCGCATCGCTGGGCAACATGTCCGAAGACAACTGGTACTGGCACATGTTCGACACCGTCAAGGGCGGCGACTACCTGGGCGACCAGGACGCGATCGAATTCATGTGCCGCGAAGCGCCGAAAGTCGTGTACGAGCTGGAACACTTCGGCATGCCGTTCGACCGCAACGCCGACGGCACCATCTATCAACGTCCGTTCGGCGGCCATACCGCCAACATGGGCGAAAAACCGGTGCAGCGCGCCTGCGCCGCAGCCGACCGCACCGGCCACGCGCTGCTGCATACGCTGTACCAACGCAACGTGCGCGCCCGCACGCACTTCTTCGTCGAATGGATGGCGATCGACCTGATCCGCGACGCCGAAGGCGACGTGATCGGCGTGGTTGCGCTGGAAATGGAAACCGGCGACGTGATGATCCTGGAAGCCAAGACCACCGTCCTCGCCACCGGCGGAGCGGGGCGCATCTTTGCCGCTTCGACCAATGCGTTCATCAATACCGGCGACGGCCTCGGCATGGCGGCGCGCGCCGGCCTGCCGCTTGAAGACATGGAGTTCTGGCAATTCCACCCGACCGGCGTCGCCGGCGCCGGCGTGCTGATTACCGAAGGCGTGCGCGGCGAAGGCGGCATCCTGATCAACAGCAATGGCGAGCGCTTCATGGAGCGCTATGCGCCGACCCTGAAAGACCTGGCGCCGCGCGACTTCGTGTCGCGCTCGATGGATCAGGAAATCAAGGAAGGACGCGGCTGCGGCCCGAACAAGGATCACGTGTTGCTCGACTTGCGCCACATCGGCGCCGAGACGATCCAGAAGCGCCTGCCGTCGATTCTCGAAATCGGCCACAAGTTCGCCAATGTCGACGCCACCAAGGAACCGATCCCGGTCGTTCCCACCATCCATTACCAGATGGGCGGCATCCCCACCAACATCCACGGACAAGTGGTCGCGCCGAAAGACGGCAACCCCAACGCAGTCGTCGGCGGGCTGTATGCGATCGGCGAATGCTCTTGCGTGTCGGTGCACGGCGCCAATCGGCTCGGCACCAACTCGCTGCTCGACCTGGTGGTGTTCGGTCGCGCCGCCGGCAATCACATCGTCCAGAGCGGACTCCAGGCCAAGTCCAACAAGCCATTGCCGGCGGACGCCGCCGATGCCGCGCTGGGCCGCCTTGCGCGCCTCGAAAGCAGCACCGGCAGCGAACGCGTGCAAGGCGTCGCCAACGACATCCGCGCTTCGATGCAACAATACTGCGGCGTGTTCCGCACCGACGAGCTGCTGCAGGCGGGCTACCACAAGATCATGGAACTCGACGAACGGCGCAAGCATGTATCGTTCAAGGATAAATCCAAGGTCTTCAACACGGCGCGCATTGAGGCGCTGGAGCTGGACAACCTGATCGAAACCGCCAAGGCGACCATCACTTCGGCGGTGGCGCGCAAGGAATCGCGCGGCGCCCATGCGCATCGCGACTACGAAAAGCGCGACGACGTCGAATGGATGAAGCACACCTTGTGGTATTCGGAAGGCAATCGCCTCGACTACAAACCGGTTGTGACCAAGCCGCTGTCGGTCGAAACCTTCAAGCCCAAAGCACGCACTTTCTAACAGGGTCAGAAAATGGCACGTACACTCAAGTTTAAAATCTACCGCTACGATCCGGACAAGGACGCCAAGCCCTACATGCAGGATTTGACGGTCGAATTGCTGCCGACCGACAAGATGTTGCTCGACGCGCTGCAACGGATCAAGGCCGATGTCGACGACTCGCTGGCGCTGCGCCGCTCCTGCCGCGAAGGCGTGTGCGGTTCGGACGCGATGAACATCAACGGACGCAACGGCTTGGCCTGCACCACCAACTTGAACGAGTTGACCGAACCGATCGTGCTGCGCCCGTTGCCGGGCTTGCCGGTGATCCGCGATTTGATCGTCGACATGACCGAGTTCTTCAAGCAATACGATTCGATCAAGCCGTTCCTGATCAACGACAGCATTCCGCCCGAAAAAGAGCGTCTGCAAAGCCCGACCGAGCGCGAAGAGCTGGACGGCTTGTACGAATGCATTCTATGCGCTTGCTGCTCGACGTCTTGCCCGTCGTTCTGGTGGAATCCGGACAAATTCGTCGGCCCGGCCGGTTTGTTGCAAGCGTATCGCTTCATCGCCGATAGCCGCGACGAAGCCACCAACGAGCGCCTGGATAATCTGGAAGATCCGTATCGTTTGTTCCGTTGCCACTCGATCATGAATTGCGTCGACGTTTGCCCGAAGGGCTTGAATCCGAACAAGGCGATCGGCAAGATCAAGGAACTGCTGGTGCGCCGCGCCATCTAATGTTGCAGTGGAGGGCGATAGTCGTTGCGTTATCGCCCTCGTTGCATGTGCAATACCTTTGAAGTTTCGCCATGTTTTTTTGCTTGTTGGATTGAACCGCAATGCCCATCACACATCAGTCCGACCCCGCCAAGCGCGCCCGTTTAAGGTGGCGCGGGCGGCGCGGCTTGCTTGAAAACGACTTGATTCTGACGCGCTTCCTGGATGCGCATGAAGAGAGTTTGACGGACGACGAAGTCGATGCTTTTTCCCGCTTGATGGATTTGGCGGACAACGACTTGATGAATTTACTGCTGGCGCGCAACGATTTGCAAGGTGAGCTAGACTTGCCGCATGTGCGCGCTTTGTTGCATCGCTTGCGAAGCGCCTGATCGACGCTGCTGCTGCGTTCGATGTTGCGTGCGATGTTGCGCGTCGACCCACCGTTGAGCGTATTGATTTTGTTTTGTTTTTTTAGACCTTTCGATTTATCGCTCATTTTTTATCGCTCATTTACCGCTCAATAAGAAGGAAGAGCCATGACTAACTCTGACACCAAAGCCACGCTATCTTTTTCGGACGGTAGCCCTTCGCTCGATTTTCCGATTTACAAGGGAACAGTCGGTCCCGATGTGATCGATATCCGAAAACTGTATGCGGCCACCGGCAAATTCACCTATGACCCCGGTTTCATGTCGACTGCCGCCTGCAATTCGTCGATTACCTATATCGATGGCGACAAAGGCGAACTGCTGTATCGCGGCTATCCGATCGAACAATTGGCCGTCAATTGCGACTTCATGGAAACCTGTTACCTGTTGTTGAACGGCGAATTGCCCAATGTCGCCCAAAAGAACGAGTTTGTGTCGACCGTGTCGCAACACACGATGGTGCACGAGCAGATGCAATTCTTTTATCGCGGTTTCCGCCGCGACGCGCATCCGATGTCGGTGCTGGTTGGAACCGTCGGCGCGCTGGCTTCGTTCTACCACGATTCGCTCGACATCAACGACCCGCATCACCGTGAAGTCTCGGCGATTCGCCTGATCGCCAAGATGCCGACGCTGGTGGCAATGTCGTACAAGTATTCGGTCGGCCAACCGTTTGTCTATCCGCGCAACGATTTGTCGTACAGCGCCAATTTCATGCGCATGATGTTCTCCACGCCGTGCGAAGAATACAAGGTCAACGACGTGCTGGTGCGCGCGCTCGACCGCATCCTGATCCTGCATGCCGATCACGAGCAAAATGCATCGACGTCGACCGTGCGCCTGTCCGGCTCGAGCGGCGCCAATCCGTTCGCCTGTATCGCCGCCGGCATCGCCTGCCTGTGGGGCCCGGCGCACGGCGGGGCCAACGAAGCGGCATTGAACATGTTGAAGGAAATCGGCACGGTCGACAAGATCGGCGAGTTCGTCAAGCAAGTCAAGGACAAGAATTCCGGCGTCAAGCTGATGGGCTTCGGTCATCGTGTCTACAAGAACTACGACCCGCGCGCCAAGCTCATGCGTGAAACCTGCTATGAAGTCTTGAACGAACTGGGCCTGGAAAACGATCCATTGTTCAAGCTGGCGATGGCCTTGGAAAAGGTCGCGCTGGAAGACGAATACTTCGTGTCGCGCAAGCTGTATCCGAACGTCGACTTCTACTCCGGCATCGTGCAATCGGCGCTGGGTATTCCGGTCGCGTTGTTCACCGGCATCTTCGCGATGGCACGCACCATCGGCTGGATCGCGCAATGGAACGAAATGATTTCCGATCCAGAACAAAAGATCGGCCGTCCGCGTCAGCTCTTCGTCGGTCAAACCACGCGCCAGGTGCAACCGCTCGACAAGCGCGCGTAATTGCAATACAGATCGAAGGACAATGAAAAAGCGAGCCGAACAGCTCGCTTTTTTTTGCCCGCCCGACAGATGCGCCGGCAATGCCGATTTTGCCTACTCATGCAGCAGCGGTAAATGTGGTATGCTTGCGGGCGCAATGAACACTTCAGGTCAACGCAGCCCTTCCCCACAACTTGATGTGCGATCCGCTAACCGGTCAGGCCGTGTCGCGGAAGGTTAAATAACCCGCTAATCTCGCGAAACGCGAAGAAAGGTGAGCAAGATGATGCAGCAATACCAAGCAAACTCCTATTTATTTGGGGGTAACGCTCCGTACGTCGAAGAATTGTACGAAGCGTATCTGAACAACCCTGGTTCCGTCCCCGACAATTGGCGCGCGTATTTCGACGCGATGCAACACGTTCCCGCAGTCGACGGTTCGTCCAAGCCGGATGTGGCCCACGCGCCTGTGATCGCTTCGTTTGCCGAACGCGCCAAGCATGGCCCGATTCGCACGATATCGGCGTCGGCTGATGCCGAAATGGGGCGTAAGCGCGTTGCCGCTACCCAGTTGATCGCCGGCTATCGCATCCTGGGCACACGTTGGGCCAATCTCGATCCGCTGCAGCGCCAGGAGCGCACGCATATCCCGGAACTGGAGCCAAGTTCGTATGGTTTTACCGATGCCGACATGGACATCGTGTTCAATATCAGCAACACGTATTTCGGCACGGAAACATCCAGTCTGCGCGATTTGCTCAACGCATTGCGCGATACCTATTGCCGCTCGATCGGTGCGGAATTTATGTATATCAGCGATCCGGCGCAAAAACGCTGGATTCAGGAGCGCCTGGAATCGACGCGTTCGGCGCCGAAATTCTCGCTCGAAAAGAAAAAGCACATCCTCGATCGCTTGACCGCCGCCGAAGGCCTGGAACGCTATCTGCACACCAAGTATGTCGGCCAAAAGCGCTTCTCGCTCGAAGGCAGCGAAAGCTTCATCGCCTCGCTCGATGAAACCATCCAGCGCGCCGGCGAAAAAGGCGTGCAGGAAATCGTGATCGGCATGGCGCATCGCGGCCGCTTGAACGTGCTGGTGAATATCCTCGGCAAGACGCCGCAGGAACTGTTTTCCGAATTCGAAGGCAAGCACGCCGACGACTTGCCGGCCGGCGACGTCAAATACCATCAAGGCTTCTCTTCCGACGTCACCACGCCGGGCGGCCCCGTGCATTTGTCGCTGTCATTCAATCCATCGCATCTGGAAATCGTCAATCCGGTGGCCGAAGGTTCGGTCAAGGCGCGCATGGAACGGCGCGGCGACAAGGACGGCAGCCAGGTATTGCCGATCCTGGTGCATGGCGACGCTGCCTTTGCCGGGCAGGGCGTCGTGATGGAAACCCTGAACCTGGCGCAAACGCGCGGCTACGGCACGGGCGGCACGGTGCATATCGTCATCAATAACCAGATCGGCTTTACCACGTCCGACCCGCGCGATTCGCGCTCGACGCTGTATTGTTCGGACGTGGTCAAGATGATCGAGGCGCCGGTCTTGCACGTCAATGGCGACGACCCGGAAGCGGTCGTGTTTGCGACCCAGATCGCGCTCGACTATCGCGTCGAGTTCAAGAAAGATATCGTGGTCGATATCATCTGCTACCGCAAGCTCGGCCACAACGAACAAGATACGCCGGCACTGACGCAGCCGTTGATGTACAAGAAGATCGCGCAACATCCGGGCACCCGCAAATTGTACGCCGACAAGCTGATCGCTCAGGGAGCGCTGGCGTCCGATGGCGGCGATACGATGGTCAAGGCTTTCCGCGATGCGATGGATGCCGGCAAGCACACGGTCGACCCGGTCATTTCCAACTTCAAGAACAAGTACGCAGTCGACTGGATGCCGTTCCTGAATCGCAAATGGACCGATGCCGCCGACACGGCAGTGCCCTTGGCTGAATTGAAACGGCTGGCGGCGCGCATCACGACGGTTCCCGAAAAATTCAAATTGCATGCGCTGGTCGAAAAAGTGCTGGCCGATCGCGCTGCGATGGGCCAGGGCAATCTGAACCTCGACTGGGGCATGGGCGAACATCTGGCCTACGCGTCCCTGGTGGCGTCCGGCTATGCAATCCGCCTGACCGGCCAGGATGCAGGGCGTGGCACCTTCGTCCATCGGCACGCGGTGCTGCACGATCAAAACCGCGAGCGTTGGGATGAGGGCAGCTATATTCCGCTGCAAAACGTGTCGGACAAGCAGTCGCCATTTACCGTGATCGACTCGGTCTTGTCGGAAGAAGCAGTGCTTGGTTTCGAATATGGCTACTCTACCGCTGAACCGAATACGCTGACCATCTGGGAAGCGCAGTTCGGTGATTTCGCCAATGGCGCGCAAGTCGTGATCGACCAGTTCATCAGCTCCGGCGAAGTCAAGTGGGGTCGCGCTTCCGGCCTGGTGATGATGTTGCCGCACGGTTACGAAGGCCAGGGGCCGGAGCACTCGTCGGCGCGTCTGGAACGCTTCCTGCAGCTATGCGCAGACAACAATATGCAAGTGGTGCAGCCGACTACCGCCGCGCAAATTTTCCACCTGCTGCGCCGCCAAATGATCCGCCTGTTCCGCAAGCCGCTGATCATCATGACGCCGAAGTCCTTGCTGCGCAACAAGGATGCCGGATCGCCCTTGTCGGAACTGGCGAAGGGTTCGTTCCAGACCGTCATCGGCGAGGTCGACGACAAAATCGATCCGAAGAAGGTCAAGCGCGTGATCGCCTGTTCGGGCAAGGTGTATTACGACTTGGCCAACGCTCGCAAGGAACGTGGACAAACCGATACCGCCATCATTCGCGTCGAACAGTTGTATCCGTTCCCGCACAAGGCGTTGTCGACCGAGCTGAAGAAATTCCCCAATTTCGGTGAACTGGTATGGGCGCAAGACGAGCCGCAAAACCAGGGTTCCTGGTTCCAGATTCAGCACAACATTTTCGAGAATCTGGAAGAAGGCCAGAAGCTTGCCTACGCCGGACGGCCTGCCAGCGCGTCGCCTGCTGTCGGTTACTACGACAAGCATTACGCGCAGCAAAAGGCGTTGATCGACACGGCGTTTTCCAAGCTCAAAGGTTTTGTTCTCACTAAATAACTTGTTTGATTGAGCAGGCGCGCCGCAGGAAGGCGCGCCGCTCGTCACCCCAATACGGAGAGTTTCATGGCAATAATCGAAGTTAAAGTCCCGCAATTGTCGGAATCCGTCGCAGAAGCGACCTTGCTGCAGTGGCATAAGAAAGTCGGCGAAGCAGTTGCTCGCGACGAAAACCTGATCGACGTCGAAACCGACAAAGTCGTGCTGGAATTGCCGGCGCCGGAAGCCGGCGTCATTACGCAAATCGTCAAACCGGACGGCAGCACCGTGGTCGCCGGCGAAGTCATCGCGCTGATCGATACCGAAGCGGCGGCCAGTGCAACCCCAGTTGCAGCGGCTCCGGCTGCGGCTGCGGCCGACCCTGTGGCGGCGGCAATTTCGGCGTTGGCTTCCAAATCCGCTGCCGGCGTGGCGATGCCTGCTGCGGCCAAGATTTTGGCCGACAACAATCTGTCGGTTGGACAGGTCGCAGGCAGCGGCAAGGATGGCCGCGTGACCAAGGGCGACGTGCTCAATGCGCTCGATGCGAAAAAGGCTGCGCCAGCGCCTGCAGCGGCCCCGGTTGCCGCCGCCAAACCGGCGTTGCAACAAGTTGCCGCCCCGGTTGCCCTCGATCTGGGCAACCGCCCGGAAGAGCGCGTGCCGATGAGCCGTTTGCGCGCCCGCATTGCGGAGCGCTTGCTGCAATCGCAATCCACCAATGCCATCTTGACGACCTTCAACGAAGTCAATATGCAGCCGGTGATGGACTTGCGCACCAAGTACAAGGACAAATTCGAGAAGGAACATGGCGTCAAGCTCGGCTTCATGTCGTTCTTCGTCAAGGCGGCGGTTGCGGCGCTGAAGAAATATCCGATCATCAATGCGTCGGTCGACGGCAACGATGTCGTCTACCACGGCTATTTCGACATCGGCATCGCAGTCGGCTCGCCGCGCGGCCTGGTGGTGCCGATCTTGCGCAATGCCGACCAGCTGTCGATTGCCGATATCGAAAAGAAAATCGGCGAATTCGGCAACAAGGCGAAAGACGGCAAATTGACGCTGGACGACTTGACCGGCGGCACCTTCTCGATTTCCAACGGCGGCACCTTCGGCTCGATGTTGTCGACGCCGATCATCAACCCGCCGCAATCGGCAATTCTCGGCGTGCATGCGACCAAGGACCGCGCGGTGGTCGAAAACGGCCAGATCGTGATCCGTCCGATGAACTACCTGGCGATGTCGTACGACCATCGCATCATCGACGGCCGTGAAGCGGTGTTGGGCCTGGTCGCGATGAAAGAGGCGCTGGAAGATCCGGCCCGTCTGTTGCTGGACTTGTAAGCCAACCTGGCAGGGGAGCGCTTGGACGGCGGTTGCCGCCGCGCCCCCTTTTATACGCACGAATAGGTAAAGAAAATGTCGAAAAATTTTGATGTGGTGGTGATAGGCGGCGGCCCCGGCGGCTATATCGCGGCGATCCGCGCAGCCCAATTGGGTTTCACGACGGCGTGTATCGATGAATGGAAAAACGCCAAGGGCGGCCCCGCTCCGGGTGGCACCTGCACCAACGTCGGCTGCATTCCATCGAAGGCATTGCTGCAATCTTCCGAACACTATGAGCACGCGGGCCATGCGTTTGCCGAACACGGCATCGACGTCAAGGGCTTGAGCCTGAACCTGCCGCAAATGTTGGCGCGCAAGGAAGGCATCGTCAAGCAAAACAACGATGGCATCTTGTATTTGTTCAAGAAAAATAAGGTGACATTCTTCCATGGTCGCGGCGCGTTCGCCAAGGCCGAGGGCGGCCTCTATGAAATCACGGTCAGCGGCGCCGCCGAAGAAGTCATTTCGGCCAAGCATGTGGTGATCGCCACCGGCTCGACCCCGCGCGTCTTGCCGGGTGCGCCCTACGACGAGAAGCTGATCTTGTCGAACGACGGCGCCTTGTCGCTCGACGCGGTGCCGGCGAAACTCGGCGTCATCGGCGCCGGCGTGATCGGCCTCGAAATGGGCAGTGTCTGGCGTCGCCTCGGTTCCGAAGTGACGGTGCTGGAAGCCTTGCCGGTGTTCCTCGGCATGGTCGACGAACAAATTGCAAAAGAGGCCGGCAAGCTGTTTGCCAAACAAGGCCTGTCGATCAACCTCGGTGTGAAGATCGACGCAGTCAAGGCCGGCAAGAAGGATGTGACGGTCGAATACGTCGATGCCAAGGGCGTCGAACATAAAGCGGTATTCGACAAGCTGATCGTATCGATTGGCCGCTTGCCCAATACGGTCGGCTTGAATGGCGACGCGGTCGGACTGAAACTCGACGAGCGCGGCTTCATCGCAGTCGACGGCGATTGCAAAACCAATTTGCCGAATGTCTGGGCAGTCGGCGACGTGGTGCGCGGGCCGATGCTGGCGCATAAAGCGGAAGAAGAAGGCGTTGCGGTCGCCGAGCGCATCGCCGGCCAGCACGGCCACGTCAACTTCAACACGCTACCCGGCGTCATCTACACTTCGCCGGAGATCGCCTGGGTCGGCAAGACCGAGCAGCAATTGAAGGCCGCTGGCGTGGCCTACAAGGTCGGCACCTTCCCGTTCATGGCCAATGGCCGCGCGCGCGCTTTGGGCGACACCTCCGGCATGGTGAAATTCCTGGCCGATGCCAAGAGCGATGAAATCCTCGGCGTCCATATCGTCGGCCCGCTGGCGTCGGAATTGATCGCCGAAGCGGTGGTGGCGATGGAGTTCCGTGCATCGTCGGAAGACATCGCGCGCATCTGCCATGCGCATCCGTCCTTGTCGGAAGCGACCAAGGAAGCGGCGTTGGCGGTCGACAAGCGGGCGCTCAATTTCTAATCAAATAGTCCAATCAATCGGCGACATGCGCCTCTTGTTTTCGAGGGCGCGTGTCGTTCGATATTTCCTCCATTTAATTATGACGGCGTCACCGACAGTCATAAATCGCTGCCTATGAACGTCGAAGAATTCTATCAAAACGCGTTGTCGCAGCACGGCTTCACCGCCGATGCCGCGCAACGGGCGGCGGTCGACCGCCTGCAGCAAGCCTACGACGAATGGGTGGCCTACAAGGCGCAGCGTTCCTCGTCGCTGCGGCGGCTGGTGATCCGTCCCGACGTGCCGCGCGGCGTCTACATGTGGGGTGGCGTCGGGCGCGGCAAGTCCTTCCTGATGGACAGTTTCTACTCGGTCGTACCGGTGGTGCGCAAGACGCGCCTGCATTTCCACGAATTCATGCGCGGCGTGCATCGGCAACTGGATGAGTTGAAGGGCATCGCCGATCCGTTGGACGAAGTGGCGCGGCGCGTTGCCAAGAAGTACCGTTTGATTTGCTTCGACGAATTTCATGTGTCCGATGTCGCCGACGCGATGATCCTGTATAACTTGTTGAAAGCATTGTTCGACAACAAGGTATCCTTTGTTATGACCTCGAATTATCATCCCGATACCTTGTATCCCGATGGTTTGCATCGGGATCGCTTGCTGCCGACCATTGCTCTGCTGAAAGAGCGGCTCGATGTCTTGAACGTCGATGCCGGCACCGACTACCGCAAGAAAGCAATGCAACAAGTGGTCGCCTATCATGCTCCGCTCGGCGCGCAAGCCGACCGCGCGCTGCGGCAGGCTTTTGCCGCTTTGGCGGAAACTGCCGACGACGATCCGCGCATCCATATCGAGGCGCGCGAAATCAAGGCCTTGCGCCGTGCAGGCGGCGCGATCTGGTTCGATTTTGCGACCTTGTGCGGCGGCCCGCGTTCGCAAAACGACTATTTGGAGATAGCCAGCCGCTTTCACACGGTGATCCTGTCGGGCGTGCCGCGCATGTCGGCAGCGATGTCGTCCGAAGCGCGCCGATTTACCTGGCTGATCGACGTTTTCTACGATCATAAAGTAAAACTGCTGATGTCCGCCGAAGTGCAGCCCGAACAGCTTTATACTGAAGGGGTGTTATCCAACGAGTTTCACCGCACAGTCTCGCGTATCATTGAGATGCAATCGCTCGAATACATGGAAGCGGAACGACGTAGCGTCGCAGAAGGGATCGTTTAGATGAAGCGTTTCAGGAATGGCCGGATCGTTTTGCATGCTTGTTTAATGGCCGGCCTGTTATTGGCCGGCACTTTGACGCTGGCGCAAGAAGCGGCGGCGCCGGGCGCATCCACGCCGGGCGCATCCACGCCGGGCGAATTGGTCGCGCGCTACCCGAGCGGATCGATACAATCGGAAGCGACCGCAAATCGCGCGTTGCTGGAAATCGAGCAGCAGCGCAATGCGCTCGATCAAAAGTACGCAGCGGAAGAACGCGAATGTTATGCGAAATTCTTTGCGACACCTTGCCTGGACGCGGCGAAAGAGCGCCGCCGCGCGGCAAAGGCGGAAATACGCAAAGTCGAGGTCGAAGCCGACACTTACCTGCGTGCCAACCGGGTGGTGCAGCGCGATGAGAAATTGGCGGAAAAACGCGCCAACGAAGCCGCCAATCCGCCCAAACCGCTAGCCGATCTGGCAGTCAAGCCGGCCCCTCAATCGGATGCCGACAAGGAAAAGGAAAACCGGCAGCGCATTGCCGAGCACGAGGCAAAACGCAAAGAGCGGCAGCAAGATCAAATAAACGATGCGCCCAACCATGCGCAAGCCGCCGTCGCGTACCAGAAAAAAGTGCAGGATGCGCAGGCGCGGCAGCGTGACGTAGCGGCAAAGAAGGCCGAAAAAGAGAAACAGGCCGCAGCGAAAGCGGCAAATGCTGCGGCTGCGCAATCGGCAACCTCTTCGTCTGCCAACGCAGCGCCGCCGGCCCCAGTGTCTGCGCCCGGCGCCAAGCCCTAGTCGATGCTTTATACGGCGCGGCGCATTTTCTTGGCCGTGTAGTCTTTCACCTCGGAAGGCAAGGGAACGAGTTTGACGATTGCCAAGGTGCAATTGTCGGCAATCGAACCGATTGCGCGTTCGCGCGCCTTGGTAATGAGCATTTCCGACGCTTGGCGCGGTGAATTCATCGCCAGCGCGGCACCCAGCTCGCCGCTACTGAAATAATGCCACAAGCCATCCGAACAAAGCAGGAAGGAGTCGCCGGCCTTGAGCCCGTCATAACGGTTGATGGTGACGTAAAGATTGGTGGTGGTATGGCCTAGCACATTGACCAACAGGTTCGACAGGCGATGCCCTTTGGCTTCTTCCTTGGTTAATTTCCCCTCGCGCACCAGTTTTTCGACCAACGAGTGGTCGACCGTGTAGTCCGCGCAATTCGGGCCATCGAAGCGATAGAGCCGCGAGTCGCCGACATGCGCCCAGATCGCACTGCCGGTCGGCGTCAAGACCAGCACCACCATCGTGCTATGCGGCTGTTTTTCGGACGAAAATGCGGTGAGATTGATGATCGTATGCGCTTCCCGCCCTATGGTGTCGAGCATGTCTTCGACTCTTTCGGTCTGCGGCGAGAAGTGCTCGAAATTCTGCTGCGCAGTGCGGACCACTTGCTCGGCCGCCAGCGCCCCTCCGCTCAAGCCGCCCATGCCATCGGCCAGGACCGCCATCATATAGCCCGGCGCTTTCGGCGCAACGAATAAGGCAGTGCGGTCCTGCTGCTCGGTTCGGTCGCCGATGTGTTGTCCGGTTCCGGCTTCGATCTTGTATTGGCTCATTCGTCTGGGTAGATTAAACTTCGCGATAGGTGTGGGAACTCAAGTTATCACAGGTAGATTTTCGCGCAACATGTTTATTTTATTTAATTGTAAGTAATTTTAACAGCTACTCAAATATCGCTGCTCAAATATTGCTACTTAATTATTAAAGAGGCATTGTAGGTCGCCCGTGCGGTGCAATGCGACTAAAATAGGCGATTCCCCGCTATTTTCAGCGCCATTTATCGCCGATATTTGTCGCGGCACGATTCAAAAAAGCATTTCCAGGAAGTATTCTGCCCGATAACTGAAAGATTGATAGGAGCTTGTGCCACAATATGATGATGAGTTCTCCCGAAGATATCAAACGACGCATTATCGAATTGGAAGTGGAGCACCGCGACCTTGATGCGGTAATCGACACCCTTACTCACGATGTCAGGCATGAGGAATTGCAATTGCGACGTTTAAAGAAGCGCAAGCTGCAACTGAAAGACCATATAACATTGCTAAAAATGCAACTTATTCCCGATATTCCTGCCTAAACCTCTTTCGTAAGTGGTTAGCACGCGCATTCCTATCATCTCAGCACACGTTATTTTGACAGAAGACCTTCCCGCATCGACAGTCGCCGGCTCGCACGATGCCGAGATCGAGCAGCTTTTCAGCGCCGATGGCTTGCTTGGGCAAGCCGTCGCCGGTTATCGGCCGCGCCAATCGCAAACCGAGATGGCCAAGGCGATTGCCGAAGCGATCGCCAATCGGCAAACCCTGATCGCCGAAGCCGGCACCGGCACCGGCAAGACCTTTGCCTATTTGGCGCCGGCCTTGCTGTGGGGCGGCAAGGTGATTGTGTCGACCGGCACCAAGAATCTGCAGGATCAGCTCTTTTTGCGCGATATCCCGACTGTCCGCAAGGCACTCAAGGCGCCGGTTTCGGTGGCGTTGTTGAAGGGCCGCGCCAATTATGTCTGTCATTTCCATTTGGAACGCACGCTGCAGAATGGGCGGTTGACATCGCGCGAAGATGTCGGCTATCTGCGCGAAATTTCCCGTTACATGAAGACCACGACTTCCGGCGACAAGGCGGAATTATCCAAGGTGCCGGAAACGGCGCTGGTCTGGAACCTGGTGACCTCGACCCGGGAAAACTGCATGGGCGCCGAATGCCAGTATTACCAGGATTGCTTCGTGATGAAGGCGCGCAAGGAAGTGCAGCAGGCGGACGTGGTGGTGGTCAACCATCATTTGTTCTTTGCCGACGTTGCATTGAAAGACACCGGCGTGGCCGAGCTATTGCCGTCCGCCAACACCGTGATATTCGACGAAGCGCATCAGTTGCCGGAAACCGCGACCTTGTTTTTCGGCGATACGGTATCGACTTCGATGGTGTTGGAGCTGTGCCGCGATGTCCAGGCCGAAGGTTTGTCGCATGCGCGCGACGGCGCCGATTGGCCGACGGTCAGCGGCACCGTGGATCGTGCTGCACGCGACTTGCGCTTGACGTTTGCGCAGGACGTGGTGCGTCTGGCCGTCAACCAGATTGCGCCGTCCAGCCAGTTTTTTCCGGCGCTGGAAACCTTGAAGGCAGCACTGCGCGACATGATCGCCGTCCTGGAAAAGCAGGCCGAGCGTGCCGAGACCATCGAGCAATGCCGTGTCCGCGCAATCGAACTGGAAGCGCAGTTGGCAGCCTGGAACGCGCCCGCCGGCAAGGGAGCCGTGCGCGACGACGGCCAGGAGCGGGTGCTGTGGGTCGAGGCATTTTCATCGTCCTTGCAATTGCATCAAACGCCGCTGTCGATCGCGCCGATTTTCAACAAGCAGCGCGAAGGCTCGCCGCGCACATGGATCTTCACGTCGGCCACGCTGGCGGTGAAAAGCGACTTTCATCACTATACCTCGCAGATGGGCCTGGACGACGCGCTTGCGCGCAGCTGGGCCAGCCCGTTCGACTATGAAAATCAAGGCTTGCTGTACGTTCCACTGAATCTGCCGCAGCCGAATGCGCCGCACTATACGGATGCCGTGGTCGATGCCGCGTTGCCGCTGATCGAAGCAGCGGGCGGGCGCTGTTTCTTGCTGTGCACCACCAACCGCGCGGTCAGCCGCGCGGCGGCTCGGTTGCGCGAGGAATTTACCGCCCGTGGCCTGTCGTTTCCGTTGATGGTGCAAGGGGAAGCCGGGCGCACGGAATTGCTGGATCGATTTCGCGCGGCAGGCAATGCGGTGCTGGTCGGCAGCCAGAGCTTTTGGGAAGGTGTCGACGTTCGCGGCGAGGCGCTGTCCCTGGTTATCATCGACAAATTGCCGTTTTCCCCACCCGATGACCCGGTGTTGGCAGCGCGCATCGAAGCGATGGAACGGAACGGCTTGAACGGATTCGTCCACCACCAGCTGCCGGAGGCGATCATCAACTTGAAGCAGGGTGCAGGCCGCTTGATTCGCGACGAAACCGATCGCGGCGTGCTGATGATCTGCGATCCAAGGTTGATATCGAAACCATATGGCAAGCGGATCTGGCAAAGTTTGCCGGCTTTCAAACGAACGCGCGAGCTTGAAGTCGCGCTTGCTTTTTTTTCATCGCCCTGACACTAACTTGTGGATGCGGCATTTCAAATTAAATGCCACAATGGTGCTGTGAAGTAACATGCGGTAACAAATCCAATGCCTCGGATTTGACCGGATCGGATAGGACTAGCAGGCGATGCTGAAAAAAATTGCAGTCGAACATTTGCGAGTGGGGATGTTTGTCCATGAGCTTTGCGGCTCATGGATCGATCACCCTTTTTGGCGCTCGTCGTTCAAGCTCGAAGATCCGAAGATTTTGCAGCAAATCCGTGAAAGCGATGTCAAGGAAGTGTTGATCGACATTTCCAAAGGGCTCGATGTGGCGGGGGAACCTGAGCAAGCAGCGGTAGTCGATGATCCGTCCCCGCCCGCAGAGGTGAGGGCGGCAGCGGCGCCATTGCAAAAGATTTCGCTGGAAGAGGAAATGGGCCGTGCGGCAAAGATTTGCGAGACTGCACGTGGCGCCGTGACCTCGATGTTCCAGGAAGTGCGCATGGGCAAGGCGCTCGACGCGCATTTTGCGTTGCCCATCGTCGAGGAAATTTCCTCTTCGGTCTTGCGCAATCCCGGCGCATTGATCGGCTTGGCGCGCTTGAAAAACAAAGACGATTACACCTATATGCATTCGGTGGCGGTGTGCGCGTTGATGGTCGCGCTGGGGCGCCAGTTGAAGTTGAACGACGCGCAAATCCGCGAGGCGGGCATGGCCGGGTTGTTGCACGACATCGGCAAGATGGCGATACCGCTGGCCATCCTGAACAAGCCCGGCAAGCTGACCGACACCGAGTTTCATGCGATCGAAAGCCATCCTGCGCAAGGGCATAAATTATTGCTGGCCGGCAGCGGCGTGAGCGAAGCGACACTCGACGTCTGCCTGCATCATCACGAAAAAATGGCCGGCAACGGTTACCCGGAACGCCTCAAGGGTGACGAAATCAGCCTGTTTGCCAAGATGGGCGCAGTATGCGACGTGTACGACGCCATCACGTCGAACCGACCTTACAAAAATGGCTGGGATCCGTCCGAATCGATCCGCAAGATGGCGGAATGGAGCGGTCCGCATTTCGATCCGACCGTGTTCCAGGCATTTGTCAAAAGCATCGGCATTTACCCGGTCGGCACCTTGGTCAGGCTGGAATCGGGAAGATTGGCCGTGGTTATGGAGCAAGCCGAGAAGTCCCTACTGGCGCCGAGGGTCAAAGTGTTTTATTCGACCAAGTCGATGGCTTATGTGACGCCGCAGATTCTCGAATTATCCGGCCCTGGGCTGCAGGATAAAATCGTCGGACGCGAAGACGCGGCCAAGTGGGGCTTGAAGAATGTCAATGATATGTGGCTGGGAGCGGCGGCGCGACCATAAGTTATTGTCTAAAGCTGACGCAATCCGCCGTCGTACCCGCGAAGGCGGGAACCCATAAGGCGATAGCTCGATTTAACTCCCAATGGGTACCCGCCTGCGCGGGAACGACGGGGACGACTTTTGCTTAGTCTGCGTGAAAACGTGTTTCAACCTATAAAAAAGAACAGCCGAACAAGCTATTCCTGCGGCTTGATCACGATTTTTCCTGTAACCTTGCGCGCTGCCATGTCTTGCAAGGCCAAAGGTGTATCTGCCAGTTTGTAGCGCGCCGAGATATGCGGCTTGATCTTGCCCTCTGCCAGCCAGCCCATCAATTCGCGCATGGCGGCCAGATTGGCCTTCGGTTCGCGCTTGGCGAACTCGCCCCAGAACACGCCGACCAAGGACGCGCCTTTCAAGATCGTCAGGTTCAGCGGCAGCTTGGGAATTTCGCCATTCGCAAAGCCGACCACCAGGTAACGGCCACGCCAGCCGATCGAGCGGAACGCCGGTTCGGCATAGATGCCGCCGACCGGGTCGTAAATGACGTCCGGCCCTTTGCCGCCGGTTTCCGCCTTGATCGCTTCGCGCAAATCCTGGGTCGAATAATTGATCGTGGCATCCGCGCCGTGCGCCTTGCATACTGCCAATTTCTCGTCCGACGATGCCGCTGCGATCACGCGCGCACCCAACGCCTTGCCGATTTCAATGGCTGCCAGGCCGACGCCGCCGGCCGCGCCCAGCACCAGCATGGTTTCACCGGCTTTTAGCTGCGCCCGGTCGACCACCGCGTGGTGCGACGTGCCATAGGTCAGGGTGATGGCCGCAGCAGTGTCGAAGTCCATGCTCGGCGGCATCGGCATGACCGCCGCTGCCGGCACCGCGATTTGCTGCGCA
This sequence comes from Burkholderiaceae bacterium, assembly GCA_031291325.1. GTDB lineage: Bacteria > Pseudomonadota > Gammaproteobacteria > Burkholderiales > Burkholderiaceae_D > PKWO01. The sequence continues at coordinate 131,987 of JARLJG010000052.1, forward strand.
AAGCCACCCGTGCCCGCAAAGGCGATGACCTTGTCGCCGACTTTCAGGTGGCTGACCCCTTCGCCGACGGCGCGCACGGTGCCCGCCAATTCGCTGCCGGGCGTGAATGGCAGCTCGGGCTTGAATTGGTATTTGTTTTGAATAATCAAGACATCGGGGAAATTCACGCCTGCGGCCTCGATATCGATGGTAACCTGCCCAGCGGCGGCGCTTACGTCAGGTAAATCCTTGACGACGAGTGTTTCCGGCAATCCCCACGCTTTACAGACAATAGCTTTCATGATGTCTCCTTTATTAAAATAGAACGGTCGTTTGATTTTGTGATTATGCCGGAAAATGTCAAATAGTTCAGGAGCTTCCGATATTGCTTCAGGTAAAATCGATGCATGAAGATACTAATCAGTAATGACGACGGTTATTTGGCGCCCGGTTTGGTCGCGCTGGCAGAGGCGTTGGCGCCGATTGCCGAGATTACCGTGATCGCTCCCGACAGCAACCGCTCCGGGTCGTCCAACTCATTGACGCTGGATCGTCCGCTTTCGCTGCAGCGCGCGCCAAACGGGTTCTATTTCGTCAATGGCACGCCTTCCGATTGCGTGCATCTGGCGTTGACCGGGATCTTGCCGATCAAGCCCGACTTGGTGGTTTCCGGCATCAATCAAGGCCAGAACATGGGTGACGACACTTTGTATTCCGGCACTGTGGCGGCGGCGACAGAGGGCTTTTTGTTCGGCGTGCCGTCGATTGCCTTTTCGCAGGTCGAACACGGCTGGCAACATCTCGACGCCGCCGCCCGCCTGGCGCGCGACTTTGTCGAACGGCGCTTCGAGAAGCTGCAAAAGCCGTTTTTGCTCAATGTGAACGTGCCGAATCGGCCCTATGAAGACCTGACCCGGATCGTCGCCACCCGACTCGGCAAGCGTCACATGTCCGAGCCGGTCATCAAAATGCAGGATCCGCACGGGAGCGATATCTACTGGGTCGGGCCGAGAGGGGCCGCCAAGGATGCCGGCGAAGGCACCGATTTTCATGCCGCGCAGCAGGGCTGGGTGTCGGTGACGCCGCTGCAAATCGACCTGACCCATGTCGCGCAATTGGCGGCGCTCAAGGAAAGCCTTGCATGACCGGCAAGGGCAAACGCTTCCCGTTGTCGTTATCGGCTGTAGTCGATCGATCGACGAACAGGGAGGGTCAAGCGTCGCCCAAAGTCGCCAAAAGCGTTGCCACGCCGCAAACCGCGACGCAGAATGCCGCCGCCCAGCACGCGAAGCGGGCTGCGTCGGCATTTGAGCCGCGCGCGCACAACGCTCCGGCCGCGAGCCACGAAAGGCCGGCGGCGTTGATCTCGGACGCGGTGCGGCATGCAATGGTAGCGCGCATCGGCAAAGCCGGCGTGCGCGATGCCAAGGTGCTGGCGGCGATGCAAGCGGTGCCGCGCCACTTGTTCCTCGATCCCGGATTGTCGGCCCAGGCCTATGTCGATGCGTCGTTGCCGATCGGCTACCATCAGACCATTTCGCAACCGTACATCGTCGCGCGCATGATCGAAGCGATGCGCAACAACGCAAACAACGGCGAATTGAACCGGGTGCTCGAAATCGGCACCGGCTGCGGCTATCAAGCGGCGGTGTTGTCCTTGGTGGCCAAGGAAGTGTATTCGATCGAGCGCATCAAACCCTTGCACGAATTGGCGAAGGCCAATTTGCGGCCGATGCGCATCGCAAATATCCGCTTGCATTACGGAGATGGTATGCTTGGCCTTCCCCAAGTGGCGCCATTTGACGGTATCATTTTGGCGGCTGCCGGAATGGAGGTGCCGCAATCGCTGTTGGAGCAATTGGCGATCGGCGGCCGCCTCGTGGCCCCGGTTGGCGGGCGGCATCAGGTATTGCAATTGGTTCAGCGCATCGGCAAGTTCGAGTGGACCAGCGAGACTTTGGAAGATTGCCATTTTGTGCCGCTGCGTGCTGGCACTGTTTAACCGAATATGAACGCAATGAGAATGAAAAAACTAAGTCTGGTCGGTATTGCTTCCTTGCTTTGTTTGCTGGGAGCTTGTTCGACAACGCAAAACTCCGCGCCGGTGCTGGAGCGCAATGCGGATGGCCGGATGGTCGAAGTGCCACGCAATGCCGCACCCGTTGCGCTCAAGGCTGCTCCGCCGGCGCCTAGCGGTCCCGGCTATTACACGGTCAAAAAAGGCGATACGCTAACCCGCATCGCGCTCGACAACGGCCAAAATTACCGCGATTTGGTGACGTGGAATAATCTTGCCAATGCGAACGATATCAAGGTCGATCAAGTCCTGCGGGTATTGCCGCCGAACGATAATGCCGGCGTGCAAGTGGGCAGCGTGCCGGCGCAGGATACGGCGGTGCGCGCATCGTTGACGGCGCCGCCGCCAGCAGCCCCGGCGCAGTCGAACAAGACCGGGCCGCGCGGCGACAAGCGGCCTTATTCCGAGGCAGCGCTGGCAGAATTGCAGAAACCGGACGCGCCTAGTCCTGCTCCCGCTCCGGTTGCCGTTGCCACAATGGCGCCGGCAACTGTCGCCGATAAGGCGGCCGAGCCGCTTGTCGGCGAAGAGTCGGTCAGCTGGATGTGGCCGGCCGAAGGCAAATTGATGGGGTCTTACGAAGAGTCGAAAAAAGGCATCGATATTGCCGGCAAGAGCGGCCAGCATGTGGTCGCCGCCGCTTCCGGCAAGGTGTTGTATGCCGGAACCATGCGCGGCTATGGCAATCTGGTCATCGTCAAGCATTCCAGCACCTTGTTGTCGGCCTATGCGCACAATAAGACTATCCTGGTCAAGGAAGGGCAAGCCGTGACCAAGGGGCAAACCATTGCCGAAATGGGCGATACCGATACCGATACGGTCAAGCTGCACTTTGAAGTCCGCCAACAGGGAAAACCTGTCGATCCATCGAAATTTCTGCCGGCCCGATAAATGACCCGAGATCCCCGCCAGCAACTGGATAGCGATGCCGCATCGGATGACATGGCCGACGACCTGTCGCAGCGCGCAACCCACGATTTGCGCGATGGCGACGAGATTGTCGACGACGATGCGATTGTCACTGCCATCAACGGCGCCATCGTCACGGTAATCGACAGCGTCGACGAATTGAAAAAAGTGTTGGCGGCGGAATTGTCGACCGACACCACGCAACATTACCTGAATCAGATCGGCGCCCGGCCGTTGTTGTCGGTGGCTGAAGAAGTGCAGTTTGCGACGGCTGCCAAGCAGGGCGATTTCGCCGCGCGGCAAAAGATGATCGAGCATAATTTGCGGCTGGTGGTGTCGATTGCCAAGCATTACATCAACCGGGGCGTGGTCTTGCTCGATTTGATCGAGGAAGGCAATCTCGGCTTGATGCGCGCCATCGACAAGTTCGAGCCGGAGCGCGGCTTCCGCTTTTCGACCTACGCGACCTGGTGGATACGCCAGAGCATCGAGCGCGCGATCATGAATCAAGCACGCACCGTGCGCTTGCCGGTGCACATGGTGCGCGAGTTGAACCAGATCCTGCGCGCCAAGTATCATCTCGAAGCGCAGCACCATGACGGCAAGGACGCCACGGCGGATGACATCGCGCATCTGGTCGATCGACCGATCGAAGACGTGCAAGACATCCTGGCCCTGTCCGAACACGCGACTTCGCTCGACGCGCCGCTGGACAACGATCCGCAATCGAGCCTGATGGACATGCTGCCCGGCGATGCCGACGACGGCCCCGATGCGCGCGCCGAGCATCACGAGATGACGACGCTGGTGCAAGACTGGTTGAAGAAACTGCCGGACAAGCAACGCCTGGTCATCATCCGCCGTTTCGGACTCGACAACGACGATCCGGCGACGCTTGAAGAACTGGCCGCCGAAATGAGCGTGACGCGCGAACGGGTTCGGCAAATTCAACAGGAGGCGTTAATCAAGCTCAAGCGCGCATTGACCGCGCGCGGCGTCGGCAGGGACGCGCTGTTTTAGCGGGATCGTCTGGTGCGAACAGCCCGTTGCGCGCGGCGTCGCATCAATCGAGATGGCATCCGATACACTGAACTCACCGAACTCACTCAACTTTTACCCATGCCCGGCGCTGCCGGGCGCCTAAATTATCATGCAGCAAAACATCATCGACATCGTGTCCCTGGACATGGAAGCGCGTGGCATCGGCCATTTGCAAAACGAAGACGGCAGCCAGGGCAAAGTCATTTTCGTCGAAGGGGCGCTGCCCGGCGAGCGCGTCGCCTTTCAGTCGTTTCGCAAGAAAGCCAAGTGGGAAGCGGCCACCATGACCGAATTGCTGCGCGAATGCGCATTGCGCACCAAGCCGCAATGCGCGTATTTCGGCGTGTGCGGCGGCTGCGCGATGCAGCATCTGGAGCCGTCGGCGCAGGTCGCCATCAAGCAGCGCGTGCTGGAAGACAATCTGAAACATATCGGCAAGGTCAAGGCCGAAACGGTGCTGAGGCCGATTCACGGCCCGACCTGGGGCTACCGCTACCGCGCCCGCATCTCGGTGCGCAACGTGCCGAAAAAGGGCGGCGTGCTGGTCGGCTTCCACGAGAAAAAATCGCATTTCATCACCGACATGAAGACCTGCGAAATCTTGCCGCCGCATGTGTCGGCCATGCTGGTGCCGCTGCGCGAATTGATCGGTTCGCTCAGTGTGGTCGATAAATTGCCGCAAATCGAGTTGGCGGTCGGGGAAGGGCAGGACGGCTTGATTACCGCGATGGTGTTGCGCATCATGGCCGAGCTGACGCCGGACGACGAAGAGAAATTGAAAGCGTTCGCCGACCTGCACAAGGTGCAATGGTGGTTGCAGCCGGGCGGCCCGGATTCGGTGCATCAATATTATCCGACGGATACAAGGCTGGAATACCTGCTGCCGGAATTCGGCATCGTGATGCCGTTCAAGCCGACCGATTTTACGCAAGTCAATCATCATATCAATCGCGTGTTGGTCGCGCGCGCGTTGCGCATGCTCGACGTGCACGCCGGCGAGCGCGTGGCCGACTTGTTTTGCGGGCTGGGAAATTTCACCTTGCCGCTCGCCATCCAGGCGCGCGAAGTGGTCGGCATCGAAGGCAGCACGGCACTGACCGAGCGCGCATTGCAAAATGCCCAGGCCAACGGGCTGGCGGCCAAGACCAGCTTTTCTTGCCGCAACTTGTTTGAATTATCGGTCGAAGACTGGGTGGCGCTGGGAAAATTCGACCGCCTGCTGATCGATCCGCCGCGCGAAGGCGCCATTGCAGTATGTCAGGCGCTGGCCGGATTATCCGGGCAGCAAGCCGATTTCAAGCCCAAGCGTATCGTCTATGTGTCATGCAACCCGGCCACGCTGGCGCGCGATGCCGAGGTATTGGTGCAGCAAGCCGGATACGTGCTCAAATCGGCAGGCGTGGTCAACATGTTTCCGCACACGTCGCATGTGGAATCGATGGCGCTGTTTGAATTGCCGCAGTAAGGGGAAGGTTAGGGCCGCCCGCGTAGGGAGGGGTGGAGCGGTCCAGATACGCGATGCTGTAATTTAGACGCTCTACCCCCATCCCAACCTTCCCCCTGCAAGGGGGAAGGGGCTCGATGCGACCGGCCCGCGCAGCGAATTAATTGCGGTTGCCGGCGAAGTAGGACAACAGACGCAGCAGGCTCACGAAGATGTTGTACACATCCAGGTAGATATTCAATGTTGCCGTAATGTAATTTGTTTCGCCGCCTTTGACGATTTGTTGCACGTCATACAGGATATATCCTGAAAAAAGCGCGATCACAGCGACCGAAACGACCAGGTACAGTGCCGGAATATGCAGGAAAATGTTGAGCACAGAAGCAACGATGATGACCAACAGTCCGGCAAACAACCATTTCCCCAAACCTGAAAAGTCACGCTTCGAGACCGTTGCAATCGTTGCCATTACAGCAAGAATTCCCGCAGTGCCGCCAAAAGCGATGATGATAAGATCGGCGCCGTTGGAAAAATTATGCAATACCGCGCCGATCATGCGCGACAGCATCAATCCCATGAAGAAGGTGAAACCGAGCAGGAACAGCACGCCGAGGCCGGAATTCTTGGTTTTTTCGATGGCAAAGAAGAAGCCGAACGCGATCGCCATGAACAGGATGAAGCTGATGAGCGGACTGCCGACGAACAGGCTGAACCCCATTTGAACGCCCAGCCACGCACCCAGCACCGTGGGGATCATGGAAATTGCCAACAGCCAATAGGTATTGCGCAAGACGCGGTGGCGGGCGACTTGCGAGTCGCTCACGCCATAAATTTGTTGAATATTTTGATTCATAGTGCCTCCAGTTTTAAATCCAAGATTACAACTTTTCCAAGCATATCATGTTCGGTCATGGGATTGGATCGCATTGCTTCCGGGAAGTTCGCTCTTCAGCAAGGTATACCCGTGCGGAATACCGGGAGATGGCGCGACCTTACTTTCCTGTGGCCTATATGGGGACGTTTCGTGGTAAAATCAAAGGTTGGTTGAATTCTCAATTACTGGTCTTAACCCTTTCTTTTTATTGGAGTTTTTACAGATGGCTATCGAACGCACCCTGTCGATTATCAAACCGGACGCAGTCGCGAAAAACGTAATCGGCCAAATTTATTCCCGGTTCGAAGGCGCTGGCTTGAAAATCGTCGCCGCACGCTTGACTCAATTGTCGCGTGCCGAAGCCGAAGGTTTCTACGCGGTGCACCGCGAACGTCCTTTCTTCAAGGATCTGGTCGATTTCATGATCTCCGGCCCGGTGATGGTGCAGGCGTTGGAAGGCGAAAACGCGATTGCCAAGAACCGCGAACTGATGGGCGCCACCGATCCGAAGAAGGCAGACAAAGGCACGATTCGCGCCGATTTCGCCGATTCGATCGACGCCAATGCAGTGCACGGCTCGGACGCAGCGGAAACTGCCCAGGTTGAAATCGCGTATTTCTTCCCGGCCTTGAACGTGTATTCGCGTTAAGAGAAATAGAGAGCAAGCGCGATGACGGCCCTCACCAACTTGTTGGATCTCGATCCCGCACAACTCGTAGCCTACTGCGGCGAGCTGGGTGAGAAGCCGTTTCGCGCCAAGCAATTGCAGCGCTGGATACATCAATTCGGCGTCGGCAATTTCGACGAGATGACCGATCTGGCGAAGTCGCTGCGCGAAAAGCTTGCGACCCGCGCCTTCGTCGCCAGCCCGGCGGTCATCAGCGACCACACGTCGACCGACGGCACACGCAAGTGGCTGCTCGATGTCGGCCAGGGCAACGCGGTGGAAACCGTGTTTATCCCCGAAGAAAATCGCGGCACGCTGTGCGTTTCGACGCAGGCGGGCTGCGCAGTCAATTGCCGCTTCTGCTCGACCGGCAAGCAGGGCTTCAACCGCAATCTGAGCGTCGGCGAAATCGTCGGCCAGTTGTGGATGGCCGAGTTTGCATTGCGCAAGACCAAAGGCATCGAAGCCGGTCCCAAGGGCGAGCGGCAGATCACCAATGTCGTGATGATGGGAATGGGCGAGCCGTTGTTGAATTACGAGCCGACCGTGACGGCGTTGCGGTTGATGCTGGACGACAATGCCTACGGCTTGTCGCGGCGGCGCGTGACCTTGTCGACTTCCGGCGTGGTGCCGATGATCGACCGCCTGGCGCAGGATTGCCCAGTGGCGTTGGCAGTGTCGCTGCACGCGTCCAACGACGCCTTGCGCGACGGCCTGGTACCGCTCAACAAGAAATATCCGCTGGCCGAGTTGATGGCGGCCTGCAAGCGTTACCTGGAATTTGCGCCGCGCGATTTCATCACCTTCGAATACTGCATGCTCGACGGCGTCAACGACACCGATCTGCATGCGCGCGAACTGATCGCGCTGGTGCAAAACGGCAGCAACCCGGTGCCGTGCAAGTTCAACTTGATTCCGTTTAATCCGTTTCCCGAATCCGGTTTGAAGCGATCCAACAATCCGCGCATCAAGGCGTTCGCGCAAATCCTGATGGACGCGGGGATCGTGACGACGATCCGCAAGACGCGCGGCGACGACATCGATGCAGCCTGCGGGCAACTGGCAGGCGAGGTGCAGGATCGCACCCGCGTGCAGGAGCGGATGCAGAAAATGACTGAATACCAGAAGAAATTTGGCAAGGACTTTGGTCGCATTGTGGAGATAACTTCGTGAGTAAATTCGGACTTGAGCGCCTTGGCGCGACACTTTTTGCTTGTGCAATTTTGCTGGCCGCTTGCGCCACGACCGGCAAGTCCACGGTCGGCGACGGCGAATTGGCGACCAGTTCGGATCAGACCAGCGCCCAAAAGCGCGCCGCGATCAACCTGCAGCTTGCGGTCGGCTACTACCAACGCAATGAGTTCGAGGTTGCGCTCGATAAAATCAAACAGTCGCTATTGGCCGATCCCGACTACGCGGAAGCGTATAGCATGCGCGGGTTGATTTACATGCAAATGAACGAGACCCATCTGGCCGACGAGAATTTCCAGCATGCGCTTAAATTGGGCCCGAACAACGGCGAATTCAGCAATAATTACGGCTGGTTTCTTTGCCAAAACGGTCGTGCTGCCGAATCGATCGCCTATTTCGACGCTGCAGTAAAAGCGCGCAATTATCCGGCGCCGGCCAAGGCACTCGATAATGCCGGCATGTGCAGCCTGAAGCTCAACGATCATGCTGCTGCCGAAAGATATTTTCTGCGCGCCTTTCAAGTCGATCCGGGCAATACCAAGGTCAACGCGAATTTGGCCAGGATGTATTACGAGCGGCAGGATTACGAACACGCCAAGTTTTATATCGGTCGCGTCATCAAGTCCGATGTCCACGACGCGGATGTGTTGTGGCTGGGCGCAAAGATAGCCCACAAAATGGGCGATCGTATGACCGAAAGCGCGATCGGCACGCAGCTGCAGCGCTATCAGCCGAATTCATTGGAGTATGCATCCTATCAACGCGAGGCGTTTGATGAGTGAAGCGGCAAACAATGGCGCTCCGAGTCCCGAGTCGATACCCGAAACGGCAACGTCGAGTGCGAGCGTCGGCGCTCAGTTGGCTGCGGCGCGGCAGTCGAATGGCTGGACGGTCGAGCAGGTGGCCAGCCAGTTGAACCTCGCGCCCAGGCAGATTGTCGCGCTGGAAGCAGACAATTATCCGGCGTTGCCGGGATTGGCAAGCGTGCGCGGCTTCGTGCGCGCGTACGCCAAGTTGTTGAAGATCGACGCGACGCCCTTGGTGGCGCTGGTCGCCGGCGAACAAATCGCGCCGCTGCCGGTGCTGGAACCGAAGCGCAATGTGACGGCAGCGCCGTTCGCCGATAATCGCTTGCTGGCATCGGGCCATCGCCGCACGTCGCTCAAGACGATTTTGGTGGCAATTCTCATCGTGCTGTTGGCGGTTGCTGCGGTGGTGGTCGAGCGCATGGGCGGCTGGCCCGCGCTGTCGCAGTCGTTGTCGACGCAGTACAAGCAAATCTCGGAAACGTCCACAAACGCTCAGAGTGCGGCGCCGACGGACAGCGCGGCATCTGCCACGTCTGCCACATCTGCCAGTGCGGATGCAGCGGCACCGGCAGCCGAAGCCGTCGCTGCGCCGGTTTCCCCGGTCGCTCCGGCGGTTGCAAACGATGCGCCCAAGACAGTGTCAAGTGCGCCGTCGAAGCTCGAGACGACCACCGAGGCGTCGGCTGCGAAAGTTGCGGTGGCGGCGGCACAGCCGGATGCGCCGGCTGCCGGGACCAAGAATTTGTTGGTATTGAAAGTGCGCCAGGATTCGTGGATCGATGTCAAGGCAGGGAATACTTCGCTTATTTCGCGCCTGGTGAAAGCCGGCTCGACCGAGCAGTTGCAGATTGCCGAACCGACCACATTGACACTCGGTAACGCCGCAGGCGTGGATGTCATCTTTCGCGGCAGTCCGCTGGAAGTCAAAAGCGACGCCAAGAATAACGTCGCCCGTTTGAGTTTGAAATAAGATGAGCATGCGTCCGGAAAATAATGCTATTGCGGCAGGCCCGCTGGCCCGCCGTCCAACCCGCGCAGCGTCGATACGCTATGGCGCGCGTCAGGTCACGATCGGCGGCGCCGCTCCGGTTGTGGTGCAGGCGATGACCAACACCGATACGGCAGACGCGATCGGCACGGCGATCCAGGTGCGCGATCTGGCGCGCGCCGGCTCCGAGCTGGTGCGCATCACGGTCAACACGCCCGAGGCCGCTGCCGCAGTGCCGGCGATCCGCGAGCAGCTTGACCGCATGGAAGTCGACGTGCCCTTGATCGGCGATTTTCATTACAACGGCCACAAATTGCTGACCGACTATCCCGATTGCGCGCAGGCGCTGTCGAAATACCGGATCAATCCGGGCAATGTCGGGCAGGGCGCGAAGCGCGACACGCAATTTGCGCAAATGATCGAAATTGCCTGCCGCTACGACAAGCCGGTGCGCATCGGCGTGAACTGGGGCAGCCTCGACCAAGCGCTGCTGGCGCGCATCATGGATGAAAACGCGCAACGGGCACAGCCGTGGAGCGTGCAGACTGTGATGTACGAGGCGCTGATAACCTCGGCCATCGAAAATGCGCAACGCGCCGAAGAAGTCGGCTTGGGCGGCGACAAAATTATCTTGTCTTGCAAGGTTTCCGGTGTGCAGGATTTGATCGCCGTGTATCGCGAATTGGCGCGCCGTTGCGATTATCCATTGCACCTGGGCTTGACCGAGGCCGGCATGGGCAGCAAGGGAATCGTCGCGTCGACCGCCGCCTTGTCGGTGCTGTTGCAGGAGGGCATAGGCGACACGATACGGGTGTCGCTGACGCCCGAACCGGGCGGCGACCGCACCAGGGAAATCGTCGTCGCGCAAGAGATTCTGCAAACGATGGGCTTGCGCAAATTCGCGCCGATGGTGATTGCCTGCCCAGGGTGCGGGCGCACCACGTCGACCGTGTTCCAGGAATTGGCCGACCGGATCCAGACTTATCTGCGCGAGCAGATGCCATCGTGGAAAAAGCAGTATCCGGGCGTGGAAGCGATGAACGTGGCCGTGATGGGGTGCATCGTCAACGGGCCGGGCGAATCGAAGCATGCGAACATCGGCATCAGCTTGCCGGGAACCGGCGAGTCGCCGGCAGCGCCCGTGTTTGTCGATGGCGAGAAGACGGTTACCTTGCGAGGCGAGCATATCGCCGAGGAATTCCAGGCGATTGTGCTGGATTATGTGAAGACGCGCTACGGCAAAGTGGCGTCAACAATTTAAAGAAAAGGTTCATCCGGGTATTTTTTGGTAAATAATTATTTGACTTCAGCACAAATCTCCGCCATTCCCGCGCAAGCGGGAATCCATAGGGAGTTCGGTCGATCAGACTCACTATGGATTCTCGCCTGCGCGGGAACGACGCAGGGGCATTGGGGTCAATAGACTTAGCCACAAGATACTCAGATGAATCAAAGAATATCGGCTGCCTGGCAGCCGCAAATTAACGGTCCGTAAAGTATGTCAGATAATAAAAAAGCAGAAAAAATCGTCGGCGTGAAAGGCATGAACGATATCTTGCCCGCCGATGCGCCGCTGTGGGAATTGTTTGAAAACACCGTGCAGACGGTGTTGAAGAGCTATGGTTTCCAGCAGATCCGCACGCCCATCGTCGAACCGACCGCGCTGTTTGCGCGCGGCCTGGGCGAAGTCACCGATATCGTCGAAAAGGAAATGTACTCGTTCCAGGATTCGATGAACGGCGATGCGCTCACCTTGCGCCCGGAAAGCACTGCCGGCGTGGTGCGCGCGGCGATCGAGCATAATCTGACCTACGAGGGGCCGAAGCGCCTGTGGTACGCCGGCCCGATGTTCCGGCATGAAAAGCCGCAGCGCGGACGCTATCGGCAATTCCATCAGGTCGGCGCGGAAGCGCTCGGCTTTAGCGGCCCCGACATCGATGCCGAATTAATCATGATGTGCCAGCGTCTGTGGGACGACCTGGGCTTGCAGGATATCCGCCTGGAATTGAATTCCATCGGCAACGCCGACGAGCGCAATCGCCACCGTGCCGACTTGATCGCCTATTTCGAGCAACATCAGGACGTGCTCGACGCCGAAGCGAAGCGGCGCCTGCATACGAATCCGCTGCGCATTCTCGACACCAAGAATCCGACCATGCAGCAAATGGTCAATGGCGCGCCGCAGTTGCTCAACTATCTGGGCGACGAATCGCGCGCCCATTTCGAGGGCGTGCAGAAAATCCTGCGCCACAACGCCATTCCGTTTACCATCAACCCGCGCCTGGTGCGCGGCATGGATTACTATAACCGCACCGTGTTCGAGTGGGTCACCGACCAGCTCGGCGCGCAAGGCACCGTGTGCGCCGGTGGCCGCTACGATTCGCTGGTCGAAATCATCGGCGGAAAGCATACGCCGGCCTGCGGTTTTGCGATGGGGATCGAACGCTTGTTGGAGCTGATGAAAGCCAGCGGCGAACAGTTTGCGCCGAATCAATGCGATGTCTACATCGTGCATCAGGGCGAGGCGGCCCAGCTGCAGGCTTTTGTCGTTTCAGAGCGTTTGCGCGATGCCGGCCTCGATGTTGTGTTACATTGCGCATCGGCCAACGGCGGCAGCAGCTTCAAGTCGCAGATGAAGCGCGCCGATGCCAGCGGCGCCGCCTACGCGATCATCATCGGCGACGATGAAGTCGCCAACGGCGTGGCGGCGGTCAAGGCGCTGCGCCAAGCCGAAGGCGAAAGCAACCAGACTACGGTGCCGTTCGAGCAGGTTGCCGATTATCTGGTCGATCAAATCGTCGGCGGCGACGACCACGACGATTCCGAACACGTTCATTATCACCATTAATTCTTATTTATCATGGCATACGATCTCGAAGAACAAGAGCAAATTGACACCATCAAAGCATGGTGGGGCAAATACGGCAACCTCATCAGTTGGGTACTCATCGTCGTGCTGGGCGCGTACGCCGGCTGGTCGATCTGGAACACCATGCAGCAAAAGAACGTCAGCAAGGCCGGATTGCTGTTCGAGCAGATGCAGCAGGCGGCCAGCGACAAGGACAATGCCAAGGTGCAACGTGCCGCCAGCGATATCCAGGAACAATACGGCAAGACGGTGTATGGCGAAATGAGCGGATTGACCGCCGCCAAGGTCGCCTACGATGCGAACGACCTGAAAGAAGCCAAAGCCCAGTTGCAAGCGGTGATCGCGAACGGTGAAGACGACGAATATAAAACCATCGCCAAGGTGCGCCTGGCCGGTATCTTGCTGGATGAAAAATCCTACGACGAGGGCTTGAAGCTTTTGGCCGGCGAATTTCCGGCGCAGTTTGAAGCGATGGTAGCGGACCGCAAGGGCGATCTGCTGGTGGCGCAAAACAAGATCGCGGAAGCCCGCGTCGCCTATCAAACGGCGCTGGACAAGACCGATCAAAAGAATCCCGGCCGTCAGCTGATACAGGCTAAATTGGACGCCATCGGCGGGGCGACGGCCAAGGCTGCTGCTTGATCTGCATCGATTGCGCTGGAATTCGTCTCGACCTGTCGCCGGGTGCAGGCGATCGGGCGTGCGCCCAACATATTTAAAGGGGAAAAAATGCGTTTAGCAATGAAGTTCGCGTGCGCCGGGGCGATTGTCATGTTGGCGGGATGTTCGTTGTTCAGCAAAGACAAGTCGCATAACGCGCCGGCCGCCTTGGTCGAATTCAAGACCACGCTGGCGGTGCATCCGGCTTGGAGCAGCTCGATCGGCAAAGCGGGCGAATTCAATTTCTCGCCGGCGGTGGCGGGCGATAGCGTGTTTGTTGCTGCTGCGGACGGTTCGATCATGCGCACTGCCGCCGCCAGCGGCCATCAGGAATGGCGCATTCAAGCCGGCATGCCGTTGACCGCAGGGGTCGGCAGCGACGGCAGCACCGTTGCAGTAGCTGGTGAAAAAGGGGCGATTCTGGCCTTCGACGGCGACGGCAAGTTGCGCTGGAAGGCGCAGGCGAGCAGCGAGATCCTGACGGCGCCCGCAGTCGGTGCCGGTGTGGTCGTAGTGCGCAGCGTGGATAACAAGATTGTGGCCTACGATGCGTCGACCGGCGTCAAGCGCTGGACCGTGGTACGGACGATTCCGCCGTTGACCCTGCGTAACGCTCCCGGCATGACCGCCGATGGCAATATGGTGTATGTCGCGTTGCCCGGCGGCCACTTATTGGCCTTGTTGGCCAATAGCGGCGCAGCACGTTGGGAAATTGCAGTCGGCGAGCCGCGTGGCGCGACCGAGTTGGAGCGCATCGCCGATATTTCCGGTGCGCCGGTGGTTATCGGTGGCGACGTGTGCGCAGTTTCGTTCCAGGGGCGGGTCGGCTGCTTCGACACCAGCAATGGCAACGCGCGCTGGACCAAGAAATTGTCGAGTTCGGTCGGCGTCGGCGTCGACGAAAGATTTGTCTTTGCCGCCGACGAGCATGGTATCGTGAGCGCTTTCGCACGCGACAATGGCTCGAGCGCCTGGAGCAGCAAGTTATTGGAAAACCGCGGCTTGTCGGCGCCCGTGTCGTTTGGGCGCGCGGTGGCGGTCGGCGACGCGCAGGGTTATATCCACTTTCTGTCGCGCGAAGACGGCTCGATGTTGGCGCGGGTCGCAACCGATGGCAGTCCGCTGGTGGCGGCGCCGGTCGTGGCCGGCTCCAATGTCATTTTCCAAACACGATCAGGAGCGGTGCTGGCGTATTCCGCCGAGTAATCGAAGAAGCGCACAATTAGATGAAACCCGTTATCGCTTTAGTAGGTCGACCGAATGTCGGCAAATCCACGCTGTTCAATCGGCTGACCCGTTCGCGCGACGCGCTCGTCGCCGATCTGCCCGGCTTGACGCGTGACCGGCATTACGGCGAAGGCCGGATGGGCGAACGTCCGTTCCTGGTGATCGATACCGGCGGTTTCGAGCCGGTAGCCAAGGACGGCATCATGCACGAAATGGCCAAGCAGACCAAGCAGGCCGTGGCCGAAGCCGATATCGTGATCTTTATCGTCGATGGCCGGCAGGGATTGACACCGCACGACAAGACCATCACCGATTTTCTGCGCAAGTCGGGCCGCTCGGTGATGCTGGTGGTCAACAAATCGGAAGGCATGAAATACACCACCGTGACCGCCGATTTTTACGAGCTTGGCCTAGGCGACCCCTACGTCATTTCCGCCGCGCATGGCGACGGTGTGATGGACCTGGTGGAAGAATCGCTGGACATGGCGTTTGCCCAGCGTTCGGCAGTCGAGGAACCGGCGGAGACGCCAAAAAACAACATCAAGCTGGCCATCGTGGGACGGCCCAACGTCGGCAAATCGACGCTGGTCAACACGCTGCTGGGCGAAGAGCGGGTGATCGCCTTCGACATGCCGGGAACCACGCGCGATTCGATCGAAATCGATTTTGAACGCGAAGGCAAAGCCTACACGCTGATCGATACTGCCGGCATACGGCGGCGCGGCAAGGTGTTCGAGGCAATCGAAAAGTTTTCGGTGGTGAAGACCCTGCAATCGATCTCGGAAGCCAACGTGGTCTTGCTGCTGCTCGATGCGCAACAGGATATTTCAGAGCAGGATGCGCATATCGCCGGCTTCATTCTCGAGTCGGGACGGGCGCTGGTGGTCGGCGTCAACAAGTGGGACGGCTTGACCAGCGACCGGCGCGACGAAATCAAGATGGATCTGGAGCGCAAGCTCAATTTCCTGTCATTCGCCAAGTTTCACTTCATCTCGGCGCTGAAGTCGACCGGGATCGGGCCGCTGATGAAGTCGGTCGATTCGGCCTATGCCGCCGCCACCATCAATTTGTCGACGCCGAAATTGACCCGCGCGCTGATCGAGGCTGTAGAACACCAGCAGCCGCGCCGCAAGGGGTCGATCAGGCCGAAGATGCGCTATGCGCACCAGGGCGGCCAAAACCCGCCTATCGTGGTGATCCACGGCAGCGCACTGGAAGCAATCGACGATAACTACAAACGTTACCTGGAAAAGCATTTTCGGGAAACTTTTTCGCTGGTTGGCACTCCCTTACGTATTGAGTTTCGTTCAGGCAAAAATCCGTTTGCCAAGCACGAGAAATAGTTTTTTGCTTGGCAACATCCTCTAAAATCGATTACATTCATCCTAGACAGTTTTAAGAAGCGCTTGAATTTTCTATAAGTCGCCTCCAACTGTCGATCACAACACCACAATCTGGAGCTTCCATGAGTAATAAAGGGCAATTGTTACAAGACCCCTTCTTGAATGCCTTGCGAAAAGAGCATGTTCCCGTGTCGATTTACCTCGTCAATGGGATTAAGCTTCAAGGACATATCGAGTCTTTCGACCAATACGTCGTGTTGCTGCGCAATACCGTGACGCAAATGGTGTATAAACATGCAATATCGACCGTCGTTCCGGCACGCGCTGTCAATCTGAATATCGAGGCTGGCGCCGAATAATGCATGAGCGGCGAATAGTTGTCGGCGGGCACCTGTGGGGCGCTTGCTGACATGTTGACGTGGATATCTGTACTAGAGATTTGCTTATCCGAATACTGTAGCGGGTTCGATGCGCCATGTCATCGGGCGCGCTGCCGTTCCCAGGGTAATCGCATGAAGGTGGGTTCGCCCCTCTCCCGCGGGCGGGAGAGGGGCGGGGGGGAGGGCGCTCGCAAAGCCCTTGACTTGGCAAACGCCCTCACCCTAACCCTCTCCCGCCTGCGGGAGAGGGGATACCTCTCATCAAATTCGGGTCGGGGGAGTAAATCGAAACGAACCGAAGGGACGGCCTTCATGCGATTGCCCTACTGCCGTTCCATCCTGGTTCAGCAACATAGCGCTGTCGTTGCGCGCTTTTGGAGTCAAGCTTAGCATGCGTGCCGGATTAGTCGGTGTCGATTTCGGTAAGGAAGACTTTACCGCAAGTCTGGAAGAGCTTTCGCTGCTGGTGAAGTCGGCTGGCGCGGAACCTGTTGTGACCATCGTGGGCAAGCGTTCCAGCCCCGACGCCGCGCTGTTCGTCGGTTCGGGCAAGGCCGAAGAGATTGCCCACGCGGTGGTCGACAATCAGCTCGAGCTCGTCATTTTCAATCATGCGCTGTCGCCGGCACAACAACGCAACCTGGAGCGCGAGTTGAAAGTCCGGGTGGTCGACCGCACCAGCCTGATTCTCGATATCTTCGCGCAGCGGGCCAAGAGTCACGAGGGCAAGGTGCAAGTCGAACTTGCGCAATTACAACATCTGGCGACACGATTGATACGCGGCTGGACTCACCTGGAACGGCAAAAGGGCGGGATCGGCTTGCGCGGTCCGGGCGAAACCCAGCTCGAAACCGACCGCCGCTTGCTCGGCGAGCGGGTCAAGGCCTTGCGCGCCAAACTGGAAAAATTGCATAAGCAACGGATGACTCAACGCCGCGCGCGGGGCCGCAACAACACGTTTTCTGTGTCCCTGGTCGGCTATACCAATGCCGGCAAATCGACCTTGTTCAACGCCCTGGTCAAGGCCCGGGTATATGCTGCCGACCAGTTGTTTGCCACCCTGGATACGACTTCGCGCCGCATCTACCTGGGCGAGGCCGGTCAGGTGGTGATATCGGACACGGTCGGCTTCATCCGCGATTTGCCGCATCAACTGGTGGCGTCGTTTCGCGCCACGCTGGAAGAAACCATCCATGCCGACCTCCTGCTGCATGTGGTCGATGCGGCCAGTCCGGCCCGCATGGAACAGATCGAGCAAGTCAATCTGGTGCTCAAGGAAATCGGCGCCGACCATATTCCGCAGATCCTGGTGTGGAACAAGATTGACGCCGCCGGGCTGGAGCCGGTCTTGGAGCGCGACGAATATGATAAAATTCGGCGTGTTTTCATCAGTGCGCAATCCGGCGCCGGCCTGGATCTGTTGCGGCAGGCAATTACCGAGTTCGCAAACATGAATGTTCCGGCGGAAAACGAAGAGTCGCAATTTGCCGTGCTTGACGACGATACTCTAACCAGCATTCCAACCATCACTTAAATCCGGACTGCGACAGAATGCCTGTTTCCTCCCTATACAAGAAAATCGGATCGATGTTTTCGCTGATCGATCCTCGCTCGGGCCGTGCTCGTCAAGCGCCCTTGCAGAGCCAGGATGGCAAGCGTCCCAATGACGGACCGCCCGACCTCGACCAGATGTGGCGCGATTTCAACGCGCGCTTGAACCGCTTCTTCAACAATAAAGGCGGCGGCGATTCCGGCGGCGGCTTCAAGCAACCGGATATGCGCGGCGCCGGCGTCGGGGTGGCAGTGATTGCCGTCATCCTGTTGCTATTGTGGGTCGCCAGCGGTTATTTCATCGTGCCCGAAGGCCAGACTGCGGTGGTGTTGAGCTTCGGCAAGTACAGTCATTCGACGCCGGCCGGCTTCAACTGGCGTTGGCCGTATCCTATCCAAAGCCATGAACTGGTCAACGTGTCGGAAGTGCGCACGGTCGAGATCGGCTTGCCCAATTCCGCCCGGACCTCGAAGGCGTCCGAATCCCTGATGCTGACCGACGATGAAAACATCATCGACATCCAGTTTGCCGTGCAATACAAGCTCAAGGATGCGTTCGCGTGGGTATTCAATAACCGCGATCAGGAAAACACCGTCAAGCAAGTGGCCGAAACGGCGATCCGCGAAGTCGTCGGCAAGAGCAAGATGGATTTCGTGTTGTACGAAGGGCGCGAGCAAGTCGCCAAGGATGTCAACCAGTCGATGCAGCAAATTCTCGATCATTACAATATGGGTGTGCAAATCACCAACGTCACGATGCAGGGCGTGCAGCCGCCCGAGCAAGTCCAGGCGGCATTCGACGATGCGGTCAAGGCCGGACAAGACCGCGAGCGCCAAAAAAACGAAGGCCAGGCCTACGCCAACGACGTGATTCCAAAAGCGGCTGGCGCGGCGTCGCGTCTGATGCAAGAGTCGGAGGCCTACAAGGCGCGCGTGATCGCCAATGCCGAAGGCGACGCGTCGCGCTTCAAGCAAGTGCTCAGCGAATACCAAAAGGCGCCGGCCGTCACGCGCGACCGCATGTATATCGAAACCATGCAACAGATCTTCGCCAACACCACCAAGGTGATGGTTGACTCCAAGACTGGCAACAACCTGATTTCGCTGCCGCTCGACAAATTGATAGCGCAATCGGTGGCTAACGACACCAATGCCAAGGGAAGCGTGACAGTGCAAGCTCCGGCGGATGTCAATCCGGCTGCCGATCCCCTGCAAAATCTGGAATCGCAACGCCTGCGCGATGCGCGCGCCCGCGATTCCCGCGATCGGGAGACACGCTAATGAACCGCATCATTTCTTATCTGATTGCGGTCGCGATTGTCGTATGGGTCGTTTCGTCGAGCTTGTTCGTCGTCGATCAGCGGCAATATGCAATCTTGTTCGCATTGGGCGAAGTCAAGGAAGTCATCAGCGACCCCGGTCTGCACGTCAAATTGCCGCCACCGTTCCAAAACGTGTTGTTTTTGGATAAGCAGATTTTGACCCTGGAAACGCCGGAAACGGATCGTTTCATCACGGCCGAGAAAATGAATATTCTGGTCGATGCGTTTGTGAAGTGGCGCATCACCAAGCCGAAACTTTATTTTGTCAGTTTCGGCGGCGACGAACATCGCGCGCGCGACCGCATGTCGCAGATCATCAAGGCAGCGCTGAACGATGAAATCACCAAGCGCACGGTGCGCGAAGTGATTTCCGGCGAGCGCGGCAAGATCATGGACGCGATCCAGCAAAAGGTGGCGAAGGAGGCGGAACAGATCGGCATCGAGATCGTCGACGTGCGCCTGAAGCGGGTCGAATACGTCGAGCAAATCAATGCGTCGGTCTACGACCGCATGAAATCCGAGCGTTTGCGCGTGGCGAACGACTTGCGCTCGAAGGGATCGGCGGAGTCGGAAAAAATTCGCGCCGACGCCGACCGCCAGCGCACCGTGCTATTGGCTGAAGCGTATCGCGACGCCGAGAAAATTCGCGGCGAGGGCGATGCCAAGGCGTCGCAAATCTATGCGCAGGCATTCGGGCAAAACGCGGAATTCTATAAGTTCTACCGCAGCCTGGAAGCCTACCGCACCAGCTTCAAGAACCGCAGCGACGTGATGGTGGTCGATCCAAATTCCGAGTTCTTCAAGTATTTCCGGAGTTCCGAAGCGGGAAGCGCCAAAAAGTAGCTATTATCGCGGCGAGGGATGGGCGTGTTGTTGCGTTCCAACCTCGCCATGCCGCACAAGCTAGACGCGCAAGAGATTCGCGGCTATCGTTGTTTGTGTCGATTTTCCAGATTATCTTTCGTTATCCTTATGCCCACTTGGCTTCTTCCAGAAAATATTGCCGATGTCTTGCCGTCCGAAGCGCGCAAGATCGAAGAATTGCGTCGCGCGATGCTCGATAACTTCCGGCTGTACGGCTACGAAATGGTAATGCCGCCCTTGCTCGAATACTTGGAATCGCTGTTGACCGGCGCGGGAGCCGATACCAATCTGCGCACCTTCAAATTGGTCGACCAGTTGTCCGGGCGCACGATGGGCGTGCGCCCGGACATGACGATACAAGTCGCGCGCATCGACGCGCATCTGCTCAACCGCGCATCCGTCACGCGCCTGTGCTATGCGGGCAGCGTGTTGCATACGCGTCCGCTAGGCTTGCATGCGACCCGCGAACCGCTGCAGATCGGCGCGGAAATTTACGGGCACGCCGGCCTGGAGGCGGATGCAGAAATCCAGGAACTGGCGCTGGCCTCGCTGGCGCTGAGCGGTTTTACCGAAGTGCGGCTGGATTTGAGCCATGCCGGCGTGTTGCGCGCCATTGTGGCCTCCGACCCCAAGGCGGGCCGGGACGAAGCGGAGTTGTACAATCTGTTGCGGGCCAAGGATGTGGCCAGCTTGCGCGCGCGGACAGCAGAGTATTCTGCCGTCTGCCGCGACGCATTGCTGGCATTGCCGAGCCTGTATGGCGATGCGGCAGTTCTGGCCAAGGCACGGGCGATTTTGCCGGCGCTGCCGGGAATCGCGCAGGCGCTGGATGAATTGGAATTGTTGGTGAGTTTGGCCGGCAGCGCCAGCGTGACTGTCGATCTGGCCGATTTGCGCGGTTATCAATACGAGAGCGGCGCCATGTTTGCGATTTACGTGCCGGGGCTGCCGAATGCGGTGGCGCGCGGCGGTCGTTACGACCATGTCGGCGAAGCCTTTGGGCGCGCCCGGCCTGCGACCGGGTTTTCGATGGATTTGCGCGAACTGGCGCGTTTGCTGCCGATTGCCGAGCGCAAGCGCGCGATCCGCGCGCCGTGGGGGCGCGACGCCGCGCTGCGCGAGAAGATCGTCGAACTGCGCCGAGCCGGCGAAGTCGTGATCCAGCATTTGCCTGGGCATGAAAACGATCAGGAGGAGTTCGATTGCGATCGCACTCTGGTATTGGATGGCGGCAACTGGGTTCAGAAGAAGCTCTGATCCTTGTTCCTTGCTCCGAAAAAATTCATATTGAAATAGGCACTGCGATGTCAAACAAAAGCGTGGCAAAAAATGTCGTCGTCATCGGCACTCAATGGGGCGACGAGGGAAAAGGCAAGATCGTCGACTGGCTGACGGATCACTCGCAGGGAGTGGTGCGTTTTCAGGGCGGGCATAACGCCGGTCATACCCTGGTGATCGACGGCAAGAAGACTGCCTTGCAACTGATCCCGTCCGGCATCATGCGCGCCGGCGTGGCCTGCTATATCGGCAATGGCGTGGTGCTGTCGGTGCCTGACTTGTTGCGTGAAATCGACAAGCTGCAGGCCGCTGGCGTGGAAGTGGCTTCGCGCCTGAAGGTGTCGGAAGCCTGCCCGGTAATTTTCCCTTACCACGTCGCGTTGGACATGGCGCGCGAAGCGGCGCGCGGCGTAGCCAAGATCGGCACCACCGGCAAGGGCATCGGCCCCGCGTATGAAGACAAGGTGGCACGCCGCGCGATTCGCGTTGCCGATCTGTTGAACGAAAAACAGTTTGCGGAAAAGCTGCGCGAAAATCTCGATTTCCACAATTTCGTGTTGACCCAATATCTGAAAGCCGACGCCGTCGACTATCAAAAAACGCTGGACGACACGCTCGCCAACGTGCCGCGCATCCGGCCAATGGTGGCCGATGTCTCCAGCGCCCTGTATGCAGCCCACAAGGCCGGCGCGCATTTGCTGTTTGAAGGCGCGCAGGGTAGCTTGCTCGATGTCGATCATGGCACTTATCCATTCGTTACCTCCAGCAATTGCGTGGCAGGCAATGCGGCAGCCGGCGCCGGCGTCGGCCCCAATATGCTGCATTACATCTTGGGCATCACCAAGGCGTACACCACGCGTGTCGGTTCCGGCCCGTTCCCGTCGGAATTGCCGACCGACCAGGGCGTCGGCAAGCATTTGTCCAGCGTCGGCCACGAATTCGGCACCGTGACCGGGCGCGCGCGCCGCTGCGGCTGGTTCGACGCCGCGCTGTTGCGCCGTTCGGTGCAAATCAATGGCGTCTCTGGCATGTGCCTGACCAAGCTCGACGTGTTGGACGGCCTGGATTCCTTGAAGCTGTGCTCCGGTTATACGCTGGACGGGAAGACGGTCGACGTGTTCCCGGTCGGGGCCGAAGATGCCGCCCGCTGCGAGCCGATCTATGAAACGATGCCGGGCTGGAAGGAGTCGACGGTCGGCGCCAAGTCGCTCGACGCCTTGCCGGCCAATGCGCGTGCCTACATCAAGCGCATTGAAGAACTGGTCGGCGTGCCGATCGACATGATATCGACCGGACCGGATCGCGAAGAAACGATTGTTTTGCGGCATCCGTTCGCATAAGTCGATCAAGCAATATCTATTTGGAAAGGATGAAGCGGCATGCTGCCTATATCGGACGATAAGCATTTGTGGGTTTCCTGGGACGATTACCACAGGAATATCGAAAAATTGGCGCTGATGGTGCATGAGTCCGGCTGGAAGTTCGACCAGGTCTTGTGCCTGGCGCGCGGCGGGCTGCGTCCGGGAGACATCTTTTCCCGCATCTTCGACGTGCCGCTGGCGATCTTGTCGACCAGCTCCTACCGCGAGGAAGCCGGCACCGTGCGCGGCCTGCTCGATATCGCCAGGTTCATCACCATCACCAGAGGGGCGTTGTCGGGCAGGGTATTGCTGGTCGACGATCTGGTCGACTCCGGCGTCACGCTGGAACAGGTGCAGCATCATCTGAAAGAGTATTTTCCCGCAGTGACCGAGGTCAAGTCGGCGGTGATCTGGTGCAAAGCCTGTTCGTCGGTGCGCCCCGATTTCTATCTCGAATACCTGCCGAGCAACCCCTGGATACACCAGCCCTTTGAAGAGTACGACAGCCTGCGTCCGCATCAGTTGAAGGTGTGGATGAGAAAAGGCGAATCGGCGGACAATCGCCCCGACGCGCCGCCGCTCGCGTAGCTGCCTGCAGAAAACTCAAAACAAAATCAATCGCGCCGGTACATGTCCTCGATGCGGACGATATCGTCCTCGCCCAGATAGCCGCCGGATTGCACCTCGATCAGGTGCAGCGGCATTTTGCCTGGATTTTCGAGCCGATGCGTGGTGCCTATCGGGATAAAGGTCGATTCGTTTTCCACCACCAACCTGACCTGGTCGCCGCAAGTCACGCGGGCGGTGCCGCTGACCACGACCCAATGCTCGGCGCGATGGTGATGCATTTGAAGCGACAGCTTGCCACCCGGCTTGACCGTGATGCGCTTGACCTGGAAGCGTTCGCCGACATCGATCCCTTCGTAACTTCCCCACGGGCGATAGACCACGGTGTGGTTGAGCGGCTCGCTGCGGCAGCGCTTCTTCATTTCGTCGACCACTTGCTTGACGTTTTGCACATGATCCTTGTGCACGACCAGCACCGCATCCTTGGTCTCCACCACGATCAAGTCCTTGACGCCGATGGCGGCGACCAGGCGGCCTTCGGAACGGATCATCGAGTCGGTCACGCCGTCGGCGTACACGTCGCCGCGCAAGATATTGCCGTTGGCGTCGGCGCTTTGGATCGCGCATAGCGCCGACCAGGAACCGACATCGTTCCAGCCGATTTCAGCCGGCACGACTACCGCCTTGCGGGTTGCTTCCATGACCGCATAATCGATCGATTCGGACGGACATTGCGCGAAGGCGATTTCGTCCAGACGGCAGAAATCGAGATCGTGGTAGGCGTCGTGCATCGCCTTCTCGGCGTGTTCGTGGATATCCGGCCGGAGCTGCTTCAATTCATGCAGGTAATCCGCCGCGCGGAACAGGAACATGCCGCTATTCCAGCTATAGTTGCCTTCGGTCAGGAAGCTCTCCGCCGTGGCGCGATCCGGCTTCTCGACGAAACGATCAACTGCGAAACAACCGTCCAGATCCTTGAGCGCCGCGCCGCAGCGTATGTAGCCGTAGCCGGTTTCGGGAGCGGTCGGCACAATGCCGAAGGTGACCAACGAACCGTTCTTGACGGCGCCGGCGGCACGCTGCACGGCGGCGTGGAAGGCCGCGACATCGCTGATTACGTGGTCGGCCGGCAATACCAGCATCACCGCTTCCTTGTCTTGCTTCATCAGGAATTGGGCCGCCACGGCCACCGCCGGCGCAGTATTCTTGCCGGTCGGCTCCAGCAAGATGCCTTGCGGGACCACGCCGATTTCGCGCAACTGCTCGGCGACCAGAAATCGATGCTGGTTGCCGCACACCAGCAGCGGCGGCATCCAGTTTTCCGATTCGAGGCGCAACAAGGTTTCTTGCAACATGCTTTTTTCGGTAACCAGAGGCAGCAACTGCTTTGGCAACGCTTCTCGTGAAAGCGGCCATAAGCGGCTTCCCGAACCGCCTGCCAGGATTACGGGATAGATTTTCATCGAAATTCCTCTACGTCATGCAGATTTTCTGGGCTGTCTATTTTATAACGATACGATTGGACGACAAGAATGATTTATTTTGGCATTTGTAGCGGTAGCGCCTGGGAAATTCGCTGCTCGGCCAGAACTCGCCGAAGGTGAGGCTATTGCACAATGCATGCACGCTATTAGCTTGAGACAACAAAAAACCCGCCAAGCCAGAAAGCATGCGGGTTTTGAGCTGATTTGATACTAAATGAAACAAACTTCTGGTGCCCACGGAGGGACTCGAACCCCCACACCTTGCGGCACATGGACCTGAACCATGCGCGTCTACCAATTCCGCCACGTGGGCACTGCAATGCTGTTTTTCGCTTGCTGCTGTTGATACGACTTCGCGAAAGAACAAGATTATAGCGCAAAACTGCGCAATGTCAACGCGATTTTTGACGACTACTGACGATTGTCAGCGATT
Source organism: Burkholderiaceae bacterium (assembly GCA_031291325.1). Classification (GTDB taxonomy): domain Bacteria; phylum Pseudomonadota; class Gammaproteobacteria; order Burkholderiales; family Burkholderiaceae_D; genus PKWO01. The sequence goes on from JARLJG010000052.1 coordinate 157,305, forward strand.
TTTCGCTTTATCGATGTTAGGAGAAAACGTCGGCTTCCGTTACACTAGGCTCCATGTCAATAAAAATTAATTACATAAGCATTTGAGCCAATATCCCTACACTATCCCCAGCCGAGAGGAAATTCTCGGTATCTTGCGCACCGCAACCGCGTTGCAAGATGCGTCTTCCATCGCCACGGCTTTGGGCGTCAAACCGAACGAAATGGACGGGCTGACCAGGCGCTTGAACGCGATGGAGCGCGACGGCCAGATCAAACCGGATCGCAACGGCCATTTTCATTTGGCGAATCTGACCAATTTCATCGAGGGCCGCGTCAGCAGCCACCGCGATGGTTTCGGTTTCCTGATTCCCGACGATGCCAGCGACGATATCTTCTTGCCGGAAAAAGAGATGCAGAAGGTGTTGAACGGCGACCGCGTGCAGGCGCGCATCGTCGGCACCGACCGCCGTGGACGCCCGGAAGGCACCATCGTCGAAGTGGTGTCGCGCGCCAACACGCATGTGATTGGCCGCCTGCTCAACGAGAACGGCGTATGGGTGGTGGCGCCGGAAGACAAGCGCATCGGTCAGGATATCATGCTGGCCGGTTCGCCTGGCAAGGCCAAGACCGGGCAAGTGGTGAGCGTCGAATTGACCGAGCAGCCATCGCGTTACACGCAGCCGGTCGGCAAGATCGTCGAAGTGCTGGGCGATATCGACGATCCGGGCATGGAAATCGAAATCGCGGTGCGCAAATACGGCGTGCCGCATGAATTTTCCGACGCGGCCAAAAAACTGGCGGCAAAGTTGCCGGGCGAAGTGCGCGCCGCCGATCTGGTTGATCGCGTCGATCTGCGCGACGTGCCGCTGGTAACCATCGATGGCGAAGACGCACGCGACTTCGACGATGCCGTCTATTGCGAACCGATCAAAGTTGGCCGTGTGTCGGCGTTCCGCCTGATTGTCGCGATTGCCGATGTCAGCCATTACGTCAAACCGAACGACGCGCTGGATATCGATGCGTTGGAGCGCAGCACTTCCGTGTATTTCCCGCGCCGCGTGATTCCAATGTTGCCGGAGAAACTGTCCAACGGGTTATGCTCGTTGAATCCTGCGGTGGATCGCTTGACGTTGGTGTGCGATGCAGTGATAACCACCAAGGGCGAGATCAAGGCTTACCAGTTTTACCCGGCAGTGATTCACTCGGCGGCGCGCCTGACCTATACCGATGTGGCGGCGGTGCTGGCCAATACCAAGGGCACCGAAGCGGCCAAGCGTCCGGCGCTGGTGCCGCATCTGCTGAATCTGTACGAGGTGTACAAGGCTTTGCTGCAGGCGCGGCAGGCGCGCGGCGCGATCGATTTCGAGACCACCGAAACCTATATCGTCTGCAATGCCGTAGGGAAGATCGAGCAAATCCTGCCGCGCACGCGCAACGATGCGCATAAGCTGATCGAGGAATGCATGCTGGCGGCCAACGTCTGCGCCGCCGATTTGCTGGAGCGCCACGACCACCCCGGCATGTACCGCGTGCATGCGTCGCCGACCAAGGAAAAATTGAATCAGGTCAGGACATTCCTGAAACAGGTCGGATTGTCGCTCGGCGGCGGCGATACGCCAACCGCATCGGATTACGCGGAACTGATGCCGAAAATCAAGACCCGCCCGGATGCGGTGCTGCTGCAAACGATGCTGTTGCGCTCGATGCAGCAGGCCGTATACAGCCCGGAAAATATCGGCCATTTCGGTTTGTCTTACGCCGCGTATGCGCATTTCACCAGCCCGATCCGGCGTTACCCGGATTTGCTGACCCATCGCGCAATCAAGGCCATCCTGCAAGGCAAGCGCTACGATCCTAAGGGGATCGATACCAGCGTCTTGAATACCATGCTGTCGCCGGCGGCGCGCAAGAAACAAGCGCAGGACCGCGCCGAAGGCAAGAAGAAGCGCGAAGGCGATGTCGCCATCTGGGAAGCCTTGGGCATCCACTGCTCGGCCAACGAGCGCCGCGCCGACGAGGCGTCGCGCGATGTCGAAGCCTGGCTCAAGTGCTATTTCATCCGCGACAAGCTGGGCGAGGAATTCACCGGCACCATTTCGGGCGTCACGGCGTTCGGCATTTTCGTGCAGTTGGACGCGTTGTTTATCGAAGGCATGGTGCATGTCACCGAACTGGGCGCCGACTATTTCCAATTCGACGAAGCGCGGCACGAATTGCGCGGCGAACGCACCGGCATCCGCTACCAATTGACCGACCGCGTCACGGTGCAGGTCAGCCGGGTCGATCTGGATGCGCGCCGCATCGATCTGCGCCTGGTGACCGAACCGGGCATCCGCACGGTCTTGAAAAACGAAGCGCGCCGCGCCGAAAGCGAGCAGCAAGCCCGCGCCAGCAAGGCGAAAGCGGAGCCGAAGCCCAAGGCAGCCGCGCCCGGCAAAGCCAAAACAAGCAAGTCGAAACGAGTCAGGGCAGCCAGCGCTGCGCCGGAAAAGGCGCGCCCAACGCGTGCTTACTCAAAAGCTGGAAAAAAGAAGAGATAGAAGAATAGATAATGAAAAGTAAAATGATATTCGGCTTCCACGCGGTCACGTCGCGTTTGCGCCACGAGGCCTCGTCGGTCGAGGAAATCTATGTCGATGCCGGTCGCGAAGATCGGCGCATGCAGGAATTGATCCGGGCCGCGAAAGCAGTCAATGTGCGCATCATCCCGGTCGATGAACAGCGCTTGAACAACATCGTCGGCACGCGCCGTCATCAAGGCGTGGTGGCGAAAGCCGGCGAATTGTCGCTGGCGCGCAATCTGGACGAATTGCTCGATGCCATCGACGGCCCGCCGTTGATCCTGGTGTTGGACGGCATCACCGATCCGCATAATCTGGGCGCCTGCCTGCGCGTGGCCGATGGCGCCGGCGCGCATGCGGTGATCGCACCGAAGGACCGCGCCGTCGGCTTGAATGCGACCGCCGCCAAGGTCGCCAGCGGCGCTGCCGAAAGCGTGCCCTACATCACCGTGACCAATCTGGCGCGCACGCTGCGCGAATTGAAAGAGCGCGACATCTTGTTGGTCGGCACCACCGACGACGCGGAAAAGGGCTTGTACGAAGCCGATTTCTCCAGCGGCGCGGCGCTCGTCATGGGTTCCGAAGGCGAGGGCATGCGCCGCCTGACGCGCGAGACCTGCGATGTGCTGGTTCATATTCCAATGTTCGGCTCGGTGGAAAGTCTCAACGTCTCGGTCGCTGCGGGCGTCAGCCTGTACGAGGCGCGGCGGCAACGCATTGCCGCCGGCAAGTAGTTTGGTTGGCGGTGCCTATGTTTAGCCGACTGCGAGAAGATATCGCCAATATCATGGAGCGCGACCCCGCCGCCCGTTCGGCGTGGGAGGTATTGACCTGCTATCCGGGGCTGCACGCTATCGCCTGGCATCGTGTTGCACACTGGTGCTGGACGCATGGCTTGAAGTGGTTCGGGCGCTTTATTTCCCATCTGGCGCGGATCGTCACCGGCATTGAAATACATCCCGGCGCGACGATAGGCCGGCGCGTCTTCATCGATCACGGATTCGGCGTAGTGATCGGCGAAACCGCCGAGGTGGGCGACGAATGCACGATTTACCAGGGCGTGACCTTGGGCGGCACCTCGTTAAGCAAGGGCGCCAAGCGCCATCCGACGCTCGAGCGTGGGGTCATCGTCGGCGCCGGCGCCAAAGTCCTGGGCGGATTCACCGTGGGCGAGGGCGCCAAGGTCGGATCGAATGCAGTTGTGGTCAAGGCGGTGCCGGCTGGCGCGACCGCAGTCGGCAACCCTGCGCATATCGTGCAGCGCGACGCGCAAAAGTTGCGCGAGCAGGCGGCTGCCCGCATGTTCGAAGCATATGGCGTGACGCCGCATGGCGACGATCCGTTGTCGACGGCGATTCATGGCTTGGTGGACCATGCGGTTGCGCAAGAGCAGCAAATCAATATGATCGTCACGATCTTGAGGAATGCCGGAATGCCGTGCGATTCGCTGCCGGAAGTGGACAAGTTCGATCCCGAGCAATTGAATAAGCTGGTGGAGTGATTGAACGATGAATCAAGAAAACGCGAGCGTTGATACGCAAAATCTTCTGGACTCGTTTGAAGTTCGGGTGCTGGCCGTGCTGGCTGAAAAAGAGGCGTTCACGCCGGACACCTATCCGCTGTCGCTCAATGCGCTGGTCAATGGCTGCAATCAACTCTCCAGCCGCGATCCTGTGATGTCGATCTCCGATGCGACTGTGCAAGACGTGCTGGATCGCTTGGTCCAACGCAAGCTGGTGGCCGAAGTCAGCCAGGCAGGCGCGCGCGTGGCCAAGTACGAGCATCGGATGCGGATCAAATGGGCGCTCGAACAAGACAAGTTGTCGATCCTGACGGTGCTGATGCTAAGAGGCGTGCAAACTGCCGGCGAGATTCGCAGCCGCGTCGGGCGCATGCACGAATTCGCGTCGGTGGCCGAGGTCGAGACCGGCCTGCAATTCTTGGTCGACAAGTATCCACCCTTGGTCGGGCGCATCGCCCGCGCGCCGGGAACCAAGGAATCGCGCTACGCGCATCTATTGTCCGGCGAGGAAATTTTGGAGCGACAGGAATTGATTGCCGGTTCGGTCACCGAAGCGACATCGGGATTGTCGCGCGCCGATCGCATCGAGCAATTGGAGCAAGAGGTCGCGCGCTTGACCGACGCAGTCGCCAGCTTGACGCAACAGTTCGAGAATTTCAAGAAGCAGTTTGAATGACATCCAGTCCGACGCGTTCTATCTTGCCGTCGGGCGTCAAGGCGAGCCAGCCGCCGCGTTGTTCTTGCGCATCGCAATCCCAATCCGGCAAAACATAGCGCAAGCGCGGTGCGCCATTCGATTCGATCGCATGACACGCCGGCCTATGCGTATGACCGTGAATCATGATGGCCGTGCCGCTCGCATCGAATAAGGCGGCGACTGCAGCGGCATTCACGTCCATGATGTAATCGGCCTTGTCGCGCTGTGCTGCACGGCTGCCTTCGCGCAGACCTGCAATGATGGCTTTGCGCTGTTCCAGCGGACGCGCCAGAAATTCCTGTTGCCATTGCGGCGCGCGCACTTGCGCGCGGAAAGCCATGTAGCCGATATCGTCGGTGCATAATGCGTCGCCATGCGTCAACACGATATTTTGCCCCGCGATGTCGGCGACAAACGGATCGGGCAGCAGGGCGATGCCGCCGGCTTCGGCAAATTCTGCACCGACCAGGAAATCGCGATTGCCGGAAATCCAGAATACCTCGACGCCGCTGTCGCTGACGGCGCGCAGGGCATCGATCACTTTGCGGTTGAACGGTTCGTGGTCGTCGTCGCCGGCCCAATATTCAAAAATATCGCCCAGCAAATACAGTTGCCGTGTGCGGCGCGCATAGTCATGCAAGAAGCGGAAGAATGCCTCCGCCGTGCGTGGCATCGACGCTTGCAAGTGCAGGTCGGAAACGAAAAGCGCAACCGTTGCCGGTTGCGCCATCTGCGCTACGTTCGTTACAGGGGTGCCGCTATCGATCAAACGATCTCCGCCTTTTGAATGACGACATCGTCGACCGGAACGTCCGCGTGCATGCCGGTGCGCGTGGTCTTGACCTTGCGGATGGCGTCGACCACATCCTTGCCTTCGGTGACTTTGCCGAATACGCAATAACCCCAGCCGTCTTGCCCCGGATAGTCGAGAAAGCCGTTGTTCTTCACGTTGATGAAAAATTGCGCCGATGCCGAATGCGGATCCGAGGTGCGCGCCATCGCCAGCGTGTAAGGCTCGTTCTTGAGGCCGTTCTTGGCTTCGTTTTCGATCTGTTCGTTGGTCGGCTTTTGCTTCATGCCCGGCTCGAAGCCGCCGCCCTGGATCATGAAGCCGTCGATCACGCGATGGAAAATCGTGCCGTCGTAGTGGCCGGATTTGACGTAGGCGAGAAAATTTTCGACCGTCTTCGGCGCTTTTTCGGCGTCCAATTCGATGGTGAAGTTGCCGTGGTTGGTGGTGACTAAGACTGACATATTTATCCTTGCTATTCTATTTAAAAGACAAAATTTAGTGGTTCATACGAATATTTTGTGAGCAAGTCTTTTGGCTTCAATGCATCTTCCGTCGTTCCCGCGCAGGCGGGAACCCATAGTGAGCCTGCTCGACCGAACTCCCTATGGATTCCCGCCTGCGCGGGAATGACGGAGCTTTGTGCCGCCGTCAGATAACAATTCTTACCCACAAAATACCCGGACGAGCCAACTTATTTGACCAGCGTGGCCGATTCGATCACCACTGCCTTGGTCGGGAGATTCTGGAACATCATGCCTTTTTCGGCAGTCGGAACCTGTTTGATCTTGTCGACCACATCCATTCCGCTGACGACTTTTCCAAACACGCAATAGCCCCAGCCGTCGCGCGACGGATAGTCGAGCGCTTCGTTATCGTTGACGTTGATAAAGAATTGCGCGGTGGCAGAATGCGGATCGCCGGTGCGCGCCATCGCAATCGTGTACGTCGCATTCTTCAAGCCGTTTTTCGCTTCGTTCTGGATCGGCGCATGCACCGGGCGTTCTTGCAGATTCTTGTCGTAGCCGCCGCCCTGGATCATGAAGCCGTCGATGACGCGGTGAAATATGGTGCCCTTATAGTGGCCTTCCTTCACATATTTCAGGAAATTCTCGACCGTCTTCGGCGCTTTGTCGGCGTCCAACTCCAATACGATGTCGCCCATGTTGGTCTTCAAGTCGACTTTCGGGCCCGGCGTCGCCTTGGCGGCGGGGGCCGATTCCTCGGCAGCATGGACGGCGGCGCAGGCGGCGCCGACCATCAAAGCGCACAAAACGGAGAGAAAAATACGGCGGGGAAGTTGCATAGTCGGTTCCTTCATATTATTTTGTCAAATGTAGCAAACAACGGTTTTGCCGATGCCCGAAGTCGATTGCAGGCAGAATCGCTCTTTTCGATGTATCTTGCAAGATGCCGCTGTCTGTCATACTATTCGCACCCCCCAATCCATTGCCGCGCCGGCTTTCTTGCCTGCCCGTAATTTGATTGAGTGAGAAAGATTTCACATCGAAGTGCGCATCGATAACATCGATATTCCGGTTTTTTTAGATGTTATACTGGACGTTGAAAACACCATTTTATCAAATTAAGCATAATGTTTTTGGCGAATTTGTCGTTGAAGCATCTGGCTCCGCCGAAGAAGCGGGTTGGCGCCGGTCGCTGCGATGCAACATTCTCTCCGCCGAACAAAGATAATCATCAATGAGCGTACTAAAAATATATAACACGCTGGCGCGTGAGAAGCAGAATTTTTCCCCGATTACTCCTGGCAAGGTACGCATGTACGTGTGCGGGATTACGACGTATGACTATTGTCATCTGGGGCACGCGCGCATGATGATGGCCTTCGACGTGGTCTATCGCTGGCTGCAGGCGTCCGGCTACGATGTTACTTACGTGCGCAATATCACCGATATCGACGACAAGATCATCAAGAGGGCAGTTGAGAACGGCGAAACGATTTCGCAATTGACCACGCGCTTCATCCGGTACATGGATGAAGATACGCAAGCGCTCGGCATTTTGCCGCAGACGATTGCGCCACGCGCGACCGAATACGTGCCGCAGATGCTGGCGATGATCGAGCAACTGGAACAGCGCGGCCTGGCCTACCAGGCCGAGGATGGCGATGTCAATTTCGCCGTGCGCGAATTTCCCGACTATGGGAAATTGTCCGGCAAGTCGCTCGACGATTTGCAGGCCGGCGAACGGGTGGAAGTCAATACCGGCAAGCGCGACCCGCTCGATTTTGTGTTGTGGAAAGCGTCGAAAGAAAGCGAGCCGGAAGAAGTGAAGTGGCCGTCGAAGTGGGGCAGCGGCCGGCCCGGCTGGCACATCGAATGTTCGGCAATGTCGTGCGCATTACTCGGCGAGCGCTTCGACATCCACGGCGGCGGCGCCGACCTGCAATTTCCGCATCATGAGAACGAGATCGCACAATCCGAAGGCGCGTTGCAGCATCCGTTCGTCAATTATTGGCTCCACAATGGATTCCTGCGTGTCGACAATGAAAAGATGTCGAAGTCGCTGGGCAATTTTTTCACGATCCGCGACATCCTTAAATCCTACGATGCGGAGGTGGTGCGATTCTTTATTCTGCGCACGCATTACCGCAGCCCGTTGAATTACTCGGATGCGCATCTGGACGATGCCAAGCAAGCATTGACGCGTCTGTACACCGCGTTGAAGGAAGTCGCGCCGGACGCATCGCCGCTGGATCGCAACGAAGATTACGCGCTGCGCTTTGCCGACGCGATGAACGACGATTTCAACACGCCGCTGGCGGTGGCGGTCTTGTTCGAGCTGGCCAACGAAGTCAATCGAAGCAAGTCGGCAGCCCAGGCGCGTCAACTGAAAGGTTTGGCCGGAATTCTCGGTTTATTGGAGCGCGCGCCGCAGCAATTCTTGCAGGCGGGCGCGCACGATGCTGCCGATGCGGTCGACGAAGCTTTCGTGCTGGCGCAAATAGCGGCCAGGGCAGCGGCGAAGAAATCGAAGAATTTTGCCGAGGCCGACAAGATTCGCGGCGACTTGTCGGCGCGCGGCGTGGTGCTCGAAGACAAGCCGGATGGTTCAACCGAGTGGCGAAGGGCGTAGCCTGTATGGCGAAAACGAACCAGACCGCCGGCCAGCCGACCTTGCCTTCCTATTGGGATGACGCCAAGGCCGAATTGATGAAGCGCGATCGCATCATGCGCAAGCTGATCCCGCAATTCGGCAACCTGCATTTGGTCGGTCGCGGCGAGCCGTTTACCACCTTGGCGCGGTCGATTATCGGTCAGCAGATTTCCATCAAGGCAGCCGAGTCGGTGTGGGGGCGTTTTCTCGAGCTATGCCCGAAATGCACGCCAGCCCAGGTTATCAAAGCCGGAGAAGGACTCTCGACATGCGGCTTGTCCAAGCGCAAGGCCGAATACATCCTTGATTTGGCGGAACATTTCAAGGCCAAGCGGCTGCATGTCGACAAGTGGACCGAAATGGATGACGAAGATGTCATCGCCGAACTTGTGCAGATTCGCGGCATCGGCCGCTGGACTGCGGAGATGTTCCTGATTTTCAATCTGCGCCGGCCGAATATCCTGCCCTTGGACGATGTCGGTTTGCTCAAGGGCATCAGCGTGAATTATTTTTCGGGCGAGCCGGTATCGCGCAGCGACGCCCGCGAAGTGGCGGCCAACTGGGAACCTTGGTGCACCGTGGCGACCTGGTATCTGTGGCGCAGCCTCGATCCGGTGCCGGTCGAATATTAGTAGCCCGCAGCGGCGTCCGCGCCGATAGGCGGCAAGCGTCCACGCTGCAGTTCGATATTGAATCTGACGTTACGCCGTGCTCCCCTCGCCCGCAGGGGGAGGGCTAGGGAGGGGGTAGAACGGTCAAAATACGCTATGCGGTAATTTGGACGCTCTACCCCCATCCCAACCTTCCCCCTACGCCGGGCGCCCCTGCAAAGGGGAAGGGGCACAAGTGCCTGATTTCGCGTTAAATTTGATGCGTTGACCCTGGTAATTTGGTGCGGGTACTGCGTATATTGCATGCTGCCAGGCAGTGGCCGCCAAGAAAGCATGAGGCAAGAGACCGGGCAATCGCTAGGTAGTTTCCTGGCGGAAAAGCTGTCGTCCTTGATGGAATGAAAGGAGCGAACCATGAGCATTCTGGAGCAGGCCATCGCGCTGGCGGTCAGTGCACACACAGGCCAAGTCGACAAAGCCGGGGCGCCTTATATTTTGCATCCTTTGCGCCTGATGCTATCTCTGCAAACGGAGCCGGAGCGGATCGTCGCGGTGCTGCACGATGTGGTCGAAGATTGCGGCGTGTCGCTTGAGGACTTGAAGATGCGGGGTTTCAGCGCTGAAGTGGTGGCTGCGATTGAAGCCGTTACGCGCCGCACCGGGGAAAGCTACGAGGATTTCGTGCTGCGTGCCGCCGCCAACCCGATCGGACGGCGGGTCAAGCTTGCCGATTTGCGCGACAACAGCGACCTCGGTCGTATCGATCAGCCTAGCGACGAAGAACGGCGGCGTGTCGAGAAATACCAACGCCCGATTCGCCTGATCGAAGGGCAAGCACGCGAATGATTTAACATCAATACAATGCAGCAATGCCGGAATTAGCAACAACGCCGCGAATGTCCGGTATCATTGCCGAATCATCTATTTCAGCGCCACGCCATGTCTTGTCATAATCGCCGTCGGGGTGCGGCAGCATGATCAATCTGGATCAAGCGGTTGAAGCGATTGTCTGCAATCTGGGGCTCGATCCCGGCGAAATCGAGCAGCGCCGCGCTTTTCTCGAGATTGGCGAGTCCGACATTGCGCTGGTGCGGCAATTGCATGCGTGCCTGCAACCTTTGCAAGCCGGGTTGAGCGCAGCGCTGACCCGGCACCTGCTCAACTTCGAGCCGCTGCGGCAATGCTTGAACGATCCGCTGGTGGTGCAGAATTTGCAGGTCGCGCAAACGATCTACTTCGATCTGCTGACCGCCGGCGAATACGGCCCGGAGTACGTCAAGAGCCGCATGCAGGTCGGCATCGTCGCCCATCGGGTCAGGCTGGAGCCGAAATGGACCATCGGCGCCTACCGCAAATACCTGGCGGAATTGATTCCGGTGTTGTTCGGACAGGGCTTGGATCCGGCCGCGTTGCAGGCCACTTGCGCTGCCTTGCTGAAAATCGCTTGCCTCGATTTGACTTTCGCGGTCGACACCTATCTGGCCGAGGAGCGCCGCGAAATCCTGGCGATCAAGAATTACGCCGAGCAAATCGTCGCCGGCATGCCTTCCGGGCTGATGATCGTCGATGCCAAGCTCGGAGTGCGCTCGATGAACCCGGCGATGCGCGCGTTTTTCGAGCTTGCCGCATCTGCCGACAGCGCAGCCGACGACCCCGAACCGGGATTGATCGGCCCGCTGGCCGAACTGACTGCCTGCGCGGATTTGGTGACAGCCGTCGCGCATGTGCTGGAAACGGGCGTCGACCGCCGCAATCTGCTGCTGGCGCTGCCGACTGCCGACGGTGGCGTGCGGCATATCGAATTCACGATTTCGGCCTCCCTGCTCAAGGAGCAGGGCGTGGTGTTGCTGATGGCGCAGGAGGTGACCGATGCCTTGCACTCGCAAGAGGAATTGCGCCATTTCCGCATGGCGCTCGATAGCTCGATCGACGCGGTCTACCTGATCGATTACGCGCATATGCGCTTCATCGACGCCAACGAAACCGCGCTTGCCACGCTTGGCTACAGCCGCGCAGAGCTGGCGCACATGGGGCCGCAAGACTTGAAGCCCGACGAGGGCGAGTTGCGCCGCATCCATCGGCGCTTCGAGAAGGTGATCCAGAGCGACCACAAGACCGGCATTTTGCGCACCACCCATCGGCGCAAGGACGGCACGCGGCTGCCGGTCGAAGTGTATCTGCGGGCGTTCCAGTCGGAGGGGCGGCAACTGCTGGTGGCGGTGGCGCGCGACATCACCGACCGCTTGAAGACCGAAGCCGATCTGCGCAAGAGCGAGCAAAGCTTTCGCGTCGCCTTCAATCAGGCTGCAGTCGGCCTGGCGCACGTCGCGCCGGATGGACGCTGGCTGATGGTCAACCAGAAGCTGTGCGAAATCCTCGGCTACACGCAAGAGGAACTGCTGGCCCGCAACTACAAGGACTTGACCCACCCGGAAGACTTGCTGGTCGGCCTGGAACTGGAGCGTCGCATGCGCAACCAGGAAATGAACGAGGCCTCGCACGAAAAGCGCTATCTGCACAAAAATGGCCGCTACGTGTGGGTCAACCTTACCAGCTCGGTGGTGCGCGACGAGAACGGCAAGCCGCGCTACTACAGTTCGGTGGTCGAAGATATCTCGCGCCGCAAGCAGATGGAAGGCGAACTGCTGCACATGGCCAACTACGATGTCCTCACCAGCCTGCCCAACCGCGCGCTGCTGCTGGACCGCCTGTCGCAAGCGATCGCCTTCGCCAATCGCTCCGGCGACCGGGTCGCGGTGCTGCTGATCGACCTGGATCGCTTCAAGAACGTCAACGACAGCCTCGGCCACGACATCGGCGACAAACTGATTACCGGCATCGCCCGCAAGCTGTTGGCGCAGGTGCGCGAAGTCGATACCGTGGCGCGGCTGGGCGGCGACGAATTCGTCATCCTGCTGCCCAACGTCGTGCATGAGGACGCGGTCGCCATGCTGGCGCAGCAAGTGCTGGAATCGCTGTCGCAGCCGATGATCATCCAGGGCCACGAACTCTACCCCGCCGGCAGCATCGGCATCAGCCTGTTCCCCAAGGACGGCAGCGACGGCCAGACCCTGATCAAGAATGCCGACACCGCGATGTACCGCGCCAAGGAGGCCGGTCGCAACAACTTCCAGTTCTATGCGCATGCGATGAACGCGCGCGCGCTGGACCGCCTGAAGCTCGAAGGCGGGCTGCGCCATGCGCTGCTGCGCGACGAATTCGTGCTGCATTACCAGCCGCAGATGGATATCGCCAGCGGCGCCATCGTCGGCGTCGAAGCGCTGCTGCGCTGGCAGCCGCCGCGACAAGAGATGATCTTTCCGGGCGACTTCATCCCGATTGCCGAAGAAACCGGGCTGATCGTGCCGATCGGCGAATGGGTCTTGCGCACCGCCTGCGCGCAACACACAGCCTGGGAAAAGGCGGCGCTGTTCCCGCCCATCAAGATGGCGGTCAATTTGTCGGCGCGCCAGTTCAAGCAGCAAGACATCGTCAAGATGGTATCGCGCGCGCTGCAAGAAACCGGCTGCGACCCGTCTAGCCTGGAGCTGGAAATCACCGAAAGCATCGTCATGGAAAACCCCGAGGCCGCTGCGGCCACGCTGCAACAACTCGCCGACATGGGTGTGTGCCTGTCGATCGACGATTTCGGCACCGGCTACTCCAGCCTGTCGTATTTGAAGCGCTTTCCGATCCACACTCTGAAGATCGACCGCTCCTTCGTGCGCGACATCGACAGCGACGCCGACGATGCGGCCATCGCCAAAGCGGTCATCGCGCTGGCGCACAGCATGAAGCTCAAAGTGATTGCCGAAGGCGTGGAAACCGTGGAGCAACTGGAATTCCTGCGCCAACAGGCGTGCGACCAGATGCAAGGCTACTATCTGAGTCGCCCGCTAGCTGCCCCCCAGTTGGAGACCTTGCTGCGCGACTATCGCCCGCCGGCAGGCGTCAAATGACACAGGGCAATCGCATGTAGCTCCTTCCTCCTTGCAGGGGCGCCCGGCGTAGGGGGAAGGTTGGGATGGGGGTAGAGCGTCCAAATTACAGCATCATGTATCTCAATCGCTCTACCCCCTCCCTAGCCCTCCCCCTCGCCGGGCGCCCCTGCAAAGGGGAGGGGACATTCACTCATTTGCACGAGCCATCCTTCATGCAATCGCCCTGTCAAATGACAGGCCGCAATTGAAAAAGGCCGGCTTTCGGCGTATCATCCCGCTTGCCGCGAACCGGCTCGGTCAAGCTCCCCGGCAGGGGTGCGCGACGCCGGGTCGAAGATTCTCCGGCTTCACAACTGCCCATAGCTCAGTTGGATAGAGCAACGGCCTTCTAAGCCGTAGGTCAGAGGTTCGATTCCTCTTGGGCAGGCCAAACGACAGTTTCAGCGACTGCCCCCGCGAAATTCGGACAATTGAATTACACTATTGGCGTCGCCCGATTCGATCGACGCGATAGCGATTGCGCGTGGTACGATTGGCAACTAACAACACGGAAAAATATTAGCGCACCATGAAGGGCCCCTTTTCGGACGCGCGGCTGACCGCTCGTCCTTGTTCACCGTCGATCGCACCGGACCTCGATGTCGGCACTCATGCGCTGAAATTCTCGGGTGGCCGGGAGGCGCGTTTTCATGTTCCCGCCAGGGTCGATGCGGCGTCCGCGCCGCTATTGATATTTTTTCACGGCTCGCGCAATCAGGACGGCGGCGTGCTGGCAAGCGCGATTGAGTGGGCGGATCGGCATGGCGCTTTCGTGGTCGCCCAGAAGTCGATCGGGAAAGTGTGGGATATCGTGCGCGGCGGCGGCGGGTCCGACGTCTCTTTCACCGATTTCCTGTTGCAATGGACGATGCAGCGCTATGCGATCGATCCGGCGCGCATCGGGATCGCCGGTTTTTCCGATGGCGCATCGTGCGCGCTGTCGATCGGATTGACCAACGGCGATCTGTTGCACGACATTCTGGCGTTTTCCCCCGGCTTCGTGCGCACCCGCCGCCGGGTCGGAAAGCCGCGAGTTCATATCGCTCACGGAAAAGACGACTTCATCTTGTCGATCGAGCGCGGACGCGCCATCGCCACCCAACTGGCCGATGAAGGCTATGACGTGCAGTACGCCGAATTCGGCGGCACGAGCACCGTGGCGCAAGTCGTCGAGGAGGCCTTGGCGCAGTTTGCGACGGCGGCTTAGAATTTCCGAATGCGGTAAGTCGTTCGCAAATCCGGCAAATCCTTGTTGTTCGTTGTCTCGTTGGACTGCGCGGGGGCGATCTGGCTGAAGCTGATCGTATAGTCGGCATTCCAGGAGTTGAATCTGCCTGCGCGCGCCAGAATGGCGATCGACTTGACCTGGTTTTCGCTTGGCGCGCCATTGGCATCGTATAGCGCCTTGAATTCGGTCGAGGTCGTTACCAGCGGCGAGATCAGGAATTTCGATTTCGTCATCTCGGCAATGATGCTGTAAAATTTTATCGCGCCATTTTTCTGCTCAAGCTTGATTACCAGCTGGCTGGGCTTGAAAAGAAAGCTTTGGATACGGCCCAGGAGAGTCTGATTTATCTCGATTTCAGCGAAGATCGGCGCGCTCGAAGGCGGTACCTCGACGATTTCCCTGAAAAAGCGATGTTGGCTAAGCGGCTTGTCGCGCGCTGGAATATCGACAATCGTTCCCGTTCTTCTGAGAAGCAGATAATCGTTGGCCATCCCGGTGGGGCGATAATTGAGGAGCAATATCGGCCAGCTCGCGCCATCGTCGAGGGAGGCCAGTCTGCTATCGATCGATTCGGGTTTGATAATGATATTGTCCGGCGCCCGGCTTCCCAGCAAATGCTGTCTATTGATTTCTGCCAGCGCTGGCGTGTAGGCGGAGTAACTCTGCAGTATCGGTCGCGGCGACCAGGTATTTCCAGAATAGATCAGCGCAGACTGTCCGTAGGAATAGATATCCGTCGTGCCCTGCAGTAGGGGAAGCGGGGCGCTGGCGCGCACTGCGCTTGCTGCGGCGTCGAATTGCGTTCTTGCCCAGTTCTTGTCTTCGATCCTGCCCGTGAGGCCGTGCCATGCCAAAGAATAGGTTGTCATCGCTCCATAGACAACGTCGACCGGCATTTCCATGTAACGGGATTCAAAGTAAGCGGCAGCGTTAACCCAGGAACAAAGTGCAAAGACAAGCGTCATGCGAACGGCGCGTCGAACATTCCTGGAGTGAAGAACGAACTGCAATAACAGCGCGGTGAGCAAAATGAAGGAACCGGAAATGGCGGCGTGCTTGTCGTCATGACGCACAAATCCGGCCTTGAAGGCAACGAATAAAGAAACAAAGTAGATGCAAGCCAAAAATGCTCTCGACTTCCAGCGCATTTGCGTTTGATTCGATATCGCCAATAACATGAGGATCGACACGGCGAGATATAAAGCCAGTTCGAGAGTGGATCCATCGTTGGCCATGGCTTCGGTATAGCCGGAGACGATAGGCAGCATGGAAATGAAGTAATCGGGCAGCGACGCCACGGCTTGTCCCGACGCCATCCAGAAGGCAAGCATGGCAACCACGGGGGTGCACAGGCAAACGAGCGCGAGCAGTCGATTTCTCTTTGCCATGAAAAGCAAAAAACACAAGAAGACGACAGCGACACAAAGGATCGATAGGCTTCCCTTGATCAGCGGCAGCAATCCAAATGGCGCAAAAATCAATGCCACGTAAAGCGGCCCCGGTTTGCCATTGAAGACCGTTTCCTCTTCCATTGTTTGAATCTTGAAGACGGATAGCCCGGCAAGAAGCGGAAGCGAAAAAAGCAGGGCGTCGCGCGAGCCCACCATGCCGGCGAGCACGGCGCAGTAAATCAAGGCCCAGCGCCATTGGACCCCGTGCGCCAGGATCGCGAGATAGGCGGCATAGGACAGTGCCAGAAACAGGCTGCCGCAGAGCATCATGAAATCGGTCGCCGGATGGTAGCTGATCGTCAGAATCGACGCGTAAGGGCCATAGGTAAAGATCATTTCCTTGCCGAAGGAAAGGCCCTGTGCTACTGCCTGATCGATTCCGAAGCGCCACGATTGCTCAAGATCGTTGCCAGGCATCATCGGAGAAAAGGGGACGAATACGCAAATGGAGGTGATGAATATGGCCAACCATACGAGCGCTTGTGCTACGACATTTTTCGACTCATTTTCGCTTGACATTGTTGGGGACGATAGTTTGGACGAGAGCATTCATTCTCCGAGGTCATGACTAACCCCTAAATTGGGTCGATATGGCGGGCGCCTCCCAAAAAACGACGGCGGTACGACTCGATCAGCCATTGCGTCTATTTAATATATTGATTATACGCATCATTTCCGATAGTATCAATTCGATAACCATCGATATTGGATCGCGCCCGATAATGAACGCAAGACTCGCTGCCGATTGCACGCTATGATTTCAATCAGTCAATCGCCGACCACGCCCGGCCAGACGGCTGGCTTTGACGAACATCCTTTGCGGCAGCGCCTCGATGCCGAATTCCATGCGCGCCCGCCGTTGCCGCTGGATGGGCCGACGCGCGTCACGCATCTGGCTTTTTTGCACGAGGGCGTGGATGGTCTGGCGGAGCTGCTGCATTTCGAGCGGCGCATGACCGACGAAGGCTGGCAGCAGTTGGCGTCGTCCGCCGCCTACCGGCTCTACGGGCGCGAGCGGGTGCTGGTGCGCTGCGAGCTGCACACGGAATTTTCCAGTTACACGCTGTTCGCGCCGACTGCCGGCGAAGCGGGCAAGCAAACCGATCCTTTGCAGATGCTGCCGTCCGGCTGGCGCGATGCCGATGCCGGCAAGCTGCTGGTAGCCACACGCATCGAGCTGCAATCGGCAGCCAGGGTGACGCCGGAACGAAAAATCGCCGAACTGGCGACGCCGGAACAGCAGATGGTGGCGTCGCGCGCAGTCGACGGCAAGGCCTGGATTTTCACCGATTTCCAGCTCGAAGACGGGGCGTCGAAATTTCTGCTGCTCGACAACGGCTTGACTCCGCGCCAGGCGGGCCGCACCGTGCAACGGCTGTGGGAAATCGAGACTTACCGCGTGATGGCCTTGCTGGGCTTGCCGGTGGCGCAGACGATCGGATTGCGGTTGCGCGGCGCCGAGGAGGAACTGGCGAACCTGAGCGACCGCATCGGCGGCGCGCTGCCGGCCGACGACGAGTACGCGGTGCTGGCCGACATGACCCGGCTGGCGGCGGAAGTCGAGCACTCGGTGGCGCGCACGGCGTTTCGCTTCGGCGCTTCGCGCGCGTACCAGGCAATCGTCATGCAGCGCATCGACGAGTTGCGCGAGCAACGGGTCGAGGGCTTTCCGACCCTGCGCGAAATCATGGATCGACGGCTGATGCCGCCGATGAACACCTGCGCCGCGATGGCGCACCGGCAAGACGACTTGTCGGGCCGCGTGGCCCGCAATTCCCAGCTCTTGCGCACCCGCATAGACCTGGCCCTGAAGCGGCAAAACCAGCTGGTGTTGACGCAGATGAACCAGCGCGCGCGCCAGCAGTTGCGCCTGCAGGAGACGGTGGAGGGCTTGTCGGTGGTCGCCATCACCTATTACGGTTCGCAGCTGGCGCATCACCTGGCCGCCGGCGCCAGGGAATTCTGGCCGGGCATTTCGCCGGAACTGGTGACCGGCGCTGCCGTGCCGATCATTGCGTTGGCGGTCGCGCTGATGCTGCGCCGCATGCGCCACCGCATCGTCGCCGAGGCGGCGGTCGAATAGGGCGCGCAGGGCGCTGCCGCCGCGATCGCGGGTCAAACCATATCGCAAGCGCTCGCTTTCCTCTTTGCGGATTTTCGCGCGCGCAGCCGATTGTCTTGCACGCATTTGATGCAAATCAACCGGCGCGACAATACAACCCATTATGATGGTCGACTTTAGCGTACCTCTAAAAATTGCCAAAAGCGCACGATCTGGAGCCTGCGGTGCTTGATGCAGCGGTATCGATGTTCGCTTGGCGACTCGACCGTGGATACTTTGGGCGATTTTGGGGCGCATCACTCAGCCGCAAATAACCGCGTCGACTAATTTGGCAGGCCACAACTGCATCGCACTCTATGGACGGCACGGATAACCGGAACAAGAGGGACAAGAGGATCGGACTTTCGCTGGCCGGGATGGTCTTGGTCGCCGTGCTGCCCTTGCTGTTGTTCGGCGGCTGGGTCGCGTGGACGTTTATCGACTACAAAAAGACCACGGTGGCCGATGAGCTCATCAATAACGCCCGTGCGCTGCTGTTGTCGGTGGATCACGAACTGTTGAGCCAATTTGCCGTGATGGACGTGCTGGCCGGCGACGCCAGTCTCGATGCCGGCGACCTGCCGGCTTTTCGCGATCGGGTGCAGCGCGTGTTGCGTGTGCATGGCGAGTGGGACAGCGCGGTCTTGATCGATCCGCGCACGCACGCGCTTGCTGCCGGCGCGCTGCCGCAGTTCAACGCGGCGCCCGACGCGGCCTTGCCGCCGGAGGTGGATCAGGTGGCGCGCACGCGCAGGCCGCTGGCGCTCGGCATGCCGGCGGGCAAGGTCGGGCAAAAGCCGCGCGTCCTGTTCTTGACGCCAGTGGTGCGCGGCGACCAGGTGCGCTACGTGCTGGCGGTGTCGATGGATCCGATGCGCTTCAACGATGTCTTCGCCGAGCATCGGGTCAACGAGGCGTGGACCGGCGCGGTCCTCGATCCCCACATGATTTTGACCGGCCGCTCGCGCGAGCCGGAGCGCTTCATCGGCACCTTGTCGGCGCAGGGGGCGATCGATCATATCGCCGCCGGCGACAGCGGCATGTTCCGGGCGTTCAATCGCGATGGCGAAGACACCTATGCCGCCTTCCGCCGTTCCAAGCTGACCGGCTGGACCGTGGTGATCGGCATCCCGGCTGAAGAATTCGACGCGCCGGTGCGGGAATTGCTATGGAAACTGTCGGCAGCCGGCGCAATATTGGTCGCCTTTGCCGCGTTCTTGACCGCGAAGGTGGGGCTGCGCATCGTGCGCCAGCGCAATGCCTACGAGCTGGCGTTGCGCGCCGAAAGCGAAAAACGTGTCGCCGTGTTGCGCAACGCCAGCGATGGCGTCCACATTCTCGACCGTCGCGGCAACCTGCTCGAAGCCAGCGACTCGTTTTACGCGATGCTCGGCTATCGCCCGGAGGAATTGCAAGGCGTGAACGTCGGCAAGTGGGACGCGCATTTCGACGGCGCTGAAATCGGCCAGATGCTCGCCAGGTTGTTCGACAAGAAGGAGCGCACGCAATTCGATAGCCGCCATCGGCGCAGTGACGGCAGCTTGCTGGAAGTCGAAATCAGTTGCGTGCGGCTGGTCATGGACGGCATGCCGGTGCTGTTCTGTTCGTCGCGCGACGTTTCCGAACGCAAGCGTGTCGAAGAGCGTCTGACCAAGCTGTCGCTGGCGGTCGAGCAAAGCCCGGAAGGCGTGGTCATCACCAATGTCGACTCTTGCATCGAATACGTCAACGAGGCCTTCGTCCAGACCACCGGCTACAGCCGCGAAGAAGTGCTGGGCCGCAATCCGCGCATGATGCAGTCCGGCAAGACGCCGCCGGCGACTTTCGCGTCGATGTGGCAGGCGATGAAAGCGGGCGTGCCGTGGCAGGGCGAACTGCGCAACCGCAAGAAAGACGGCAGCGAATTCGATGTGGTCATGATCGTCACGCCGCTGCGCCAGGCCAACGGCACCATCAGCCACTACGTCGGCTTGCAAGACGATGTCACCGAAGAGAAGCGCCTCGGCGCGGAGCTGGAACAGCACCGCCATCATCTGGAAAAACTGGTGGCGCTGCGCACCGCCGAAGTGACCGCGGCGCGCCAGCAGGCCGATGCCGCCAACCTGGCCAAGAGCGCCTTCCTGGCCAATATGAGCCACGAGATACGCACGCCCATGAACGCCATCATCGGCCTGTCTTATCTGCTGCAGCGCGAAGGCGTCACCGCGCAACAGGCCGAACGGCTGGCCAAGATCAGCAGCGCCGGCCAGCACTTGCTGTCGATTATCAACGACATCCTCGACCTTTCCAAGATCGAGGCCGGCGGCTTGCGCATCGACAGCACGGATTTCCGCCTCTCCGATATTTTCGACAATGTCAGCTCGATCATTGGCATGACTGCCACTGAAAAAGGCTTGCGCGTCGGCACCGACCTCGACGCCGTTCCGACCTGGCTGCATGGCGACGCCACCCGCTTGCGCCAGGCGCTGCTTAATTACGCGAGCAACGCGGTCAAGTTCACCGAGTACGGCAGCATCACGCTGCGCGCGCGGCTGCTTGGCGTGAGCGAGGACAAGGTCGCCGTGCGTTTCGAGGTGGTCGACACCGGCATCGGCATCGAACCGGAAAAGATGGCGCGCCTGTTCCAGACCTTCGAGCAGGGCGACGCCTCGACCACCCGCAAATACGGCGGCACCGGCCTCGGGCTGGCGATCACGCGGCGCCTGGCGCGCTTGATGGGCGGCGACGCCGGGGTCGACAGCCAGCCCGGAGTCGGCAGCACGTTCTGGTTTACCGCCCGCCTGCAACGCGGCATCGGCGCGATGCCGGTGGCGCCCGCGCCGCAAGAGCGCGACGCCGAAGCGCACCTGCGCCATCGCTGCGGCGGCGCGCGCATCTTGCTGGCCGACGACGACGAGTTCAATCGCGAAGTGGCGCATGCGTTGCTGCTGCGCGCCGGGCTGGAGGTCGACGAGGCCGAGGATGGCGGCACGGCGGTGGAAATGGCGCGCAACGGCGCCTACGACTTGATCCTGATGGATATGCAGATGCCGGTCATGGACGGCCTGACGGCCACGCGCACGCTGCGGGCATCGCCGGGCATGGCGGACGTGCCGATTTTGGCGATGACCGCCAATGCCTTCGACGAAGATCGGCTCGCCTGCCGGCAAGCCGGCATGAAAGACTTTATCGCCAAGCCGGTCGAGCCGCGCGTGCTGTACGAAACGCTGTTGAAATGGCTGCCGGCGGTGTCGAGCAGCGCGCCGCCGCCGGCAATCGCGCCCCGCCGCAGCGACGCCGCGCAGAAGCTGCCGGCAGTGCTGGCCGATTTCGGCGGCCTCGATGCGGCGCGCGCGCTCTCGGCGCTGGACGGCAATGCAGCGGCCTACGTCGATCTGCTGCTGCAGTTCGACCGCGAGCATAGCGACGACGCGCAGCAGGTGCGCGCGGAACTGGACGACGGTTGCGTCGATGCCGCCATCGAGCGGCTGCACATGCTCAAAGGGGCGGCGGCGACCCTGGGCGCGACCGATCTGCAAGCCGCCGCGCTCGCGCTGGAAAAGGTTTTGCGCGCCGACGGTGCAGCGGCGCAGCCGGCGGCGCTGCTGCAATCCCTGCAGGACGCGCACAGCGCATTGGCAGCCGTGCTGGAGCGCGTGCCCAGATCGCCGGAGAGCGTGCCAGAAGTCGATATGGAAGAGGTGCGCAAACTGCTGGCGCGGCTTGAGCCGTTGCTGGCGGCCGACGATACCGCAGCTTGCGAATTGCTGGCCAGGACGCGCCAGATCCTGCAGGCGGCGCTGGGGACGGCGGCGACGCCGTTGCTGCAGCAGATCGCCGCTTTCGATTTTCCGACGGCCTTGATCACGCTGCGCGCGCTGATTGAAAAATATCAGGACAAGGAGACGAAAACGTGAGCGCAGCAACCATCCTGATCGTCGACGACGAGCCGGTCAACCTGGCGATTCTCGCCAATCTGCTGCGCGCCGAATACCGGGTGCGCGCCGCCAATTCCGGCCCGCACGCATTGCGCGCGGCGCTCGGCCAGCCCAGGCCCGACCTGATCCTGCTCGACGTCATGATGCCCGGCATGGACGGCTACGCGGTGCTGGCGCGGCTGCGCGAAAATCCCGCCACCTGCGACATTCCGGTCTTGTTCGTGACGGCGCTGTCGGATGCGCAAGACGTGGGCCGCGGGCTGCAACTGGGCGCCTGCGATTACCTGACCAAGCCGATCGATCCGATCGTGCTGCTGGCGCGCGTGCGCACCCAATTGCAGGCCAAGCAGGCGCGCGACTGGATGCGCGACCAGAACGCAATGCTCGAAGCCGAAGTCGCCAAGCGCATGCGCGAGAACGACTTGACGCAGCGCGTCAGTATCCGCGCGCTGGCCCATCTGGCCGAAACGCGCGACCCCGAGACCGGCAGCCATATCCTGCGCACCCAGGGCTACGTGAACCAGTTGGCGCTCGGGTTGCGCCGCCATCCGCGCTTTTCCGCCGCGCTCACCGATCGATTCATCCAGCTCCTGTCGCTGTCGGCGCCGCTGCACGACATCGGCAAGGTCGGCATCCCGGATCACATCTTGCTCAAGCGGGGTAGTTTGACGCCGGACGAGCGCGCGATCATGGAAACCCACTCCAAGCTGGGCAGCGACGCCATCGAGCAAGCCGAGTGCGACATCGAAATGCCGCTCGAATTCCTCTCCGTGGCCAAGCAGATCGCCCACTGGCACCACGAAAAATGGGATGGCAGCGGCTACCCGGACCGCTTGGCCGGCGACGCCATTCCGGTTGCTGCGCGCCTGATGGCGTTGGCCGACGTGTTCGATGCGCTCATTTCGGTGCGCGTCTACAAGGCCGCGATGTCGTATGCGGCGGCGCGCGACGTCATCGCCGCCGAGCGCGGCAAACACTTCGACCCCGATGTGACCGATGCCTTTCTCGCCGACTTCGCCAATTTCGCCGCCATCGCCGACCGCTACAGCGATGCCGAAACCATGAGAATTTCGTGGGGCGGCTGATGCGCATTTTCTCTGCAAAGCGGCGCGGCCTGCGGCTGGACATGGCGTGCGCCTGCGGAGATAATTTTGTTCACTGGAAGCGCCGCCGTGCGCTTCGCCCACAAGAAATCGAGACCCTATGAAAAGCATCGCAATTTCCTTGATGTTGGCCGCAATCTTGTCGACAGCCGGCCAACCGGCGCGAGCGCAGGCGGCGTCCGACGCCAACAGTTCCCTGTTGGAAAAAAGCGAGGCCGGCGATGCCCAGGCCATCAAGAAGCTCACCGAGAATGCCGAAAACGGCGATGCGCAGTCGCAATTCTTCCTCGGCATCATGAGCGAGAAAGGGCTGGGCGCCACGCAAGACTACAAGGCGGCGGAAAAATGGTTCCGCCTGTCTGCCGAGCAAGGCTACGCGATGGCGCAGAACAACCTCGGCGTGCTCTATGCCAACGGGCGCGGCGTGCCGCAGGACGAAGCGCAGGCCGAAAAATGGTATCGGCTGGCGGCAACGCAAGGCTATGCGATTGCGCAAAATAACCTCGGCATCCTGTATGCAAACGGCCGCAGCGTGGAATCGGATCTTTCCCGCGTAGTCCACAATGGCGTGCTGGCTGGCCGCCAATCGACGCTCGATCGGGACGATGCGCAAGCCGTCAGTTGGTACCGCAGGGCTGCCGAACAGGGATTTGCGCAGGCGCAATACAATCTGGCGCAGATGCTCGCCGCCGGCCGTGGCGCGCCCAGGGACGAGGTCGAGGCCGCCCATCTGTATCGGCAGGCGGCGGAACTGGGGCATCTCGAAGCGCAATTCAATCTTGGGGTCAGGTTTGCCAACGGCAACGGCGTCGCCCAGGACAATGCCCAAGCCTACAAATGGTGGACCATCGTCAAGGCCAGCACCATCGACGCCAGCACGTTGCACGAAGCGGCCAGCCGCAACACCGCAGTGCTGGAAGGCAAAATGGCGGCAACCGAGGTCGCGCGGGCGCGCCAGGCAGCAACCGATTGGCTGGCCGCGCATGCTTCAGTGCGGTGAGGAAAGGCGAGGGGCGCTGTTCGCAGTGCGTCCTCGATTGATTCTTCGGACTGCGGCTTGCCGCATAGCCGGGTAACTGCCGCAACTTCGCCACAAAAAACGCCTTCGGTTTAACCCCGTTTCCTCTCCTCGTGCGTTTAAGATGCTACATCCACCACTTCGAGGAGTCGAAATGCGTATTCCATTCGTTACCGCCGTTATTGCGTCCGCTGTTGCGTCCGCTTTTGCCTGCACCGTCTGCGCCGCGCAATCGGCGGCGCCGGAAACCAGCGTCGGCGCCGCCGCCCGCACCGCCCTCGGCGTCACCATCTACAATGATGGCGAAGCGTTGGTGCGCGATACCCGCACTTTGCCCCTGCATTTGGGCCAGAACAAGATCGCCTTTCGCGATGTCGCCGCCAGCATACGGGCCGAGACCACCAGCGTGCGCGCCATCGGCGGCGCCGGCTTTACGCTGCGCGAGCAAAACTACGAATTCGACCTGCTGACCCCCAACGCGCTGCTCAACAAATACGTCGGCAAGGAAATCACCGTCATCCACGCCAACCCCGCCACCGGCGTCGAGACGTCCGAAAAAGCCACGGTGCTGGCCGCCAACGACGGCGTCGTCTTGCGCTATGCCGACCGCATCGAAACCGGCGTCTCCGGGCGCATCGCCTTCGGCAGCGTGCCCGCCACGCTGCGCGACCGACCGACGCTGTCGCTATTGCTCGACAGCAAGGAAAGCGGCAACCAGGAAGCCGAATTGATGTACCTCACCAACAACATGGGCTGGAAAGCCGACTACATCGCCAACGTCAACGCCGCCGGCGACCGCATGCAGCTCAACGGCTGGGTGACCTTGACGAATAGATCCGGCGCGGCATTCGAGAACGCGCGCCTGCAATTGGTTGCGGGAACGCTCAACCGCGTGCGGGAGCAGCGCCAAGATGTTCTTAACAGGTCGTCGTATGCTGCCAAGGCAGTCGCCGCGCCAGCGCCGATGCAGGAAGAAAAGCTGGGCGACTACCACCTGTACACCCTGGACCATCCGACCACGATACTGGAAAACCAGACCAAGCAAGTCGCCTTGCTATCCGCCGCCGAGATCCCGGTCAAGCGCGAATACGTATTGCAAACCAATAACGCCTACTGGTGGTGGTATCAAGGCGCGCATCCCGAAATCCAAAAGGGCTTGAAGCCCAGCATCTTCCTGCAATTCGACAACAAGGGCGGCGACCTCGGCATCCCGCTGCCGGCCGGCGTGGTGCGCGCCTACATGAAGGATTCTGTCGGCGGCGCGCAATTCGTCGGCGAAGATTCCATCGCCCACACCGCCAAGGGCGAAAAGGTCTCCATCCGCCTCGGCGAAGCCTTCGACCTGACCGCAGACCGCGTGCAGACCGACTACAAATCGCTGTCGCAACGCTCGTCGCAATCGTCGTACCAAGTGGAGATTCGCAACGCCGACAGCAAGCCGGCCACCGTCACCGTGCGTGAACCGCTGCAAGGCGACTGGACCATCACGCAAGAATCGCACAGCCACGTCAAGGAAAGCGCCGGTTCCGCAGTGTGGCACGTGCAAGTGCCGGCGGAAGGCAAGGTGACGCTGGAGTATACGGCGGTGGTGAAGTGGTGAGTGCTTGGATGTAATCTCGGGGCGGTAGATACTGTTATCCCCGTCAAGCATTTTGCAAAGCTGGGTTAAAAGAATTGCCCGATTTGAGGACGCCGTAGGCAACTTGGACAAGCTTACGCATCATGGCGCCAATGATGAGTTTTGGCGGCTTACCGGAAGCTGCC
>JARLJG010000053.1 GCA_031291325.1 Burkholderiaceae bacterium
AATTTCTTCGACAGTACCGTCGCGATTGCTGCTGTCAGCGTGGTCTTGCCATGGTCGACGTGGCCGATCGTGCCTACATTCACGTGCGGCTTGGTCCGCTCAAACTTGCTCTTTGCCATCTTGAACTCCTAACGATTTGATGAGAATGTTCAGGCACACGCCCGACAGTATTACCAATACCCGAAAACTAAAAACTGGTGCCCTTTACGTGGATTGAACACGTGGCCTCTCCCTTACCAAGGGAGTGCTCTACCACTGAGCTAAAAGGGCATATTCACTGTCCGCCAGCCAACAGGCCACGCCCAGCTACTAAAAACTTTTTGCAAATTGGAGCGGGTGAAGGGAATCGAACCCTCGTCATAAGCTTGGAAGGCTTCTGCTCTACCATTGAGCTACACCCGCAGGGGCCACACCTCAGCCACGCACAATTCACATTTTTTCCAAATCTTCCTGGTGGAGGGGGCTGGATTCGAACCAGCGTACTCGTAAGAGGGCAGATTTACAGTCTGCTGCCATTAACCACTCGGCCACCCCTCCGCAGGGAACCCCAGACTATAGGCGAGTCACTTCACTTTGTCAACCACAAGATGCGATCGGAATGCATTTTTTTGAGAATCGCCTCAATTTACTTATCAATAAAATAATTTCATCCAAAAAACGCAAAAGTCCTCGGGATTTTTCGCAATTGGGAAATCGCCGAATATCAGCAAAAACCGACGAATCGTGATATTTGCGACAATAGTCGGAACGAAATGCGCGGCGACCAACGCCGCCGCGCACCATGCAAGAACAACTACCACATCAGGACGCGCTGCTCCGGCGGCAAATACATGGCGTCGCCTTCCTTCACCCCAAACGCGCTGTAAAAGCCCGGCTGGTTCTTGACGGTGCCATTGCCACGGAATTGCGGCGGCGAATGCGGGTCGGTCTTGATGCGTACGATCACCGCATTGTCGCGCATCTTGGCGCGCCATACCTGGCCGAATCCCAGATAAAAGCGTTGCTCGCCGGTCAAGCCGTCGATGACCGGCGCTTCCTTGCCATCCTGGGACAATTTATACGCCTTGTAGGCAATCGCCAGGCCGGAATTATCGGCAATGTTTTCGCCCAGAGTCAGTTCACCATTCACGTTATAGCCCGGCAGCGGGCTATACGCGCCGTATTGCTTGACCAATGCAGCGGTCTTGGCGGCGAAGCGCTCATGGTCTTCCTTGCTCCACCAATCGCGCAGGTTGCCGCTGCCGTCGTATTGCGCGCCCTGGTCGTCGAAACCGTGGCTGATTTCATGGCCGATGATCGCGCCGATCGCGCCATAGTTGACGGCGTCGTCGGCTTGCACGTTGAAGAACGGCGGCTGCAGAATCGCGGCCGGGAACACCACTTCATTCAACTCCGCCTTGTAATAGGCGTTCACCGTTTGCGGCGTCATCTCCCATTCGGCGCGGTCGATCGGTTGCCCCAGCTTGTTCGCGTTGCGTTGAAATTCAAACAAATTGGCGCGCTCGACGTTACCGATCAAATCGTCTTTCTTGATTTCCAATGCCGAGTAATCGCGCCACTTCGACGGATACCCGATCTTCGGCATGAAGCTTGCCAACTTGGACTTTGCGGCTTTCTTGGTTTCCGGTCCCATCCAGTCCAGTGTGTCGATGCTTTGCCGATACGCCTCCAACAAATTGCCGACCAATTTCTCCATGCGAGCCTTATTTTCCGGCGGGAAATATTGCGCCACATAAAGCTTGCCCAAGCCTTCGCCGACCGCGCCTTCTTCCAGATTGATTGCACGCTTCCAACGCGGTTGCTGCTGCGGCACACCGTTCAAGGCCGTGCCATAGAACGCGAAATTCTCATCGGAAAACGCCTTGCTCAAGTACGACGCATTGCTGCTCAAGACGTGCCAAGCAAAGTAATTCTTCCATACCGACAATGGCGTCGACTTCAATATCTTGTCGAAACCGCTCATATAGCTCGGTTGACTGACGATGACGTAGGTCAGCTTGCCATCCAGTCCGGCGCTCTCCAAATATTGCTTCCAGTCGTAGTCGGGGGTCAGCTTCGCCAATTTTGGCAATTCGAGCTTGTTGTAAACCTTGACCGGATCGCGGTTTTGCACTTTGGTCCATTGCGCTTTCGCCAGCCTGGTTTCCAGCGCCACGATTTGCCTGGCTTTGGCCGCCGCGCTCTTGTCGCCGGCCAGCGTCAACATTTTGGTGATATGCGTAAGATACTGGACCCGCGCTTCTTTCAACTTTGCGTCGTCGTTTTTCAGGTAATAATCGCGATCCGGCAAACCCAGGCCGCTCTGGCCAATCCCAACCGCATATTTGGTCGAGTCGCGGTTGTCCGGATCGACGCCAATGTCGTAAGGCGCGGCGATGCCGATTTGATTGAAATGTGCAATCAACGCAGGAATTTGCTTCTTGTCTTTGAGCGCGGCGACGCGAGCGAATTCCGCTTCAAGCGACTTGAGGCCAAGCGCTTCGAGGCGCGCTTCATCCATATAGCTTTCGTACAGATCGCCGATCTGTTGCGCTTCCGATCCCGGCTTCTTGCCGCCATCCTTGACGGCAGTTTCGATAATTCCGCGCAATTGCGGCAACGTCTCGTCGTGCAACTCATAGAACGCGCCCCAGCCGGACTTGTCGGCGGGAATTTCATTGTTTTTCAGCCAGGCGCCATTGATATATTGAAAAAAATCATCCTGTATGCGTACCGAGGTATCGAAGTTTTTTCGTTCGATGCCCGATACCAGCACTACTGGCGCAGCTACCGTCGCAGTTGCGGCGGGCGCGGCAACAGGCGCATCGACGGCCTGCGCCGCTGCGGCGGTAAATAATAGCGAAATTGCACTAATCAGATAGCGATTCACAGAGGGTATTCCTTATATTATTGTCGGCTCGTGGCCGCGTAGAGTAGGGATTGGTCTCCTATCCGATGCGGATAGTGGGCAATATTATGAATGATTTAACAGCGGCATGCTAAAAGCAAGGGCCGCCACTCAGCCGAGCGACGCGCGACGCGCCGTCACATGCGCCGGCATGATTCCGTATTTTTTCAAGACCGACTGGTACAGGTCCGCCAACGGACTCAAGCGCGGATTGGTCGGGTCGACCCGGCGGCAGCTTTCGATATACCAGCGCGCCTGTTCCGCCAAGCCATTGTCCCAACCTTGATTCTCGATGCATTTGAGCAGCGACAAAGCCGCATTGAACACCACTTGCGGATTGTCTGGAAACTTGCGCGCAGCCTCGGTCATCAGTTCCACTGCACTGAGATAATCGCCTTGCTTGGCTTTTTCGGCGCCGGTCGAAACCAGGGCGATCACTTGTCGCCGACTTTCCTTGGCCACCGAATCGGCCAGATCCTTGCGCCCGACCTGCTCAAACACCTGCATCGCCTTGTTCATGGCGACGCTATCGGTCGCGTTGTTCATCACGCCCAGCATGACTTCCGACGCCTCGCCCTCAAGATTGTTTTGCAAGCAACTTTTTGCCAAATCCAGCTTCAAACCATTGGACATCCCCGCGCCTTCGCGGCAAGCTGCCACCGCCGCGCTGAATTCTTCTGCCGCGCTATCGACCTCGCCGCTCTGCTCATGGATCAAGGCGGAGGAAAAAGCGCGGCAGGCTTCCGCCTTCTTGCTGCCGGACAAGTTCTTTTGCAGGTCGCGCACCACGCCGACGGCTTGCTGCATATCGCCCTTTTGCACCAGGGTCTTGACCAATCTCACATGGTCTTCGGGGTCGCGGAATTCGGAGTAGCGGGCTTTCGAGACCACTTGCTGGAACGATTTCTCGGCGGTGCCGACGTCCCCGGTTTCCAGCGCCACTTCGCCCAGTATGCGCAAGCGCCGCACCACATGCGGCGAAATGGCGACCGCGCTTTCCAGCACCCGCTGCGCTTGCGGCAACTGCCCAATAGCCTGATGCGTTTTCGCCAGCCAATCGTAGGCGTCGAGAAACTTGTCGTTTTCCGCCACCAGGTTTTGCAGCAAATCCCGCGCTTCTTCCAGCCGATTTTGCATGAACCATGTCTTCGCCAAACCCAGCCGCGCCCAGGCGACGGCCTTGCTCTCGTACAGCTTCTTGTAGATCAGCTCGGCCTCGGCGGCTTGCCCGAGCACCACATGCAATTCCGCCCGCAAACGCATGAAATCAATCGCAAAGCGCGGATTCTTGATTTCACCCTCGATACAGGTTTCGATCGCCGCTGCCAAACTGCCCTCGTCCATCAGCAGGTACGCCGGCATGAACAGCGCACGCCGCTCCAGCGCGCGGCCAAGGCGCTCCAGCAAGGCATCGGCGGTGAACGGCTTCAACAGATAGTCGGTCGGCGCCAGTTCGGCGGCGCTGACCACTTTTTCATAGCTGCGCTCGGCGGTGACCATGAAGAAAATCGTCCACAGCGGGATGATTTTGTTGTGCCGCAAGTCTTCCAGCAATTGCTGGCCGTCCTGCCCCTCGGCCAAATCGTATTCGCACAAAATGATGTCGTAAGGCCGCGCCTTGAGGGGGCGCATAGCGGTGCCGGAACTGACTGCGTGATCGATCTTGGTGATGCCGCACAAATTGAGCATGTTGTGCATGCTGCCGCGCATGCCCGAATGGGGCTCGACGATCAATGCGGTGATATTCCCGAGTTCAACCATGATGTCATGCAATCCTTGCGCGTCAAACTTACGGTTTTTGAAATGTCAGCTTACGCTTGGCGTTCGCATCCGTCGACAGCTTTTTTGAGGGTCACGCTCTTGTGTTTTGTCCTACCCCTAGGAGGTCTCTAAAATTAGAGCACCTCTAAACCTACTGCAACAATTTTGCGGCAACGAACGCCAGCACCGAAATCACGACGGTCGAGCCGAACGGCAGGCAAAAGATTTGCCCGAACAACTTGAAGCGCACATCGCCGGGAATCCGCCAAAGGCCCAGCTTCTGCAACACCGGCAATAGAAATGGAAAAACCGCCAGCGCCAGGAAAATCACTGCAATCCAACGTATCGCCATCGTGGTCTCTTTCTTTGTTATCGGCGCGCGAACGCAACACTTAAAGCCGGTGGCTGCGGTCGTGTTGTAGAAATTGGTCCGGCATTTCGACGCCGGTTCCCACCACCAGCACCTTGAACAATTCGCCCATCTCTGCTGGCGAAGTCAGGCGCTGCACCGCATTGGCTTGCGGCAGGTACTGCCTTTGATCGGTCGGCGCCGTGCGCAGCAAGATGTCGCCCAATCCTGCCGCCAGCAAGAACGCCGCCTGGCTGGTATAGGCCAGCAACTCCAGCCCGCCGGTGACTGCGGCCATCGCCATCGCCGTAAAATCGACGTGCGCGGTGATGTCTTGCAAACCCGGCAGATACAGGGGATCGGGATGCGCATGGTGACGATAATGGCACATCAACGTGCCTTGGTCGCGCTGCGCCAGATAGTATTCTGCCTGCGGAAAACCGTAATCGATCAGGATTGCCGCGCCGCCGGCCTCGTTTTCCCGTTGTCCGGCGCACAACATGTGCGCCAGCGATGCGACGAAAGCAACAGCCAGCGGATGCACCTCGGTCAGGTAGCCGACCGGCAAAGCGTCGGCATCCGGTATCTGCGCCAACAGGGCCGGGGCGCAGCCTTGTTCGCGATAGACGAACTGCCCGCCTTCCAGCGCCAAGCCGCGTTCGCGCCAGCCATCCGCCGTCTTGACCACCAGATGCACCGGCATCGCATCCAGCACTTCGTTGCCGAGCACCACGCCGGAAAAGGCGTCCGGCAAGCAATCCAGCCAGCGCACTTGCGGAAATGCGCGCAGCAACGCTTGCTGGCGCGCGCGCAATTCGCCGGATAGTTCGACGATAGTATAATGAGCGAGCGGCGCGCCGATTGCGCTCAATTCCGTCATGATGTCGAAAGCCAGGCGACCGCTGCCGGCGCCGAATTCGAGTATCTGCGGCTGGCTTTGCCGCATCAGGCCGGCGATCACCGGAGCCAAAGTTTTACCGAAAAGCGGCGTAATCTCGGGCGCGGTTGTAAAATCGCCGTCTTTGCCGAGTTTGGCCGACCCGCCGCTGTAATATCCGAGACCGGGGGCATAGAGAGCAAGTTCCATGTAGCGCGCAAAGGAAATCCAGCCGCCATGACGCCGAATTTCGTCGGCAATCGACTCTTGCAAAGCCTGCGATGCGCGCAGCGCATCGGCGGAAGGTTCGGGTAGTTGTAATTGCATAATGTTACTCAAAAATTAACGAAACTAACGCTTCTTCGACACTTGTTACCATGAGCACGGAAACCAAAAAGACCGCACTCGTCACCGGCGCCGCCAAACGTATAGGGCGCAGCATCGCGCTTGCACTGGCCGAGCGCGGATGGGACGTGGTCGTGCATTATGGCCAATCCGCAGCCGAAGCGCACCGGGTAGTGCAAGAAATAATCGCCCTGGGCCGGCACGCGGTCGCGATCGAATGCGACCTGGCCGATGATAGCGCAGTCAAAACCCTGTTGGCGCGCGCCCAGAACAAAATGGGCGCGGCGTGCGCGCCGATATCTTGCGTGGTCAACAATGCATCCCGATTCGCTCAGGACAGCGCCGCCGATTTTTCGCAGGCCGCGCTGGATGCCCACATGCACCCGAACCTGGTTGCGCCGATCTTGCTGGCGCAGGCGCTGCACGCGGCCACGCCAGCAGGCAAGCAAGCGGTCGTGGTTAATTTGCTCGATCAAAAACTGTTCAACCCGAATCCCGACTTTCTCTCGTACACGCTGTCCAAGGCCGCGCTGCACAGCGCCACCACGCTGCTGGCGCAAGCGTTGGCGCCGACCGTGCGCGTGGTCGGCGTCGCCCCCGGCATTACGCTGCTCTCCGGCGACCAAAGCGCCGAGGGGTTTGCCAACGCGCACCGGCAAACGCCGCTGGGACGCTCCAGCACGCCGGCCGACGTCGCCGCCGCCGTCTGCTTCGTCGCCGAAGCGTCGGCGATGACCGGCGCCACCATCGTGGTCGACGGCGGCCAACACTTGATTCCTTCCCCCCGCGATGTGATGTTCATCGCCACATAGGCTGTCCAAACCATGCTGACCTCCCTGTCCCACCCGGCCCTGGCCAATTGCCGCCGCCTGTTCCTCACCAATTACGAAGTCATGATCAATATCGGCGTGCATGAATTCGAGAAGAAGGGCGAACAGCGCGTGCTCATCAACGTCGACTTGTTCATCCCGCTGGCGCTCTCGACGCCGAAGGAAGATCATCTGGTCGAAGTCGTCGACTACGACTTCATGCGCGACACCATTGCCAAGCGCATTGCGCAAGGCCATATCCATTTGCAGGAAACCCTGTGCGACGATGTCGCCCGCGCGATGCTGGCGCACCCGAAGGTGCGCGCGGTGCGGGTCACGACTGCGAAGCCGGATGTCTACCCCGACTGCGATTGCGTCGGCGTCGAAGTGATCCATATCAAGGAGGGCGTGTAAGGTGAGCGAACTATCGGATGCACAGCAGGCGACCGAGCCGGAGTCGACCGCCCTGAGCTTCAAGCAGGCGGAAAAAATCGCCTACGAAAACAATAAATTGCACAAGCGCCTGTGTCGCCAGGTCGGCCAGGCCATCGGCGACTTCAACATGATCGAAGACGGCGACCGCGTGATGGTCTGCCTATCCGGCGGCAAGGACAGCTTCGGCCTGCTCGACATCTTGCTGACCCTGCGCGAGCGCGCGCCTATCCATTTCGACATCGTCGCCGTCAACCTCGACCAAAAGCAGCCGAACTTCCCGGCTCACGTCTTGCCGGAATACCTGACCAAGCTCGGCGTGCCGTTCCACATCGAAAACCAGGATACCTACAGCATCGTCAAGCGCGTGATCCCGGAAGGCAAGACCACTTGCTCGCTGTGCTCACGGCTGCGGCGCGGCATCCTGTACCGCGTCGCCGACGAGCTCGGCGCGACCAAGATCGCGCTAGGCCACCACCGCGACGACATCATGGAAACCTTCTTTCTCAACATGTTCTTCGCCGGCAAATTGAAGAGCATGCCGCCCAAGCTGCAATCGGACGATGGCAAACACATCGTGATCCGCCCGCTGGCCTATGCGAAGGAGGCCGACATGGAGCGCTACGCCGAAGTCAAACGCTTCCCGATCATCCCGTGCGACCTGTGCGGCAGCCAGGAGAACTTGCAGCGCAAGCAGATCAAGGCGATGTTGCGGGAGTGGGAAAAGAAGACGCCGGGGCGGGTCGATAACGTGTTTGCGTCGCTATCGACGGTGGTGCCGTCGCATTTGATGGATCGGAATTTGTTTGATTTCGTTAATCTG
This sequence comes from Burkholderiaceae bacterium, assembly GCA_031291325.1. GTDB lineage: Bacteria > Pseudomonadota > Gammaproteobacteria > Burkholderiales > Burkholderiaceae_D > PKWO01. The sequence continues at coordinate 8,284 of JARLJG010000053.1, forward strand.
GAAGTGACCGGCGTGGCGGTCAAGGATGGGGATATTGCGTTTGACGAGGAGCCTTGTGCGACTGGTTCAACCGTGTCGAGTGTGATTCCGCTGCATTCGCTGGATTGAGACAACTTGAGGCAACGATGACGCGAAGAAAAAGGCTGACCTTTTGGGGTGCCGACGAGAATGACGACAGCCTTGCTCGCAGCGTAATCGAAGGACGCAAAACTGTCACCGCAGATACGGTCGATAGTTATTACAAGCCCTATGGCGAGTATGGCGATGGTGGCTATGCCGCAGGCGACATCATCGAGGTGTACGATTTCAAAAAGAACCTGCGCTGCATCGTCAAAGCCACCAAAGTCTACAACATCAAGTTCGGCGATATTCCCGAGGAGGTGTGGCGCGGCGAAGCGTTTTCAAGCGCGCAGGAATTTCGGGAGGTTCATATCAAATGCCTGCCGGAATATGACTTGCACGATGATTTTGAATTTGTGACGCTGCATTTTGAACTCGTCGAAGTGGTGAATAATCCCTGAATGCGGGTTTTTCTTCGGACGACCTAGCCGGGGGTGGCCCGGCAGCCACTCCCTTTCTTTGCTTCGCCAAAGAAAGTAAGCAAAGAAAGGCGACCGCTAGGCGGCTGCCCTTCGGGTTCCCGTTTTAAATGCCAGTAAATCGGGAAATGAAACAAACTCGCCTTCGGCTCAGACAATTTTCATTTCTTATCCGTTTTACTGCGCATTTTGACGCCAGCTTCCAAGCGCAATTCGTCCGGCGCGGACACATTCTGAATTAACACCTTGGGAATGCGCCTGATTGGAACATGCTCTCAACGGTATTTTTCGTAGACATTCGGTTACTAGACAATTTTGTTCTCAACCGCGTACACTTTGCCTTTCAAGGTTATATCAATATAATTGACAATCATTTCGATGAGCCCATCTGCTTCGGCTTGTTCGAGCAAAATGTCGAACATTGTCCGCGAACCTGGCCAGTGCTGTGCCACGTATGAGTATGACATGTACCCTCCGCCGCGATTTTGCTCGAAGACGGTCATGAGGTGTTTCATCAGTTCTAACTGAGCATCACCGCTTCGTTTCGCTGTATCGGCTACCGGCTCGAAAGGATTCATTGAAATTTTTGGCTTTTTGAACAGTGGAGCCTTATGAATGGATCGCGTAAGTTCATCAAATGATTCTTCAAACTGATCGTGGAGCGAGAAGTCTAGGAATAGCTTCGACTTTAGGAACGTGGGAACGTTGTGGGTACCATTCTGGCGAATAATTGGAATTACCTTGTTTGAATCGACATTTCGCATGAGATCGGCTGTAACGATCATTTTTTCGTAGCCCACCCCGCCTTTCCCTGCATTGGCCTTATCCACATACTTTTCAGTGCAGATCATAATTACGCGATCAGCAGACTCTAGGTTTTGCTCCATAAAAAGCGGAATGTCATCACCAGGGCCGAGCGTCCATTGGTCCAATGTTGCGTCGACGCCAACCTTACATAGTCGGGTAGCGAAGTCCAATACCCACTTCTTATGCGCTTGCGTGTCATGAGAGTATGAAACGAACACTTTTGGGACAGTCATAGATTGGCCTGTTACAGAAATTGGTCATATTTTCATATATTATTTGACCATGCTGAAAGGCACAATAAATATCTAAAACGATAAAATAAGTTTCGTTCTTTCCCTGCAACTGGCACCGGTACTTAACCTTGCAATGCCAGTTTTTAAAACAAGCAGTCGCGCCGGACGAATTCCGCTTGGAGGCTGCCGTTTTAAATGCCAGTAAATCGGATAAGAAATGAAACCTGTCTGAGCCGAAGGCGAGTTTGTTTCATTTCCCGATTTACTGGCATTTAAAACGGGAACCCGAAGGGCAGCCGCCCAGCGGTCGCCTTTCTTTTTCGTCGGAGCAGTGCTCCGACCTTTCTTTGGCGAAGCAAAGAAAGTGAGTAGCTGCCGGGCTACCCCCGGCATGGTCGCACGGAGTGGCTACCTATTTGCTAGTCCAAGGCGCTCCCTCTCCCCAACCCTCTCCCGCAGGCGGGCGAGGGAGCACTCCCAAAGAGAGCGCCCCCCGACGGAGAGCAGGGCTACCAGCTAATTCAAATTCGGCGCCAACCACCGCTCGACATCTTCCTTCGCCACCCGCCGCCGCCGCGCCATATCCACCACCTGATCGTCATCGATCTTCCCAACGCTAAAATACTTCGCGTCAGGATGCGCAAAATAAAACCCGCTTACCGATGCCCCCGGAAACATCGCCAGCGATTCCGTCACCTGCATGCCGATCTCTTCGCATTGCAAGAGCTTGAACACGTCCGCCTTGACCGTATGCTCCGGGCAAGCCGGGTAACCCGGCGCGGGACGAATGCCGCGATAAGCCTCGCGGATCATCTCGTCGTTGCTCAAATGCTCGTCGGCGGCATAACCCCATAAATCCTTGCGCACGCGCTCGTGCAAATGCTCGGCAAAGGCTTCTGCCAGACGGTCGGCCAGCGACTTCAACAGGATCGACGAATAATCGTCGTGCGCATCCTCGAAGCGCTTTTCGTATTTCTCGATGCCGATGCCGGCAGTCACCGCGAACATGCCGATATAGTCGGCGATGCCGGAGCTTTTCGGCGCGATGAAATCGGCCAGACATTGATTCGGTCGGGCGACGCCGTCGACCACCGGCTTGACGCCTTGCTGGCGCAGGCCGTAATAGGTGAAGGCGACTTGCGTGCGCGTATCGTCGGTATAGATTTCGATGTCGTCGTCGTTGACGCTATTGGCCGGCAACAGCGCGATCACGCCGTTGGCGGTCAGCCAGCGTCCCTCGATAACCTTCTTCAGCAATGCCTGGCCTTCTTCAAAGACCTTGCTGGCCGATTCGCCCACTACCGGGTCGGTCAGGATCGCCGGATAAGGTCCGGCCAAATCCCAGGTCTGGAAGAACGGCCCCCAGTCGATGTATTGCGCCAGCACGCCCAGATCGACATTGCGGAACAGGCGGCGACCGATGAATTTCGGCTTTACCGGCGCATGGGTGCCAGTGAAATCGAGCTTGGCCTTGTTGGCGCGGGCGGCTGCCAGCGTCAGCATCGGCAGCGCCTTCTTGTTCGCATGCAGATGGCGCAGGCGTTCGTAATCGGTGGCGATTTCCGCAATGTATTGCTCGCGCTGCTCGGGCGTCAGCAGCGATTGCGCGACCGAAACCGAGCGCGACGCGTCGGGCACGTAGACCACCGGGCCGTCGTAATTGTGCGCGATCTTGACCGCCGTATGCGCGCGGCTGGTGGTCGCGCCACCGATCAGGAGCGGTATCTTCAGCATGCGGAAATGCGGGTCGCGCTGCATTTCCTTGGCGACGTGCGCCATTTCTTCCAGCGATGGCGTAATCAGGCCGGACAAGCCGATGATGTCGGCATTTTCCGCCTTGGCCCTAGCCAGAATATCCGAACAGGGCACCATCACGCCCATGTTGACCACTTCAAAGTTATTGCATTGCAAGACCACCGACACGATATTCTTGCCGATGTCGTGCACGTCGCCCTTGACGGTGGCGATCACGATCTTGCCCTTGGGCTTGGCGACAATGCCGGTCCGGGCTTCTTCCTGTTTCTTTTCTTCTTCGATGTAGGGGATCAAGTGCGCGACCGCCTGCTTCATCACGCGCGCCGATTTGACCACTTGCGGCAAGAACATCTTGCCCTGGCCGAATAGATCGCCGACGATGTTCATGCCGTCCATCAGCGGGCCTTCGATCACATGGATCGGGCGTCCGCCGTTATGCAGCAATTCCTGCCGCGCTTCTTCGGTATCCTCGACGATCCATTGCGTGATGCCGTGCACCAGCGCATGCGCCAGCCGCTTTTGCACCGAGGCGTCGCGCCATTCGAGGTTTTGCTCTTCCTTCTTGCCGCCGGCCTTCAAGGTGCCGGCGATGTCGATCATGCGCTCGGTGGCGTCGGGGCGGCGGTTCAGCACCACGTCTTCCACCCGCTCGCGCAGCTCCGGCGACAATTCGCTGTAGACGCCGACCATGCCGGCGTTGACGATGCCCATCGTCATGCCGGCCTGGATCGCGTGGTACAGGAACACCGTGTGGATCGCTTCGCGCGCCGGGTCGTTGCCGCGAAAACTGAAACTGACGTTGGAGACGCCGCCGCTGATTTTGGCATGCGGCAAATTGTCGTGGATCCAGCGCGTGGCGTTGATGAAGTCGACCGCGTAGTTATTGTGTTCTTCGATGCCGGTGGCAATGGCGAAGATGTTCGGATCGAAGATGATGTCTTCCGGCGGAAAGCCGATCTTCGACACCAGCAGGTTGTACGCGCGCCGGCAGATTTCCGTCTTGCGGGCAAAGGTGTCGGCCTGGCCTTGCTCGTCGAAGGCCATCACGATCACCGCCGCGCCGTAGCGCCGGCATAGCTTGGCCTGGCGCAGGAATTCCGCCTCGCCTTCCTTCATCGAGATCGAATTGACGATCGATTTGCCCTGCACGCACTTCAAGCCGGCTTCGATCACCGACCACTTGGACGAGTCGATCATGATCGGCACCCGCGCGATATCCGGCTCGGAAGCGATCAGGTTGAGAAAGCGCGTCATCGCGGCGACCGAATCGAGCATCGCCTCGTCCATGTTGATGTCGATGATCTGCGCGCCGTTTTCCACCTGCTGGCGCGCGACTGCCAACGCTTCGTCGTACTGCTCATTCAAGATCAGGCGTGCAAACGCCTTCGAGCCGGTGACGTTGGTGCGCTCGCCGACGTTGACGAACAGCGAATCGTCGTCGATGGTGAATGGTTCCAGCCCGGCCAGCCGCATCGCCTGCGGCACCACAGGAATCTTGCGCGGCGCAATCGCGCGCACGGTGTCGGCAATCGCCCGGATATGGTCGGGCGTGGTGCCGCAGCAACCGCCGGCGATGTTGACGAAGCCGCTTTCGGCGAAGTCCTTCAGCAGCGAGGAAGTGACGTCAGGCGTTTCATCGAAGCCGGTATCCGACATCGGGTTGGGCAAACCAGCATTCGGATAGATGCAGACGAAGGTGTCGGCGATGGTCGACAATTCTTCCGCATAAGGCCGCATCAACGCCGCGCCGAGCGCGCAATTCAAGCCGATGGTCAAAGGGCGCGCATGGCGCACCGAATTCCAGAACGCCGGCACGGTCTGGCCGGACAAGATGCGACCGGAGGCATCCGTTACGGTGCCGGAAATCATGATCGGCAAGCGCTTGCCGGACTCTTCAAAATAGGTGTCGATCGCAAACAGCGCTGCCTTGCAGTTCAAGGTGTCGAAAATCGTTTCCACCAGCAACAAGTCGGCGCCGCCTTCGACCAGCCCGCGCGTCTGTTCCAGGTAGGCTGCGGCCAGTTGGTCGAAGCTCACGTTGCGCGCTGCCGGATCGTTGACGTCCGGCGAGATCGAGGCGGTCTTCGGCGTCGGGCCGAGCGCGCCGGCGACGAAGCGCGGGCGCTCCGGCGTCGCATACTTGTCGCAGGCGGCGCGCGCCAGGCGGGCGGCAGCCACATTCATTTCATAGGCCAGATGGCCCATGTGGTAATCGTCTTGCGCGACCGTGGTGGCGCCGAAGGTATTGCTTTCGATGATATCTGCGCCGGCAGCCAGATATTGTTCATGGATTTCGCTGATGATGTGCGGTTGCGTCAGCGTCAGCAACTCGTTGTTGCCCTTGACGAACACTTCCTTGCCCGGCACCGCGAAATCGGCAAAACGGGGGCCGCGATAATCTTGCTCGGACAAGCGATAGCGCTGGATCATGGTGCCCATCGCGCCGTCCAATACCAAAATGCGTTTCGATAAGATCTCGCGCAATTGCGCTTCGGTGGCGGAAATCTGGTCGTCTATCGTGTCGTGCTTCATCGCGTGCTCGTATTTTCAGTCGATTAAATGCAAAAAACCCGGCCTGCAAAAACGGGACCGGGTTATACACGTGTCCGCTTTAGCAGTATTTATTTGGGAACAAGTCCCGGCGCCCGCAAGCTGGGTTTGACTGGTTAAATCAAATCGGCGCAAGAAAATTATACGGGAAATCAAGGAATTGCGTAAAAGGATTACGCGAGGATAGGGCAAAAAAAAGCCCACTGCAAGCAGTGGGCTGAAGTCCATATCCTTTTGAGAGACATGGAGGAGACAGGTCAACTATATGCGCCCCCATGTTATACGTCCAATTTCGATTTGCAATATCCAGTATTCATACAATGAATATCTTATAGGGTGCGCGGTCTTCGCGGCTAGAATCGGGAGACGTTTCTGCGGAAACCGCACGCAGGATTTGACTTGCCCCATCCAATCGATAGCAAAGAATTAATGATTTTATTGAGCAACTTATCATGGGGCGAAAAAAAACCCACTGCAATGAGTGGGCTTAAGTCCATATCCTTATGAGAGACATGGAGGAGACAGGTCAACTATATGCCCCCGCATGTTATGCGTCCAATTCCCTTTTACAATACCTGATATTCACACGGTGAATATTTTCAATCGACTACGGTAGTCGATCATCAATTGAAAAGCCGCCCTTCAAGCGGGAAGCCTTTCAGGAATTCGGCTGCCGGCAAACGCTTGCCGCCGGGTTTTTGCAATTGGTCGACGCGCAACACGCCACGACCGCAGGCAATCAGCACGCCATCACGCGCGTTGGCGGCAAGAACCTGGCCCGGTGTCGCTGTCGATTCGACGGTGAGTGGCGCGGCCTGCCAGAATTTGACGGCGACACCGTCGACATTGCCGGCCGCGCCGGGGAAGGGGTTGAAGGCCCACACCTTGCGCGCCAACACATCGGCTGCTTGCGAAAAATCCAGGTGCGCTTCTTCCTTGGCGATCTTGGCGGCGTAGTTGGCGCCGCTTTCGGGCTGCGGCGTCGGCTTCAGGCCGCCGTTTTCCAGGCTGCGCATCGCCGCGACGATCATGCGCCCGCCCAGCTCGGCGAGTTTATCGTGCAGCTCGGCGGTGGTTTGCATCGGTAATATCGGTAGAGTTTCGCGCAGCAGCATCGGCCCGGTGTCCAGTCCTTCTTCCATCTGCATGATGGTGATGCCGGTTTCGGCATCGCCGGCTTCGACCGCGCGATGGATCGGCGCCGCCCCACGCCAGCGCGGCAGCAAGGACGCGTGGATGTTGATGCAGCCCAGGCGCGGGATATCCAGCACCGAGCGCGGCAGTATCAAGCCGTACGCGGCCACCACCATCACATCGTGCGGCGTGGCACGCAGTTGTTCATGCGCGGCGCGGGCGACATCGGGGTATTTGCCGTCCAGGCGCAGGGAGACCGGCTGCGCCACCGGCAAACCGTTGTCCAGCGCATATTGCTTGACCGGCGAGGCCTGCAACTGCATGCCGCGTCCGGCAGGCCGATCCGGCTGGGTCAGCACCAGCGGAATGTCGAATCCGGCCTGGTGCAAAGCCTGCAACGCGACGGCGGCAAATTCGGGAGTGCCGGCAAAGATTATTTTCATATTGGCAGTCAAGCGCTAGCGCGCAGCGGAATGCTTTTTGTCGCGCTGCATTTCGCGTTCTTCCTTGAGCATTTTCGCCTTGATGCGGTTGCGCTTCAACGGCGACAGGTATTCGACAAATACCTTGCCCTTCAAATGATCCATTTCATGCTGGATGCAAACGGCCAGCAAGCCCTCTGCCTCCACCTCGAACGACTTGCCTTCGGCATCGAGCGCCTTCACCTTGACTTGCGAATGGCGCTCTACGCCGTCGTAGATGCCAGGCACCGACAGGCAGCCCTCTTCATAGACTTGCAATTCCGCGCTGGCCCAGACAATCTCGGGGTTGATGAACACGCGCAAGTCGCTACGGGTTTCGGACGTGTCGATGACAATCAACTGCCGATGCACGTCGACCTGGGAAGCGGCAAGCCCGACGCCGGGCGCGTCATACATGGTTTCGGCCATGTCTTCGACAAGCTTTTTCAAGCGCTCGTCGAAAACCGTCACCGGCTTGGCGATTTTGTGGAGGCGCGGGTCAGGATAGCGCAGGATATTTAATAATGACATACGGCTTTTGCGCAACAACACGACGAGGAAAGAGCGTGTTTTCTCTTGCTAATTCAAGGATTTATGTGCAGAATTTGATTCAATTTGACAAGAGTTGTCACGGACATCGTTCCGCACGGACAACATATTGTGGCGATTTTTCCAAAAAAAGGGAAAACGCTGCACTCTACGGACAAAACATGAAAAAGTTTAGCACAGCTGCCGCAATCCTTGCTTTTGCATCTGTTTTTCTTTCCAGTACTGGCTACGCTGCCACCGCAGACGAATCCAGAGCCGATCCGAGCGCGTTCCATTGCACGTTTCGTCAAGATGCACCGGATCAACATGTGGTCGTCACCGGCGATACCTTATGGGGAATTTCCGGGAAATTTCTGGAGCATCCGTGGTGCTGGCCGCAGGTATGGGGCCTGAATAAGGAGCAGATCAGGAACCCGCATTGGATTTATCCCGGCCAGATCGTCTATTTCGATCGCGTCGCCGGCCGCTTGCGCCTCGGTACGCCGATAGTCGAGCGAACCGACAACGGCAGCACCTCTGACGGCAAACTGCAACCGCAAAGCCGAACAAAGAACCTGTCGGACCGTGCGATCGCCAGCATCCCCGCCAATATCATCGAGCCATTCCTGTCGCGACCGTTGATCATCACGGAGGATGAACTGAAAGACACGCCGCGCATCATGGCCACGCAAGAAAGCCGGGTCATGGTAGGCGCAGGCGATCGCGCGTACGTGCGCGGCGACTTGAAGGGTGAAGCCGGATTCCAGGTATTCCGACCCGGCACACCGATTAAAGATCCCGAAACGCAAAAGATTATCGGCTATCAAGCGGTTTATCTTGGCACCGTCAAGCTGACTCATGCGGCCAAGACTGCCGACGAGGCAAATACCGTCGTCGTTGCGACGATGAAGGAAGAAATGGGGGTTGGCGACCGCCTGCGTCCGACCGAAATCGCGCCGTTGATCAATTACGTGCCGCATGCGCCGGCGCAAGCGACTGCGGCCCGTATCGCATCGATCTACGAAGGCGTCAACAATGCCGGCCAGTACCAGATCGTCACGATCAATCGCGGCCGGCAGAACGGCATCGATGTCGGCACCGTCTTGGCATTGTCGCGTTTCGGCCGGACCATTCCCGATCCGACCGACCACAAGAATTTGGTCAAGCTGCCGGACGAAGAATACGGCTCCTTGTTCATTTTCCGGGTATTCGACAATATTTCCTATGGCTTGATCATGGAAGTCCGGGACGCGGCCGAAGTGGGCGACGTTGCCAAGTCGCCGGAGTAAGCTTGGCTGTCGATAACGGGCTGGAAGCTTGGATCCGGCTTGAACAAACCGCAGGAGTCGGGCCGGAAACCGCGCGCAAATTGCTGGCAGCGTTCGGTTTGCCGGAAAACATTTTTGCCGCCGGCTATTCGGCTTTGCGCGCACTCGTATCGGATCGCATTGCGCTGGCGCTGACCACCGCGCCATCGCGCGAAACCAAAGCGCTGATTGAGCGCTCGCTGGAATGGGCCGATCAGCCCGGCAACCGCATCCTGACCCTGGCCGACACCGACTATCCGGCACTGCTGCTGGATATCCCCGACCCGCCCATTGTGCTGTATACAAAGGGCCGCATCGAATTGCTGCACGCGACCTCGCTGGCCGTGGTCGGCAGCCGCAATGCGACTGCCCAGGGACTCTCCAACGCTGCAAAATTCGCCGAAACCATCACCCAGGCGGGCATCCACACCGTATCCGGCTTGGCGCTGGGAATCGATTCGGCGGCGCACGACGGCAGTTTGCGCAGCTATCAATTGCAAGCCGGCGGCGCGTCGACGGTCGCGGTGATCGGCACCGGGATCGACATCGTTTACCCGGCGCGCAATCGCGATTTGGCGCACCGGATTGCGCAAGACGGCTGCATCGTCAGTGAGTACCCACTAGGCATGCCGGCGATGGCCACCAATTTCCCGCGCCGCAACCGCATCATCAGCGGGCTGGCGCGCGGCACCCTGGTCGTCGAAGCCGCTGCGCAATCCGGTTCGCTGATTACCGCGCGCATGGCTGCCGAGCAGGGCCGCGAAGTGTTTGCGATTCCGGGTTCGATCCACTCGCCGTTGTCGAAAGGCTGCCATCAACTGATCAAGCAAGGCGCGAAGCTGGTCGAGTCGGCGGAAGACATTCTGGAAGAATTGACCAATTTCATCGGCCGGCGCAATCCGCCCCTCGCAGTTGGCGGCAAGATATCGACGCCGGGTAAAAGCGACGACCCGCTGCTGGCCTGCATGGGCTTTGAAGCGATCGACGCCAATACGCTGTCGCTACTCTCGGGACTGGACGCCGCCTCGCTGGCCGCGCAGTTGATGTGCCTGGAACTGGAAGGGGCGGTCGAAATGCTGCCCGGCGGCACTTATCGGCGCATTGCCTGATCGCAGCGATTCTGCCTCCCAATCGCGATATTTCTCACCAATTTTCAGTTCAAGCCCGGCAAAGAGCACACTTTCTCACACAAAGTCTATAATCGACTCTATTAGGCCGCGCTTGATTGCGCTTTCTTCAACTTCGGCGGGATAGCGATCTATGTTTGATGTCCTTGTATACCTCTACGAGACGTATTATCGTCCCGACGCCTGCCCCGATCCAGAAGCATTGGTCAAGAAGTTATCGGCGGTCGGGTTTGAAGAGGAAGAGATCTCGAAAGCGCTGGGCTGGCTGACCGATTTGGCGGTGACCACCAACGAGTTTTCGGATCTCTTTCCGCAGCAAGCTGCGTTTTCCTTTGGAACGCGCATCTACGTCGACTGCGAACTCGACCAACTCGGCACGGCGGCGGTCGGCTTCATCCAATTCCTGGAGTCGGCAAAAGTCATCAATCCGATCCAGCGCGAAATCGTCATTGAACGCGCGCTGGCAGCCGGCGAGTCGCCGATGTCGCTCGACACGCTCAAGGTGATCGTGCTGATGGTGTTGTGGAGCCAGGGCAAGGAACCGGACAGCCTGATGTTCGACGAGTTATTTATCGACGAGGACGACGACCCTCAACCGCGACTGTTGCATTAAGGTCACAAAGCAAGAGAATTTTTCCTTATCAAGACTGAATGCTGTCAGAAATACGATGTCTTGTCGTTTTTTGTCCGCGAATGTCAGCGATCTGCAAACATCACTATTGAAATCCGCACATCGAAACTTGGTTGCCGATGTCGATTTGGACGTGAACTTTTGCTTTTGCTTGATAATTTACCGCCGGTTCTAGTTGCCTGAATATTCATAAGCACTACTAAATCTGTCACATGCTTGCAGATTTCCTTGCAACGCGCTTATCATTGGCCCCTAAATCGCCACCTAATTGCATTATTGATAGGGAATTGTCATTTGGCAATCCCTATTCCAAGCGCATCGGTTTGCACTACCTTGCAAACTAAATGCGTGTGGACTACATTACGCACCTTTCAGGACCAAACTTATGACCAAAACGCTCATCATCGCCGAGAAGCCTTCTGTTGCGAACGATATCGCAAAGACGCTCGGCGGCTTTACCAAGCACGATGAGTACTTTGAGTCCGAGCACTATGTGTTGTCGTCGGCAGTCGGCCATTTGCTGGAAATCGCGGTGCCGGAAGAATACGACGTCAAACGCGGCAAATGGTCGTTTGCCCATCTGCCGATGATCCCGCCGCATTTTGCGTTGAACCCGATCGCCAAGACCGAATCGCGCCTGAAAGTGCTGAACAAGCTCATCAAGCGCAAGGATGTGACCGCACTGATCAACGCCTGTGACGCCGGGCGCGAGGGCGAGCTGATTTTCCGCCTGATCGCGCAATACGCGAAGGCCAAGCAGCCGATCCAGCGCCTGTGGCTGCAATCGATGACTCCGGGCGCCATCCGCGAGGCGTTTACGCACTTGCGCGAAGACAAGGAAATGCTGCCCTTGGCCGATGCCGCCCGTTGCCGCAGCGAAGCCGACTGGCTGATAGGCATCAACGGCACGCGCGCAATGACTGCGTTCAACTCGAAGGAAGGCGGCTTTTACCTGACCACCGTGGGCCGGGTGCAGACGCCGACGCTGTCGATCGTGGTCGAGCGCGAAGAAAAGATCAAGAAGTTCGTGCCGCGCGACTTTTGGGAAGTGCGCGCCGAATTCGTCTGCGCCGCCGGGATTTACGAAGGCCGCTGGCTCGACACCAAGCACAAGAAAGACGAAAGCGACCCCGAAAAACGTGCAGAACGGCTGTGGAGCAAGGCTGCCGCCGAATCGATCGTGGCTGCCTGCCGTGGCAAACAGGGTAATGTTACCGAAGAATCGAAGCCGACTACCTCGATGGCGCCGGCGCTGTTCGACTTGACCAGTTTGCAGCGCGAAGCGAATTCCCGTTTCGGCTTTTCCGCCAAGAACACGCTCGGGCTGGCGCAAGCCTTGTATGAAAAGCACAAGGTGTTGACCTATCCACGTACCGATTCGCGCCATTTGCCGGAAGACTATCTGAACACGGTGAAGCAAACGCTGGAAACGATTTCGGAAAATCACAATTACCAGCCGTTTGCCGCGCAAATCCTGAACAAACATTGGGTCAAGCCTAACAAGCGCATTTTCGACAACACGAAAATCAGCGACCACTTTGCGATCATCCCGACCACGCTGGCGCCGAAGAATTTGTCGGAACCGGAGCAAAAACTGTACGACCTGGTGACCCGGCGCTTCATGGCGATCTTTTTCCCGGCTGCCGAATTCCAGGTCACGACGCGCTTTACCGAAGTCTCCGGCCATCAGTTCAAGACCGAAGGCAAGGTCATGACCAACCCCGGCTGGCTGGCGGTGTATGGCAAGGAAGCCGCCGGCGACAAGGATGCCGAAGACAGCGGCACGCTGGTGCCGGTGGCCAAGGGCGAAAAGGTCAAGACCGAGAAGGTGACGGCCAACGGCTTGGTGACGAAACCGCCTGCGCGTTACTCGGAAGCAACGCTGCTGTCTGCAATGGAAGGCGCCGGCAAGTTGATCGACGACGAAGAGTTGCGCGATGCGATGGCCGGCAAGGGACTGGGCACGCCGGCCACGCGCGCGGCCATCATCGAAGGCTTGCTGAACGAAAAATACCTGTTGCGCGAAGGGCGCGAGATGATGCCGACCGCCAAGGCATTCCAATTGATGACGCTGCTGCGCGGCCTGGGCGTGAACGAATTGACTGCGCCTGAACTGACCGGCGAATGGGAATACAAGCTATCGCAAATGGAGCGCGGCAAGATCAGCCGTGAAGAATTCATGCGCGAAATCGCGCAGATGACGCAAATCATCGTCAAGCGCGCGAAAGAATACGACAACGACACCATCCCCGGCGACTATGCGACGCTGCACACGCCCTGCCCGAATTGCGGCGGCGTGGTCAAGGAAAACTACCGTCGTTTCGCCTGCACCAAGTGCGAGTTCTCGATGAGCAAGACGCCCGGCAGCCGCCAGTTTGAAGTGGCCGAAGTCGAGGAATTGCTGTCCAAGCGCACGATTGGCCCGCTGCAGGGCTTCCGCTCGAAGATGGGGCGGCCATTTGCCGCCATCCTGAAAATCTCGCGCGACGAAGAAATCAAGAATTACAAGCTGGAATTCGACTTCGGCCAGAACGATGGCGAGGGCGAAGGCGGCGAAGGGGTCGATTTCACCGGACAAACTCCGCTGGGCGCTTGCCCCAAATGCGGCGGCGGCGTCTATGAAATGGGGCTGGCCTACGTGTGCGAGCACAGCGTCGCCAAGCCCAAGACTTGCGATTTCCGCAGCGGCCGCATCATTTTGCAACAGGAAATCCTGCCTGAACAAATGGCGAAATTGCTCAACGACGGCAAGACCGATCTGCTGCCGGGCTTCGTTTCGCAAAAAACCCGGCGTCCGTTCAAGGCCTTCCTGGTCAAGGGCAAGGACGGCAAAGTCAGCTTTGAATTCGAGGAACGCAAGGCGAAAGCGCCAGCCAAGGGCAAAGCCGCCGCCAAGGTAGCGGAAGAGCCGGCGCCGGAAGAGGAAAAGGCAGCGCCCAAAGCGCCGGCCAAGAAACCGGCTGCAAAAAAACCGGCAGCGAAGAAAGCGCCAGCCAAAACCACCAAGAAACTCGCTGCCTGAAGGTAGTTCTTGCGGGTTATTTGTCGGACTCGGCTGCGTCCTCAACCGGCACATAGCGCCGCTCGCCCGTGGCAGGCTGATACAGCACTTGCATCAGCTTGCCGCTTTCGGGATCGATGAAGCGCTCCGGCGTTGCTTGCCACTCGCCAGCGCCGGAATCGCTGCGCTGCGCATAGCGCCAACGCTCGAACACCACCGCCAGCAGCAGCACCAAGCCCCACAGCGCCATCGGCCATGCGTGCGCTTCTCCCGCCAGCACGCGGGAAACCCCGAATAGCGTCAAGACACAAGCAAATCCGAGCAATACCTTGCGCAACATGTCAGGCCGCCTTCTCAATCACGACGACCGTGCCGTAAGCGACGATTTCGCTCATGGTCTGGCCGATCTCGGACGAATCGAAGCGCATCATGACGACGGCGTTGCCGCCCATGCGCTGCGCATTTTTCACCATCCGATCGACTGCGTGACGCCGCGTTTCTTCCAGCAATTGCGTGTACTCGGTGATTTCACCGCCGAACAGCGAGCGCAAGCCGGCCATGATATTGCCCGCCAAGCCGCGACTGCGCACCACGACGCCAAAGACTTGCCCTTTGACTTCCAGCACGCGATGCCCGACGATATTTTCCGTAGTGACGACTAACATGTGATCTCTCCATTGACGACGACCGGCCCTTTCGTTAAATGCTGCCGGACGATTCAGGCAGCGTTGGCCGTTGCTCAATGGAACTGTACTCGAGTTAAGCCAGGTAGAAAACGGTAATCGGCACCACGTATCACCATCGGCCACACAAATTGCCCGAAGGAAATGGCGATATTATTTTTTTTATTATGTGCCAAAGAATGCTCTATGATTTGCATGCTGGATTAACAATTTGGGTGAATCGACAAACATTTTCATTTGGGAGCAACGCAATGGACGAATTAGTCGTAAATGCACCAAGCCAGGACGATCGCAATCTCGCCATGATCGCGCACTTGCTGGGGATCATCTCTTCGTTTTTGGGCGCGCTGATTATCTGGCTAATCAAGAAAGACGAATCGCCGTTTGTCGCGCAAGAAGCGAAGGAAGCGTTGAATTTCCAGATTACGCTGTTTATTGCCCATGTAATCGCCGGCGCGCTGATTTTCGTTGTGATCGGCTTGCTGCTTGTGCCGCTGGTATGGGTGGTCAATATCGTCTTCAGCATCATGGGCGCGATGAGCGCATCGAAGGGACAAGGCTACCGCTATCCGTTTGCGATCCGCCTGATTAACTGATCCGGGCCAGGGGAGCGCAAAGGATATCGACCGGATATCTTCAGCGATGCGCGCGTTGCGATTCGAATTCCAGCAACGCGCGCTTGCGCTCCAGCCCTCCTGCATAGCCGGTGTGCGCGCCATTGCTGCCCAGCACGCGATGGCAGGGCACCACGATCGAGACCGGATTGCGGCCTATCGCCGCCCCCACCGCCCGCGCCGCAGTCGGTCGACCGACGCGTTGCGCATGTTGCGCATAGCTGATCGTGTCGCCGTAGGGAATCGTCAGCAATTGCCGCCACACCGCTTGCTGAAACGGCGTGCCCGACAAGTCGAGCGGCACATCGAACCCGGTTCGCGTGCCGGCAAAAAATTCCTGCAATTGCAGCGCGGCTTGCTGCAGGATGGGGTGCTGCGGATCGAGCCGCCAATCCCCCTTGCCCTTGAAATGCTTGTGTTCTTCAAAATAAATGCCGCGCAATCCGGCGTCGCTGGCAGCCACTAGCAGGGGCCCGAGCGGACTCGCCATTTCACAGTAATAAATCATGTCGCACCTCATGCAGTAACTTTGTTGCTCAAGGAATTCCATAGCAGCAGCGCAGCATAGCCGCGCCACGGCGACCAGTCGGCGGCGCGCGCCAGCAATTGCTTTTCGGTCAGACGTCCATTCGGCGCAGTGGTGTCCGCCGCCGCCTTTTGCAAACCAAGGTCGCCAGCCGGAAACGCATCCGGGAAGCGCAGCGCGCGCAAGGCGATATATTGCGCAGTCCATTCGCCGATCCCGCGCACGCTTTTCAATTGTTCGACTGCCTGTTGCAAATTGCAGGCTGGGTTCAAATTCATGCCGCCAGCGGCTGCAAATTGCGCCAGATTAACGATGGTCCCGGCCCTGGAAGCCGGCAAGCCGATATGCGCGATGTCGGCGCACGACGCCGCCGCCAGCACTTCGGCAAGCGGGAAATGGTGCGTGACTGCGGCAATCGGCGTGCCGAACGCCGCGCCGAAACGCTGCACCAGACGCCCCGATAGCGTGGTGGCGCCGGCCACGCTCACTTGCTGGCCCAGCACCGCGCGCACCGCCAGCTCGAACACGCTAAAGGTGCCGGGCACGCGCAAGCCCGACGCGATTTTCAATTGCGCGGCCAGCAAGGGATCGTGCATCAGGTGCGCATCGATGGCCGCCGGGTTGGCATCCAGATCGAATTGCGTGCGCACTTGCGACAACAAAAACATCAGGTGCGGCGCCAACTGCGGCGCTACCTCCAGTTCGAGCTGCATTTTCGCGCCCAGGTGGCGCACCCGCAGCCAGCCTTCTGCATCGCCGATGCGCACGCTGCGCGCATACGCCGCTTCGTCCGCCAACACCGCCTCGACGCCGGGAATCGCGCGGCCTGCCAAATAGCGCAGCATTTCGCCCCAATCGAACGGTGGCCGATAGGCCAGCCGCAGCACCAGCGCATCGCCGCTTTTCGCTTCCTTTTTCGCCTGCCGCCGCACTGCGGTCGGCGCCATGCCGTAACGCTGGTCGAACAAGGCGTTGAAGCGGCGCAGGCTGCCGAAGCCGGCGGCAAAAGCCAATTCGGTCATCGGCAAATCGGTCTCTTGCAACAGCTTCTTGGCGAACAACAGGCGCTGCGTTTGCGCCAGTTCGACCGGGGTCACGCCGAAGTGCTGCAACAGCACGCGCCGCAATTGGCGCGAAGACAGGCCGACTTGCGCGGCCAAGCCTTCCAGATCGCCGCCGTTCAAGGCGCCGGCGGCAATCCTTTGCCACACCGCATACGCGAGATTTTGCTGCAACGCATACGGCGCCAGTTCGGGACGGCAGCGCAGGCAGGGGCGATATCCAGCCGCTTCGGCCAGCGCCGCGTTCGGGAAAAATGTGCAAGACGAAGCGCGCGGCGTCTTGACCGTGCATACCGGGCGGCAATAGATTCCCGTGCTTTTCACGCCGGTGAAAAACACACCGTCGAAGCGCGTGTCGCGCGCGCTCAACGCGCGGTAGCAGGCTTCGCTATCGAGCGGCGCGGACGCATTGGTAGAGGGCTTTTCCATGCCGCATTTATACGCTGCGGCCTGGTTGGCGTCTAGCCGTTTTCGGACATGCATTTGCGCGCGCAGGCCAAATGCATAATCACGCAGCGATATGCCGTGCTTGGCGTTGCGGCAATGCCGCGTTTGCGTTCTCGGCAACGGCGGTTGCGCGTGTCGGTTTGGGCGCCTGCCCGGCATAATCGGTGCTCAACAGCTTGTTGATCTCGCCCGCATCCATGCCGCGAGCGCGCAACCACTCGGCCACCAGACCGGCCAGACGATCCATCGCGATCCGATGCGTGGCATCGGTCTTCGCGTACAGCCAGTCGCTGAAGGCCATGAAATTGCCGAACGGCGCTGCCGCCAACAAGCGCGGCAAGGTATGCGCGAAGCGGCCGGAATTGGCAACCAGATCCCAGTAGCGCGCAAAGCGCACCAGCCGCTGCATGCTGGAAAAATCGATGCGGTCGGTCGCCAGGATCGTGTACGGCGGATGCGGATCGAACACCAGACCGTAAGTCAGCGTATGCCGAATCACCGGCGTGCCGCGCAAGCGCTTCAAGATGCCGAACTGGATTTCATGCGGCTGCAACGCAACCAAGCGGTCGAAGCCGGCAGCGAAACTGTCGATGTCCTCGCCCGGCAAGCCGGCAATCAAGTCGACGTGCAGATGCGCATGCGAATGCCGGCACAGCCAGGCGATATTTTCCGCCGCCTTGCTGTCGTCTTGCTTGCGGCTGATCAGCGCTTGCACTTGCGGGTTGAAGGTCTGGATGCCGATTTCAAGCTGCAGCGTGCCGGCGGGGAAGCGTGCGATCGCATCCTTCAATGCGTCCGGCAGGTGGTCGGGCACGACTTCAAAATGTGCGAACACCGGATCGTCCGGCGTCGCTGCCAGTTTGTCGAGGAAGAATTGCATGATCCGCAAACTCGACTTGATATTCAGGTTGAAGGTGCGGTCGACGAATTTGAACAGCCGCGCGCCGCGCGCATGCAGCAATTCCAACTGCGCGAGAAAGCGCTCGAGATCGAAGGGCCAGGCGGTCTTGTCGAGCGACGACAGGCAAAATTCGCATTTGAACGGACAGCCGCGCGACGCTTCCACGTACAGGATGCGATGCGCGATGTCCTCGTCCGCATACAGCGCATACGGCATGGCGATCTCGGCCAGCGGCGGTTGCACGCCCGCATGGATTTTCATCAGCGGCTGCGGGCCGTCGAGAATCTGGCGGCACAGGCTGGCAAAGCTGACGTCGCCCCAGCCGGTAATCAGGTAATCGGCCAATTGCACGATCGCTTGCTGCTCCGGCTCGTAGGACACTTCCGGGCCGCCCAGCACGACGACGGTTTGCGGCGACACCCGCTTGAGCATCGCCACGACCTTGGTGGTTTCTTCGACGTTCCAGATATACACGCCGAAGCCGACGATCTGCGGCTTCTGCTCCAGCAACTTTTCGACAACGTCGGCGGTCTTCGCGCCGATCACGAATTCGCGAATCTGCGTCCTCGCTTGCAAGTCTCCCATGTTGGCCAGCAGGTAGCGCAAGCCGAGCGACGCATGCGCGTAGCGCGCATTGAGGGTGGACAGCAAGATGGTCATGGACGGTTATAAGCTCGACAAACGAAAATGGCCGACTCGCACGGCAGAGTCGGCCATTTTACGCTAACGGCGTCCAGCGTTGCTGTGCCTATTCTCCGGCCAGCTCCTTTTCCTGCAGCGTGCGCCACATGACCTTGCCGGTCGCCGACTTCGGCAGCGTGTCGACGAATTCCACCAATTTCGGCGTCTTGTAGGCAGCCATGTTGTCGTGCGCCCAATCGATGATCGCTTGCGGCGTCACTTCGCTGCCCGGCCTTTTGACGACGACCGCTTTCACGGTTTCGCCGCGATACGGGTCGCGCGCGGCGATGATGCAGCATTCCTGCACGTCGCGATGGCGATACATCATCGCCTCGACTTCCGCCGGCCAGACCTTGTAGCCGCTGGCGTTGATCATGCGTTTCAAGCGGTCGGTGAAAAAGAAAAACCCTTCATCGTCGATATAGCCGAGATCGCCGGAACGGAAGAAGCGTTTGCCGTCCAGTTCGACGAAGGCATCGGCAGTCTTTTGCGGATCGTTCCAGTAGCGCTGGAATACTTGCGGGCCGTGCATGATAATCTCGCCGACTTCGCCGACCGGCATCGCGGCCAGCGTAACCGGATCGACCACGCGCGCATCGACGTTGCAAATTGGAATGCCGAGGCATTGCTTTTTCAAGCGCTGCGGCGGATTGGTATGGGTCGCGGCCATCGTTTCCGATAGTCCATAACCTTCCATGTATTCCTGCCCGGTCAAGTCTTTGAGCTTTTGCGCAATCGCCTCCGGCATCGCCGCGCCGCCGCCGGACACGCGCTGCAAGCTGGAGATATCGTAGCGATCGAGTTGCGGATTGGAGAGAAAATCGATCATCATGGTCGGGATCACCGTCCATGAAGTGACGCCATAGCGGGTAATCAATTGGCCGGCGACATCGCGGTCCCAGCGCGGCAGGATCGCAATCGCCGCGCCGAAGAATAGCGGCGCATTCATGCTCACTTGCATGCCGGTCACATGGAAAAACGGCAACACCGCCAGGCTGACTTGGTCCGGCACCGGGTTGACCGACCACGCCACGCTGACCACAGCATTGAACATCACCGAACGGTGCGTATGCACGCAACCCTTCGGCTTGCCGGTCGTGCCCGAGGTATACGGCATGCAGGCCAGGTCGTCCGGGCCGGCCAGATGCGGCGCCGGCGCACGGTCGGCGGCGATACAATCCTTCCAGGCGGCGACGCCCGGCAGCACCGGCACATCGCGCTCGGCACGGATGAATTCCGGCAGCGTCAATTCGGTGGCCACCGTCAGATAATCGGAATAAGTTGCGACCACCGCATGCTGCAAACCGGCCTCACCCAGCAAGGGCGCCAACCTGGGGAATACTTCTTGCGACGCCAGCACGACTTTCGCGCCGCTATCCTTGACGTAATGCGACAACTCGTCGGTGAGCAACATCGGATTGACCGGCACCACCATCGCATCGGCGCGCAAGATCGCATAGTAGGCAATCACGTATTGCGGACAATTTTGCATGTCCAGCAACACCCGGTCGCCGCGTTGCACGCCGCACACCTGCTGCAAATAACCTGCCAGCGCATCGACCTCGGCGCGCAATTGCCGGTAACTAATCAAGGAATCGTAGAAGATGATCGCCGTCTTGTCCGGGTAACGGCGCGCCGCTACTTCCAGGTTGACATAGAGGCTGGTCTCGGGCGCGGTCAGCGCATGCGGCAATCCGACCGGCCAGTGTGGATAGTGTTGTGTATTCAAGTCTCCCGCCTATTTTATTTGTTTGGCTGATTCGATTATAGCGGCGTTCTCGACTCGGTGCGCGGGCGGCAAGCTGCGGCTCGAATGGGCGACCTTGTGCTTGATAGTTTTGCTACACCTGACCGCGCGCCTGCCGATTGGACGCAAGTATGTTGCCGCGTTGCGTCGCCCGCCCTTCTCGCACGGTGGCGACCCAGCCGGCAGTATCGATCACCGCCGCGAAATTGCTGTGGAATACCACGCCGAAGACGCGCTGTATCTCTTCTGCAGTGGCGCTGCCGGCGGCGTTCGCATAGGGCAGCGCACCGCTGGCATCGGCCAGGAATTCCACCGTGAAACCCGCATGCTTGGCGTACACGATGGTCGACGCGTCGCAGTTATGCGTCATATAGCCGGCAATGGCGAGCGTATCGATGGCGTTGTCGGCCAGCCATTGCGCGAAATCGGTATTGGCGAAAACGCTGGCCATCGTCTTGCGGATCAAGTGGTCGCGTGGCCTGTCGGCAACCACCGGATGCAGCTCCCAGCCGTGCGAGCCTCTGGCAAAAATCGGCGCCTGTTCGTCCTCGTCGTGCTGCACGACGACAATCGGTATCCCGGCGGCGCGCGCGGCGTCCATCGCCAAGCCGATATTGGCCAGCGATTGCTGCACTGGCGGGTATTCGATGGGCAGCTTGCCGCTGACGTATTCGTTTTGCACGTCGATGACGATCAGTGCGCGTTTTGGTGCGGCCGACATGATGTTCTCCTTGGTGGTTGTGCTTGGTGGCTGCGAACCGCAGTGCAGTTCGTAACGCAGATTTTCACTCGTCGTGCCGCTCGGCGACAGTGGCCCGTTTGACATTCTTCGATATAATCGGGCCATGACACGCAAACCGCCCACATCCGCCGTGACGATTGCTATCGTCGCATTCGACGGCATCAGTCCGTTTCATCTTTCGGTGCCATGCATGGTATTCGGCGAAAACCGCGAGGAATTGGGCCTGCCGCGCTTCCGCACGCTGGTGTGCGCGAGCGCATGCGGGCCGTTGCGCACATCGGTCGGCTTCGATATCGATGTCAAGCACGATTTGCGGGCGCTGGACGGCGCGCACATCGTGATCGTTCCATCCTGGCACGACACCGACGTGCCGCCGCCGGCAGCGTTGTTGCACGCGTTGCGGCAAGCGCATCGGCGCGGCGCGCGCGTGGTCGGCCTTTGCCTGGGCGCATTCGTGCTGGCCGCAGCCGGCCTGCTGGATGGCAAAAGCGCCACCACGCATTGGCATTGGGCGCGCGCGTTTGCTGCGCGCTACCCGGCAGTGCGGCTCGATGCCGATGTCTTGTATGTCGACCAAGGCGACGTGCTGACTTCAGCCGGCACCGCCGCCAGCCTCGATTGCTGCCTGTACCTGTTGCGCCAATTGTGCGGCGCCGAGCTGGCCAACCGCGTCGCGCGGCAGTTGGTGGTCGCGCCGCACCGCCAGGGCGGACAGGCGCAATTCGTCGAGCAGCCGCTGCCGGCATCGCGCCAGGACGACCGTCTGGCGCAAGTGTTCGAGTGGGTCGGCCAGCATTTAAAGGAAACGCATAGCGTCGATGCGCTGGCCGCGCGCGCGGCGATGAGCCGGCGCACCTTCACCCGCCATTTTCGGCAAAGCACCGGCACCACGGTCGTGCAATGGTTGCTGCATCAACGGCTGGCGTTGGCGCAACGGCTGCTGGAATCGACGCGCAACAGCATCGACAAGATCGCGTCCGAGAGCGGCTTCGGTTCGGCGTTGTCGTTGCGCCAGCATTTTGCCGCCGCATTCGATACCACGCCTTCGGCGTATCGAAAACAGTTTCAGGGAAGCGGAGGATAAGGATAGCTGCGATAATAGCGGCTCGCCGTCCAGCCGCAGCAGTATTTGTCACTGCGATAGCTTTTTGGGTACCTCTAAAAATTGTCAAAAGTGCTCAAGGTCGAGTCGAGGAGCGGACATGTGCGCAGGTACATCGAGCACCGCAGACTCGAGATTGGGCGCTTTTGGCAATTTTTAGAGGTGCCCTTTACTCTTTCGAAAATCCCATTATGCAAACTGGCATGCTTTACGCCGCCTCGGCCTACATTCTATGGGGCCTGTTCCCTCTGTATTTCAAAGCCCTGCAAGGCGTGCCGCCGCTTGAGATCCTGTTTCACCGCATCGTCTGGGCCTTGGTCTTCCTGCTGGTGGTGCTGACTTCGCGCCAGCAGTGGGCGTGGGTCGGCAAGCTGTGGCGCCAACCCAAGGTGCTGGCCGGCTTCGCCGCCAGTGCGCTGCTGCTGTCGGCCAACTGGTTCATTTATATCTGGTCGGTCAACAGCGGCCATGTGGTCGATGCCAGCCTCGGCTATTTCATTACGCCGCTGGTCAACGTGCTGCTCGGCTTCCTGATTTTGCATGAACGCCTGCGACCGGTACAATGGTTGGCGATTGCGTTGGCGGCCATCGGCGTGACCTGGCTGACCTGGCAAGCCGGCCATCTGCCGTGGATCGGCCTGGTGCTGGCGTTTACCTTCGGCGCCTACGGCCTGCTGCGCAAGACCGCCGCGCTGGGCGCGCTGGAGGGCTTGTCGCTGGAAACGATTTTGCTGTTTCCGATTGCCTTCTGTTATCTGGCGATACTGGCATGGAATGGCCAAAACACCTTCATGCAAGCATCGCTTTCGTCGAAACTGTTGCTCGCAGCCGCCGGCCCGATCACGGCGGTGCCGCTGTTGATGTTCGCCGCCGGCGCGCGCCGCATCAAGATGTCGACCCTCGGCTTGCTGCAATACATTGCGCCGTCCTTGCAATTGCTGCTCGGCGTCTGGCTGTATGGCGAACCGTTCGGCGGCGAACGGCTGGCCGGATTCGCCGTCATCTGGTCGGCGCTGGCCGTGTATTCGCTGGAAGGTTTGTGGCGCGCGTGGTCGGCCCGCACAGCTTAAAATCGGTCTGGCGCGCAAATCTGTCGTATCCTATCGGCTACGCATTTTCCACCCAATTTCATTAGATAATCGTCAGATAAAACATGGCAAACTACGTCTACACCATGAACCGCGTCGGCAAGATCGTCCCGCCGAAACGCCAGATTCTCAAGGATATTTCGCTGTCCTTCTTTCCCGGCGCCAAGATCGGCGTGCTCGGCTTGAACGGTTCCGGCAAATCCACACTGTTGAAAATCATGGCCGGCATCGACAAGGACATCATCGGCGACGCGATACCAATGCCCGGCTTGAATATCGGCTACCTGCCGCAGGAACCGGCGCTCGACCCGGAACAGACCGTGCGGCAAGCGGTGGAAGGCGGCCTGGGCGAAGTGTTCGAGGCCAAGGCCAAGCTCGATGCGGTGTACGCCGCCTATGCGGAGCCGGATGCCGATTTCGATGCGCTGGCGGCCGAACAAGGCCGGCTGGAAGCGATCATCTCGACTTCCGCCGGCGACAATCTGGATCAACAACTGGAAATGGCCGCCGATGCGTTGCGCCTGCCGCCGTGGGACGCCAAGATCGGCGTGCTGTCGGGCGGCGAAAAGCGCCGGGTCGCGCTGTGCCGCCTGCTGCTGTCGAAACCGGACATGCTGCTGTTGGACGAGCCGACCAACCATCTGGACGCCGAATCGGTCGATTGGCTGGAACAATTCCTGCAGCGCTTCCCCGGCACCGTGGTCGGCATCACGCATGATCGCTACTTCCTCGACAATGCTGCCGAATGGATCCTGGAGCTGGACCGTGGCCACGGCATTCCGTGGAAAGGCAATTACAGCTCGTGGCTGGAACAAAAGGGCAACCGCCTGAAGCAGGAAGAAGCGACCGAATCGTCGCGCCAAAAGACGATTGCCAAGGAACTGGAATGGGTGCGGCAAAATCCGAAGGGACGGCAAGCCAAGAGCAAGGCGCGTCTGACCCGCTTCAACGAATTGTCGGAACACGAATACCAGAAGCGCAACGAAACCCAGGAAATTTTCATTCCCGTGGCCGAGCGCCTGGGCAATGAAGTGATCGAATTCAAGAACGTGTCGAAAGCCTTCGGCGACCGCCTATTGATCGACAATTTGAGCTTCCGCATCCCGGCTGGCGCGATTGTCGGCATCATCGGCCCGAACGGCGCCGGTAAATCGACGCTGTTCAAACTCATCACTGGCAAGGAACAGCCGGACAGCGGCGAAGTCGTGATCGGCACCACCGCGAAAATCTCGATTGTCGACCAGACGCGCGAATCGCTGGAAAACAACAAGACGGTGTTTGAAGACGTGACCGGCGGCGCCGATATCCTGACCGTAGGGCGCTTTGAAATGCCGTCGCGCGCCTATCTGGGCCGCTTCAATTTCAAGGGCGGCGACCAGCAGAAAATCGTCGGCAACCTGTCCGGCGGCGAACGCGGCCGCCTGCATCTGGCGAAGACGCTGCTGCAAGGCGGCAACGTGCTGCTGCTGGATGAACCGTCGAACGATCTGGACGTGGAAACCCTGCGCGCGCTGGAAGACGCCTTGCTGGAATTCGCCGGCAGCGTGCTGGTGATTTCGCATGATCGCTGGTTCCTCGACCGCATCGCCACCCATATCCTGGCCTTCGAGGGCAATTCGCAAGTCAGCTTCTTCGACGGCAATTACCAGGAATACGAAGCCGACAAGAAGAAACGCCTGGGCGAAGAAGGCGCGAAACCGAAGCGCATCCGTTACAAGCCCTTGACCACCTGATCGCGCGCCATTCGATGCAAACTGTCAAACGCCTTTATGCATTGCTGTTGACAGTCGCCATGCTGGCGGCCTTCGGCGCGCGCGCGGCGGAGCCGGCGCTGGAACTCAATCTCGGCCCGGTGCCGCAGCGTCTTGCGCGCCAGGACTTGCTGGCCAACCCGGCGCTGCGCACCGTCGACGTGCCTGCCGATGTCGCCTACCATCGCAGCATGCAATACCGCGCGTTGCCACTGACCGTGCTGCTGCGCGATGTGCCGCCGGACGCCAGCGTGCAATTCACGGCGACCGACGGTTTTGTCGCCAACATCCCGGTCAAGACGCTGCTGGGTGCCGGTCAAGCCTGGTTGGCGATCGAAACGCAAGATGCCGCATGGCCCCCGCTCAAAGCGGGTGGGCCGAGCGCCGGTCCGTTTTATCTGGTGTGGTTGACGCCGGAAAAAGGCGCGGTGTCGCCGGAGCAATGGCCGTATCAAATCGGCAAAATTTCGCTGGCGGCGGCGCTGGCGACACGCTACCCGCAGATATTGCCGAAAACGTCGGCGCAAACGGATGCAGTGCAGCGCGGTCTGCATGTGTATATGGTCGACTGCGCGAGCTGCCATCCAATCAACGGCGGCGGCGATGCGGCGGTTGGCCCGGATTTGAACAAGCCGCACAACCCGACCGAGTATTTCCAGGAAGCGTTTCTGCGCAAACTGATACGCGACCCGGCAGCAGTGCGCACCTGGGACAAGAGGATCATGCCCGGCTTTTCTACTGACGCCTTGAGCAATGCGCAACTAGACGATTTGCTCGCCTACCTGCGGCAAATGGCGCGCCAGCGGCAATAATGGTGACCAGCCCGCGTCCGCAGCGCGCCACGCTCTCGCCGCTGAGTTGGCAAGTGCGTGCCGATTTGTTCGCGCAATTGGCTGCGATGGAAAAATCCGGCCTGCCGACCATCCAGGCCTTCGGTCATTTGCGCCTGCCGCCGCAATCGCAACCGCGCGTGGCCGCTGCGCGCAAGCTGCTGGCGCGCGGCACGACCATCGCCGACGCCGGACGCAGCAGCGGCTTGTTTACCGAACTGGAAGCCAACCTGATCGATGCCGCCGCCAGCGCCGGCAGCCCGGCGCCCACTTATCGGCGGCTGGCCGACTATTACACGCAACGCGCGATGCAGGCCAGGGCCGTGCGCTCGCGCCTGCCGCTGCCCGGTTTCCTGCTGCTGGCCGGCTTGTTTTTGCAACCCTTGCCGGCCTTGGTGAGCGGCAGTTTGAGCGGCGGCCGCTACCTGCTGCATTGCCTCAGTCCGTTGGTCGCCATCGCGGCGCTGGCATACCTCGGCAGCATGCTGTTCAAGCAGCAGGAAGGCGCGCCGAGCCCGCTTCGCAGCGCAATCGAAGTAGTTGCGCTGCACACACCCTTGTTCGGCAGCATGCTGGTGCGCAGCAATATCCGGGATTTCTTTGAAAGCCTGGCGCTGATGGTGGAGGCCGGCATGCCGATTCTGCAAGCCGTGCCGAAAGCCCTGGAAACGATTCGCCTGGGCACGGTCAAAGCTGCGTTCGGCAAGATTCTACCGAAGCTCACGCGCGGCAGCACATTGGCGCAGTCGCTGGCGCAGATACCCTATCTCGACAACGGCCAGGCGCTGGCCTTGATCGGCACCGGCGAGGCCAGCGGCACGCTGCCGGAAATGCTGTTTCGTTTTGCAGCAATGGAAACCGAATCGATCAATGCATTCAATCGGCAAGTGGCCGACTGGTTGCCGCGCATCGTTTATGCTGCGGTCGCCTGCTGGGTTGCGTACGGACTCTTGAGCGGCCCGGGAATCGGCACCCAGATGCCGGAGGAATTGCGTTAGGGCAACCCCGCCGCTACGAATCGCGCGCCTGAAAAACGAAATCCGTGAGCCACACCGCCTGCACGAAGTTCGTGTGCATTGCGTTGTTGCTGGCTTCGGTCAACGCTTCCTGCAAGGATTGCAGCCCATTCGGCGACCTGAGCGTCTTCATGTCGGTGCCGGCCAATACCTTTCTGAAGATGACGTTAAGGACGTCCTTATTGCTGGTGGGCCAACGGGAGTCGCTACTGCTGGTCTGCACGGCCAGCGTGGTGGCGATGGAAAAATTCTGTGTTTCGATCTGGTAAGGGCCGAATTTCGTATACGAAATTTGCGGTCGCGCCGGTTCCACGGTCCTGGTCTGGCTCCAGGTAAATACGAATATGGCGACCAGGCTAAGCACCACCACCGCCGCGATATAGGCGACGAAATTATCCTGAGAACTTGCTTTCGATATGGCACTGCTCACCGGACATGCCCCCCTTGCTTGTGATTACGACCAATGCAGAAATATCCCGACTGCGGTTCCGATCATCAACGCCACCGAACCAAAAGCGGTAATCCCAAAACCCAGGCTGCGCTTTTCCGGCGCCTGGTAATACCCGATTGCATACACGATGCGCCCGACCACCCAAATCAAGCCACCCGCCGCCGCCCATACATCGCCAAGATAGGCAGCGCACATCCACAACGCGGGGAAGAACACGACCATCTGCTCGACCGTATTGGCCTGCACCCGCAATGCGCTTTGGAATTCCAGCGGGCCGTCGACAGATGGCGCGGCGACCTTGTATTTACCCCGCGCGTGACCGGCGTTGGCCAGCATCCAGATGTACACAACCAATGCCGCCAAGCTCACCAAAGCCGTCCAGTGCATCCCCATCGTCATCCCCTATTGTTTTAAATTTAACATATGTTACATAGCATACTTCGTGCATGATACTGCAGTATGACAAGCACTGCAGCGTCACGCGCTTGCGCTAGCCGCCATGCGACGCGAAAAAATCTGCGAACAGACGCAACACGATATCAATCTGTTCGGTCGACACATCCAGATGCGTGACCAGCCTGGTTTTCGCCGCGATCGACACCAGCACGCCATGTGCAGCGAGGTGCGCCTGCAGGGCCGCGCAGCGTTCCAATGGCACATGCACATAGACGATATTGGTTTGCACCGGTTCGACGCGCAACTCGCCGATTGCTGCCAAGCCCTCGGCCAGCACGGCGGCGTGGCGATGGTCGTCGGCCAGCCGCGCGACATGATGCTCCAGCGCGTAGATGCCGGCAGCCGCCAGCACGCCCGCCTGGCGCATGCCGCCGCCCAGCATCTTGCGCCAGCGGGTGGCGCTCTGAATCAGTTCGCGCTGGCCGCACAGGACCGAACCGACTGGCGCACCCAGCCCTTTCGACAGGCAAACCGAAACCGAATCGAAGCCGGCACACACGTCAGCCGCCGTCACGCCCAGCTTGACGGCGGCATTGAACAAGCGCGCGCCATCCAGATGCAAGGCGAGGCCGCGCCGTCGCGCCAGCGCCACCACTTCGGCCACATACGCCGGCGGCAATACCTTGCCGCCGATGGTATTTTCCAGCGCGATCAAGCGCGTGCGGGCGTAATGCACGTCGTTCGGCTTGATTGCCGCTTCGATGTCGGCCAGCGCAATGCTGCCATCGGCTTGATTGGCCAGCGGTTGCGGCTGAATACTGCCGAGCACCGCCGCGCCGCCGCCTTCGTAACGATAGGTATGCGCTTCCTGGCCGACGATATATTCGTCGCCGCGCTGGCAATGCGCCATCAACGCAGCCAGATTGCTTTGCGTGCCGCTGGGGAAAAACAGGCCGGCCTCGAATCCGAGCCGTTCCGCCAAACCGGCCTGCAAGCGATTGACGCTTGGATCGTCGCCGTACACATCGTCGCCGACCGCCGCGTCGCACATGGCCGCGCGCATCGCCGCGCCGGGACGGGTTACCGTGTCGCTGCGTAAATCGATCGTTTGCATGAGCGCTCGCTCCAAGGATTCAAGGATTGTTCTTTACGACCGTATTGAAAAAATCGTAGATGCCGTTCTCGCCCATGCTGCGCGCATCGGCCAATTCGCCACCCTTGGTCGAATACAGGACTTTGTTCTCGGCGGTCAGCAATACTGCCGCCGGAATGCCCTTCTTGATCGGATTGCCATAGGCGTTAGCAAGATCGAGGTTCTTGTCGAAATTGCCGACATCGACTTTCACGACGACGAATTTGCCATCGATCAAAGCCTGGCTTTTGCCGTGCAGCGCCTTGTCCAATTCGCGGCAATCCTTGCACCAGTTCGCACCGAATACCAGCAGCACTTGCTTGCTATCGTGGCGCGCGGTGCTCAGCGCCTGGTTGATGCCAGCCTTGGCATCGGCGGCTTCGTCATAGGGCAGTGTTTCCGCAAAGACCGCGAGCGCGATCGATAAACCTGCCACCAATGAGAAGAACTTTTTCATTTTGCAACCCTCTAAAGATTTGATGTTAGTCTGCGACTTCGCTAGTGTAGTGCTTCGTAATTGGTGGAGCAAAAGAAGCGGTGTATTTTTGCGTCAGGCTAGGCGCAAACCGGAGCGATAGTGAGCTATCGCGAGGATTTGCAACGACGCATGGCGCGAAAAGGCACGCTTATTTTGTTTCATCAATTGCGAAGCACTACACTAGTATCGTGGAAAATGCCGATTCTTGCTGGCGATCAATGCGCCAAATTGCGCGCACCTTTAAAATTTGCAAAAATGAATTTAACTGAAAACCAACTTTCCGAATTCAACGACAACGGTTATCTGATCGTCAGGCAACTGGTGCCTTCGACGCGCTGCGAGCAAATGCTGGCAGTCGCCAAACAGCAGCTGGCAACGCCGACCCAGCCGCTGGAGTATGAAGCCGATCTCGGCTACCCTGGCGCGCCGTCGTCGAAGCAAGCGCCGGGCGGCGGCACCATCCGCCGCCTGCGCGATGCTTATCACCGCGACGCCAGTTTTCGCGCCTGGGCCGAAGACCCGGCGCAAGTGGCGAAACTGGAACAATTGCTGGGCGAAAAAGTCGCGTTGACGCTCGCGCACC
Source organism: Burkholderiaceae bacterium (assembly GCA_031291325.1). GTDB lineage: Bacteria > Pseudomonadota > Gammaproteobacteria > Burkholderiales > Burkholderiaceae_D > PKWO01. The sequence goes on from JARLJG010000053.1 coordinate 38,586, forward strand.
ACAATTGCATCATGACCAAACACCCCGCCTTCGGCACCGCCACCGGCTGGCACCGCGACATTCGCTACTGGCGGTTCGCCCGCCCGGATCTGGTCTGCGTATGGCTGGCGCTGGCGCCGGAAACGGCAGCCAATGGCGGCTTGCAATTCATACCCGGCTCGCACCGGGTCAATATCCGCGCCGAACAATTGGACGAACTGGATTTCCTGCGGCCCGACGCGGCGGAAAATCAAGCCTTGTTTGCACAAGGGCGCCAAGCCGAACTGGAGCAAGGCGATGTGGTGTTCTTCCACAGCCGCCTGTTTCATGCGGCTGGGCGCAATACGACCGATGTCGTCAAGACCTCGGTGGTGTTCGCCTATCGCGGAATCGGCAACGAAGCAATCGCCGGCAGCCGCTCGGCGGCGGCCGGCCATGTCGCGTTGTAAGGGCAACGCGAACTTTTACTCGCTTATTTCAGCGTGACAAGCACCGCATGGCGCGCGACGTTGGTTACGTATTTCGTGTGAATCTTTTTCGCCGAAACGCCGAGTTTGACCAACTCGCTCTTGACCGCTGCGGCGCGGCTTATGGCGATTTTCTTCGCGCTCTTCCCGGCATCTTTCTTGTCGCAATAACCGACGATCTGGATCGAGCGAGCATGCGTCGCGCTGTCGGTCAAGCTGGCAATGACGGCCAGTGCGTCCTTGGACAATTCGGTTTCTTCCGGGCCGAATTCGGCAACCGTGCCGTCAGCTGCGATGACGGCTCTGGCCGCCGGTGCTTTCGGCGCCGACACCGGCGCGGCGGCAACGGCGGCGGACGGACGACTGGCGCCAGCCTGACCCGGCGTGTTCGTATTGCTTGCGTTGCTGCTAGGGGTATTGGCAACGGTCCCCGACGTTTCGGCGCAACCCGCCAAAGCGATGAATGCAGCGGCGGCGATCAGATTGTTGGTTGTTAAGCGCATGGGATTTCGATTCATAAGTTGAAAGTGACGGCAAATTGGAAGCCTGCTGCGCAGGCTTCCTTTCGAGTCTTGGAAGAACGATTACTTGGCTGTGTAGACGATATCGGCGCGGCGGTTTTGCGACCAGGCCGCTTCGTCATGCCCTTCGGCTTTCGGCTTTTCCTTGCCGAAGGAAACGACTTCGATCTGCGCATCGGCAACGCCCATTGCCGTCATCCCTTTGCGCACTGCGTCGGCGCGCTTCTGGCCGAGCGCCAGATTGTATTCGCGTCCGCCGCGCTCGTCGGTATTGCCCTGCAAGACGATCTTGCGCGCGCTCTGGCTGGCCAGGTATTTCGAGTGCGCCGTGACCAGTGGGCTGTATTCCTGCTTGACGACATAGCTGTCGAAGTCGAAATAGACGCTGCGCTGCGCCAGCGCGCCTTTTGGATCGTCGAGCGGGTCGATTGCCGACGCTTGCACCGGCTGCACCGTGCGGCTATCGGCTTTCTGGACTGGCGGCGGGTTGGTGACGCCCGCCGTCTCGGCTGGTTTGGTCGTCGGCGTGCTGCTGCAGGCTGCCAGCAAAACGGTTGCAGATACGGCGAATGCTAAGGTATTCAAGGTGCGCATGGAAATCTCCACAGATTTAGGAATGGACAAAAGAATTTGCGGCGTCAACGCCGCTATGACTACTATGACTACTATCACTGCAAAGAACACTATTACTGCATTGATTGCCTGGGTTTACTGCAAAATCGCATCGTAACTGCTTATTCATCGCGGTCTTCCCTGGAAGATTCGCCCGCCGGCGGCACGCTCGAGGATTCGACGGCGACCGTCAAGGGCGAAAATTTCTGCGCCAGCGCATGGTAGAGAGGCGTGCGGCAAATGATCTTGGAACAGGCGCTGGCGACCACGGATGCCGTCATCAACGGCAGCAGCATCTGGTGGCTATTGGTCATTTCCATCATGATGATGAACGACGTCAACGGCGCGCGCGTGACGCCAGACAGGTAGGCCGCCATCGTCATCAAGACGACGGCACTATGCGGCGCGAGCGACGGCAACAGCATTGCGATGTTTTCGCCGAAGCCGGCGCCGACGGCCAGCGACGGCGCGAAGATGCCGCCGGCAATGCCGCCCATCGACGACAGCAGTGTGGCAACCAGCTTGGCCATGCCGAAATACCAGGGCAGCGCGGCGCCGTCTTCCAGCGTTTGGCGGGCCGCCTGATAGCCGGTGCCGAAAACCAGCCCGTCCGAGCAAGCGCCGATGGCCGCGACGCCCAGCCCGCATAGCGCTGCCAACAGCAGCGGTTGCCTGGCCGCCAGCGCGCTCAAACGCGGCGGCATGCGCAAGGATGCGGCGATCAGCAGGCGGCTGAAGATTGCGCCGGCAGCGCCGCCGGTCACTGCGCACACCATGATGGGAAAAATGCTGTAATGCCAATCGAGATGCGCCCCGCTGCTGCCGAAATAAGTGTAGTTCCCAAGTAGCGCCAACGATATCAAGCCGGACAGGATGACCGTCACCAAAGTCGAGCTATTGGCGTTGAAGACGTGCTTTTTGCTGAGTTCCTCGATCGCAAACATGATGCCGGCGAGTGGCGTGTTGAAGGCCGCAGCGATGCCGGCCGCGCCGCCCGCGAGAATCAGGATGCGGCGCATGCCATCGCCACGAAACGGTCCGCGCCCGTGGAACGCATGCATGATCGACGCCCCGATCTGAACCGTCGGCCCCTCGCGCCCGATGGACGCGCCAAATGCCAGGCCGCCCAGCGTCAATAGCACTTTGCCGATGGCGATGCGGACCGACAACAAACGCGTGGAGAGCTGCTCGCCGCTGGCATCGATGGCGGCGATCGTCTGCGGAATGCCGCTGCCTTGCGCGCCAGGAAAAAAACGCGCGCACAGATAGGCCAGCAGCGCAAAACCGACCGGCATGAAAAATAGCGGCGCAAAGCGGAACGTGCCGACAACCCATTGGTTGACGCGGGTCGCATATTCCGCGCCCAACGCCAGCCCGACAGCCAGCAAACCCACCAGAACGGGACCCAGCAGCCAAGCCGAACCGCGATGCCACAAAGTCAGCATGCTGTCCCAGGGATAGCGGGCATCGTTTTGCGACGGTATCGGCATCTAGGATATGGAAGAAAAATCGTGACGCTGTTTCATTGCGCCAATTCTGGACAGCTTCCGGCAAATGAAGTCAAATGTTGTCGTCAGATAGAAATACATTATGTCGGACATTATATTCGATTAAACTATATTTGTGCGAATATAATTTGCGAAATACAACTTCTGGAACGAATATGCCCGGCAAGCAAGCATTGCAAGACGATAGCAAGACAAACAGCGACGTGGCGACGCAGCCGCGCCTGGACATACTGAAGAAGCTGCGGATCGTCATCCGATCGGCGCAGCGCCACTCGCAATGGATCGAGAAACAATGCGGCGTCAGCGGCGCGCAACTCTGGATGATGCAAGAATTGCATGACCATCCAGGCTTGCGAGTCGGCGAGCTGGCTGCCAGGCTGGCCATTCACCAGACCACGGCAAGCAACCTGGTGGACGCGCTGCGCAAGCTGGGTTACGTAGTAAAGGTGCGCGACGAGGTCGATCAGCGCGTGGTCAAGCTGGCGCTCACCGACGAAGGCATCGGCACCCTGGCGAAAGCGCCGAAACCGGCGCGCGGATTGCTGCCGGAAGCCATTTTGCACCTCGACGAAGCCAGTTTGGCGCAACTCGACCAAGGCTTGCAAGGGTTGTTGAAAAGCATCGGCCATCTCGACGAAGCCTTCGGCCTCATGCCGATGCCGTTCTCCATGTAGAAGGGTTTCGCTATACTGACGCCGTGCTCTGCTCCAGCCAGGCCTTGGCCGCGCCATCGACCAAGGGCGACAAGCGCGCCCTGACCGTTGCATGGTAAGCATTCAACCAGGCGATTTCGTCGGCGCGCAGCAGCGATAAATCGACGCAGCGGACATCGATCGGGCACAAGGTCAGCGTCTCGAACTCCAGGAATTCGCCGAACTCGGTCGTCGCCGCACTGCGGTTGAGCACCAGGTTTTCAAAGCGCACGCCCCATTGCCCGGGCCGATACGTGCCCGGCTCGATCGAGGTAATCATGCCCGGTTGCATCGCCGTGTGCGGGTCCGGCAGGCTGTAGCAAGAAATCGATTGCGGCCCTTCGTGGACGTTGAGGAAGTAACCGACGCCGTGGCCGGTGCCGTGGCCGTAATCGACGCCGCCAGCCCAGATCGGCGCGCGCGCGATCGCGTCCAGCATCGGCGACTTGGTGCCGCGCGGGAAACGCGTGCTGCTTAACGCAATCAAGCCCTTGAGCACCAAGGCGCAGTCGCGCTTTTGCTGTGCCGACACCTGGCCGACTGCGGTCACGCGCGTGATATCGGTGGTGCCGCCCAGGTATTGCGCGCCGGAATCGATCAACAGCAAACCATCGCCTTCGACGGTCGCATGCGCTTCCTCGGTGGCGCTGTAATGCGGCATCGCGCCGTTGGCATTGAAGGCGGCAATCGTGCCGAAGCTGGGGCTGACGAATCCGGGCCGCCGTGCGCGCGCAGCCGTCACCTTGTCGTCGATAGTCAGTTCGGTGATGGTTTCGCGGCCCAAGGCTTGCTCGAACCAGGCAAAGAATTCGCACAATGCAGCGCCGTCCTGCTCCATCGCGGCGCGCACATGCTGCACTTCCTGCTCGCTCTTGCGCGACTTGGCGAAAACCGTCGGATTGATCGCTTCCACCACGCGCACCGTAATCGCCTGGCGCAGGCCCAGCGTCACGCGGCGCGGATCGAGCAAGACTACGCTGTCGGCAGGCAGGGCGCGCAAGGCTGCAGCAGCCTCTGCATAAGGGGCCAGATCGACCCCGTCTTGCGCCAGGATCGCGCGCAATGCCTCCGGCACTTTGCCGTCGGCGACGTACAAGGTCGCGCGCTCGGTACCGACCAGCGCATGGGCGACAAAGATCGGGTTATAGCTGACATCCGACCCGCGCAGATTGAACAGGTAGGCGATATCGTCCAGCGTCGAAATGAAATGCCATTGCGCGTGCTGCTCGCGCATTGTCTGCCGCACCGCCGCCAGCTTGGCGCTGCGCGGCAACGGAGCATGCGGCGCTGCATGCTCGAACACCGGCGCGCTTGGCAGCGACGGACGTTCGCTCCAGATATCGTCGAGCAGATCGCAATCGGTGCGCAATTTGACCTGGCGCGCATTCAACGCCTGTTCCAGCGCGCGCGCGCCGGCCAGGCCCAGCACCGCGCCGTCGACCGCGACGGTTTGCCCCGGCTGCATATTCTCGGCCAGCCAATCGACATGCAGCGCGCTGCCGCCGCCCGGAATCTTCATCAATGCGATGCCGGTGCCGGCCAACTGCGTTTCGGCTTGCGCCCAATAGCGAGCGTCGACCCACAGGCCGGCAAATTCGGCAGTAACGATCAAGGTGCCGACCGAGCCGGTGAAGCCGGACAGCCAGACGCGACCGCCCCAGCGGTCCGGCAAATATTCCGATAAATGCGGGTCGGCTGAGGGCACCAGGCAGGCGTCCACTTGGCGGAGTGACATGGCAGTGCGCAAAGCCTGGATGCGCGTGCGGGTGATGGCTTGGGTAGCGTGGAGGGTATCCATGATTAATTGTAGTTTTCCTGTGAGTCGCAGTAAGCGACATCATACAGAAAGCCGCCGCTGCGCACTTGCGCGGGCGGCAAAGGCGCAACTATCTTGGCGCGCCTAGCCGGCCGCGTCGAACGAGCGCAGGCCGTCGAGATCGAGAATCGTCACGCTGCCGTAGTCGATCCGCAGCAACCCGGCCCTTTCCAGCACTTGCAACGCCTGATTTGCGCGCTGCCGCGAGGTGCTGCACAGATAGCCGATTTCTTCCTGCGAAATCTGCAATTGCCGTTGCTGGCTGGGATTCAGGTAAGAATTGAACAAGGCGGCCAGACAGCGCGCCACGCGGGCGTCGGTGTCGAGCATGCGGTCGTATTCCACCAGGGAAATAAACACCCCGAGCCGCTCGTTCAATTGCAGCAGCAGGAAACGATTGAAGGGGATGCTATTGTCGAGCAGCCAATTGAAGGTGGCGCGCGGCATGAATGCGAGGCGGCTGTCGCGCAACGCAATCACGTCGTAGCGGCGCGGCTCGGTCTTCAACACCGATCCTTCGCCAAACCAGCCGCCGGTCAACACCCCGGTAAACGTCACGGTTTTTCCTTCCGGCGAGTCGCTGCTCATCTTCAGCAAGCCGTCGATCACGCCGATCCAGTGTTCAACCTGGTCGCCCTTGTGGCAGACGTAGCCGCCGGCTGGCACGAAGCGCTCGACTACTTCGGTTTCGACACGGGCCATTTGTTCTGCGGTCAAGGAGCGCGCCCAAATGGCTTGATGCAACATTTCCTGCAACACTGATTTCCTTGAATTCATTGTGCAACGCACCACCGATAGATTGCAATTAACTGTGAATTGTCAAACGAATGACAACAGACACGGGATTAAGGTTCTAGTATTCTCTGCAATATAGAAATACGCGAGACATTGTAAGCGGATATCGGTTGCCGAGGAATAACAAACCGGGCCGATTCCCACAATGTAAACAGGGCGTCTCTAAAAATCGTAGCGAGCGGCCCAAGTTTGGGTCGAGAAGCGGAGCTGTACGAAGGTACAGTGAGCATCGCAGACCCGAAATGGCCGGGCCGCGTAAGCCGCGCAGTAGATTTTTAGAGATGCCCGACAGTATTCAAAGCGAAAGAGCTGGCAAATGGTGGAGACAACCCCAAACACACCCTTTTCGAGTGCAGCGTCGACGTTTCCGCGTCTGCTGTTGCAAAACGCGCAGATGCGCGCCGATTTACCGGCGATGCGCGAAAAAGACCTGGGTATTTGGCAAACCTGGAACTGGCCGCAAGTCGCCGCCGAAGTGCGCGCCTTTGCCTGCGGCTTGGCCGCTCTCGGCTTTCGGCGCGGCATGACGCTGGCCGTCATCGGCGACAACCGGCCGCGCCTGTACTGGGCGATGGCGGCGGCGCAATGCCTGGGCGGCATCCCGGTTCCCCTGTATCAAGACGCGCCGGCTGCCGATATGTCCTACGTGCTGGAAGACGCGGAAATCGACTTTGCGGTGGCGGAAGATCAAGAACAAGTCGATAAATTGTTCGAAATCAAACAAACGCTGTCGCGTATTTCCCACATCGTCGTCGATTACGAGCGTGGTTTGCGCCACTATGGGCAGGCCGAATTGCGCACTTTCGAGAAAATCCAGGAATTGGGCCGCGCCTATGACTTGGCGCATCCCGACTTCTTCATGCAAGAAGTGGGCGCCGGCAGCGCGCAGGAAACTGCAATCATCCTGTATACCTCCGGCACCACCGGCAAGCCGAAAGGCGTTTGCCATAGCCATCAGGCGATGATTGCGACGGCTACGACGCTGGTCGAATTCGATCAGTTGAATCAAAACGACAATATCCTGTGTTACCTGCCGCTGGCCTGGATCGGCGATTTCCTGTATTCGTACGCGCAGTCGATGCTGACCGGCCTGTGCCTGAATTGCCCGGAATCGCCGCACACCGTGATGACCGATTTGCGCGAAATCGGGCCGTCCTATTATTTCGGTCCGCCGCGCGTCTACGAAAACATCCTGACGCAAGTGATGATCCGCATCGAAGACGCAAGCTGGATCAAGCGCACCATGTTTCATTCGTTCATGAAGGTTGCCAAGCGCGTCGGCCTGCGCATCTTGCAGGGAGAGGGCGGCATCGGCCTGGGTGACCGCTTGCTGTATGCGCTGGGCGAGCTGGTGGTCTATGGACCGCTGAAAAACGTGCTCGGATTGTCGCGCGTCAAGGTGGCATACACCGGCGGCGAAGCGATCGGCCCCGACTTGTTCGATTTCTACCGCTCCATCGGCGTCAACTTGAAGCAGTTGTACGGGATGACGGAAACCTGCGTGTCGGTTTGCATGCAAGCCTCGGGCGAGGTCAAACTCGATACGGTAGGCCGCCCGATGCGCGGCGTCGAAGTAAAAATTGCAACCGATGGCGAAGTGCTGGTGCGCTCGCCCGGCTTGATGCAAGGCTATTTCAAGCGCCCGGACGACACCGCCGAAGCAATCGACGATGACGGCTACTTCCACACTGGCGACGCCGGCTTTTTCGACCACGATGGCCATTTGAAAATCATCGACCGCGCCAAGGATGTCGGCAAGATGGCCGACGGTCGGATGTTTGCGCCGAAATACATCGAAAACAAGTTGAAATTCTTCCCCTTCATCAAGGAAGCGGTGGCCTTCGGCGACGGCCGCAACGAATGCACGGCCTTCGTCAACATCGACATCGACGCCGTCGGCAACTGGGCCGAGCGGCGCGGCATCTCTTACAGCGGCTATACCGACCTGACCGGACAACAAGCGGTGTACGACTTGATCCACGAATGCGTCGAAAAGGTGAACATCGACCTGTCGCAAGACAGCTTGCTGGCCGGTTCGCAAATCTGCCGCTTCCTGATCTTGCACAAGGAACTCGATCCCGACGATGACGAGTTGACCCGCACCCGCAAGGTGCGACGCCGCTTCATCGCCGACAAATACGCGATCCTGATCGAGGCGTTGTATACGGGCAAGACTTCGCAATACATCGAGACCCAGGTGAAATTCGAAGACGGACGGCAAGGCAAGGTCAGCGCGGATTTGCAGATCCGCAGCGCCAAAACCTTTGTCGAAACCAAGAAAGCCGCCTGAACGGCGCATCACGAGGCGACCCCATCACTATGACAGACCAGCGCAAAATCGGCGATGTGATCCTGGACTTGCAGGGAATCTCGCTATCGTTTGGCGGCGTGCGCGCGCTGACCGACATTTCCTTCAACGTCCGGCAGCATGAAATCCGCGCAATCATCGGCCCCAACGGCGCAGGAAAAAGTTCGATGCTCAACGTCATCAACGGCGTCTACCACCCGCAGCAAGGCAGCATCATGTTTCGCGGCCAGACCCGGCGCGCAATGAATCCGACCAGCGTCGCCCATCAAGGCATCGCCCGCACCTTTCAAAACATCGCGCTGTTCAAGGGCATGACGGTGCTCGACAACATCATGACCGGGCGCAATACCAAGATGCGCAGCGGCTTGTTAGCCAATGCGCTCTGGTGGGGCAAGGCCCGCAACGAAGAAATCGCGCATCGGCGCAAGGTGGAAGAGGTGATCGATTTCCTGGAAATACAGCATATCCGCAAGACACCGGTCGGGCGCTTGCCGTATGGTCTGCAAAAGCGCGTGGAATTGGCGCGCGCGCTGGCGGCCGAGCCGGACATGCTGCTGCTGGACGAACCGATGGCCGGTATGAACGTAGAAGAAAAACAGGACATGTGCCGCTTCGTGCTGGACGTCAACGACCAGTTCGGCACCACCATCGTGCTGATCGAGCACGACATGGGCGTGGTGATGGATATTTCCGACCGCGTGGTGGTGCTGGACTACGGCAAAAAAATCGGCGACGGCACGCCGGACGAAGTGATGAAAAACCCGGACGTGATCGATGCCTATCTCGGCACTTCGCACTGAACAACTGAGGTTATGTGCCTTGCTCCCCTCTCCCGCCTGCGGGAGAGGGGAGCATTGCGCGTAACATCATTGAACAAGGAAGTTTTCAATGCAATTTTTCTTTGAAATCCTGATCAACGGCATGCTGTCCGGCTTGATGTATTCGTTAGTCGCGCTCGGCTTCGTGCTGATCTACAAGGCGTCCGGCGTGTTCAACTTCGCGCAGGGCGCGATGGTATATTTCGCCGCGCTGGCGGTGGTCGGCTTGATGGACAAGGGCTGGCCGATGTGGGCGGCCATAGGCGGCGCTTTCGTGGTCATGCTGATCCTGGGCCTGGCGACCGAGCGGCTGGTGTTGCGCAAACTGGTCAACCAGCCGGCCATCACGCTGTTCATGGCGACCATCGGCTTGAGCTTCTTCCTCGAAGGCCTGGGGCCGCTATTGTTCGGCAGCGAAGTGCGTGCCATCGATCTGGGCATCGTCGACGAGCCGATCGAAGCGATCATGAATTCGGTCGGCATCGGCGTTTCCAAGTTCGACCTGTTCGCCTCCGGCATGGTGATCGTGCTGGTCACGCTGCTGAGTCTGTTCTTCCAGAAGACCAAGGTCGGACGCGCGCTGCGGGCAGTGGCCGACGACCATCAGGCGGCGCTCTCGCTCGGCATCCCATTGCAGCATATCTGGGCCATCGTCTGGGGCGTGGCCGGATTCGTCGCCTTGGTGGCCGGCTTGCTGTGGGGTTCGCGCAATGGTGTGCAGTTTGCGTTGACGATGACGGCGCTGAAGGCCTTGCCGGTGTTGATCCTGGGTGGCTTCACGTCGGTGCCGGGCGCCATCGTCGGCGGCTTGATTATCGGCGCGTCGGAAAAGCTGGCCGAGATTTATTTGCCTCCGATCATGCAGGATATGTTCGGCGGCAATTTCGGCGGTATCGAAGGCTGGTTCCCGTATGTGTTCGCGCTATTGTTCTTGTTGGTGCGGCCTGAGGGTCTGTTTGGCGAAAAACATATCGATCGGGTTTAGGAAAACGCATGCTATATCGTGAAGCCGGACAATTCAAAACGACCTACGTCGCCGACGGGCAGATTTTCCCGATCCGGCAAGACCGGATCGCCTTCGTGCTGCTGTTGGCGGTCGCCTTCGTCGTCATTCCGTTGGGCGCCAGCGAATACTGGTTTTCGGCGATTTTGACGCCCTTCCTGGTGCTGGCGCTGGCAGCGCTCGGCTTGAACATCCTGACCGGCTACGCCGGCCAGTTGTCGCTCGGATCCGCTGCCTTCATGGCGGTCGGCGCTTACGCCTCCTACAATTTTCAATTGCGCATCGACGGCATCCCGATCCTGTTGTCCTTCGTGCTGGGCGGCGTCTGCGCGGCGGGCGTCGGCGTGCTGTTCGGCCTGCCATCGCTACGCATCAAGGGCTTTTACCTGGCGGTGGCGACGCTCGCCGCGCAATTCTTCGTGATCTGGGTATTGACCAAATTTCCGTGGCTGTCGAACGACAGCTCGTCCGGCGTCATCAGCGCGCAAAAGATCAATATCCTCGGCATTGCCATCGACACGCCGATGCGCAAATACCTGCTGGTGCTATCGGTCGTGTCGATCCTGGCGCTGACGGCGAAAAACCTGGTGCGCTCGTCGACCGGGCGCGCGTGGATGGCGGTGCGCGACATGGACGTGGCCGCCGAAGTGATCGGCATCCCGTTGATGAAAACCAAGTTGCTGGCGTTCGCGGTCAGTTCGTTCTATTGCGGCATCGCCGGCGCGCTGTATGCGTATTGCTACCTCGGCTCGGTCGAGCCGGACGGCTTCTCACTCGAACTATCGCTGCGCATCCTGTTCATGATCATCATCGGCGGCGTCGGCAGCATCCTCGGCGCCTTCCTCGGCTCGGCCTTCATTTTGCTGTTGCCGATATTCCTCGACAATTTCCTGCCGCCGCTGGCGAACCTGCTGCACCTGCCGTTGCGCAGCGAATCGCTGTCGCATATCCAGTTAATGGTGTTCGGCGCGCTGATTATCTTTTTCCTGATCGTCGAACCGCATGGCTTGGCGAGGTTATGGCAAATCACCAAGGAAAAATTGCGGCTTTGGCCTTTCCCGCATTGAACGCACTGAACGTATTGAACGCATTGATCGAACGGTTTAAAGGAGACGAAAGCATGAAACGCATCAAACATTTGTTGTTGTCCATGACCACCGCAATCGCACTGATTGCGCCGCTCTGCTCCGCTGTCGCCGACAGCAACGACCAATTCATCGCGCTGCCCAGCTACCGCGTCGGCCCGTACGGCGCCAACGGCCAGGCGTTTTATGGCGGCTATGTCGATTATCTCAACTACGTCAATCTCAAGGAAGGCGGCGTCAATGGCGTCAAGCTGTCCTGGGAAGAGTGCGAAACCGAGTACAACAATGCCAAGGGCGTCGAATGCTACGAACGCCTGAAAGGTAAAAACCCGGTCACCAAGGGCACTGCCTACAACGTGATGGCAACCGGCATCGCCTACGCCTTGATCGACAAGTCGGCGGAAGACAAGGTGCCGCTGATGATGGTCGGCTATGGCCGCACCGACGCGGTCGACGGCTCGGTCTTCCCGTATGCGTTCCCGTTGGTCACGACTTACCAGATGCAAGTGTCGGCCATCGTCAAATATCTGGCGTCGAAGAATGGCGGTTCGCTGGCCGGCAAGAAGATCGTCTACCTGTATCACGATTCGGCCTACGGCAAGGAACCGATCGTCGCGCTGGAAGCCGAGAGCGCGATCGGCAAGTTCAAGCTGGTGGAAATCCCGGTCGCCCATCCGGGCAACGAGCAGGGCGCGCAATGGCTGCGCATCCGCCAGGAAAACCCCGACTACGTGATCTTCTGGGGCTGGGGCGTGATGAACCAGACCGCGCTGAAGGCGGCGCAAAAGGTCGGCTATGCGCGCGACAAGATCGTCGGTTCCTGGTGGGCCGGTTCGGAAGAAGACACGATCCCGGCTGGCGAAGCCGCCAAAGGCTACCTGAGCGCCACCTGGAACGTGGCCGGCGCGAACGTGCCGCTGATCGCCGATATCGAAAAAGTGGTGTACGCCACCGGCAAGGGCAATCTGCAAGACAAGAGCAAGGTCGGCACGGTGTTGTATAACCGTGGCGTCTCGGTCGCAGTGGCGACGGTGGAAGCGATCCGCACCGCGCAAGCGAAATTCGGCAAGGGCAAGGTAGTCAGCGGCGAGCAAATGCGCTGGGGCCTGGAAAACCTGAACATCACCAACGCCCGCCTGACGCAACTGGGCGCGACTGGATTGCTGCCGGAAATCAAGACTTCCTGCGCCAATCACGAAGGTTCCGGCATGGTCAAGATTCAGCAATGGGATGGGACGAAGTGGAACATCGTCACGCCCGACTGGATCGAAGGCAACAAGGCACTGATCCATCCGCTGTTCATGGCGAATGCGGCCAAGTATGCGAAGGAAAAAGGCATCACTCCGGGTTGCCTTAAATAGCGTCTATCTACTTTTTGGTTCATCTGAGTATTTTGTGGGTAAGTTATTTGGCTCCAACCTAACCCTCCGTCATTCCCGCGAAGGCGGGAATCCATAAGGCGTTCGCTCGATCGAACTCAGTATGGGTTCCCGCCTTCGCGGGAACGACGAGGTTTTTATCACACTTGAGACAATGCGTTTTCTTACCGACAAAAAGACCCGACCAGCCTCTATTTTACATAGGGAAAACACAGGATCATGAGCAGCGGACTAAGCGTCAACAATATCGAAGTGATCTACGATCATGTGATCCTGGTCTTGAAAGGCGTGTCGCTCGACGTGCCGGAAGGGAAAATCGTGGCCTTGCTCGGCGCCAACGGCGCCGGCAAGAGCACCACGCTGAAGGCGATTTCCAACTTGCTGTCCGCCGAACGCGGCGACGTGACCAAGGGCAGCATCGAGTATCGCGGCCAGCGCATCGACCGCTCGACGCCGAACGATCTGGTCAAGCGCGGCGTGATTCAAGTGATGGAAGGACGGCATTGTTTCGCCCACCTGACCATCGAGGATAACCTGTTGACCGGCGCCTACACGCGCGGCATCTCGAAGGCCGAAACCAAGCACGAGCTGGAAAAGATTTACACCTATTTCCCGCGCCTGAAGGTGCGCTGCAAGTCGCTCTCCGGCTATACCTCCGGCGGCGAACAGCAGATGACCGCGATAGGCCGCGCGATGATGGCCAAGCCGTCGATGATTCTGCTGGACGAACCGTCGATGGGCCTCGCGCCGCAGATCGTCGAAGAAATCTTCGAGATCGTCAAGGACTTGAACCGCCGCGAGAAAGTCTCGTTTTTGCTGGCCGAGCAAAACACGATGATCGCGCTGCGCTACTCGGACTTCGGCTACATCCTGGAAAATGGCCGCGTCGTGATGGAAGGCGCGGCAGCGGATCTGGCCGGCAATGAAGACGTCAAGGAATTCTACCTGGGCGTCGCCAGCGGCGAGCGCAAGAGTTTCCGCGACATGAAATTCTACCGACGCCGCAAGCGTTGGCTGGCATAAGGAAAATCGGCCATGAATGAGTATCTGGACACGCTTGAAGTGCGCGATCCGCAAGCGCGCGAACGCGCCGCGCTGGCAGCCTTGCCGCATTTGCTGGCGCAAGCCAAAACGACCCCCGGCTGGGCGCGCATACTGCAGCACGTAGATGCCGCCGACATCGATACGCGCGCGGCGCTGGCGCAACTGCCGGTGACGCGAAAATCCGATTTGCACCAGTTGCAAAGCGAGTCGTTGCCGTTCGGCGGCTTGACGGTGACGCCGCCGCATCGCCTGCGGCGGCTATTCATGTCGCCCGGCCCGATCTTCGACCCGGAAGGCCACAGCGCCGACTGGTGGCGCTTTGCGCGTCCGATGTTTGCGGTCGGCGTGCGCGCCGGCCATATCGTGCAAAACTGCTTTTCCTATCACTTCACGCCGGCAGCGGCGATGGTCGAAGGCGGCGCCGCCAAGCTCGGCTGCACCGTCATCCCCGCCGGCATCGGCCAGACCGAAATGCAAGTGCAGGCGATGGCGACGCTAAAGCCGGAAGTGTATGCCGGCTCGCCTTCGTTCCTGAAACTGATCGTCGAAAAAGCGCGCGAAATGGGCGCGGATATCGGCAGCGTGCAGCGCGCCATCGTCGGCGCGGAAGCCTTGCCGCCATCGCTGCGCAACTGGCTGCGCGACAACGGCGTGCCGCAGGTGTTGCAGATGTACGGCTCAGCCGACATCGGCAACATCGCCTACGAATCGGCCTGCGACGGCGAAGTCAACCCAGGCATGATCCTCGACGAAGACTTGCTGCTCGAAATCGTCCGCCCCGGCACCGGCGACCCGCTGCCCGACGGCGAAATCGGCGAAGTCGTCGTCACCTCCTTCAACCCGGATTATCCATTGATCCGCTTCGCCACCGGCGACCTGTCGGCCGTGCTGCCCGGCCTCTCGCCCTGCGGCCGCACCAACACCCGCATCCGTGGCTGGCTAGGCCGCGCCGACCAGACCGCCAAGGTGCGCGCGATGTTCATCCATCCGTCGCAGGTGGCGCAAGTGCAAAAGCGCCACCCGCAAATCGTCAAATCCAGATTGATCGTCAGCGGCCACATGGGGCAGGACGAAATGACGCTGCATTGCGAAGTCGAGCAACCCGACGCCGCGCATCCTATGGCGGCGGCGGTTGCTGACAGCATCCGGGATATCACCAAGCTGCGCGGCGACGTGCGCTTTGTGGCTTGTGGGAGTTTACCGAATGATGGTAAGGTTATTGATGATGTTCGGAAGTATGAATAGGGCGCAGTCGTTTTGAATTGGGCTGAAAGTGATCACATGCTTTCCACTTCCATAACACGTTTGGTGAACATGGGAAAAATTCAATAATGTCAGCGACACCAAAACCGCTATATTGTGGCGAAGCATGCACAAATGCGATGCTTTTTCGATCATTTGGCACATGCCCTGAATGCAACAAAATTTGGGACTGCCAATGCGGCGACGACAATCGTCACTATAAAAATAACGCGTGGAAAATCTGCGACACTTGCTCCAGGCAACAACACCGTTGCGTAAAATGTGGCGCTGAAATCAAAAGCTAAAAATAACCAAGAGTGGGCACAGGTGCCCACCGGACTTTCCCGTTAGGCTATTTATGGCATCAACAGAACCGGCAAGTTTTATAAATCTAGATTTAGAGTTGGAATCGCATTCGAATTTGAGCGCGCTTGCTCAGCACCTGGCGGGTCAAGTTTTTGTACTTTTTAATGGTGAGACTGCGCAAGGATTTCGTCTCGTAATGGAGCCGTTAATTGATAGCGCGTTGAATGGGAACCCGTTGGCATGTACAGAGCATTTCATTGCGCTCTTGAATTCTCTGCCAAAGGAACTTCTGGATATTTGGAAAAATTGCACATTTCGGGTGTTTGACTACGGCTTTGAAGGTGGTATTGAGTGTCCGCCGCTGCACACTACGATATGCACGGCCTCGCTGCTTCAAATTGCAAATCTTGGGGCGGACATCCGAATTACAGTATACCCGTTTCGAGAAGAAGAACCCTGCACCAAATAGGTGGGCCAAACAAAAGCATTAGCCTAAACGCGCAGTCAATTTTGGTATCATTGAAGCCATGAGCACCTTCGCCATCGTTACGTTCGGTATCATCGCTGCATTCCTATTCTCCGCTTGGAAAGGCGGGCAATTGCCAATGCCGTTTAGAATCCGTACATGCCAAGGAGTCGAATGGCGCGAAGCATTCCCGGATGTTCCGAAGCAGAATATCCGCGCCTTTCTTTTGTTATTTGTCGATGCATTCGCATTCAAAGACAGCGCCAAGTTGCAGTTCAATCCAAACGACAAAATTCTTGATGTCTATCGCTCTTTGTATCGGCACGAGTGGCTACCAGACGCTCTTGAACTTGAGATGTTCGCCAAGCTTATCGAGAAAACATATCGTGTCAGCTTTAACGCAGTATGGAGCGAACACCTTACCCTTGGAGAATTGTTCGCTCATTCAATTGGGGCCGGGAAAAACATGCCCCCCACCAAATTAAACAATACTGAACGCCCTTCCGGTTAAGAGATGCGCGAAAGCTGTCCTAATCCACCGCCTCATTAACCAACCGACCCGGCACCAAAAGCGTCAACACCGCCCCCGCGAGCAACGACCCAGCCAGCGCCAGCATGCCAATATTGGTGCTATGCGTCGCATCCTTCAACCACCCAACCAGATACGGGCTGACGAAGCCGGCCAGGTTGCCGAGCGAATTGATCAGCGCGATTCCCGCTGCTGCCGCCGTGCCGCCGAGGATGGCTGTCGGCAGGCTCCAGAATAGCGGCAGGCTGGTGATGATGCCGGCGGTTGCCAGCGTCAATGCCGCCAGAGCGAGCCATGCGTTGTCTGCGTACATGGTGCTCAATACCAGGCCGACGCCGCCCGCCAGCGCCGGAATGGCGACGTGCCAGCGCCGTTCGCGGCGGGCGTCGGCGCTGTGGCTGACCAGCAGCATGACTACCGTTGCGCAGGCGTACGGAATTGCCGACAACAGCCCGACATCCAGCGCACTCTTGACACCGCTGGCCTTGATTAAGGTCGGCAGCCAAAAGCCGACGCCGTACAGCCCCATCACCAGGCAGAAATAGATCAAGGCCATCAGCCACACACGCGGATTGGCGAACATGCCAGCCAGCGCGTGTTCGGATTTGCGCCCGGCTTCTTGCGCGATGTGCGCTTCCAGCATTTGCTTTTCCGCTTCGGTGAGCCAGTTGGCATCGCGGATGCGGTCTTGCAGATAGAAGAATACGACCAGGCCGACCAGAATCGACGGCAGCGCCTCGCACACGAACATCCATTGCCAGCCCGCCAAGCCGCCCACGCCCGGCATGTTTTGCATGATCCAGCCGGAGAGCGGGCCGCCGATGACGCCCGATAGCGGCACCGCCGTCATGAACAGCGTGGTGATCTTGCCGCGCCGCTGCGATGGATACCAATAGGTGATGTACAGGATGACGCCGGGGAAAAAGCCGGCCTCCGCCGCGCCGAGAAAAAAGCGCACGATGTAAAACGTCAGCGGCGTATCGATGAAAATCATCGCGCCGGAAATCAAGCCCCAGGTAATCATGATGCGGGCGATCCAGATGCGCGCGCCGACCCGATGCAGGACGATATTGCTGGGTATCTCGAACAGGAAATAGCCGATGAAAAAAATCCCCGCGCCCAGGCCGAATACCGTGTCGCTGAAGCGCAAGTCGCTCAACATTTGCAGCTTGGCGAAGCCGACGTTGACGCGATCGAGGTAAGCGACCACGTAGCTGACGAAGAGCAGCGGGATCAGCCGGCGCGTGACTTTCGCGTAGATCGCGGCTTCTTGCGCTTTCGACATCAAATCGGGTTGGGACATATGCGGTCTCGAGGTTGTCGTTGCCCGGCCGGATCGCATAGGCAATGTAGCGGGAATGCGGCGAATCAACGCGTAGGTTGGGCTAGGCTTTATCAGCCCAACGTTTAACGTGAAAAAGGCCGATCAAATTTCAAAGCACCACGCACAGAATTATTGCTTTTGCCTTGCCAGCGTCGAATGTTGGGCTAAACAAAACCGTTAGCCCAACCTACCAAATCAATGTCCCGCCGAATCGCGCTGGCGATGCGGCGGGAATGCAGCGAATCAGCTTTTCTTGCGCGCCTGAATCGCTTCAATCTCATCCATGATCTTGTTCATGCGCGCAAACACCGCCTGATACGGCGCTGGCGTTGCCAGGTCGACGCCGGCTGCCTTGACCAGATCGTACGGATAGGCGGAGCCTCCGGCGCGCAGGATGTTCAGGTAACGCTCGCGCGCGCCCGCTTCGCCGTTGAGGATCGAGGCGGCGAACATCGAGCCGGCGGAGATCGAGGTCGCGTACTGGAACACGTAGAACTGGTTGTAGAAATGCGGAATGTACGCCCATTCCATCGCGTACAAGTCGTCGATCTTGACCACGCCTTCCTTGTCGCCGTGGTAGCGGCGCAGGATGTCGCCGTAGATCTTGGTAAGGTCTTCGCCGGTCAGCGATTCGCCTTTGTCGACCTTGGCATGCACTTCGCGCTCGAAGTCGGCAAACATCGCTTGCCGGAAGAAGGTGGTGCGCAGATTTTCCAGCGCCGAGCCGAGATAGAGCATGCGCTCGTCGTCGGTCTTGGCGATCTTCAGCATGTGGTCGAGCAACAACGTTTCGTTGGTGGTCGACGCGATTTCGGCGGTGAAGATCGGGTAATCGGCGGTGATGAAGGGCTGCGCATGATTCGCCAGATGCGAATGCATCGCATGGCCCCATTCGTGCGCCAGCGTCGACACCGATTCATAGTCGTCGTTATAGTTCAGCAGCAGGTAGGGATGCACGTCGTAGGCGATGCCGTTCATGTACGCGCCGGATAATTTGTGCGGACGCGGATAGACATCCATCCAGCGATGCTGCAATGCATCGCTCATCGCCGCCACGTAATCCGGCCCCAAGGGCTTGACCGCATCCAGCATCAATTGCTTGCCTTCGGCGACCGGATATTTCAAGTCGCTGGTCAATAGCGGCGGATACATGTCGTAGTAGTGCAAGTCGCCGATGCCGAGCAGTTTTGCGCGCAGTTTGAAGTAGCGATGCAGGGTCGGCAAGTTGGCGCGAGTCTGGTCGATCAGCATGTTGTAGACTGCCGGCGGGATGTCGTTGCCGTCCAGCGCGCGCGACAGCGAATCCGGGTAGTTGCGCACCTTGGTGTAGACCGCTTCCTTCTTCAATTGCTCGTAGAAGGTGACGCCGAAGGTGCGTTCGAATTCCTTCCATTTCCCCCAAAAGGCATCGAACACTTTCTTGCGGTCGTCGCGGTTGCCGACTGCTCGGTACTTGGTGTACGCGGCCTGGTCGAGCTTGACTTCGGTGCCGTCGGATAGCTTGACGGTCGGCCACGGCAAGTCGGCATTGGACAGCATCGTGTAGACATCGCCGCCGGCATTGGTCGCCAAGCCGAACTGGGCGACGATCGCTTCGCCCTTGGCATCCAGGGTATGCGGCGCGGCGCGCAATATCTGGTCCAGCGGATGGCGGTAGATCGCCAGCGCCTTGTCTTGCTTCAGGAACCCATCGATTTTCTTGCGGCCCAGCGCCAGCACTTCGGGGCGCACGAAAGAGGTGGCTTCGTCGACCTTGCTGGCGAGGATGTCGGATTTCTGACTGAGGTCTTGCCCGATGTTGGCGCCGGTATCCTGGTCGTGCGTTTGCGATGCGTACGAAGTCAGGCGCTCGAAGCGCCGCAGGATGTCGGCTTCCAAATCCATGCATGCCCGGAAGCGTCTGACGGACTCGCCGAGTTTGCCCTTGCAGCCGGCAAAATCCTTCAATTGACCTTCCAGCTTGACGCTGTCGGCAGTCCACGCATCGGCGCTGACATACAAATCCGCCAGATTCCAGCGGTCGTTCTCGGTTTCTGCGGCAACGCCGAAGAGCGGCGTCAACGCGAATACGGCTATCGGTAAATATTTATACATGGCATCGGTCCTGGATCGCAGTTGATGAAATGATTCTTCTGTTTATTTTTATCCTTCGGCGCGGAAAATGCGCTCTCGGGAAACTCCGTAATTGGCGTAATTTTGAATTGAATAGTTAGCGCCAAAAGGTGATTGTAGTGACTTTGCCGGGCTGCGGGCGATTTTTGTCCGCGCCGATCTTGCGACGCAGAAAAATTCCCCAAGGGAATTATTCCGATGCGGAGGCGATCGTCTTTTCCAGCAGTGCGTGAAATGCCGCAAACACTTTTTTCGCCTGCACCAGCTTGTAGGGAAACAACTCCACCGAATCCATCGCATGGATCACCGCCGCGCTATCGATCTCGAATACCAGTAAACGGCCATCCGGCGCTTCGGCGCAATCGATCACCAGATAGTCCAGCCCGGCAGCTTGCCGGATCGCCTGCAACGCCTGCCGATGGCGCGCGCCGAAAGCGGTGTCGAAATCCTGCATGAAGCGCGCCTCTTCATCGCGCTTTTGCGCGCTGGCGCCCATGTGCGCATTCAGGTAATGGATCATCCAATGCTCGGAAATCGCCATGTGGCCCGCGTAGGCCTGGCCGTCGACCAGCACCACGCGGTATTTGCGATACAGGCCGTCGGCATTGCGATAATCGACGAAGCGCGACATGAAAAAGGTCGGCTCGGGCCTGGCTTGCAGGTAAGCCGCCAGCTCGCCCGGCGCGTCGATTTTCAGCAAGCCTTGGCCGGCATGCGAATCGACCGGGCGCACGATCAGCGGATAGCGGCCATCGGCCAGCGCGTCCGTCAGCGCCAGCGACCCCTCGCCCAGTTGCGCCAGAGCCGCGCGCGAAATCTGCGCCGACAGCGGCATGTCGATGCCGGGCAAGGCTTGCAGCATCGCGCCGACGCTGTCGCGCGACAGGCGGGCGATGCGTTCGGGGCGGTTCAGCAATGGTCGCTTGCAGTTTGACAATTGCTGCGCCAGCAGTTGCAGCAGCGGTCGGGCGTGTGCCGATTCGCCCACAGCAACAAAAATCAGGTCGTGTTCAGGCAAGTCGGCGGGCAAGCCTTGCGCCGGGTCCAGGTAGAGCATGTCGAGTGCGATATCGCTGCCTTGCACGATAAATTCCAGCGGCGTATTGGCAGCCAGATCGCCATGATGCATCAAGGCCAGCAAGCGAATTTTCGCGCTGCCGCTTGCCGGCAATTGGTACAAGCGCTTGATCTTCAGCGCCTGCGCCTGCGTTGCCAAGCCGATGTCGTGCTTGAACCACAGATGCGAAATGACGGCCAGATCCATCAAGGCTTCGGCGTCGCGCGGATTGCCCTTCAACCGCGCCATCAATCGATTGGCGACATCGGTCAAGGACATGCCGGAACATGTCATCGTCATCAATGCGGCCAAGCCCAACAATGGTTGATTTGGCCGATCTGCGTCTTCGATTGTCATGGTTAACTGTAATAGGATATCTCCGAACACGATAGCAAAAATAGGCCGGGAAGTGGAATTATTTGCCGTCCGCGCCAGAACGGGTATGATGGCAACTACGCCTTGAACCTAGAAACGGCAGTTGGACAGGTGCGAGTGTGCGTTTTTCCGGCTTTCTGGCAAGGCGCGACGACGACGCAGACTGATGTCTGCTAGGAGGAGGGTGTTTCACTGAAACACCGAAAACGCCAGGGAGCCGGAAAAATGTGCAATCGCGCCTGTAGCGCTCTGACCTTTTAGGTGAACGTTTTAATCTCACGGAATCTTAATCGATTCATGCACTTACCAATAGCTGGAAGCGGTCAACTGCCGTTTCTAGGTTCAATACAACACGCCATGCTGCAAACGCCCGCGCATTTCATTCCCCTTATCACCGCTATCGTGCATGCGAATCCGACCACGCTGGTATTTCGCGGTGACGAATTGCTGGTGCGCGATGCCGATTTGAGTCTTGCATCGGTCGCCGTGGAGCTCCAGCCCGAGCGCCTCCATCCAGTTGGAACCTTGGGCGACAGCTACTTTCAAGTCACCTGGGTCGAGCGCAATACGCTTGCCGCGAGCGGTCATAGCTTCAAGAAGCTGCGCTCGCTGGTCGGCGTACTCGACGAGCAACTGCTTGCGATTGCCGGGCGCGCCTACCAGATCGCCGAGTGGGCGCGCACGCACCGTTATTGCGGCGTCTGCGCGACAGAAACCGTGTTGCTGGCCGGCGAACGCTGCTTTAAATGCCCGGCGTGCGGGATGTCCGCCTACCCGCGCATTTCGCCGGCGATGATGGTATTGATCCGCAAAGGCGATGCGATCTTGCTGGCCCGCCACACGGCGTCGCCGACCAACCGCTTCAGCGCGCTGGCCGGTTTTTTGGAAGCCGGCGAATCGATCGAGGAAGCGGTACACCGCGAAGTGTTCGAGGAAGTGCGCCTGAAAATCCACAACCTGCGCTATTTCGGCAGCCAGTCCTGGCCCTTCCCGCACTCGCTGATGATTGCCTATACCGCCGACTACCTGAGCGGCGAAATCGCCATCGATCTCGATGAAATCGCCGAAGCGCGCTGGTATGGGCCGGGCGACGTGTTGCCGGCGTATGCTGCGGGGTACTCGATTGCCGGCCTGCTGATCGAGTCGCACCTGGCCGCCATCGCCCGCAAGTAGCGTAGCGGCGGATTTACGTCGCCTTCACGCAGCGCCCAGCGCTGCGATTTCGCGCGCCAGGTTGGCCAGCGCGTCGTCGCCATAGCTTTCCGCGAAATAGGCGTCGCCATACAACGAGCCGGCTCTGGCCTTGTCGCATAAATGCAGCAGCGCTTTGCGCCGCTTGGCCTTGTATTCTGGCTCCGGCACATGCGCATATTCCTGCCGGATCGCCGCCGCATAGGCGTCGTAAGTTTCCGCGTCTTGCCCGAGTATGGCCAGATCGATGCCCAGCATCACGTCTTTCAACGGATGGGCAATCGCCGATTCCTGGAAATGGTCGGTGGCGCGGATCAAGTCGGCGCTGCCGTCGTCGGCAATGTGGACCAGCTTACTGCCCTGCCACAGCGTGGCGCTGGCTTCTTCGTCGGAAATCCCTTCCAGCGCATGCCCGTATACCGCATCGTGAAACCAGAACGCCTTTCTCAGCGTGTCGATTTCCACCGCGCTCGCATCGGTGCGCCCGGCCCAGGCCTTGATCTCGCTCAGGCCATGCACCAGGTGGTCGAGGTTGTGATAATGGCGGGACGCCGCGCCGTAGCAGGCCTCGCCGGTCAGGTAATCGAACCAGTAATCGGCGTCCGCCGTGCTGGCTTGGTCGGCGCTTTGCGAAGTCCAGAGGGATTCCCACTCCTTGCGCAGCCAATCGAGTATCCACGCCTGGTAGGCCGGGCGCGGCACGAATTTTTTCATGTTCCAGTGCCAGCCGACCGGCCCTTGCAGGTTCCTGACGAAGCCGGAACTGACCGATCCGAGGTCGCGCGGCGGCATCACGAAGATGGTCTTGGCGCCTTGCAACACGTCGACATTGGTTTGCTGGATCAGGTTTTCGTAGTCGAAATCGCTGGTATTGCGGATCCCGCGTATCAGGTAGTCGATGCCTCTTTTCTTGGCCACGCGCGCGGTGTAGTCGCTCTTGACGATGACCACGCGCACGTTATCCCAACCGCGTTCGGCGGCGCTCTGCTCGACGATGCGCTTTCTTTCTTCCGCTGAAAATTGCGGCTTTTTCAACGTATTTTCGGACAGGAAAATGGTTACCTCGTCGGCCAGCGCGCGCGCTTCGCCGATCACCCACATGTGGCCATTGGTGATCGGATCCAGGGTCCCGGAAAATGCGATTTCTTTCATTGTTTGCGCCGCTCCGCAGGGTAAGGTGGTTGCCGCAATATCGTGCATTCAAGCACTGAAATGGATTGTTTGCCGCATGCTTGCCAAATTCTTCGGTCAGAAAGGATAAACTATCACATTTCCAGATTCGCCTTGTCGATCGGACACTTTCGTCGCCACTTTACCTGTAATCGCTCCAACATGACCACTTTCAATGTCGAAAACATCAACGTCACCGCCTTCGATCCGATGCCGTCGCCGGAAGATTTGCACCAGCGCCTGCCCTTGTCGGAGGCCGCCGGCAATACCGTCACGCAAGGACGGGAAGCGCTGCGCAATATTCTAGAGCGCAAGGATCCGCGACTATTCGTCGTGGTCGGTCCATGCTCGATCCACGATCCGGTCGCCGGACTCGATTATGCGCGGCGCCTGCGCAAGTTGCAGGACGAAGTGGGCGATGCGCTGTTGCTGGTGATGCGCGTGTATTTTGAAAAACCGCGCACCACCACCGGCTGGAAAGGCTATATCAACGACCCCGACATGGACGATTCCTTCCGTGTCGACGAGGGCATGCACAAGGCGCGCAAATTCCTGCTGGACGTGTGCGAACTGGGCCTGGCTACCGGCACCGAGGCGCTCGACCCGATCTCGCCGCAATTTCTCGGCGACTTAATCGCCTGGACTGCCATCGGCGCCCGCACCACCGAATCGCAAACCCATCGCGAAATGTCGTCCGGCTTGTCGACCCCGGTCGGCTTCAAGAACGGCACCGACGGCGATGTCAGCATCGCCATCAATGCGATCCTGTCGGCTTCGCATCCGCACTCTTTCCTCGGCTTGAACGACCAGGGCCGGGTCGCGATCGTGCGCACACGCGGCAACCGGCATGGGCATGTGGTGTTGCGCGGCGGCGACGGTCGCCCGAATTACGACACGGTATCGGTGGCGATGGCCGAGCAAGCTCTGACCAAGGCCGGTCTGCCGGCCAATATCGTGGTCGATTGCTCGCACGCGAACAGCTACAAGAATCCCGCCTTGCAGCCGCTGGTGATGACCGACGTGGTCAATCAGGTGCGCCTGGGCAACCGCTCGCTGGTCGGTGTGATGATCGAATCGAATATCGTGGCCGGCAAGCAAAACATCCCCGCCGATTTGTCGCAGTTGAAATACGGTTGCTCGGTCACCGATGGCTGCGTCGATTGGGAAACCACGGAAACCATGATCCGCGACGCCGCCAAATCCTTGCGCCCGCTGCTGGCGGAGCGTTTGAAGTAAGCGGAAAAGCAAGCAGGGCCGCGTGTCGACTATGGCAGCGCAATTCGCCGCGCAATTCCTCGATTGCCAGTCGACGGCGGCGAGTTGCCAGTTGCGCGATGCGGCCATCTATCTCGCCCCTTCCGTTTTGCTGGCCGCTCTGTTCCGCTTTCTGAGTAACTACCATCCGGTATTTTTCGTTTTTCGGCTGGCGGGAACGATTTGCCATGAATTGGCGCACTTGACGGTCGGCATGCTGACCGGCGCGTCGCCGCAATCGTTTTCCGTGATACCGCGCCGCAAGGGCAAATTCTGGCAGCTTGGCGCGGTGACGCTGACCAATATCCGCTGGTATAACGCGGCCCCGGCGGCGCTGGCGCCTTTGCTTATCGTGTCGATTCCGGCTGCGGTGGCTTACTGGCGCACGCAGGGCGGCTTGCATTTCGAGGTAATCGATATCGGGCTGGCCTTCTTGCTGGCGCCGCAATTTCTTTCCTGCCTGCCATCGGTCGCAGACTGGAAGATCGCGCTGCGCTCGTGGCCGTATCTGCTTTTGGGCGGCGGCCTGTGGTGGCTGTGGCACAGCATTTTGCAGTAGCGCAGAAACGCAACAGGGGCGCGTGCGCCCCTGGTTCACGACATTCGACAACAGTATTACTGCATGTGCCAGCCGTGGCTGACGGTGATCGATTGCCCGGTCAACGCGTTCGAGCCGAACGAGGCCAGGAACAGCGCAGTTTGCGCGACATCCTGCACGGTCGTGAACTCGCCGTCGACGGTTTCTTTCAGCATGACGTTCTTGATGACATCGGCTTCGCTGATGCCGAGTTCCTTCGCCTGCTCGGGGATTTGCTTGTCGACCAGTGGCGTGCGCACGAATCCCGGACAGATCACGTTGGCGCGGATCTTGTCTTTCGCGCCTTCCTTGGCGACCACTTTGGCCAAGCCGATCAAGCCGTGCTTGGCCGCGACATACGGCGCCTTCAACGGCGACGCTTCATGCGAATGGACCGAACCCATATAGATCACCGAACCGCCACGACCGGCAGCGATCATCGCGCGCATGCAGGCGCGGGTGGTGAGGAAAGCGCCGTCCAGATGGATGGCGAGCATCTTTTTCCAGTTGTCGTAGCTCAGGTCGACCAGCGGGCTGATGATCTGGATGCCGGCGTTGCTGATCAACACATCCATGCCGCCGTATGCGGCCACGGCCTCGGCCACACCCTTGTCGACTTGCGCTTCGTCGGTGACGTTCATCGCCACGGCCATCGCCGTGCCGCCGGCCTTGACGATTTCATTGGCGGTTGCGGTGGCGGCGTCGAGCGCCATATCGGCGATCACCACCTTGGCGCCTTGGCGCGCATATTCAAACGCGATTTCCTTGCCGATGCCGCTGGCGGCGCCGGTAATCAGCGCAACTTTGTCTTTGAGTAACATGATGTGATCCTCTATTTCGATAGGTTGAGGTAGTCGTGGACGACCTTGCCATACGGCAGGGTCAGGTCGGCCATGATATGCACTGCAGATAATACTTCCAGCACCGGCAACGCAGCAACCGGGGCCAGCGCATGCGGATTCAATTCGAGGCCGCCGGGGCCGCCCCACGCGCCTTTGATGACGACATCGGTCAAGCTGTATTGCACCAGTTCGCAGATGCGCGGCGTGCCGTCGACGTGCGGAATCACTTTCAACAGAAAGCAGGGCTCTTCCATCGACTTCTTGACGGCGGCGGCATCCAGGGTTTTGTGCTTATAGCCCATGGTGCCGGTCGCCACGCGGAAATCGCTGTAATCCAGCGTGCCGATCAAGGTATCCTTGTGCACGCGCAATTCCGGCTCGCCCAGCTTCTTCGGGAAACCCCACAGCTCGCGTCCGGCGGCAATCGGCGGATGATCGTTCAAATACATGCTGTGCACATAACCGCCGGCAACGCCATCGAGCGTGACCGGAATCACCTGCCCCGATTCGCAATAGTGGCCGAATCCGGTCGAGTCCGGCATGTTGATGAATTCGTACTTGACCACCGGCTCGGTCATCTTGAGCGGCGCAGGCAGAATTTTTTGCAGCAATTCCGGGTCGGTGCGATAGGTGATGACCAGGTATTCGCGGTCGACGAAACGGTACGGCCCCGGTGGAAATGCCGGATTATGCATCGGCATGGCAAATGCGTTGCTGCGGACTTCGTCTTCTGTCATGTTTATTCTTCCTGTGGCAATTCGTGAATAATCAGGCCCGCGTGCGGCGGCAGCGGTTGCAGCCATGCCTTGTGCCGCAGCGCGCGGCGGCAATCGTGGATGCCGGCTTGCCAGCGCTTGCCGACCGTTTCTGCGCTGAAATCGATATCCTTGAAGACATTGTCGCCAGGTAATGCTTTCATGATTAAATTGACGACATTGATCGTATGATCGCAACCCATTTTTATCAGTGGCTGCAACTCCTCCTTCTGACGCGCAGCCGGCGGCAGATTCTTGGCCAGCACGCGAATCGCGCGCTGCAGGTCTTGCAATCTTTGATGCACCAGCAATTGTTCCGCCGAACGACTGGCGTATTGAATATTCTTGTAACGCGACAGCGCGTCGGCGATCGATTCTGGCCGATTTTCTGTAGCGTCCCATAGATCGACCATGAAGCACAGCGCATCGCGTTTCTCGTTGGCTTCCAGAAACACTTCGAGCGGCGAATTCGAATACACGCCGCCATC
The DNA here is from genome assembly GCA_031291325.1 of Burkholderiaceae bacterium. Classification (GTDB taxonomy): domain Bacteria; phylum Pseudomonadota; class Gammaproteobacteria; order Burkholderiales; family Burkholderiaceae_D; genus PKWO01. The sequence continues at coordinate 66,301 of JARLJG010000053.1, forward strand.
CCAATAGGCGCGGCCATCGATCTCGATCGGCGGAAAGCCCGGTGGCAAAGCGCCGCTGGCCATGATGTGTTCCGGGCCGATCTTTTGCTTGGCGCTGTCGAAGACCGCGCTTTGGCCGTTGTCGATATCGACCGCGCAGACGCTGATGCGCATCGCGCCGCTGTTGAGGTAATCGAAATCGACATACTTCTCCAGCGTCGCCTTCAGCGGCGAGGTATCGTAAAAACCGGCCTTGTCCAAATCCACTTTGGCATGGATATCCCAGGAAGCGCCGATGCGCGGCTTGAAAAAACCTTCGACGCCATTGAGCAGGGTGCCGAAGGTGGCCACCGAGTTCGGCAAATTCATCCACGCATGCATGCCCGGCCACATGCTGGGGCCGGGCGCCGGCGCCAGGCTATTCCAGAACGCTTGCAACTGCGCGACCCGCGCTTCGGGTTGATTGCCCGCGATCAACGCGCTATTGATCGCGCCGATGGAAGTGCCGATCACCCAATCGACGGGCGTGTGGTGTTCCATCAAATTCTGATAGACGCCGGCCTGATAGGCGCCCAACGCGCCGCCGCCCTGAAGAATCAAAACCGTATCTTGCTGTGGCATGCTTACTTTCCATGATATTGCGAAATTCGCAAACTGAGATGGTAGCCGAGATTTCGGCACTTCACTTGACGACCGCGCGATTGCCATAAAATCGTCGTGCTGTAATCTCTAAGAGTCCGATATGATAAAGCGATGTCATGCCGATATTATGTCAGGCGCATGACATCGCTTTTGCGCTGCTGTTGGACGCGCCTATCCGATCAAGCGCCGCGCGCCGCTTCGCCTTTCATCGATTTCGACAACTCACCCGCTTTCAGCGAACTCATCAGCGACAGCAAAGTCGTCAACGCGTTGCCGCCGCCCAACTGGATTTGCGGCACCAGCGGCACTTTCGACACCTCGAACGATTCGGCCAGCCGCAACATCACGGTTTGCATCAATTGCTTGTCGGCGCCTTCACCCTGCAAGGCTTCCGACTTGGCCTTGATGGCTGCCGCTTCCGCCTCGCCGACCGAGCGGATCGCCGAAGCGCGGCCTGACCCTTCCAGTTCCTGCTTGAATTTTTCCGCATGCGCTAGCGCTTCGATTTCCTGGCGCTTCTTTTCCGCCGCCTTCACGTTCGCCGCACCCTGGTTTTCCTTGATCGAGATATCGACCAGCGAGCCGGTCAACTCCTTTTGCTTGGCGGCGCGTTGCTCGGCTTCGTTCAATTCGCGCTCCTTGTCGGCGGCGATCTGCTTTTGCGCAAACGTCTCGACTTGTTCGCGCGCGATCTGGCGGTCGCGCAACTGCGCCATGATGTTGTCGATCTTGGTGTCGCCCGGTTGCGGCTTGGGCGTGCCGATCAGCACTTCCTGGAATTCCAGCGAATAGTTCTGGAAGCGCGTGTGCATGTCGCGCGACGCATTGTCTTGCAATTCGCTGCGCGACTGGATCAACTCGATAAAGGTCTTGGTTTGCGACACGTTCTTGAAGTACGAGGACACCATCGGGTCGAGCGTCTGTTCGACCAATTGCTTGACGTTGCCGAAACGCTGCACCACCATCGGCGCCTTGCGGTAATCGATATGCACCACCACCGACAGCGGCAATTGCGGCTCGAACGCATCCTTGGTAATCAAGGTGATTTCGCGCAGGTTCGAGTCGAAGCTGGAACCGCTTTCGCCGGATTTCCACATCAGCACGAAGTTGGTGGTCGGCACCAGTTCGATTTTACCGGCGTAGGTGTTGAACGCATATTTGCCGGGCATCAGCGGATCGCGCCAGACGCCACGGCAACCGCTTTCCACCAATTCGCCGTGGCTGTATTCCTTGCCGGACAAGTCGTCGCCCTTGCGTCCGGTATAGGAAACAACCACGCCGACGAAGCCGACTGGAATAATCGTCTTGCGAATGAATTCGACGGTCGCAAACAAGCGGTTGATGTAGTAAGTGCCTTCCACCAGCACGCGCTCCTGACGGCCGCGCTTGCCGCCGGCGGCCAGAAATTTTTCCGGCTCCTGGAACGAATTATGGCTGTCGCCGACATCCGGCGCCAACAACTCATCCTTGGGCAAACCGGGGCCGTCTTGCACGGTGACGATGGCCAATTGATCCGAATCGTGGGCGCCGGCCGCTTCCTTGATAACCACCGGCGTGAAGGCGCTGCGCTCGTCGAGCACACCGCGCATCAGTTCGTAATATTGCTTTTCTTGCCCATCCAGCGACAATGAATACGTCGCCTCTTCGGTCATCACCACGAACAGCGCCGGATTGATGATGTGCGTGCCCTCGCGCAATATTTTGCGCTGCGGCCCCTTTTGTCCGCCGCCTTCCAGGAAAGCGCGCACGTCGCGGAAATCGCCTACCGTGGAATTTTCGGCCAGGGTTTGTCCAGCCGGCAAATCGATGCCGTCGCGGGCGAACACGTAACCGATCTTGCCTTGCGTGACCGACACCATCGGATGAATATGCACCCGATATTGCAGCGGCGCAAAGAAATGGAAGCCGCCGCGCCGCAGTTCCGGCTGGAAGCCCGCTTCGCCATGCAGGGCGAGCAAACCGCTCTTGACCGACCCGGATGAACTCCATAGTTTTTCGATCACGCCGATGCGATCGTTCGGTATGTACCGGATGATTCCGGTGATAAAGATTACCAGCGTGCCTACCAAGCCAATTACCAGCACGACTACGGCTGTCGAAAGCCAGCCCATGCTCATCAGTTCGCTAAACATGTTTTTCCCTTTTTATTCATTTTGATAGGTTTGCGACGTCGACCGCCGTCAGTCGACGTCAATTGACGTCCATCGCAAAGTCGTCTTTCCTTTGCGTTGCAGCAAAATGCAATGCGCGATGGCATTGCGACGGCGGGAGGATTAGTAGCTGCCCAAACGAAGGGCAGCGTCATATTGGAGGCGGCGGACTCAAGTAACGATGATGACCACTGAAAGGGTCACGCTTGTTTTGGTGAAGTCACTGTAGACGGAGTCATGCCCGAATGCAATCCCATGAGTATGGTAATCGGTGTGGCGAATTACCGATGCAACGACCTGGATTTCATGAAAATTTCCAGCCGGCAATGCCTCTTGCAGAGCGTCACATGTCGGTCACATTTGGCAGGTAGATTCGACATTTTTGTATATCGTCGAATTTATTCACTTCTTGGAGGCTATACGCAATGAATTCCAGCGCCACCACCGTCGCTGCAGCTGGCCCGGCTATCCCGACCGCGCCGGCGACGCCGCATATCGACCAAAAGAACGGCCCGGTCACAGTCCTTATTTTCATCGGCCTGTTGCTGCTGGGCGTATTATTTACTGCCTATAGCCTGCGCTCCGACGTCACCAGCGCCGGCCCGGTTTCGGCCAATTGGCTGCCTTACCTGTTGCTTGGCTTGGCGCTGTTGATCGCGCTCGGATTTGAATTCGTCAACGGTTTCCACGATACTGCCAACGCGGTCGCCACCGTCATCTATACGCACTCGCTGCCGCCGCACTTCGCAGTGCTGTGGTCCGGCTGCTTCAACTTCCTCGGCGTGCTGGTGTCAAGCGGCGCGGTGGCGTTCGGCATCATTTCGCTGTTGCCGGTCGAGTTGATCCTGCAAGTCGGTTCCGGCTCCGGCTTCGCGATGGTGTTCGCGCTGTTGATCGCCGCCATCATCTGGAATCTGGGCACTTGGTGGCTCGGTTTGCCGGCATCCTCGTCGCACACGATGATCGGCTCCATCCTCGGCGTCGGCGTTGCCAATGCGTTGATGCATGGGCGCGACGGCACCAGCGGCGTCGACTGGGAGCAAGCGGCAAAGGTCGGCTATTCGCTGCTGCTGTCGCCGCTGGTCGGCTTTATCTGTGCCGCGCTGCTGTTGTTGACGCTGCGCGCATTGGTGAAAAACAAGGAATTGTACGAAGCGCCCAAAGGCCGGAAAGCACCGCCGTGGTGGATCCGCGGATTGCTGGTGCTGACCTGCACCGGCGTGTCGTTCGCGCATGGCTCCAACGATGGCCAAAAAGGCATGGGCTTGATTATGCTGATCCTGGTCGGCACGGTGCCAATGGCGTATGCGTTGAATCGTGCAATGCCGGTCGGCCACGTCACGCAATTCGTCGCGGTCGCGCAAGTGACCGAGCAATCGCTGACCAAATTCGTCGGCCCGACCGCGTTGGCGCCAGCCGATCCGCGCAAGACCATGTCCGAATATGTGCGCACCAAGGAATTGACTCCCGCCGTGGTGCCGGCCTTGGCGGCTTTGACCGAGTCGATCGGGACCCAAGTCAAGTTGTACGGCACCCTGGATCGCGTGCCGGCCAACACCGCCAGCAATGTGCGTAACGACATGTACCTGGCGGCTGAAGGCATCCGTTTCCTCGAGAAGAATCCGACGCTCAAATTCGATGCCGACACCAAGGCCAATCTGACCGCATTCAAGAAGCAGATCGACGATGCGACCAAGTTCATTCCATTGTGGGTCAAGATCGCGGTCGCCATCGCGCTCGGCCTGGGCACCATGGTCGGCTGGAAGCGCATCGTCGTGACCGTCGGCGAAAAGATCGGCAAAACCCACCTGACCTATGCGCAGGGCGCGTCGGCGGAATTGGTGGCGATGCTGACCATCGGCGCTGCCGACATGTTCGGTTTACCGGTTTCGACCACTCATGTATTATCTTCCGGTGTGGCGGGCACCATGGCCGCCAATAAGTCCGGCCTGCAAGTGTCGACGATTCGCAACCTGGTCATGGCCTGGGTTCTGACCCTGCCGGTGGCAATCTTGCTCTCCGGGTCCCTGTATTGGGTGTTTTCGCACGTGTTTTAAAGGTGAACATGAACGACCCGGAACTGCTTAAACGCATCAATCTCGATCTGGCCGATGGCTACGACGAGGAATTGGAACTGGAGTTGGAGGACCGCCCGGTCGATCCGCTGACCGGCGAATCGGTGGCCCGCACCGACGAGGAAAAGGAATACCGGCGGCGCTATTTCCGCGAATTGTTCCGCCTGCAAGGCGAGTTGGTCAAGCTGCAAGACTGGGTGGTTCACACCGGCCACAAGGTCGTGATCCTGTTCGAGGGCCGCGACGCCGCCGGCAAGGGCGGCGTCATCAAGCGCATCACGCAACGCTTGAATCCAAGGGTGTGCCGCGTGGCAGCCTTGCCGGCGCCGAACGACCGCGAACGCACGCAATGGTATTTCCAGCGCTATGCGTCGCACCTGCCGGCGGCCGGCGAAATCGTGCTGTTCGACCGCAGTTGGTACAACCGCGCGGGCGTCGAACGGGTGATGAATTTTTGCACCGACGATCAATACGAGGAGTTTTTCCGCTCCGCGCCGGAATTCGAGAGAATGCTGGTGCGTTCCGGCATCCAGTTGATCAAATACTGGTTTTCGATTTCCGACGAGGAACAGAATGTGCGCTTCCTGGGCCGCATCTACGACCCGTTGAAGCAGTGGAAGCTAAGCCCGATGGACCTGGAATCGCGCCGCCGCTGGGAAGAATATACGAAGGCCAAGGAAATCATGCTGGAACGTACCCATATTCCAGAAGCGCCTTGGTGGGTGGTGCAAGCGGTCGACAAGAAGAAAGCCCGCTTGAATTGCATCCATCATTTGCTCAGCCTGATGCCGTACAAGGAAATCGAGCACACACCCATTGAGCTGCCGCCACGCGAGCATCACGAGGATTACGCGCGCCGCCCGGTGCCGCCGGAAATCATCGTGCCGGAGATCTATTAGGGCTGATCCGTACGCAACCCCGACCGCCGATCCCGTTATTCAGGGATCGGTTTTTTATCGTCGGCCACCGTATCCGGTGCGGGGTCTGGCCGGTCAGTGTGTTGAGCGGTTTTTTGCGCCAGCTTTTCCTGTTTCTTTTGCTTTTTGGCAATTTCTTTTTGGCGCTTCTCGAATGCGTAGTTTTGTTTAATCATCTGCGGTCCAATTCAATCGGTGGGAAGCGATAGGTGCTGTAGCGCCATTATCCTGTAAAAGGATGGATGGAAACGGGCTATCTGCAAATCTTTCCGCAATTGTTATTCAGCAACAAAACGCGATATTAGCGACAAAATTATTGTTTTAACATCATCCATGCTGGTCAAGCCCGGCGTCAAGCGATTATCCGCTGCAAGCCAAGCACGAAAGAAACGCCGTCGCCGACATTCTGGACGGTGATGGTGCCGCCCATTTTCGCCATATACGTCTTGGCGACAAACAAGCCCTGGCCCCGATTGCCGTTGGCGGCGGCCTCGTGCTGGTCGGAAACGCCGTACTCGAATATCTTGTCGATCAAGTCGCCCGCGATGTTCGGGCCGCTGTTATGGATCGTGATGGTGGCGGCGGTTTCCGTGGTTTTCAGGTCGATCGCGATGACCGAACCCGGCGTGCGATAACGATCGGCATTGCGCAACACATGCGTGACCACGTCTTCCAGCGAATAGTCGTCGGCGCGCACCATTACCGCCGCCACGTTTGCATTGTAGGCGACCCGGTCGATGCCGACCAGCGGCGCGTTGCCGGCGACGTTTCTCAAGAAGGCGTCGATGTCGATGGCGGTGACTTGCAACACCGTTGACTGAAACGCTTCGGAGGGCGAGGCGTTTCCATACAACACCTTGATCGCCTGCTGCATGCGGTTGATGTAGCGGTTGCTCGGACTTTCGGCGGAGCCATGCAAGGCCATCAGCGATTGCAGCGGCGACATGATTTCGTGGCCGACTGCGTGCCACATCTCTTTCTCTTGCTCGGCGCGGATTTCCTCGCGCTCCACGTCTTCCTTCACGCGCCGCAGCAAATCCTGCAGGCAACTCGCCAAGACGCCCAACTCGTCGACGCCGCGCAAATCGGACAAATCGAATTGAGCGAGTCCGCCCGAACCCTTGACGATCTTCGACAGCGACGCCGCGCGCTTGGTCAGCAAGGTGATACGGCGGATGATGCCGACTTCGATCACCAGCCACGCCAGGAACAGCGCCAGCAGCATCGCACCGACAAACCAGGAAACCCGCGCCGCCACCACGCCCAGGCTTTGATTGACGCTGCGCACATCGCCGGTCAGCGTGACGTCGTAAATGCCGCTGGACGTGACGATGGGCAGTTTGATTTCATTGGGCGCAGCCGATTCGTCGACCGGCAGGCGGCGCACCAGCCGGCTCAGCCAGCGCGACGAATCGTCGGGGCGGTCTTCGGCCCCGATCAGGCTGACGATATCCGTATTGCCCGCCGAATTTGCAGCCGGATTACGCTTGCGGATGCGCAGCGTCTCGCCCGGCAACAGCAGCGAAGCCAAGTCGCCGATGGCGAAGTTGCGCGCCGCGTTGGCGCTCTTGCTGTCGAAGAGCACGGGGCCGTCGCCGGGTGGCAGGACTTCGATATGCACCTGAATCTTGTCCAGATCGGCGGGCGGCCAGACCGGGCGCTTTTGCTGGAACAATTCGTCTTGCAAGACGCCGACCGGCAAGCGCAGCGAGAAAAAGGAACTGCGCAGGCAGCCGGGATTGCCATCGTCTTCTTCGGCCTTGCTGCAACGCGTGCTTTGCCAGATCCAGCCGCGAAAATCCTTGACCGGCCTTGTGTCGACCTGTTCGCCGTCGTCGCTGGCAAAACCGGTCAGGCGGCCATGCGCGCCGTGGATTTGCACGGCGGTGAAGTCGCCCGATTTCTCGAACGGCGCGATCCAGCGGTAAGTCTGCCCGCGCAGCGCTACCGTGACCAAAACCCGGTGCGCGGTCGTCAAATCCTGCTCGCCGTGCTGGTGCGCAACCAGCTCGCCGCTGACGAAGCTGCCGGCGGCATAGATGAAGCCGCCGGCCCATGGGTTGTTGCCGACGGCCACGCACAGCGACCCGCTGTCGCCATATTGCACCAGGCAGCCGGACATCGTGATCGCCTGCTGCACCTTGGTCTGGTCGTCGAAATCGAGCGACGGAAACGGCAGCAATACCGGATGCAAGGAAGCCGGCCCGCCATTGTCGGTGCGCGGATTAAGCAGCGCCAATTGCCCGGACGGATGGCGCAGCGTCGCCGAAATCTGTTCGCCGGTCTTGTGGAAGCTGTAGCGGTAATTGTTGTAGCTGAGCTGCTTTTCCTGTTGCAGCACATATAGCGCCAGCGCGACCGCAGCCACCGCCAGCAGCAGGAAAGCGCCGCGAAACAGGATGCGCAGCCGGTATTGACCGATGTTGGGCAAGCGTATTTTCATCGCAAAATTCACACGCCCTGGTCGGCCCAGCGGAAGCCGCGCATCGGAATGTTTTCGATGCAGGCAAAATCGGGGTCGACTTCGCGGAACGCATCGCGGATGGTGCTGACGTGCTTGCGGATATTGTCGCGGTTGCGCCCGCTCTTGACGACTTGGAACAACTGCTCGTAAGTGACCACCTGACCCCGGTGCTCGTACAAGGCGGACAGGATGCGTTGCGCGGTCAGCGGCAGATTGATGCGCTCGCCGCGCCAGATGGGATTGCGCTGGCGCAGCGGATCGACCGACAATTCGTTGTCGGCGGCAACCGGCGCGCTCTCCTTGCCCGCGCTCCTATCCTTGGCCGCGCGCAGGATTTCCAGGAAGGTCTCGATGAAGTCGGCTTCCTCGAAGGTGGCTTTTTGCAGGTAATCCCAGGCGTCCAGCGCCTTCATGATGCTGCGGTAGATGGTGGCCGGCATCGCCGACACCACCAGCACCGGCGTCGCCTGGCTCTTGTTGATCGCATTGATGATGGCCACGCCGGCATGCCGTTCGCGCCCCAGTTCGATATCCAGCACCACCAGGTCGTAGGTTTCGCGCGCGATGGCGGCCTCGGCATCGTCGCGGGTATGCCATTGGTCGACCCGGATGCCGGGTTTGGCCGATTCGATCCAGCCCTTCAACTGATTGCTGGTGGGAATATCGTCTTCGATTACCGCTACTTTCAACATTTCACTCTCCATACCTGGTTCGACAAGTCGAACCGATAAGCGAAAGTATCCACGCTTTCCAGTGAAATGTCTGCGCCGGGCTGTGAGTTTTTCTTCACACGGCTTACCGAACGGCGACGGCTAGGAATAACCGCTGCCGGCGAGTGACGTTTCTGCCCCTGCCTCTGCATTGATACTTCCGCGCACTGCGGCGCAAGATTCATCTTACGGCAACGCGCTGCAACCCGGACACCAACAGCGCGCCAACCGCCAACTTGAACGAAGTGCCAACCCAGGGAGCTATCATGACTGAGAAACTTGAAATACTGGCGCAAGGCTTGCTTGCGCTGTTGACCAAAACCGTGGCTGCCGTCGGCAGCCTGATCGGCGGCGCTGCCGCTATCGTGCGCCGCGCCTGGATGTTGATCCTGGCGCTGGGCGTGGCCGCCGCCGCCGGCTACGGCTTGTACACGCATCCGCCGTTCAAAACGCTGGAACGCGGCGAAGTCGGCATCCGCACCAATAAATTGACTGGCGACACGACCGAAGTGCGCGACGGCTTGGCCGTGGTCATCCCCGGCCTGCACGAATTGCGCCGCTACTCGCTGCTCGACCAAGTCTATCGCCCCACCCGTAGCGCCAAGGCCGACGGCGAAGCGCCGTTCCAGTCGATCGAAGGCTTGTCGCTGGGAGTCGACCTGACCATCCGCTACGCACTCGACCCCAGCAAACTGGGCACGATGGCGAAAAAGCTGCCGACCGATATCAATGGCGAAATCGTCGAGCCGGCAGTGCAGGGCGTGATCTACAAAGCCTTTACCCGTTACTCGGTGCGCGATATTTTCTCGGCCAAGCGCGGCGACATCCAAAAGGAGATTGAAGATGAGTTAAAACCGAAACTGGCCAGCGACGGCATCTTGTTGCGCGGCGTGCTGATGGGCCAGGTCGATTTGCCGCACGAGTACCGGCAAGGCATGGAAAAACTGCTGGCCGAGGAATTGGAAACCGAAAAGATGAAATACACGCTGGACTTGAAGAGCAAGCAAGTGCAGCAAACCGAACTGGAAGCGCAAGCCGACAAGGTCAAGCGCGAAACCGCCGCCGAAGCCGCCGGCAACGAGCAGGTGATCGCCGCCAAGGCGCAGGAAGAAGCGATGAAGCATGTGCTGCCGTTCAAGCAAAAACAAATCGAACAACGCCAATATGAAGCCGAGGCAGAAAAAGTATCGCGTGTCAAAACCGCAGAAGGAACTGCCGAGGCACGCCGCATCGAAGCCTCCGGCGAAGCCGATTCGCGCCGCAAACTGGCCGATGTCGAAGCGTATCGGCTGGAAACGATAGGCAAAGTCGCCAGCGCCCAGTTGGAACGCGACGGCGCATTGATTACCAAGAATCCCTTGCTGATCCAAAAGACGATGGCCGACAAATTGTCCGACAAGATTTCGGTGATTATCGCCCCGCCCCCGGCTGCCGGCGGCTTCATCGGTTCCGCATTGTTGGGCGCAAATCAGCAAAACACCAGCCGCAAAGCTGCGCAACCGTCGGAGCAGGACGAGCAACCGGCTGACGGTCAAAATGAACAACCAGCATCTGTGGGGATCAACTAATCATGCTCGCCGCTCTCGCCGCCGCCGCTTTCACCGCCATCGTCACCCAGGACAGCGCCGCCTTGCGCGCCGCGCCGCGCGACTCGGCGTCGCAACAAGCCGTGCTGTTTCAAGGCGACAGCCTTGAAATACGCGGCCAACGGATGGATTACCTGCAAGTGTACGACCACCGTCGCGAGCGCGGCGGCTATATCCGCGCATCGCAGGTGCGCACCCAATCGCTGGAAGCCAAGGACGCGCCGGACTTGCTGGCGGTGGTGCGCTTCCTGCGCGACACGCCGGGCGCCGAGGCGTTAGGCATCAGCTACGCGGCGGCCTACCTGAAGGCCGCGCCCGCCGAAGCGATCGGCCCGGAACCGTTCGATGCGATCGGCACGATGGCCGAGCGGCTGGCGCGGCGCGCTTCCGGCAAGCAGGGCAAGACAGACGACACGGTCGTCGCCGCGCACCTGGAAGTGGCGGCCAGCTACGGCGTCGCCATGCAAGGCTTCGAGCGCGACGGGCGCATCCAGCTCTGCTACAACGGCGAAGCGTTCCGCCGCGTGTTGGCGATGAATTCCAGCGACGAGCAACGCGCGCGCGCCGCGCTGGCGCTGACCAAGCCGGAATGCGTGGACCCGAACCTGACGCCGACCGAGCGCGCCGCCCTGGACACGTGGCGCGCCGATGTCCTCGAGCGCGTCAAGCTGACCGATCTGCCCGAATACGAAAAGAACCGCCTGCACATGCGCCGCGCCGGCGTCTGGGCCAGCATCGCCTTCGAGCGCACGCGCCAGCACCAGCCGGCGCAGGAAGCGGCCAGCCGCGCGGTGCAAGAGCTGGCGGCAGTCAACAAGACCGAAATCGCCGAGCCGGATACCAGCAGCTACACCGACGCCGCAGTGCGCGTAGCGGCATCGCGCTGGGCCGCCGAACCGGAACCGGCAACCGGCAACGGCCTGGCGGTCGTGACGACGCCCGGAGGACCGGGCGAAACCTGCGTATCGCTGGTCGACGCCAAACACGACCAGAAAGCGCCGCTTGCCAAGCGCTGCACCTATGGCCTGGTATGGAAAGCCTCGGTCAGCGTCAATGCGCAAAAGACGGCGCTGACGCTGGCGGTGCAACCGCTCGATTCGTGGCGCGAACTATGGGTATTCCGCCAGGCAGCCAATGGCTGGAGCATCGATATCCTGCCTCCCGCCGCCGACGCGCCGGACCTCGGCTACCTGGAATTCGCCGGTTGGGTTCCTGGCACGGCCAAGATGCTGGCGGTGCGCGAAGCGCGCATCGATGGCCGCTTCAAACGCAGCTTCGAGGTGATTAACATGGTATCGATGGAGGTGGAAAAGCAGGCCGACAATCCGCACTCGTTGAGCTTGTTTTATCGCTGGCAAGATGCGGGGTGGAAGAGCGGGACTTTGAGTTTGCGATAGAGGGCGTCGCTAATTCATAACTGATGACGCGCTTTGCTCCCCTCGCCCGCAGGCGGGAGAGGGGAGCAAAACGCGCAACATCGGTTCACAAATAGCGCTCAATCACATCAGCCAATATATCGAAAGCCGGCTTGATGCGCGCATCTTCGACGCCGCCATAGCCCAGCACAAGACCTTTCAAAGACCGGTCGTGGTCGTGGTAATAGCGCGACAGCGGGCGCACCGCAATGCCGGCTTGTTCGGCGGCGTTGGCGATGGCGGCATCGTCGCAATGAGCGGGCAATTGCAAGACCACGTGCAAGCCGGCGTCGCTGCCGGTGGTGGTGACCAGTTCGGGCGGAAAGCGGCTGGCGACGGCTTGCTGCAACAGCGACAAGCGGGTTGCGTACACCGCGCGCATGCGGCGGATGTGCGCGGTGAAAAATCCCTGTTCCATGAACGCCGCCAAAGTCGCCTGCACCAGCAGGTTGCCGCCGCGATGCAGTTCTTCCATGCCGACGATAAACGGTTTCACCAGCGCCAACGGCAACACCAGGTAGCCGAGCCGCAAGCCGGGAAACAGCGTCTTGCTGAAGGTTCCCATGTACAGCACCCGATCGGAAGTGTCCAACCCTTGCAGCGACGCGATGGTGCGGCCCGAATAGCGGAATTCGCTGTCGTAGTCGTCTTCGACGATCCAGCACTGATGATGCTTCGCATATTCCAGCAACAGGCGGCGGCGCGCCAGGCTCATCACCATGCCCAGCGGATATTGGTGCGAAGGCGACAGGAAAATGAAGCGCGGCACCGCCTTGAAATCCTCGGCGTCCGGGCACAGGCCTTCGGCATCGACCGGGACTGCGCGAAAATTCAAGCCGGACGCGCGCAACAGGTTGCGCGTGCCCCAGTAACAGGGGTCTTCCAGCCACGCCAGGTCGCCGGGGTCGCCCAAGAGCCGCATGCACAGGTCGATCGATTGATGGATGCCGGCGGTTATCACCACCTGTTCCGGCACGCAATCGACCGCGCGCGCCAATTTCAAATGATCGGCCAGCGCTTCGCGCAGCGCCATGTGGCCGCCGCCTCGGGCATAAGTCAGCGCCGACGGCGCCGGATTTTTCCAGGCCTTGTTTTGCAGCCGGTTCCAGATGCGATACGGAAATTCGGTGACGTCGGGCACACCGGGCACGAACGCCCCCCACTGTTGCGGCGAAGCGCCCGCCGATTTCACCAATTGCTGGCCGCGCTGCGACAATATCGGCCCGCCCTGCTCGGCGGGCGTTGCATCCGACGCCTGCTTGCGCTCCAACTCGACCAGGTGCGGCGCGGTGTCGGTGACGAAGGTGCCGCTGCCGGAACGCCCTTCGACATAACCTTCGGCCAGCAATTGCTCGTACGCGTACAGCACCGTATTGCGCGAGATGCCCAATTCGGTCGCCAATTCGCGGCTGGACGGCAACTTGCCGTTGACCGGCAGCACATGTTCGAGGATGGCATTGCGCAACAACTGGTACACCTGGCGATTGTAGGGAATCTTCGATTCCTCATCCAGATGCTGGAGCAGATAGTCTGAAAGTATGAGCGTAAGCAAGAGGCACCCTATATAACTTGTGTTTACATTGTACTGCCAAGCGGCACCATCAAACAAAATGGAACGGACCTATGTCCGCGCACGAAAATAATTCATCATTACGCCATGCTCTGGTTCCAGCAAATTCATTGAAGGGGTTGGTCCGACTTTTTTGCGGGTAAGGAAACCACCCGCGCACGTCGGCAAGAACCCCGTCGTTCCCGCATAGGCGGCAGATTAATATTAAAGGAAGAACATGACTACCAATCAAGAATGGAAAGCCCGCAAGGATGCGGCGACGCCGCGCGGCGTCGGCGTGATGTGCAATTTCTACGCCGAGCGCGCGGAAAATTCCGAAGTGTGGGATATCGAAGGCAATCGCTATATCGACTTCGCCGCCGGCATTGCGGTCCTCAATACCGGCCATCGGCACCCGAAGGTCGTCGCCGCGATTGCCGATCAATTGACGCGCTTCACACATACTGCCTATCAAGTGGTTCCCTACGGCAGTTACGTCACGCTGGCCGAGGAAATCAATCGCCTGACGCCGGGCACCCACGCCAAGAAGACCGCGTTGTTCACCACCGGCGCCGAAGCGGTGGAAAATGCGGTGAAGATTGCCCGCGCCGCCACCAAGCGCCCGGCGATCATCGCCTTTTCCGGCGCGTTTCATGGCCGCACGATGATGGGCATGGCGCTGACCGGCAAGGTCGATCCGTACAAGATCGGTTTCGGCCCCTTCCCCGGCAACGTGTATCACGCGCCGTATCCGAATGCGCTGCACGGGGTGTCAATCGCTGACTCGCTGCACGCATTGCAGACGCTGTTCAAGTCCGACGTCGATCCCAAGCAAGTAGCAGCCATCATCATCGAACCGATCCAAGGCGAGGGCGGGTTCAACGTGGCGCCGGTGGAGTTCATGCAAGCCTTGCGCCAGTTGTGCGACGAGCACGGGATTCTGCTGATTGCCGACGAAGTGCAGTCCGGCTTCGCACGTACCGGCAAGCTGTTCGCGATGGAACATTTCGGCGTGATCCCCGATCTGATGACACTCGCCAAGAGCCTGGCCGGCGGCATGCCGCTTTCCGCCGTCTGCGGCAAAGCCGAGATCATGGACGCAGCCGGCCCCGGCGGCTTGGGCGGCACCTATGCCGGCAATGCGCTGGCGGTGGCAGCGGCGCTGGCGGTGCTGGGCGTCATCAAGGAAGAAAAACTGGTGGAACGCGCCAACCATCTGGGCCAAATGCTGGATGACTGTTTGCAGGCAATCAAGGCCGATCGCAACAGCAATGGCCGGATCGCCGACATACGCGGCTATGGTTCGATGCGCGCGGTCGAGTTCCAGGTGCCGGGAACCGGCAATCCCGATCCCGCATTCACCCAGAGGGTGCGCGAAAAAGCGCTTGAAAAAGGCTTGCTGCTGTTGACGTGCGGCGTGTATGGCAACGTAATCCGTTTCCTGTACCCGCTGACCATTAGCGATGCGCTCATGCAAGAGGCATTGACTATCCTCGACTCCGTCATCCGCGAATTGCAATGAGCGTGTTGAACCTGAAGGACCCCGGCCTGTTCCGGCAACAAGCGTATATCGACGGCAACTGGTGCGATGCCGACGACGGCAAAACCATCGTCGTCACCAATCCGGCGACCGGCGAATATCTCGGCACGGTGCCGGAAATGGGCGCGACCGAGACCGCTCGCGCGATCGCGGCAGCCAACACCGCCTGGAAAGGCTGGCGTGAAAAGCTGGCCAAGGAGCGCTCTGCGATTTTGCGCAAGTGGCATGACCTGATCCTCGCCAACGTCGACGATCTGGCGGCCATCATGACCGCCGAGCAAGGCAAACCCCTGGCCGAGGCGCGTGGCGAAATCGCCTATGCCGCATCGTTCATCGAATGGTTTGCGGAAGAGGGCAAGCGCATCTACGGCGACACCATCGCCACGCCGGCGCAGGGCCGCCGCATCCTGGTCACCAAAGAACCGATTGGCGTGTGCGCGGCGATCACGCCGTGGAATTTCCCTTCGGCGATGATTACCCGCAAGGCCGGGCCGGCCTTGGCGGCGGGCTGCCCGATGATCGTCAAGCCGGCGGAGCTGACGCCGTTCTCGGCGCTGGCCTTGATCGAGCTCGGGCAGCGCGCCGGCATTCCGCCTGGTGTGTTGAGCGTGGTGACCGGCAACGCGCCGCAGATCGGCGGCGAGATGACTGCCAACCCGCTGGTGCGCAAGGTGACGTTTACCGGCTCGACTGCCATCGGCAAGCTGTTGATGCGGCAATCGGCGGATACGGTCAAGAAGCTGTCGCTGGAATTGGGCGGCAATGCGCCCTTCATCGTCTTCGACGATGCCGACCTCGATGCGGCGGTCGAAGGCGCGATGGCCTCCAAGTACCGCAACAGCGGGCAAACCTGCGTTTGCGCGAACCGCTTTTACGTGCAAGACGGCGTGTACGATGCGTTCGCCGAAAAGCTGGTGGCGGCAGTCCAGAAGCTGCAAGTCGGCGACGGCGCTGCGCCCGGCACCACGCAAGGCCCGCTGATCGACGAGCGCGCAGTGAAAAAGGTCGAAGCGCACATCCGCGATGCAGTCGGCAAGGGCGCGAAAATCCTGACCGGCGGCAAGCGGCATGCGCTGGGGCATAGCTTTTTCGAGCCGACCGTGGTCGGCGATGTCACGCAACAGATGCAGGTGGCGCGCGAAGAAACCTTCGGCCCGCTGGCGCCCTTGTTCCGCTTCCAGCGCGACGAGGATGTGGTGGCAATGGCCAACGATACCGACTTTGGCCTGGCATCGTACTTCTACAGCCGCGACATCGGCCGCATCTGGCGCACTGCCGAGCAATTGGAATATGGGATGGTTGGCATCAATACCGGCCTGATCTCGAACGAGGTCGCGCCGTTCGGCGGCGTCAAGCAATCCGGCCTGGGGCGCGAGGGGTCGAAATACGGGATCGACGATTATCTGGCGATCAAGTATTGGTGCTTGAGCGGGATGTAAACCGATTCCGGCCTGTCGTGCGACAGTAGCGCAATCGCACTACTGTCAAAACAACAGTGCCCCCTCTCCCGCAGGCGGGAGAGGGTTGGGGTGAGGGCGACTGCCAAGACCTTCAACGTCAACCTGCAGGAAGCCTGAAGTTTCTTGAGCTTGAGGAGAGAAATATCTAAGCTCGCAGCCCGCTTTTCTCTTGGCATGCTCCCTCACCCCCGCCCCTCTCCCGCCTGCGGGCGAGGGGTGACGTACGCCACCTCAAGATGCGGATAATAATCAGCGCCTACGCGGGAAAGACGGCGATGATTTTTGTTAAACGATCCTGATCCAGGTCGTCTTCATTTCCGTGTACTTGTCGAACGCATGCAACGACTTGTCGCGGCCATTGCCCGACTGCTTGAAGCCGCCGAACGGCACCGTCATGTCGTCTTCATCGTATTGATTGACATGCACGGTGCCGACCCGCAGCGCGCGCGCCGTCTGGTGCGCCTTGCGGATATCGGAGGTCCAGACTGCCGCTTGCAGGCCGAACGAGGTGGCATTCGCCGCGCGGATCGCTTCGTTCAGATCGGTGAAGCTGAGCACCGACAGCACCGGCCCGAAAATCTCTTCGCGCGCAATCCGCATATCGTTCCCGACTTGATCGAAAATCGTCGGCGTCACGTAGTAGCCGCCGCTCTCGGTGCGCGCCTGTTCGCCGCCGGCCAGCAGTTGCGCGCCCTGCTCCTTGCCCGACTCGATAAAGCCGAGCACCGACTTGAGTTGGATGCCGTCGACAATCGCGCCCATTACCGTGTTTTCGTCAAGCGGATCGCCGGGTTGGAAATCCGGCACCATCGCCAGCGCTTTTTCCAGGAATTTATCCTTGATCGATGCTTCGACAAACAGGCGCGACGGCGCGTTGCAGCTTTCGCCCTGGTTGAAATAGATCGAGCCGACCGCCGCACTGACGGCAGCATCCAGATCGGGACAATCGGCGCAGACGATGTTGGGCGACTTGCCGCCCAGTTCGGTCCAGGCGCGTTTCAGGTTCGACTGTCCCGCATATTGCACGATCAGCTTGCCGACCTTGGTCGAGCCGGTGAAAGCAATGCAATCGACATCCATGTGCAAGGCCAGCGCGCTGCCGGCTTCGTGGCCGTAACCTGGCAACACATTGAATACGCCGGGCGGAATTCCCGCTTGCAGCGCGATTTCGGCCAGCCGCAACGCGGTCAGCGGCGACTTTTCCGACGGCTTGAGCACCACGCTGTTGCCGACCGCCAGCGCCGGTCCGATTTTCCATGAAGCCATCAGCATCGGATAATTCCACGGCACGATCGCGCCGACCACACCGACCGGCTCGCGCGTAATCAGCGCCAGCGCAGTGTCCGGCGTCGGCGCGATTTCGTCGTACACCTTGTCGACCGCTTCGCCATACCAGCGGATGCAATTGGCAGCGCCGTTGACATCGACGCTCAGGCTGTACTTGATCGGCTTGCCCATGTCGAGCGTTTCCAGCAGCGCCAGTTCGTCGCGGTTGGCCACGATCAGGTCGGCGAATTTGATCATGATGCGCTTGCGCGCAGCCGGCGCCAGACCGGCCCAGCGGCGGTCCTCGAAGGCGTTGCGCGCAACTGCCACGGCAGCGTCGACATCGGCCACGTCGCAGCGCGCGACCGGGCCGAGGCTGCGGCCATCGACCGGCGAGATATCGTCGAAGGTGGCGCCCGATTTCGCCCAGACGCGCTGGCCGTCGATCAGCGCGCGGCCATCGATTGCCAGGTTCCTGGCGCGCTCATGCCAAAGGGTTGTTGTCATTCTCGTTCTCCATTCTTGTGTTACTGCATTATCGCGCGCACTGCGGCGCGCTACCTTGGTTCGATTCAGGCTGCGGATTCCTGCGGAGTCCGGTAAGCCGCCGCCTGCTCTTCGGCGCGTTTGCGCTCCTGCCGCGCCAGCCACAGGCTGCCCAGCAATACGCCCAAGCCGACCACTGCGACGGTGATCGTGGCCACCACGTTGACCGATGGATTCAAACCCAGCCGGGCGCGGGAAAACAATACCAGCGGCAGGGTGGTCGTGCCGGGGCCGGACAGGAAGGCGCTGGTCACCACATCGTCGAGCGAAATCGTAAACGTCAGCAACCAGGCCGACACCAGCGATTGCGCAATCAGCGGCAGGGTCACCAGGTAAAACACCTGGAACGGCTTGCAGCCGAGATCCATCGCCGCCTCTTCCAGCGACTTGTCCATGCTGACCAGGCGCGATTGAATCACCACCGCCGCGTACGAAGTGCAAATCGAGGTATGCCCGATCCAGATCGTCAGCAAGCCGCGCCGACCGAAGAACTGGTCGCAGGAAACGAAAAACAGCAGCAGCGACAAGCCGGTAATGACTTCCGGCACCACCAGCGGCGCGTTGATGTGGGCGATGAACAGCGCGCGCCCGCGAAAGCGGGTGTAGCGCACCATCACGAACGCCGCCAGCGTGCCCAGCACCACCGAGGCGCTGGCCGACAGCAGCGCGACTTTGATCGATACCAGGAAGCCATCGATGATTTCCGTATCGTCCAGAATCGCCGCATACCATTTCAGCGAGAAATGCGTCCACAGACTGGCCAGCTTGGATTCGTTGAAAGAAAAGACGATCAGCGTAAAGATCGGCAGATAGAGGAACACGTAGCCGCCGATCAACCACGATAAACCGAATCGGTTGCGCATGCTCATGCCCCCTTCGCCGTGCTGCTATCGACTTGATACTTGTTGAAGACCGCCAGCGGAATCAGGATCAGCACCACCATCGAGACGGCGACGGCGGACGCCATGGTCCAGTCGTTGTTGCTGAAAAATTCGTTCCACAGCGTGCGGCCTATCATTTGCGTTTCCGGCCCGCCCAACAATTCCGGGATCACGTATTCGCCCAGGCTGGGGATGAAGACCAGCATCGAACCGGCGATGATGCCGGCCTTCGACAGCGGCACCGTAATCAGCCAGAAGGTCGTCAATGGCCGCGCGCCGAGGTCGGAAGCCGCTTCCAGCAGTGTCAGGTTCATTTTCACCAGCGTCGAATACAAAGGCAGGATCATGAACGGCAGATAGGTATACACCAGCCCGACCATCATGGAAAACGAGGTGTACATCATCTTGATCGGCGTATCGATCACATGCGCCCAGATCAGCAAATTGTTGATGACGCCATTGTCGTCGAGCAGTCCCTTCCATGCGTACACGCGCAGCAGGTAAGAGGTCCAGAACGGCAGCGTGACCAGCATCAACAGCGTGGGCCGCCAGGTAGCCGGCGCGCGCGCCATGAAGTAGGCGAACGGATAGCCGACGATCAGGCAAATCACCGTGTTGAGCGCGGCCAGCTTGATCGAATACCAATAGGTGTACACATACAGCGAGTCGGTCACCAGGAACAGGTAGTTCGACAGGCGCACGCGCAGGATGGCGACGCCGTCGATGTACTCGAACAAGTCCTTGAAGCGGATGCCTTCGGTGTCGGAAATGCTGAGCTTGAAGACGATCAGAAACGGCAGCGAGAAAAACAGAATCAGGAAAATATACGGAATCCCGATCACGCTGCGCTTGCCCCAGCCCTTTCTGAGTGCCGGCGAATGCCAGAAATTTTCGAGCAGCTTCATCATTGCGTGAGCACCATCAACGACGTGTCGCGCCAGACCGCATAGACGCTTGCGCCGCGTTCGAGCATGTCGCTATGCCGTTCGGTGCTGGGAACGGTGACTTGCAACTGCAAGCCGCTGTCGAGCAGCACGCGGTAGCTGGACGACGCGCCGAAGTAGGCGCTTTCCGCGATCTTGCCCTCTACGCAGTTATAACTGCGCTCGGCAGGCGCCTCCCTCAGCAGTTCGATATTCTCGGGCCGCAGCGCGACGCTCAAGGCCATCCCGAGCGAGCCGCTGATGCCGTGCCCGACATACAATTTTCCTTGCGGCGTTTCGATCACGCAGTGATCCGGTTCGTCCTCGGCCAGGGTGCCCTGGAACAGGTTGACGTTGCCGATGAAATCGGCGACGAAGCGGCAGTTCGGCGTTTCGTAGATTTCTTGCGGGGTGCCGACTTGCTTGAAGCTGCCGCTGCTCATGATGGCGATGCGGTCGGCCATCGTCATCGCTTCTTCCTGGTCGTGCGTGACCATCACGCAGGTGACGCCGACTTTCTTGATGATGTTTTTCAACTCGAATTGCGTCTGTTCGCGCAGCTTGCGGTCGAGCGCGCCGAGCGGCTCGTCCAGCAGCAGCAGGCGCGGCTCCAGCGCCAGGCTGCGCGCCAGCGCCACCCGTTGCTGTTGCCCGCCGGATAATTGATGTGGCTTGCGCTTGGCATACGGTTTGAGCTGCACCAGCCCCAGCATGCGCTCGACCTGCTCGGTGATCTTCTGCTTGTCGAGTTTTTGCCGCTTGAGGCCGAAGGCGATGTTTTCCCACACAGTCATGTGCGGGAACAACGCATACGACTGAAACATCATGTTGATCGGCCGCTCATACGGCGGCATCTTGGAAATTTCGATGCCGCCCAGATCGATGCTGCCGCTGCTTGGCGTTTCAAACCCGGCCAACATGCGCAACAAGGTCGATTTGCCGCATCCCGAGGAGCCCAGCAGCGCAAAGATTTCGCCTTTTTGGATATCGACGGTGACATCGTCGACTGCCGCGACACCGTCGAAATCCTTGTTGAGGCGATGGATGCGCAGATAACTTGCGTCGCTCATGCCGTTCTCTCCAGCCAATCTTGATACTGAGGGTTGCATCGGGCGCTATTCTCCATAATTTGTTTCAAAGACCGGTCTTGAAGGTTGTATACAGCCGCGTGCGCAGGCGCCGGATGTCGTTGCTGACTGCATCGGGCGGCGCCATCCTGGCGAGAACGTCGCCTTCCAGGAATACCGCCTTGTTCGCCCTGACCTCGGGATTGATGTATTTGTCGGCGGCGCGCACCGGATTGTCGTAGAACACCTTGTTGACGATACCGGCCTGCACTTCCGGGCGATAGATGTAGTTGATCCATTTGTACGCGTTTTCCACGTGTTCGGCGTCGGACGGGATCGCCATCGCGTCGAAGAACAGCAGATTGCCGCTTTTGGGCAGCAGGATTTCGATATGCTGGCCGTTCTTCGCTTCCTTCGCGCGCTGCGCGGCAATGCCGATGTCGCCGTTATAGCCGACGGCCATGCACAGCGAACCGTTGGCGAGATCGTTGATATAACCGGACGACGAAAACAGCGTGATCGAAGGGCGAATCGCGGCCAGCAACTTGCCGGCATCCACGTAGTCGGACGGCTGCTTGCTGTAGGGCGGTCGCCCCAAGTAGTGCAGCGCCGCCGGGAACATCTCGTCGCCCGAATCGAGCACCGAGATCCCACACGACTTGAGCCGCTCTGCATATTTCGGCTTGAACAACAGATCCCAGGAATCGTCGGGCATCGGCATGTTGCCGAGCGCCGCCTTGACCTGGTCGACGTTGATGCCAAGCGTGGTGATGCCCCATAGCCACGGCGCCAGGTGATCGTTGTTCGGGTCCAGCGTGGACAACATCTTCAACACGTAAGGATCGACATTTGCCAGGTTGGGAATCTGGCTCTTGTCGAGCTTCTTGAACAGGCCGCCCTCAAGCTGGATTTTCGCCCAATGCACCGATGGCACCACGATGTCGTAGCCGGTGTGTCGCGCCAGCAGTTTTGCGTGCAGGGTTTCATTCGCATCGTAGGTATCGAAACGCACCGTGATGCCGGTCTCTTTTTCGAAATCCTGGATCGTGGTCTCGCCGATATAGTCGGACCAGCTATAGATATTGAGGACTTTCTGTTCTTTTTCCCTGTCCGCAGCCGACTGCGTGCAACCCAGCAAAAGAATGCCGAGCGCGCAAGCGCCCAGCATTCTCAGGCAGATTCCCGTTCTATTTTTTTGTCGGCCCACCGTCACTCCGCTTCTCCCCACCATTGCATCCCCGCTCACATCCATCCGCGCGTCTGCAAATCCTTTAGCGTAGCATCAAGGCAATACTTGATCAATGCCACCATTTCGTCGATTTGCGCCCGCGTCATCACCAGTGGCGGCGCGATAATCATGCGATTGCCGACTGCGCGCATAATCATGCCGTTGCCGAACATGTGGCCCCGGCACACCATGCCGACATCCAGTTCGGAGGGGAAGAACTCGCAATCGTGCACATTGTTCGCTTTCTTCTTGACCAGCACCAACCCGGCGGTAAAGCCGATGGTTTCGGCCATGCCGACCAATGGATGCTCGATCAGCTTTTCGAAAACCTGCTTCAAATACGGGCCGGTATCTTCGCGCACTTTGTCGACCAGCTTCTCGGATTCCAGGATGCGCAGATTTTCCAGCGCGGCCGCGCACGCGACCGGGTGCCCGGAGTAGGTGAAGCCGTGGTTGAAGTCGCCGCCTTTTTCGATCAGCACGTCGGCCACCTTGTCGCCGACCAGCACGCCGCCCAGCGGCACGTAGCCGGAAGTGACGCCCTTGGCAAAGGTCATCAGATCCGGCTTGATGCCGAAATATTCGCTGCCGAACCAATGGCCGAGTCGACCGAAACCGCAGATCACTTCGTCGGCAATCAGCAAGATGCCGTACTTGTCGCAGATGCGCTGGATTTCCGGCCAGTAAGTGGCGGGCGGGATGATGACGCCGCCGGCGCCCTGGATCGGCTCGCCGATGAAGGCGGCGACCTTGTCGGCGCCGACTTCGAGGATTTTCGTTTCCAGCCAGGATGCCGCCTTCACGCCGAACTCGTCCGGCGTCATGCCCTTGCCGTTTTCCAGATAGTACGGTTGGTCGATATGGACGATGCCGGGAATCGGCAGCCCGCCTTGTTCATGCATGTAGGACATGCCGCTTAGCGATGCGCCGGCCATGGTGCTGCCGTGATAGGCGTTCTTGCGGCTGATGATGACATGCCGTTCCGGGCAGCCTTGCAAATCCCAATAGCGGCGCACCATGCGCACGTTGGTGTCGTTGCCTTCGGACCCGGAACAAGTGAAAAATACGTGCTTGAATTGCGGCGGCGAGATGGCGGCCAGCTTGGCGGCCAATTGTGCTGCCGGCGCATTGGTGGTCTGGAAGAAGCTGTTATAGAACGGCAATTCCTGCATTTGCGCATGGACTGCATCGGCAATGCTGGCGCGGCCGTAACCGGCATTCACGCACCACAGGCCGGACATGCCGTCGATCAGGCGCTTGCCTTCCGAATCCCAGATATAGATGCCGTCGCCCTTGACGATGACGCGGGCGCCTTGGGCGTTCAGCGATTTGAAATCGGTAAACGGATGCAGGTAGTGGGCGCTGTCGATTTGTTGGATCGCGCGCGTGTCGACGGCGGCTTGGCGGCGGCCGGCGGCGGGGACGACGATAGTCGCAGGGGTAAAAGGTGTCGGTTGCATGATCGGCTTTCAAGTCTGTGGGACGTGCGGCGCTGCAAACGGCGCACGTCCATCGTTATCGGTTTTGGCTATCCTGCCGCAGCGGCAGGACGGGCGGTTGTTTACACGTGCAATAACAAATGCTCGCGCTCCCACGGGCTGATGACGGTCATGAACTCCTGATGCTCCAAATCCTTGATCGCCGCGTAGACATCGATAAAACGATCGCCGAGCACACTGCGCAGGTGCTTTTCGGCGCGCAAACCGGACAAGGCTTCCGACAGGCTTTGCGGCAACTGGTAGTCGAGATCGTAGGCGCTGGCGGTGGTGATCGCGGTCGGCTCCAGATGTTCGGTCATGCCGAGATAGCCGCAGGCCAGCGTCACTGCCAATGCCAGATAGGGATTGGCGTCGGCGCCAACCACGCGGTTTTCGACGCGCCGGTCCTGCGGACCGGATTCCGGCACGCGGAAACCGACGGTGCGGTTGTCGCGCCCCCACTGGATATTGATCGGCGCGGCGGTATGGCGCACGATGCGGCGGTAGGAATTGACGTACGGCGCGACCAATGCCATTGCCGCCGGCATATAGCGCTGCAAGCCGCCGATGTAGTGGGTGAAGGCGACCGAAGCGGTGCCGTCGTCCTTGCTGAAAATATTCTTGCCGGTCTTGCTGTCGACCACGCTCTGGTGGATGTGCATGGCGGAACCCGGCTCGCCGGTCATCGGCTTGGCCATGAAGGTCGCATACATATCGTGCTTCAAGGCCGCTTCGCGCAAGGTGCGCTTGAAGAAGAATACCTTGTCGGCCAGTGCCAGCGGCTCGCCGTGCAAGAAGTTGATTTCCATCTGGCCGGCGCCGATTTCGTGGATCAGCGTGTCGACATCGAGTTGCATCAGTTCGCAATAATCGTAGATGTCTTCAAACAGCGGATCGAATTCGTTGACCGCGTCGATGCTGTAGATCTGGCGGCTGGTTTCAGCCCGTCCACTGCGTCCGACCGGCGGGCGCAAAGGCAGGTCCGGGTCGGTATTTTTGGCGGTCAGATAGAACTCCAGCTCGGGCGCAACGATCGGCGACCAGCCTTTTTCGGCGTACAGTTCCAGCACGCGGCGCAACACCGAGCGCGGCGCGAAATCGACCAGCGTGCCATCGGCGAAATAGCAATCGTGGATCACCTGCGCAGTCGGGTCGATCGCCCAGGGCACCAGCGTGATGGTATTCGGATCGGCGCGCAAAATCATGTCGCGGTCGGTGGCCGAGATGGCGCGGTCGTAAGCGGTGTCGTTGGTCGGATAATTGCCGGTGACGGTCATGCCCAGCACCGCTTCGGGCATGCGCATGCCGCGCTCTTCGGTGAATTTGCCGCGCGGCAGGATTTTGCCGCGCGCAACGCCGGTCAAGTCCGGCACCAGACATTCGATTTCGGTGACACGTTTTTCATTCAGCCACAAATCCATGTCGCTGTAGGTAAAATTATTGCGTAATGACATGATGTTTTCTCTCGTTTTTTTACTTGCGATTACTTGCGATTATTTGCGAATACTTGCGTTACATGGCACTCCAACGCATGGATGCCATGAAAATTTCCGTTGACGTCAGTGCCAGGCGTGACGCCAGCTACGGAACGTGCAGCGCCAGTATCTCAACCGCTATTTCAACTATTTCCATGCGCGCCTCCCTGTCTGCTGGCCCGATAGGCGCGGCAAGCCGCGCCGAACGCGCCGAAAATCTTCATCGAATCCGGGTTCTCGGTGACCCGCCATTCGGGATGCCATTGCACTGCCAGCGTAAAGCCGGCGGCGCCTTGCACGCTATACGCTTCGACCAGGCCGTCTTCGGCGCGTGCCTCGACTTGCAAGCCATCGGCCAGCCGGTCGATGCCTTGGCCATGCAGCGAATTGACCATGATGTCGCCGGCGCCGCCGAGGTTTTGCGCGAGGCGTCCGCCGGCGACAATTCGCACCGGGTGCGCGGGCGCATATTGTTCGTCCGGCGGCTTGCTCGAATCGTCGCGGTGATCCATCATGCCGTCCACCTCATGCACGGCTTGATGCAGGCTGCCGCCAAGCGCGACGTTGATTTCCTGCGCGCCCCGGCAAACCGACAACAACGGGATGCCACGTTCCACTGCAGCCCGAATCAGAGGCAAGGTGGTGGCATCGCGCGCGGGGTCCAGCGGCAAGGCCGGGTTATGCACTTCCTGGCCGAAATGACTGGGGTGGACGTTGGATGGCGAGCCGGTCAGCATCACGCCGTCGGCGATGCGCAGCACCGCTTCCAGGTCCATCGCCTCGGCGATAGCCGGCAGCACCAGCGGCATGCACGCGGCGCCGAGGGTGACTGCATCGACATATTTCACCTGGGTGACGAAATAGGGATGAAAGCCGATATCTTTAACGCAAGATGGGACGATTACGATAGGTCGTTGCATGATCTTATTCACGTTTGCTTCTCGGCCGTCCGAAAAATTCGGGCTGGCCTTTCTGGACGCGACTCCGACTTGAAATGAAAACATTTCCTGCCGATAGAGCCAATTTATTCAATAAAACTTTATTCCGATACACCACCTAAAATATACGCCAATTCCGCCATTTAGCTATGAATATTTCCATAGCGCAAAGCATATTCTGGATTTGGTATATTTGCTAGTCACACTTTATCAATATCGATAGAGCCACTTCGCAAGGCGAAATCAATTTACAATTTCCGGCAAAAACCCGCTTCTATGCGATCCGAGCGCACTACCGCGGTACGCGCTCGGAACCCACACAAATTTTGCTAGAACTTGGTCGCGAGACTCAAGCCGATACTACGCGGGAACACCCGATAACCTTCGACGATCGAAGCAACCTGCGGGTGCTGGATAATCGTATTGTTGTCGAGCGCATTCTTGATGAAGAACGTCAAGTCCGCATGATCGAAGGAAATCCCGGTGCTGAAATTGACCGTGTAGTATTGCGGACGAATGTAGTCTTGTTGAGTCGGATCCAGGGAACCGTGGCTGCTGCCGACCCATTGGACGCCGCCGAGAACGAAGGCACTCTTGTCGCCAACACTGAAATTGTATTGTGCGGAAGCGGTGGCGTTGAATTTCGGCACCCCTTCGATTTCTGCACCGGCCACCGCGCCTTTCACGCCGCTGGAATCACCGACACTGTTGGTCAAGACCGCCTTGGTGTATCCGCCCGCCGCGCTCAACGTCAAGCCAGGCATTGGCTTGGCCTTGATTTCGACTTCGAAACCTTTGGCTGTCGCGTCCCCTGCATTTTGGTCAAACGTGTAAGTGCAATTTGGCAGGTATACCTGCTGCTGGATATCGCTCCATTTGACGTAAAAGGCGTCGGCATTGATGGATAGATGATTGTTGAAAAAACGCGACTTGTTGCCGATCTCGTAGCTCCACAGGCTGTCCGACTTGTAGGTTCCGGGCGCAGCGGTAAGGCCGATATTGGCCAGGTCGCCTGCACAAGTTATCGGCGGAACGTAGGTATTGGCACCGCCCAGACGGAAGCCTTTTGCCAGACTCGTATAGACCGTGTCGGTTGGGTCGACTTCCCAGGTCAGCGCGTATTTTGGCGTGAAGGCAGTCGAGCTTTGCGATCCACTTCCGACATCGCCGGCGCCGGCCAGGTAATCGCCATTTTGTTGATCGAGCGTATCGGTCGCCTTCAGGAAGCGCGCCCCGACCGTGGCATGAAACGTCGGCGCGAAGTAGTAATTCACCTCGCCAAACACCGAGGTCTGCCGCTCATAATAGTGGAATATCCCATAATACGAATTGTCGTTCGGGAGGACGCCTGAATATGTGAACACAGTAGAAGGGTTGGCCTGGGTGATCGGGGTAGCCGGATTGACGCTGTACTGTGCAAAAATGGCGTTGACGCCGTAGATCGGATCGTTTTCGACGATATTCGTGTGCTGCTCCGACACGTACCCCCCGGCGACCCAAGTCCAGGGAGAAACTTTGGGGTCATATGCTTTCGAAGCGACCCGGAGTTCCTGCGAAAATTGACGCACTTGATTATCAAGGAACACTGCCGAGGGCAAGTTTGAGATCGCCGCCGCCAAGCCGTCCGGAGCTGTCGATAGGATGTTACTCGCCAGCGAAGCGCTGTTGTACTGCGTCCCATTCTGAATGCGGTCGAATTTGCGTTGGAAATAGCTGGTGACCGATGTGATGTCAAAGCTGTCGAAGCTATAGCCAACCGTAAGACTTGGCACCAGCAAGACGTCGGTCGAGGACTCGCGCACCGGCTTTTGGGCCTCGTACAAGGGTAACGGAGGATTGACGGTAAACGCGCCGATGTCGTGCGCGTCAAGCTTTTGGTAATAGACGGACGGCGTAATCGTCAGATCGCGGGTCGGCTTCCATTTCAAAGCCAGGCGCAATTCGTTATCGTCGATCTTGTTGATATTGTTGGAGATGACATTTCCGTTGCCATCGACTTGATCGATATAACCGCCCTGATGTTCGGTCTGGACGCCGATGCGCAGTGCCAGCTCATCTTCTTTCAGCACAATGTTACCGACCGAATTGGCCGAGTAATTCATGCTGCCGCCCTTGGTATTGGACACCTCGGAATAGGTGTCGAATTCATTTTCTTTCAGATCCGGCTGGTTGGCGATGAACTTGATGGTGCCGCCCATCGAACTGGCGCCGTACAGCGTGCCTTGGGGGCCGCGCAACACTTCGACGCGATCGATGTCGAAAAACTTCGGCTCCACCGTGCCCATGCTGTACGTATTGCCGACCGTGATGGACACGTCGTCCAGGTACACGCCCACCGTGGCAGCGCCAGCCGAGGAGCTGATGCCGCGCACTTCGATGTTTTCCGTGCCGGGCCCCGCGCCGCCGTTGCCGCTGCCAGCGGTAAAGGAGATGTTCGGCACCGCACGCGTCAGGTCGGTGAAGTCGGTGACATGCTCGGCCTGCAGGTCGGCGCCGCTTACTGCGGTGATGCTCATGGCCACCTTGTTCGGGTCTTCCTTGCGTTTTTGCGCGGTCACGGTAATCGTTTGGATCTCATCCGATGCTGCCGAGCTCTTGGAAGCGGTCGACGCCGCCTGCTTGGGCTTGGCGCCGGAATCGTTGACGGTCGCCGCGCCGGTGTTATCTGCAGCGGGCGGCAACTGCTGCGCCCATGCGGATGCCACCAGGATCGTCGATGCCGTTGCAATCGCACAATCAAATGTTATTTTCTTATTACTGCCCATAGTAACCTCCATAAATAACCGATGTAATGTTCGTTTCGTCTCACTTCTTTTTGACTTCTTTGAAAACGAACCGCACGCAAGAACCGCAACGCCGCGCCGAATCCTTTATTTTGGCGCAGCAACCCAAATGAATTTCAAACCTGCTGCAGGCGGGAATGGACGTTCGCCCCAAAATTTCCACCCGCCGACTTAAAATAGTGCAACTTTTCCTTTTGGAACCAATTTAGTGCGAAAATTCTTGTTGCGATGCACCACTTGACAGATATAATAAGCACATAACGTGCCTATGACGACTGGTTCGATCCTAGCTTAAGTGGTATTTGGTATCGTTTATAGCTCCACTTTAATAATGTTGATGGCACCACTTATTTGAATGGCGAATTTTCCATGTCCGCATCGCGAATTCTGAACACAACACTGGGGCAAGCGGACTTCCATCCCCATCTGTCGCAACAGCGCCGCCTGTATGAGGCGGTTCGTGCCGCGATCCTGACGCAACAACTTGCGGCCGGCAACAAGCTGCCGTCGACCCGCGCCATCGCCAGCGATCTCGGCATTGCGCGCAACACCGTCATCGCCGCATTCAAGCAGCTCGCTGCCGAAGGCTACGTTTCATCCGCTCTCGGCAGCGGCACGTATATTTCGGCCAGCTTGCCTGAAAATCCGCTTTCCACGCTTGCTGTTAGCGAACCGCCGATTGCGAATCAGCCTTCAACGTCGTGCGGCGATGCAGCAAACCTTTCCGCGCGCGGCAGCAAATCGACCGCCTATGCTGCGGGCGCGCGCTTCGAGATTCAACCGTTCGCTCCGGGCGACCCCGACTTTTCCATTTTCCCGTTGAAGCTGTGGCAGCGCATCCAAAACCGTGTGTGGCGCGACGCCCGCCCGGAACTGCTCGATTACGGTCTGGCGGGCGGCTACCTGCCGCTGCGGAGTGCCATTGCAGAGTATCTGCGCGCTTCGCGCTCTGTCAATGTTTCGGTGGAACAAGTCATGATTACGTCGGGCACGCAACAGTCGCTCGACTTGTGCGCGCACATGCTGACCGACGCCGGCGATACCGCCTGGGTCGAGGATCCCTGCTACTGGGCGGCGCGGCGCGTGTTCGAGTCGCGCGACCTGCTATTGCATCCGGTGGCGGTCGACGCCAAAGGCATCGCCCCGAACGAGCGCGACCTGGCGACCGCCCCGCGTCTCATTTATGTCACACCCTCGCATCAATACCCGACCGGCGCGGTGATGACGCTGGCGCGCCGCCGCAAGCTGCTCGATATTGCCGCCGCCAAACGCGCATGGATTTTGGAAGACGATTACGACAGCGAGTTCCGTTACACCGGCCGGCCGCTGGCTTCGCTGCAGGGATTGGATCCCTATGGCCGCGTAGTCTACATGGGCACTTTTTCCAAGATTCTCTATCCCGGCATCAAGGTCGGCTACCTGGTGGTGCCTCCGGCCCTGGTTCGACCGTTCAAGACTGCGTTGTACGATTTGCAAAGGCCGGGCCAGATGACGGTGCAGGCGGCGTTGGCCGATTTCATCGCGCTCGGGCATTTTGCCACCCATATCCGCAAAATCCGCCAAGCGTATGGGGCCAAGCGCGAATTGCTGTGCAAGACCCTGGTCGCGCAAATGGGCGACGGCATCGCCATCTCGGGTGAAGAATCGGGCCTGCATCTGGTGGTGGAATTGCCGAGCCATGTCGACGATGTCGCCGTGGCGCGGCTGGCCGCCGAATCGGGAATCGAGGTCATGGCGCTCTCGACCTATTATGCAGCGCAACCGGCGCGCCGTGGCTTGCTGGTCGGCTATGCGTATGTGGCGCCGGGAAAAATAGCGTATTACGGTAAATTGTTGACCAATGTGATCCGCTCGGCGGTCAGAAAATGAGGGGGAGATTCGATGAACGGTGACGGCGCGTTTCGACGCAAATCCCTGTATGGCAGCGGTATCGAGAATACCTATTCCGGCGCGTTAAGCTTCCTGCGGCGCAACTATACGCGCGAGCTGGCCGGCGTCGACATCGCGGTATCCGGCATCCCGCTCGATCTGGCGACCACTTTCCGTCCCGGCGCGCGCTTGGGGCCGGCGGCTATCCGCGCCGCCAGCGTGCAGTTGGCAGAGCTGAAACCGTATCCGTGGGGTTTCGATCCGTTCGAGCGCCTGGCCGTCATCGACTACGGAGATTGCTGGTTCGACGCCCACAATCCGCACACGATCAAAGAGTCCATCGTGGAGCACGCGCGCACCATTTTGGCCAGCGACGCCAAGATGCTGACCCTGGGCGGCGACCATTACATCAGTTATCCGCTATTGATTGCGCATGCGGAAAAATATGGCAAACCGCTATCGCTGATTCATTTCGACGCCCACTGCGACACCTGGCCCGACGACAGCAACGACTCGCTCAACCACGGCACCATGTTTTACAAGGCGGTCAAGGATGGCTTGATCGATCCCGCCACCTCGGTGCAGGTTGGGATACGCACCTGGAACGACGATTACATGGGCGTCAACATCCTCGACGCCGCATGGGTGCATGCGCACGGCGCGGCGGCGGCAGTCGAGAAAATTCTGTCCATCGTCGGCGAGCGGCCGACTTATCTCACCTTCGATATCGATTGCCTGGACCCGGCTTGCGCGCCCGGCACCGGCACGCCGGTTGCGGGCGGCTTGAGTTCCGCGCAGGCGCTGGCGATCGTGCGCGGCATGGGGCCGGCCAACCTGGTCGGGATGGACGTGGTGGAAGTGTCGCCGCCGTTCGACCACAGCGAAATCACGGCCCTGGCCGCCGCGCACGTGGCGCTTGATTTGCTGTGCGTCCTGGGTAGCCGACTAGTGTAGTGCTTCGTAATTGGTGGAGCAAAAGAAGCGATGGATTTTTGCGTCAGGCTAGGCGCACACCGGAGCGATAGTGAACTATCGCGAGGATTTGCAACGACGCATGGCGCGAAAAGACTCGCTTATTTTGTTTCATCAATTGCGAAGCACTACACTAGAATAAGTCCTTCAGTTGGTAGTACAACATCCCCAACACCAGCGCCGGTGTGCGCATCAACGCGCCGCCGGGAAACGGATGGTGATTCAGGCGCGCCAGCAGATCGAAGCGCTCCGCTTGACCGGCAATGGCTTCGGCGGCCAGCTTGCCGGCCATGCCGGTCAATACCAGCCCGTGCCCGGAAAACCCTTGCATGTAAAAGATATTGTTGCCGAGGCTGCCGAAGTCTGGCGCGCGGTTCATCGTGATGTCGACAAATCCGCCCCACGCCTGCGCCATCGGCAGATCCGCCAGTTGCGGGAATACCTTCAGCATGCGCGCCCGCATGCTGGCCGCCAAATTGGGCGGCGTCGCCGTGCTGTAGCTGACGCGCCCGCCGAACAACATGCGGTGATCGGCGGTCAGGCGGAAATAATCGAGCACGAAATTGGTGTCGCACACCGCGCTGCGGTGCTTGATCAACGCATCGGCGCGCTCCTTGCCCATCGGCTCGGTGGCGACGATATAGGTGCCGACCGGCATGATGCGCGACGACAATTCCGGCGCCACGTCTTTGCCGTATTCACCCAGGTAGACATTGCCCGCCAACACCGCGTAGCTGCAGCGCACGCTGCCGCCGGCGGTTTTAATCAGCGGCTTGTCGCCGCGCACGAGTTGCTGCACCGGCGAGTCCTCGAAAATCTGCACGCCGGCAGCGCGCGCGGCGGCAGCCAGGCCGAGGCAATATTTGAGCGGATGCAGATGGCCGGAATTGGCATCGTAGGCGCCGGAATGAAAGCGTTCGCTGGCAATCCAATTGCCGATATCCGCAGCCGGGATCTGTTCCATCTTGTAGTCGTAGGCGCGCGCGATATGCTCGACCCAGGCCGACAAGCTCTGCCCCTTGCCGCGATTGACCGCCACGCTCATATAACCGGGGACGAAATCGCAGTCGATGGCATGCTTCTCCATCCGCTGCCGCAGCAATTGCAAGCCCTCCACCGTGAGTTGCCAGGCGCGCCGCGCGTCGTCGGCCGGCAATTGCGACTCGACCGCATCGTCGCCGGCAAAGCCCACCAGGGCCTGCCCGCCGTTGCGCCCCGATGCGCCCCAACCCACCTTGTTCGCTTCCAGCAGCGCGACAGAATAACCGCGCTCGGCCAATTCCAGCGCCGCCGAAATCCCCGCCAAGCCACCGCCGACCACGCACACGTCGACTTGCAAGTCGCCGGCCAGCGCGGGCGATGCCGCCGACCGCTTGACGCTGGCTTCGTAATAAGAGTCGGTCAGCTTGTTATCTATGTTCAAGAGCATCGGTTTTCCTCGTGGCTTGGTTATGCCTGGACTGCGGATGCGATCCGGCTTTAATCTTGTGATTCATTGTGACAATTAATGCGGAACCATAAAAGATCCAATTTATTCATTTTAATGGATCCGCTTTATCGATTCAAGTGCAAATCGAAAGCAAGATTCGTTCTCGGAAGAATCTTGTGTGCAAAAGACCGCAATTTGCTTTACTTTCACAATTTGCCAACCAAACATTTCAAACAAATCATTTATGGGAGTAATAACGACGCCTAGAATCGTTGGCAACTCGTAATTTCAGTGGGAGATCGACATGAATTTGACGGATATGAAAGACAGCAATAGCCCCGCGACGCGCAGCGATGCGGCCTGGCTGGATGCGTATTGGATGCCGTTTACCGGCAATCGCAATTTCAAGGCCAACCCGCGCATGATCGTCGGCGCCAAGGGCTGCTATTACACCGACGCCGACGGGCGGCAGATTTTCGACGGCTTGTCCGGCCTGTGGTGCAGCGGGCTGGGTCATGGCCGCAGCGAAATTGCCGAAGCGATCGGTCGCCAGGCGGCGGCGCTCGATTATTCGCCGGCATTCCAGTTCGGTCACCCGCAGGCATTCGAGTTGGCCAACAAGATCAAGGAACTGACTCCCGCCGGACTCGATTACGTGTTTTTCGCCGGTTCCGGGTCGGAGGCAGTCGAGACTGCGCTGAAGATGGCGCGCGCCTACTGGCGCACCAAGGGGCAGGCCGGCAAGACGCGCTTTATCGGCCGCGAAAAAGGCTATCACGGCGTCAACTACGGCGGCATCTCGGTCGGCGGCCTGGTCGCCAACCGCAAGATGTTCGGCCAGGGCATCGAAGCCGATCATCTGGCGCACACCGTGTTGAAGAAAAATGCGTACACGCGCGGCATGCCGGCGGAAGGCGCAGAATTGGCGAACGGCTTGCTGGACTTGATCGCGATGCACGACGCCTCGAATATCGCGGCAGTGATCGTCGAACCGTTTTCCGGTTCCGCCGGCGTGCTGATTCCGCCGCAGGGCTACCTGAAGCGCCTGCGCGAGATTTGCGATGCGCACAACATCCTGCTGATTTTCGACGAAGTGATTACCGGCTTTGGCCGCGCTGGCGGCTACACCGGAGCCGATGTCTTCGGCGTGGTGCCCGACATCATGACCTTCGCCAAGCAAGTGACAAATGGCACGCAACCGCTGGGCGGCGTAATCGCCAAGAAGGAAATCTACGATACCTTCATGGCTGCCGGCGGGCCGGAATACATGTTGGAATTCCCCCACGGCTACACCTACTCCGCGCATCCGATCGCCTGTGCAGCAGGGGTGGCGGCGCTTGACCTGCTGGTCAAGGAAAACGCGATCGAACGGGTGCAGGCGCTGGCGCCTTATTTCGAAAATGCTGTGCATAGCCTCAAAGGTAGCAAGCACATCACCGATATCCGCAACTTCGGCCTGGCGGCAGGTTTGACCTTCGACGCGCTTCCCGGCGAACCGGCACGCCGCCCGTACGAGATTGCGATGCGCTGCTGGAAGAAGGGCTATTATGTGCGTTACGGTGGCGACACGATCCAATTGGCGCCGCCCTTCATTGCCAGCGAAGCCGAAATCGACAGCCTGATTAGCGCGTTGGGCGACGCCATCCAGGAAACTGCATAGCACTTAATTTGGAATATACGACCATGTCATCCACACCCATCATCGGCCATTTCATCAACGGTCGTCACGCGGACGGCGGCAGCCGCTCGCAAAACGTCTACAACCCGGCAACCGGGATTGCCGAAAAGCGCGTTGCGCTAGCCGACAAGGCTAGCGTCGAAGCCGCCATCGCCGCCGCGCAGGCGGCCTTTCCGGCCTGGCGCAATACCCAGCCGGCGCGGCGCGCGCAGGTGATGAACAAACTCAAGCAATTGCTGGAAGCGAACGCCGACAAACTGTGCCAACTCATCACCGCCGAACACGGCAAGGTACTGAGCGATGCGCTGGGCGAGCTGCAACGCGGCATCGAGAACGTCGAGTTCGCCAGCTATGCGCCGGAATTGCTGAAGGGCGAACATAGCAAGAACGTCGGCCCGGCCATCGATAGCTGGAGCGAATTCCAGCCCCTGGGCGTGGTCGCCGGCATTACGCCGTTCAACTTCCCGGCGATGGTGCCGCTATGGATGTGGCCGATTGCCGTCGCTTGCGGCAATACCTTTGTGTTGAAACCGTCGGAGCGCGATCCATCGGCGTCGCTGCTGATTGCCGAACTGGCGCTGGAAGCGGGCTTGCCGCCGGGCGTCTTGAACGTGGTCAACGGCGACAAGGAAGCGGTCGACACCTTGCTCACCGATGCCCGCGTGCAAGCGGTCAGCTTCGTCGGCTCGACACCGATTGCGCAATATATCTATCAGACCGGCACCGCGCAGGGCAAGCGCGTGCAGGCATTGGGCGGCGCCAAGAACCATGCGGTGGTAATGCCGGACGCCGACATCGCCAATGCGGTCACAGCGCTGATCGGCGCGGCTTTCGGCTCCTGCGGTGAACGCTGCATGGCGATCCCGCTGGTGGTTGCGGTCGGCGACGCCACCGCCGATGCGGTAGTCGCCAGCCTGAAGGCGGAAATCGCCAAGATCAAGGTCGGCCCCGGCATAGACGCCGGCATCGACATGGGCCCGCTGATTACCCGCGAGCATTGCGACAAAGTGCGTGGCTATGTCGAGCAGGGCATACGCGAAGGCGCGACCCTGGTGGTCGATGGGCGTGAAACCAAGGTGGCGGGGGACGGCTATTTCCTCGGCGCCTGCCTGTTCGACCACGTCAAGCCCGGCATGAAGATTTATCAGGAAGAAATCTTCGGCCCGGTGCTGGGTGTGGTGCGCGTGGCGAGCTTGCAGGAAGCGATGGACTTGATCGACGCCCACGAATATGGCAACGGCACCTGCATTTTCACGCGCGACGGCGAAGCGGCGCGCTACTTCACCGACAATATCCAGGTCGGCATGGTCGGCGTCAACGTGCCGCTGCCGGTGCCGGTCGCGTATCATTCGTTCGGCGGTTGGAAACGCTCGCTGTTCGGCGACCTGTCGGCCTATGGGCCGGATGGCGTGCGTTTCTATACCAAGCGCAAAACCATCACCCAGCGCTGGCCGTCCGCCGGCGTGCGCGAGGGAGCCGTATTCAGCTTCCCATCGCATCGTTAAATTCAACAAGTGGGCAGGAGAGACGTTTGAGCAATTCAAAGGCATTTACCAAGGACTATCCCGGCGCCGACGCGCTCAAAGCCTTCTTTGAACAGCGCCGCGCGCAACAGGTCGAATGCCTGTTTGCCGATATCTCCGGCTACCCGCGCGGCAAGCTGATGCCGGTGCACAGCTTTGCCGCCGGGGCCGAGTTGCGCATCGCCCAGGCGATCCCGATGCAGGCGGTCACCGGCGACTATTCGTACGACCCGATCTTCCCGGACGCCGACCCCGATATCCGCCTGGTTCCAGATTACGCCACGCTCAAGCCGGCGCCGTGGGCCAGCGTGCCGCGCGCGATGGCGATCCACGATTGCGTGGAACTCGACGGCACGCCTTGCAAGTTTGGGTCGCGCGCGATTTTGAAAAATGTTCTGGCGCGCTATCAGGAAAAGGGACTGACCCCGGTGGTGGCGCCCGAGATCGAGTTTTACCTGACCGCGCAAAACGTCGACCCGAATCTGGCGCTGACGCCGCCGGTTGCGCGCAGCGGCCGCGCCGAGCAGGGCCATTCGGCGTATAGCCTGCACATGCTCAACGAACTGGCGCCGTTCTGGGACGAATTCCGCGCCGCGCTCGACGTGCTCGGCGTGCAGTCCGATACGTGGATACACGAAACCGGCATGTCGCAGTACGAAATCAATCTGATGCACGGCGACGCGCTGGCGGTGGCCGACCAGGCCTTCCTGTTCAAGTATGCGGCCAAAGAGATTGCGCTCAAGCATGGCATCAACGCGGTCTTCATGGCCAAGCCGATCTCCGGCCAGCCGGGCAGCTCGATGCACCTGCATCAAAGCATCGTCGACGAGCAGGGCCGGAATATCTTCAGCAACGAAGACGGCAGCGAAAGCGCGCGCTTCCGCCAATTCATCGGCGGCCTGCAAGCCTACCTGCCGGACCTGATGCTGATCTACGCGCCCTTCGTCAACTCCTACCGGCGCTTCGTGACCGGCAGCCAGGCGCCGATCAATATGCACTGGGGCTACGACAACCGCACGGCGGGCTTGCGCATTCCGATCAGCGGCGCGGCAGCGCGGCGGGTGGAAAACCGCATTGCCGGAGCCGACGCCAATCCCTACCTCGCCATCGCGGCATCGCTGGCAGCCGGACTGGCCGGCATCGAAGAAGGCTTGACACCGACCGAGCCGATCGTCGGCAACGGTTACGATCACGCGCACGATCTGGCGCGCGGCCACTTGATTGCGCTGGAACAGATGGTCAAAAGCGATTCAGCCCGGCGCTTGCTCGGCACGGATTTCGTGACCGGCTTTACCGCCGTCAAGGAATTGGAATACCAAAGCTATCTGCACGAAATCAGCGCGTGGGAGCGGCGCTTTCTTTTGCCGCAGGTCTAGGACACGAACGGTACTTACGTTTACGCAAATTGTCTGTATTGTCGCAGCGTTGACAATACAGGCATGCTACAAGCGCCGGCATTTGGTAGATACTGTTATCCCCGTCAAGCATTTTGCAAAGCTGGGTTAAAAGAATTGCCCGATTTGAGGACGCCGTAGGCAACTTGGACAAGCTTACGCATCATGGCGCCAATGATGAGTTTTGGCGGCTTACCGGAAGCTGCC
>JARLJG010000006.1 GCA_031291325.1 Burkholderiaceae bacterium
GACCTGCAAGGCGACGGCGACCGGCTTCACGGCCTACTTGAATTATTCGCCGGATCCGTTGAATAATTTCTCGATTCGTCCGGAAATCTACCGCGATCCGCAAGGCCAGCGCACCGGCACGCCGACCACGTACCACAACTTTGCTTTGGGTTGGCAGCACTGGTTGTCGCCGCAAATCGAATTGCGTCCTGAAATTGCCTACTACCATGCCGGTACCGCGGCATTCAACGGTAACTCGAACGAAGGTTTGGCAGCCAACAAGACTTCGGAAACGATTCTTTCCGGTGACGTGATTTTCCACTGGTAAGGTTCACTCCCCGTGGCAAAACCACGGGGAATTCCAGGGCGCGGAGGCGATCTTATCGTGACGATAGAGTCGAAGCGGCGCGCTAGCGATTGCAGCAAGCGAAATGGCAATCGCTGGTAAAATTGCAGACTCGTCAGGTTCTTGACGAAGCCGGCTTTTCTGGAACCGTACAATCGATGTTGGGGACTAGCATGAATTCTGCTGCACCGTTATTTTCGCAAAGCGATGTGTTGCTCGATGTTGAATTGCTGAACAAGCAGGCGCTGTTTGAAGCGGTCGGGAGCCTTTGGGAAAAGCGCTACGGCATTGCTGCGAACGAAGTCGTCAAGAGCTTGAAGGCACGCGAGGAACTTGGTTCTACCGGACTCGGGCAGGGCGTGGCGATTCCGCACGCGCGCATCAAGGGGCTGACCGAGGCCGTTGCCGCCTTTGCGCGGCCCAGGAAGCCGATAGAATTCGATTCTCCCGACGGCCAGCCGGTCACGTATTGCTTTGTGCTGCTGGTGCCGGTCGAAGCAACCGAACAGCACTTGCAAATATTGGCCCAAGTCGCCGAGATGCTTTCCAATGAGCAATTCCGAAACCAACTTGGAAGCGCGAAGTCGGAAGCGGAAATCCACCAGATCTTTGCCGCTTGGCGTGGGGCTTGAACTTGGGCTAATCCCTTAGCCTTGGGTACTATGCACCCAAGGCCTTGCGGATGGTTGCGGCCAGTTCTTCCGCATCGAATTTCGCGACATAGGCGTCGGCACCCACGCTCTTGACATGTTCTTCATTGGTCGAGCCGGACAAGGACGAGTGGATCACCACCGGAATCGAGCGGAAGTACGAATCCTGCTTGATCTTGCGGGTCAGGGTGAAGCCGTCCATTTCCGGCATTTCCAGGTCGGTCAAGACCAGTGCCACCTTGTCGAGTATGTTCGCGCCCTCGGCCTTGGCGGCGGCGCCGATCGTCTGCAAACGCTCCCACGCCTCTTTGCCGCTCTTGGTCATGATATACGGCGCACCCATCGCGGTTAAGCCTTCTTCGATCAGCAAGCGCGCGGTTCCCGAATCGTCGGCAGCCAGGATCACCGCGCCGGGGTGGATTTTCAGTTTCGGGCCGATGGTTTCTTCATCGACATCGGGTTTGCTGGGCGGCGTAATCTGGCGCAGGATTTGTTCGACGTCCAACACCTGGGCCAAACGGGTCGATTCCGTATCGCCGTCGAGCCGGGCGATGCTGGTGACCATGCCGCCGCCGGAACTGCCGTCGGCCGACAATACCTGGTTCCAGTCGAGCCGCACGATTTCTTCGACCGATTCGACCGCAAACGCCTGCGTGGTGCGCGCAAATTCGGTCACCAGGATGATGTTCAAGCCGGTCTTCGGCTTGCAGCCGACCACGCCGGGCAGATCGATGACGGGGATGATCATGCCGCGCAGATTGACCACGCCCATCATATAGGGACGCGAACCGGCCACCGAAGTGATCGGCGGCATCGCGACGATTTCCCGTATCTTGAACACGTTGATGCCGTACAGCTCCGAATGTTCGCCATTCTCGTCGCCGCCCAGACGGAACAGGAGCAGCTCAAATTTGTTCGACCCGGTCAGGTTGGTCCGTTCATCGACTTCTTGTTGCACAGTTTTCATGACGATTGTCCTTTTCAAGGTGGAGGCAACGTCCAAATGACACAATAGCACGGGTGTCTGCCTGTGTTGAGAGGCTTTTAGCGTTTCTCTTGAAGAATGTTGTTTGGCGGCATGTAGATTCGTCGGAGGAGCCGGCAAAAGCTTTGTCTCAAGGGGATGCAAGAAGCGCGTGGTCGCTTCCTGCGCAATCCGCCGCCATCAGGTGGATGGGGGAAACTCTTCCAGGGCCAGCAATTCCGCTATGGTTTGCCGACGGCGGATCAAGCGCGCCGTGTCGCCATCGATCAATACTTCCGCCGTCAGCGGGCGGCTATTGTAGTTCGACGACATCGATGCGCCGTAGGCGCCGGTATCGTGAAAGACGATCAAGTCGCCCAATTGCGGGTCGGGCAAGCGGCGCTGGGTGACGGTGCCGCCGTCTTCCTGCGTGAAGACGTCGCCCGATTCGCACAGCGGCCCGGCCACCACCACGTCGCGCAATGGGCGCGCGGCGGCTTCGCTGCCCGCCGCCGGGATCGTGCTCATCTCGTGATAAGCGCCATACAGGGCAGGGCGCATCAAGTCGTTGAAGCCGGCGTCGACCAGCACGAAGCGATTGCCGCCCATGTCCTTCACCGCGCGCACTTCCGCCAGCAGCGAGCCCGATTCCG
Source organism: Burkholderiaceae bacterium (assembly GCA_031291325.1). GTDB lineage: Bacteria > Pseudomonadota > Gammaproteobacteria > Burkholderiales > Burkholderiaceae_D > PKWO01. The sequence goes on from JARLJG010000006.1 coordinate 2,593, forward strand.
CGACCAGGTAGCGGCCCGGTTCGATTTCCAGGCGCACCGGATGGCCCAGATGCGCTTCCACCTGCTTGCGCGCGGCATCCCACAGGCTGAAATAGTGGGCGGTGTCGATTGGCGCTTCGTCGGCGCGGTAGGGGATCGACAGTCCGCCGCCGGCGGAAAGCGCCTCGATATCGTGCCCCATGCCGATGACCAGTTTGGCCATCGCGTCGCACACCTGCGCCAGATGGCCGTAATCGACGCCGGAGCCGATGTGCATGTGGATGCCGATCAAGTGCAAGCGATGCCGGCGGATGCGCTCCAAGGCCTTGGGCAGATCGGCATGCCAGATGCCATGCTTGCTCTGCTCGCCGCCGGTATTGGTCTTTTGGCTATGGCCGTGGCCGAAGCCGGGATTGATGCGCAGCCAGACCGGATGCCCCGGCGCTTGCGCACCCAATTGATCGAGCATGTCGATCGACCCGGCGTTGACGGGGATCTTGTGTTCGATGACATTGGCCAAGGTCGGACGGTCGATCAGGTCGGCGGTAAAGACGATGCCCGATACGTCGCCTGCGGTCGTATAGCCTGCATGCAGCGCGCGCTCGATCTCGCCCACCGATACCGCGTCGACGGCGACGCCAAGCTCGCGCATCAAGCGCAGGATATGCGTATTCGAGCAGGCTTTTTGCGCGAAACGGATGGTGTCGAACTGGCGCAAGTCGGCGATGCGCTGGCGGATCGACGCAGCGTCGTAGACCCAGAGCGGGGTGCCGTATTGGGTCGCCAGTGCGCTGAGTCGCGCGGCATCGATTGCTTGCATGAGAGTCTTTCTTATCGAAATTAGTGGTGTCGGGGGACTCAAAGTTGAGCTGAACTTTCTTAAGCCCTTCGTCGTTCCCGCGAAGGCGGGAATCCATAGGGAATCCGCTCGTGCTACCTCACTATGGGTTCCCGCCTTCGCGGGAACGACGGAGGTTTTGCGCATTGAGTGGCTATTTCCCACAGAGTTTGAATCACATTCCGGTGTCGGAAGGTATTCTCCCGCAAATTATCAATTCAATATAATGCTATTTTGTGCATAACTGATTCATTTTTGATATAGTCATGCCGTATGAACATTACCTTGCGCCATATCGAAGTTTTCCGGGCCTTGATGACCGCTGGCAGCGTGACGGCGGCTGCGCAGATTTTGTTCACGTCGCAGCCGACCGTCAGCCGCGAGCTGGCGCGGCTGGAAAGCTTGCTTGGCATTGCGCTATTCGACCGCGTGCGCGGGCGCCTGCAACCGAATGCGCAGGCATTGGCGCTGTACGAAGAAGTGCAGCGATCCTATGTCGGGCTGGAGCGGGTGGTCAGCGTTGCCAGCCGCTTGAAGCAGTTTGCGCAGGGACAAATCTCGGTGATTTGCCTGCCGGTGTTTTCGCAAGTGTTGCTGCCGAGCGTGTGCGCGCGCTTCCTGGCGCAGCACGAGGGCGTGAGCGTGGCGATTACTCCGCAAGACTCGCCGTTCCTGGAAGAATGGCTGGCCGCGCAAAGCTACGATCTGGGACTGACCGAGCAAGACACCGCGCCCGCCGGCACCGAGCAAAGCCTTTTGCTTGAGGTCAACGAGGTTTGCGTGCTGCCGGACGGTCATCCGCTGCTGTCGCGCCAGGTGCTCGATGTGGACGACTTTGCCGGGCAGCGCTTCGTCAGCCTGGCGCCGAACGATCCTTATCGCCAGCTTGCCGACGAGATGTTCCGACGGCGCGGGGTGGAACGGCGATTGATTGTCGAAACCCATAGCGCGGTCTCGGTTTGCTCGATGGTAAGGCAGGGGATCGGCGTGGGCATCGTCAATCCGCTGACCGCATGGGATCACGTCGGCCACGGTTTGCATATTCGCCCGCTGGCGATGCCGATTCCGTTTCGCGTGCATGCGGTCCGGCCTTTGCATCGACCGGGGAATTTGCTGGTCGAGCGCTTCATGGCGGCGCTGCGCGAAGAGGTCGCGCGGCTGTTGGCGACTTTCGCGCCGTCTTCATAATTTGCCGCGTCAACGTGGACGAGTTGGCGCCGGCAGCGCCGATTTGAGTTGCAGTTCCGGCAGACCGGCGAACAGTTCGGCGATCCATTCGACGAACACGCGCACCTTGGCCGACAGGTGGCGGTTTTGCGGGTATACGACGTGGATCGGCAGCGGGTCGGTCAGCCAGTCTTCCAGGATCATCAGCAAGCGGCCATCGGCCAGATAAGGCTCGAGCGTATACCTGGCCATTTGCATCACCCCGAGTCCGGCCAGGCCGGCGCTGATATAGGCGTTGGAATCGTTGAGCGAAATTTTGCCTGGCATCGGCAGGTCGATCCGTTCGCCCCCGCGCGTGAAGTCCCAGTTGTAGGTCTTGCCGGTCTTCGACGAAAAATAATTGACACACCGATGCCGTTCCAGCTCGCTCGGATGTGTCGGCAGGCCGAATTCGGCGATATAGCCGGGCGAGGCGCAGGTGACGAAATTGATGACGCCGACGCGCCGCGCGATCAGGCTGGAGTCGGCCAGATTGCCGCCGCGCACCGCGCAGTCGATGCCTTCTTCGATCAAATCTACTTGACGGTCGCTGCAACCGAGGTCTAGCACGATGTCTGGGTAGCGGTCGAAAAAGGCTGGCAAGGCGGGGATGATGATGCCGCTCGCCATGCCGGTTCCGGCATCGACGCGCAGCCGGCCGCTGGGGCTTTGACGGGCGTGCGACAGCGATTCTTCCGCTTCGCGCACGTCCGACAGGATGCGCAGACATCGTTCATAATAAGCAGCGCCGTCGGCGGTGACGTTGATTTGGCGCGTGGTGCGATTGAGCAACTTGACCGACAGCGCTGTTTCAAGAGATTGGATCAAGGTCGAGACGGTCGCTTTGGGCATTTGCATGTTTTCCGCTGCGCGCGTGAAGCCGCCGGCATCGACCACTTGGACAAATACTTCCATTGCTTGTAATTTATTCATCTATCTCCCTATTGTTCTGTATCTTGAACAATAAATTCGAATTTGCGCTATTTATCTAATTGTAGATCATGTTTATGATTGCTGTACTGCAGCAAGAAAGGCAGATTTCGGTAGGCAAATAGGAGGTCGTCATGAATTATCTCGATAGAATCATTGGCATCAGCGCACTGGTATTGGGCCTGCTGACTATGGCTGGGATATTGTCGACCGACGCCTATTCGGCTGGCGCGCGGGTCGACGCCAGCGGCTACGATGCGTTGAATCATTTGATTGTCGACCACGGCAATCCGCTGTGTCTCAACAAGCCGGCGCCCGCCGCGTCCGATGCCCAGACGATGACCCAATGAGCATGGTCGAGTTGGCAGCATCGTCGTTACAGACCCGCGAGTTGCAGGTGCGCGGCGCAGCCGATTTGCTGGCGGCGCGCCTGTATATGTCCGATGCGTCCGATACGGCAAGTGCCAAGCGCGACAGTTTGATCGTTTTTTTCCATGGCGGCGGCTTTGTCGGCGGCAGCCTGGAAGACGCCGATGGGTTTTTGCGCAACCTCGTTTGCAACAACCCTGAACAGATGGTGCTGTCGAGCAATTACACGCTGGCGACGGCGCGTCCTTTCCCGGCTGCCGCCGAAGATGCGCATGCGGTGTTGCTGTGGGCGAAAAAGAACAAGGGCAAGCTCGGCTGGAGCGGCAAGCAATTATTCGTCGCCGGCATCGAGGCAGGCGCGAACCTGGCGGCGGTTTCCACGCTGATGGCGCGCGATCGCAGCGGCCCCGAATTGGCCGGCCAGATATTGGTGATGCCGATGCTCGATCCGGGCTTGACCACCTGCTCGATGCGCGCGATGCCTGGGCTTGAGCAAGCGGAAGTGGCCGATGCCTGCGCGGCAGCCTATCGCGGCTACCTGCCCAACGCGGCCGATCGCACGCATCCGTATGCGTCGCCGCTGCAATCGAGCCGCTTGAAGAATTTGCCGCCGGCCTTGATCCTGTCGGGCGAGGACGATCCGTTGCGCGACGAGGCCGAGCAATACGGCGCCAAGCTGATCGCCTGCGGCGTCAAGACCACCGTCTGCCGCATGCCGCCGGCGCCGCTGCAACCGCCGGGCGCGCGCAACGAATGCGCATGCCGCCGCAACGCGCTCGGCGCCATCGCCGGATTTTTTGCCGGCTTGGAGCAAATCGCGCCGACCGCGTAGCGATTGCAACAGTCAACATCCCGGCGCAATTCCCTGCCGCGCCGACATTTCAATTTCCCGGAATAAGACGCATTTTCAAGTTGTTTTTCCTATGGGAAATTCTTGAGTCGCTGGCGCTCGCGCAATGTATCAAATTGCAAGGATACTCCCTCTCCCGCCTGCGGGAGAGGGAATATTGTTGTTTTGAAAATAATCCAATTGCCCTGGATTTTGCACGTTGACGGATGCTTTTTGTTGAAAAAAAGTATACCCTCTTGGCTCAGATGTTGATTCAGCAAGTTGCCTAGCCACTGTTCGATTTCACTCACAAAGGAAAATCATGAATCTGGTAGACCGCGCTAAGAAAATCATTCTGACCCCGCAGGCCGAGTGGGAAGTCATCAACCAGGAATCCACCTCGACCTCGCAACTCTATACGCAATACATCGTATTGCTGGCAGCTATCGGGCCAGTGGCGATGTTTCTCGGCGGTTCCTTTTTAGGCTTCGGGTTTTTTTCGCTGTACGGCATTGTCCATTCTCTTGTCGCGGCGGTATTTTCCTACGTGCTCGGGCTGGTGGGCGTGTTTTTGGTGGCCTTGATAATCGATGCGCTCGCCCCCAGCTTTGGCGCCCAAAAGAATCAACTGCAGGCGCTGAAAGTGGCTGCGTATTCTTTTACCCCGGCATGGCTGGCCGGCATATTTCACCTCGTGCCGCTGCTGGGGATTTTGGGCTTGCTGGCTTTCGCGTACACCGTGTACCTGATGTATCTAGGATTGCCGGTCTTGATGAAAACCACCAAGGAAAAGGCAGTCGGCTACACTGCTGTCGTCTTTGTGTGCGCCTTCGTGATTTTCGCCGTTTTCGGCTTCATTGGGACCGGGGTTGCCGGCGTCGTCGGCGGCTTGTCGCTGTGGGGGCATCGCTCGGAGATTTCAATTACCGATTCCAGCGGCACCACCACCGTCAACGTCGATGGCTTGAAGCAATTGGGCGCCAACATGGAAGCCGCCAGCAAGCAGATGGAAGCGGCCAATAAGTCCGGCAATCCGCAAGCGCAGGCCGATGCTGCTGCTGCAGCGATGGCGGCGATGGCCGGCGGCACCGGCAAGGCGGTGGAGCCGGTCGATCAAAACTTGCTCAAGGCGATGCTGCCTGACTCCATCGCAGACCTCAAGCGCACCCGGCTGGAGGCGGAAAAGGCCGGCATGGGCAATATCAAGGTTTCCAAGGCCGATGCTGGTTACGCTGGCGACCAGGGTCGTTCGGTCGATGTCACGATTACCGATGCCGGCGGCACGCCGATGTTCGGCGGCCTGGCAGCGTGGGCGATGATCGAGCAGGAAAGAGATAGTGACGACAGCTATGAAAAAACCGGCAAGGTGAACGGTCGCCCGACGCACGAAAAATTCAACAAGAAGAGCCACGACGGCGAATACAGCGTGGTAGTGGCTGGCCGGTTCATTGTCGAAGCGCGTGGCCGGCAAGTCGATATGGACACGCTCAAGCAAGTGGTCGCCGCAGTCGGCCCCGACAAGTTGGAAGCCTTGAAGAACGAAGGCGTCAAACAGTAAGATGCAATAAGATGCAGTAAGATGCTTGTCAGTTGCGCAGTGCCTTGCCAGCATTGGCACTGCGCAAAGTTTCGTGGAAACAATGTCGTCCGGTTAAGGTTTGAGCGACGTTTCGCCAAAGCCCCGCGCGCTGGTATACTCTCGGCCTTGTCCGCTTTTCCGAGAATGCTTCATCATGCTTCGCTCCCCTGAATTACTGCTCCCCGCCGGCTCTCTTGCCAAGATGCATGCCGCCTTCGATTTCGGCGCCGATGCCGTGTATGCCGGCCAGCCGCGCTATAGCCTGCGCGCGCGCAACAACGAGTTCTCGACGCTGGAAGCGCTGGCAACCGGGATCGGCGAAGCGCATGCGCGCGGCAAGCTGTTTTTCGTCGCCAGCAACATCTTCGCGCACAACGCCAAGCTCAAGACCTATCTGCGCGACATGGAGCCGGTCATCGATCTGAAGCCGGATGCGCTCATCATGGCCGACCCCGGCTTGATCATGATGGTGCGCGACAAATGGCCGGAAGTGCCGGTCCATTTATCCGTGCAAGCGAATGCGGTCAACTGGGCCGATGTCAAGTTCTGGCATCGGATGGGATTGACGCGCGTGATCCTGTCGCGCGAACTGTCGCTCAATGAAATCGAAGAAATCCGCCAGCAATGCCCGGAAATGGAAATCGAAGTATTCGTGCACGGCGCGTTGTGCATCGCCTATTCGGGCCGCTGCCTGTTGTCCGGCTACTTCAATCACCGCGATCCGAATCAGGGCGTTTGCACCAACTCCTGCCGCTGGGATTACAAGGTCAAGAATGCGGAAGAAGATGCGAGCGGCGATTTGTCGCAGGCGCCGGTGGAGACCATCCAGTTCGATTACCAACATGCGATGCAACAGGCCGAACAGGCATTTTCCGCGCTGGGCGACATGCAGCGCCACCCGCTGGCCAATCGCCCCTACCTGACCGAAGTATCGGGCCGGCCCGGCGAGTTGATGCCGATCCTGGAAGACGAGCACGGCACCTACATCATGAACTCCAAGGATTTGCGAGCGGTCGAGCATATCGAGCGGCTGGTGAAGATCGGTGTCGATTCGCTGAAAATCGAAGGCCGCACCAAGTCCTTGTACTATGTCTCGCGCACCGCGCAAGTTTATCGCCGCGCAATCGACGACGCCGTCGCCGGCAGGCCGTTCAACGTCGACTTGCTGGGCGAACTGCAGGGTTTGGCCAATCGCGGCTATACCGACGGCTTTTACCAGCGCCATCATACGCAAGACCATCAGAATTACATGAAAGGCGTGTCGGAAGCGCACCGCAGCCAATACGTCGGCAATGTGGACGCAGTCGCCGACGGCTGGGCCGAAGTCGATGTCAAGAATCGCTTCTCCGTCGGCGACCGGCTAGAAGTGATCCATCCGAGCGGCAACCACGTCGTCACGCTGGCAAGCATGCAAACCGGCGACGGCAACCCCATCGACGTGGCGCCGGGCGCCGGCCATCATGTGCGCATTCCGCTGGATGCGCGTTTCAACCACGCGTTGCTGGCGCGCTTGCTGTAACTTGCAGCATCGCCTGCGCGCCGTTTTGCGCGGCAGGCGATGCACTACACTATTGGGCGAGGGCGGCACTCTCGGCGGCGCTGGCTGACCGGATGTTTTCCATTGCATCGATCAGCGCCTGCTTTTGCTCGAACAGGATGTGGTCGGTCATCTGGTACAGGATGCTTTCTTCGATCGCGTTATGCCGATGAATCATGATGTACAGCGTGTCTGAATGGCCGAGAAAGGCATTCTTGGAGCGCCGCGTCAGCGCATAGGTCAGCATCGCAACGACGCCGCGAATTTGCTGATGCTCGTTGCGCAGGATCGCGGTCGGGCCGCCGCCCGCTGCCGAGTTTTCGAACGCGGCGAACAACACCTCTTCTTCCATTTTGAAATGATTTTCAAGGGCGTCCTGAAAATCCTGAAAGACATCGTCGGCACGATCCCAAAGACCGGCATTGACCGAAATTTCCAACTCGGTGAATAGCTTCTCGCACTGATTGTGGTTCTTGCGCAGGTAATTCGCAATGGTGCTCATCATATCCTCGCTTTACATGGCTCACAGGCATTTTGACATTGCCGGGTGCCAACGTTCCTTGATCTGCGTCAAACATCGGCAGTACACGCTCGTGCGCGATCAAACTGGTTCTTCCGATGTGACAGCAGTCGCCAAAATAATTATACGTCCGTATAAATTTCGATTGCATTGTTTTATACGTGCGTATAAAGTTAAGCGTATGCAAAAAATATCTCCTTCCGCGACGCGTCAACAATTACTCGAACACGGGCTTTCCATTGTCATGGAGAAAGGTTTGCGCGGGCTGACCGTGCGCGGACTATGCCAGCAGGTGGGCGCGAATCCCGGCACCTTTGTCTATCATTTCGGCAATCGCGAACGATTCGCGACCGAGGTTCTGGAGCACTGGTACGCGCCGCTATTGCAACAGGTGCAGGCGGGATTCGAGCAGGACGGCGCGCCGCTTGCCCGCCTGGAGGCCATGCTGCGGCAATTGCTCGGTTACCTGAGAGCCAATGGGAAGATGATCGCGCAAATGGCGCTCGATGCCGCCGCCGGCGAAGCCGCCGCCATCGCCTTCATGAAGGGGTTGGCGCCACGTCATCCGCGCCTGATGTTGCAATGCATAGTCGAGGCGCAGCAGTCCAATGCGCTGACGCGCGCCGCGCCGGAACATCAACTGATGTTCCTGATGTCCGCGCTGGGCGTGCCGATGGTTGCCCAGCAATTATTGGGTGGCAACGACGTTCTTCCGGACATGTTGCGCCACGCGCTGGCCACTTTTGCCATCGATCCACAGTATATTGAACAACGCCTGCAATGGGCATTGAGGGGCTTGAGCCCACTGGAGCACGCATGAACCGTAAATACCTGGTGGTTGGCGCAATCCTCGTGCTGGCAATCGCAGCAGGCGGATACGCGTGGTATGCGTATCATGGCCGGGACAAGCCGTTGAGCCTGTCCGGCAATGTCGATATCCGCGAAGTGAATCTCTCGTTTCGCGTCGGCGGTCGCCTGAAAGCGCTCGCAGTCGATGAGGGCGCTCGCATCCACGCCGGCGATCTGCTGGGCGAATTGGATGCCGAACCCTACCGCATCGCGCTCGACGATGCGCTGTCCGCCAACGCTTCGCTGCAGGCGCACAAGGCGCTGTATCGCGAGGGCTACCGCCAGGAAGATATCGAGCAGGCGCGCGCCAATCTCGATGCGCGGGTGGCGACACAGGTGAACGCCGAACAGGTGTATCAACGCCAGTTGAAACTTGCCGATACCGGCGCCTCCGCGCAAAAGGCGCTGGACGATGCGCGCAGTTTGCGCGATCAAACTGTTGCACTGACGGCGGCGGCGCGGCAACAATTTCAGGAAATGAGCCGAGGCTACCGCAAGCACGAAGTGGAGGAGGTCGACGCCAACGCCGCGCGCGCCGCCGCACAGCTTGAACAAGCGCGCCTGCAACTGGCCGATACGCGGCTGACGGCGCCCGCCGACGGCACCATCCTGACCCGCGCGGTGGAACCCGGCAGCATGCTCGCAGCCGGCAGCACGGTCCTGACCCTGTCGCTGGATCGTCCGGTTTGGGTGCGCACCTATGTCGGCGAATCCGATCTGGGCAAGGTGGCGCCGGGCCGGCGCGTCAAGGTCTACACCGATGCGCGCGCGCAACCTTATAACGCGGTCATCGGTTTTGTGTCGCCCACTTCCGAATTCACGCCAAAGAACGTTGAAACCCAGGATCTTCGCACCGCGCTGATGTATCGGCTGCGCGTGATCGTGGAAGACCCGGATGCGGCATTGCGCCAAGGCATGCCGGTCACGGTCAAGCTGGATGGCGGCAACTGAGATGGACGACGGAATCGCCGTTGCCATACGCGGGCTGGAGCACCGTTTTGCCGGCCAGGTCGCGCTTGGCGGCGTCGATGCGGATATCCGCCGTGGCCGTATCACCGGCCTGGTGGGGCCGGACGGCGCGGGCAAAACCACGCTGATGCGCTTGATGGCCGGGCTGCTCAAGCCCGGCAGCGGCACCATCCGCGTCGAAAACCTCGATCCGATCGGCGACGCCGATGCGCTGCATCGCTTGTTGGGATACATGCCGCAAAAGTTCGGTCTGTACGAAGACTTGACCGTGCAGGAAAATTTGGATTTGTATGCCGATCTGCGCGGCGTGCATGGGCAAGAGCGCCAGCGCAGTTTCGCCCAGTTGTTGAGTTTCACTGACCTGACCCGGTTTACCGATAGGCCCGCCGGCAAACTCTCCGGCGGCATGAAGCAAAAGCTGGGGCTGGCTTGCACGCTGCTGGGCACGCCGCAGGTTCTTTTGCTGGACGAACCGAGCGTCGGCGTCGACCCGATTTCGCGCCGCGAGCTATGGCGCATGGTGGGCGAACTCGCGCATGGCGGCATGGCGGTGGTGTGGAGCACCTCCTATCTGGACGAGGCCGAGTTGTGCGGCGACGTGCTGTTGATGAACGCCGGCAAGGTCGTCTATGCGGGCGCGCCGGCGCAGTTGATCGATACCATGCGCGGACGCAGCCTGCAATTGCGGAACATCGCCGGCAGTCATCGCCAGGTATTGCAGCGCGCGTTGCGCCTGCCGGAAGTGATCGATGGCGTGATCCAGGGCCGGTCTTTGCGCCTGGTTTTGCGCAACGCCGGAAAATATCCGTCGCTGGAGCAGCTCGCAGCAGGCGCCGACGCGGTCCTGGTCGAGGTCAAGCCGCGCCTGGAAGACGCTTTCATCGATATCCTCGGCGGCGGTCCCGGCGGCGATTCGGTGCTGGCCGAGCATATGCCGCAGGCGGCGCTGCCGCCCGATGTCGATATCGATGCCGTGATTTCAGCCAAGTCGCTGACGCGCCGCTTCGGCGATTTCGTGGCCACCGACGACATCAGCTTTCAAGTGCGGCGCGGCGAGATTTTCGGCTTGCTGGGGCCGAACGGCGCGGGCAAATCGACCACCTTCAAGATGATGTGCGGGCTGCTGCGTCCGAGCTCAGGGCAGGCCACCGTGATGGGCATCGATTTCAAGCGCAGCGCCAGCCAGGCGCGCCGCAAGCTGGGCTATATGGCGCAAAAGTTCGCGTTGTACGGCAATCTCACGGTGGCGCAGAACCTGGAATTTTTCTCCGGCATTTACGGGTTGCGCGGCGCGCAACAGCGCGCCACCATCGACGACATGGTGCGCGTGTTTTCGCTGCAGCCCTACTTGCAAAGCCCTGCGGGCGAGTTGCCGCTGGGCTTCAAGCAACGCCTGGCGCTGTCGTGCGCGATCATGCACCAGCCGCCTTTGCTGTTTCTCGACGAGCCGACTTCCGGCGTCGATCCGATCACCCGGCGCGAATTCTGGACCCATATCAACGGCCTGGTCGACAAGGGCGTCACTGTCATGGTGACCACCCACTTCATGGACGAAGCCGAGTATTGCGACCGCATCGGCCTGGTGTATCGCGGCCGCATGATCGCCGCCGGCACGCCGGACGACCTCAAACAGCAGGCCAGCCACGCCGACGAGGTCGATATGACGATGGAAGAAGCCTTTATCCGCCTGGTGCAAAACGACGATCGCAGCAGAGAGGCCGCGCCATGATGGGTATTCAAATCGACCGGCGGCGCCTGTTCGCGCTGTGCCGTAAAGAGAGCTGGCAGATCGTGCGCGACCCGAGCAGCATCTTGATCGCTTTCGTGTTGCCGGTGGTGCTGCTGTTCATCTTCGGTTTCGGCATCAACCTCGATGCCAACAAGGTGCGGCTGGGCGTGGTGGTGGAAGACAGCGGCGCCGAAGCGCAGCGGTTTGCCGATGTGCTCGCCGCTTCTCCGTATATCGATGTGGTGCGCGACGCTTCGCGCGAGCGTTTGCGGGCGCTGCTGGCGGCTGGAGAAGTGCGCGGCATGGTGGTGATTGCGTCCGATTTTTCGTCCAAGGTGCGGCAAGGCGAGGGCAGCGCAGCGATCCAGGTGCTGACCGATGGCGCCGAGCCGAACACCGCCAATTTCCTGGGCAGCTATCTGCAAGGCGCATGGCAGGTGTGGCTCAGCCAGCGCGCGACCAACCAGGGTTTGCCGCAACCGAAGATGGTGGAACTCAGTCCGCGCTACTGGTTCAATCCCACCACGGTCAGCCGCAACTACCTGGTGCCCGGCTCGATCTCGGTCATCATGACCATTATCGGCGCCTTGCTGACGTCGCTGGTGGTGGCGCGCGAGTGGGAGCGCGGCACGATGGAGGCCTTGCTGTCGACGCCGGTCACGCGCGCCGAACTGCTGTTGTCCAAAATACTTCCCTACTATGTGTTGGGGATGGCGGCGATGCTGATGTGCGTGCTGGTCGCGACCTTGCTGATGGATGTGCCCTTGCGCGGCTCGTGGTGGGTGTTGTTCATCGTCAGCAGCCTGTTTTTGGGCAGCAGCCTTGGCCTGGGCTTGTTGTTGTCGACCGTGACGCGCAACCAGTTTGTGGCCGCGCAAGGAGCGCTGACCGCCGCTTTTTTGCCGGCCACCATGCTGTCCGGCTTTGTCTTCGAGATAGGCAGCATGCCGCTGCCGGTGCAGGCCGCGACCTACCTCGTTCCCGCCCGCTATTTCGTCGGCGCGCTGCAGACGCTGTTCCAGGCCGGGGATATCTGGTCGGTGCTGCTGGTGCAGATCGGCTTGCTGCTGCTGTCGGCGTTTTTCTGGCTTGGCCTGACCGCGTTAAAATCCAGCCGCCGGCTGGATGGCAACTAGGAACATCCTATGTGGTATGCGCTATTGACCTTGATCCGCAAAGAATTGCAGGCCTTGTTTTCCAACCCGCAAAGCAGGCGGCTGCTGATCATGCCGGTCATCTTGCAGTTGGTGCTGTTTCCTTTCGCCGCCACGCTGGAGGTGAAGAACAGCACGCTGGCGATCTACAATCAAGACGGCGGCGCGGCGTCAATCGAGCTGGTGCAGCGGCTGGCGGCGGCGAAAGCGTTTCCGCACATCGTCGATTTGCATAGCGAACAAGACATGCAGCGCGTCATCGACGGCCAACAGGCGCTGTTGGCGATTCGCATCCCGCTCGATTTTTCGCGCAAGCTGGCGAGCGGCGAGGCGCCCGGCTTGCAGGCGGTGATCGACGGCCGCCGTTCCAACAGCGCGCAAATCGCCTTCGGTTACGCGCAGCAGATCGTGTCCCGCTATGCGCAGGAAGGCAGCGCGCATCCGCTGCCGGCGCAACTGGTGGTGCAAAATCTGTACAACCCGAATCTGGAATATCAATGGTTTGTGTTGCCCAGCCTGGTGGCGATCATTACGACCATCGGCTGCCTGATGGTCACTGCCTTGTCGCTGGCGCGCGAACGCGAAGAGGGCACCTTCGATCAGCTGCTCGTGTCGCCATTGACGCCGGCCTATATCATGGCCGGCAAGGCGATTCCCGGCATCCTGGTGGCGATGATGCAGGGCACGATCATCGCCGCTGCCGCCGTGTTCCTGTACCGCGTGCCATTTGGCGGCAGCGTCTGGCTGCTGTATTTTTCGATGTTGTGCTATGGCTTGTCGCTGGCGGGATTCGGCTTGTTCATTTCGGCGCTGTGCACCAACCAGCAGCAAGCGTTCCTCGGCGTCTTCGGGTTTATGAGTCCGGCGGTAATCTTGTCGGGCTACATGGCCCCGGTGGAAAACATGCCCTTGCTGCTGCGCGGAGTCAGCGCGGTCGATCCGCTGAGTCACTTCATCATCGTGGTCAAAGGCATTTTTTTGAAGGGCTACGATTTCCCGCAAGCCTGGCCCCACCTGTGGCCGCTGCTGGCCATCGCTTCTGTCACCCTGGCCCTTGCCTACTTGATCTTCCGTAATCGGAGCGGACAATGAAACATCTCGGATTTATCCCCTTGCGCATCGTCGTCGCCGCGCTTTGCCAATCGCTGATGCTGGCCGGTTGCGTGGTCGGGCCGAACTACCAGGCGCCCAAGCCGGAACAGCTGATGCCGCAACATGTCGATGCGTCCACTGCACTGCCCGCCATTCCCGAGTCGCAACGCTGGTGGACCGCTTTCCACGATCCGGCGCTGGATGAACTGGTGAACGTCGCGTTGCAGCACAGCCCGGACCTGGAAAGCGCCGATGCCCATATACGGCAGGCGCGCGCCAGCCTGCGCGAGACGGCTGCACAACAATTACCGCAACTGAATGCGGATGGCCGGGTCGGCCATGACCAGTTGAGCCTGGCCAGCGAGAACTTCGCCAATATTCCGTTTGCCAATCCGCAGAGCGGTTTCAACGACTACCGCGCCGGTTTCGATGCGTCGTGGGAGATCGATTTGTTCGGTCACACCGCGCGCAGCGTCGAAGCGGCGCGCGCGCGCCTGGGCAGCGTCGAAGAGCAGCGCGCCGACGCCACCTTGCGCATCGCCGCCGAAATCGCGCGCAACGTGCTCGACTATCGTTACTGGCGCTTGCGCTATGACAATGCAGCCGCGATTCAGGAAAATCATCGCGAGTTGCTGCACCTGGCCGAACTGCAACAACGCGCCGGTATGGCAGCCAATAGCGACGTCGAGCTGGCGCAAGCCAATCTGCATGCGGCGCGCGCGAACTTGCCGCAGTTGCACGCGGCGCAGCAAGCCGCGTTGGCTGCGCTCGGGCCGTTGACCGGCTTGCCGCAGGCGGACATTGCCGCGCTATTTGCAGCCCCTGCCGCGCACCCGATTCCGCCGGCGATTGCGGCGGCAAGCTTGCCTTCCGAACTGCTGCTGCGGCGTCCCGATTTGCGCATCGCGGAAAGGCAACTGGCGGCCGCCAGCGCCGACATTGGTGTCGCGGTTGCGGATCAATATCCGCGCTTCAACCTGGTCGGCAGCGGCGGTTGGGATAGCATCCATGCCGGCAATCTCGGCGAAAATGCGAGTAGATACTGGAGCCTCGGCCCGCAATTCTCGCTTTCGCTTTTTTCCGGGGGACGATTGGATGCGCAAGTCAAAGCTGCTGAAGCGGCGCGCGACGCTGCGCTGGCGGATTATCGCAAGGCGGTGATGCAGGCGCTCGCCGATGTCGAAACGCAACTGGTTCGTTGCCAGGGCGACCGCGAGCGCTGGCAAAAATTGCAGGCGTCGCAGGCGGCCCAGGTCGGGCAGTTGGCCTATGCCAGGCAGCGCTATCGGTTGGGCGAAACGGCCAAGGTCGAGCTGCTCCAGGCCGACTTGCTGGTGGCGAACGTGAATGACGCGCAACTCGCAGCCGAGCAGGCTTTTTCCGAGGATTTGGTTGCGCTGTTCAAGGCGCTGGGCGGAAGTGCAGGGTCAGGTCAAGCCAGCGCGCAAGAATAATGAAGGACATCCGTTTATCCGCCGATCCGATCGATGCGGAAAATGCCTAATCGATGTCGGCTGACGCGGATTTTTTGCCGCCAATTTGATAGGTCAGGCCAACCCAGATTCCCCTGGGGGTGGATGGCGTTAGCGCCAGCTCGTTCTTGGCGGTAAACATGTTTTGGCCAAGAATTCCGAACGTGTTGTAGTCCTTGTCGAACAGATTGCTCACCTTGGCAAATAACTGCCAATTTGAAGAAATAGTGTAGTGCGCGTCCAGGTTGACCACCGCATAGCCCGCCAGCGGGCCATTGGCGTCTTGATTGTTTTCGTCGCCGTGCGCATATTGGCCGCCGGTTGCAATCACATTGACCCCCATATTCCATGCGGGAGTGAAGTCGTAGCTTGCCCTGATCTTGAGGGTTTGCCGTGCAATCCCGGGAATGCGATCTCCCTTGTTGACAGTAATTAAGCCGGTTGTCGCATTGGCCGTGCTATTTTCAGGGGATGCTTCCGTAAACCCGGATTGATAGGTGGCGTTGGCGTAGCCATAGTTAGCCGCGAGCGCCAATTGCTCGAACTTCGCATGCAGGCCCAACTCAATGCCCCTGCGTTGCGTTGCACCGACGTTTTGGAAGAATCCCGTCACGCCGTTATTTGCGCCATTTGCGATAAATTGAATGTCATTGCTGTTTTCGGTATCGTAAGCGGCAAAGTCCCACCCCGCGTTTGGCGAGAACTTGCCGCGCGCCCCGGCTTCCCAAGTCTTGGAAACGATCATGCCCAGATTCGGATCGGAAGCAAATCCGGTCGGAAGCGCGCATGGGATTGCCGGGTTGGCGCATGACAGTTCCACCGGGCTTGGCACGCGCATGCCTTCGTTATAGCCGGCATACAAAGTGAGGTCTTTGGACGGGTTGTAATTCAATCCTGCTGCCGGGTTGAGCCGCCGGTAAGCGTGATTGCCGTTCAGGTTGCCGATATTGCCATTGCCGTCGTTACTGGCGCCTTCGAGGTCGACCGTCGCATAGTTATAGCGCGCCGACAGCGTCATATTCCATTGCCGGTCGAATGCGAAATTATCCGTTGCGAACAGTCCGTAATAGTTGCTTCTGGTCGTCAAGCCGACCCCGCCTTGAGAATAAGCGGTATTCGGATTGATTGCATTTGAGCCCGATGGGTCCATGGTGTAAGTGATTTCGCCCACCAGGTTGGCGCCATAGGTGTTGCTGGCGTAATTGACTTTGCTGGCGTCGATGGAGACGCCGGCCGTGAAAGTGTTTTTGTGGCCCAGGAAATTGTCCAGCAGGCTCAACTGGAATGCAGTCCCTACGCCACGCTGGCCGGTGGTGGCAATCACGTTCGAGGCGTCAAGCGCGCCCGCGCTTTGGTTGGCCACGCAGTTCTCAGCCACGGTGACGCTATTGTCGCAGGCGGCGTTACTGTTGCCGTTGGTGGCGTTGCTGACGCGGTAGTAGGCATTCCCTTCCAGTAATTTGCTCTCGGTGATTAAGCTTGAACCTTTCAATTCGATCAGCAGGTTCTTGTTGTCGACGTAGTCCGGCGCGGTGTACGCATACGTCGGATTATTCAGCATCGACAGCGGCAATACCGAGGCGCTATACATCGAGTTGTCCGCCAGCGCCAGGCTCGCGTCCAGCGTGCTTTTGTCGTCGTGCCAGCGGGCTTTGGCAAATAGCTGCCGGATATCGCTATTGCTATAGTCGCGGTAACCGTCCTCGTGGAAGATATTGGTCGCCACGTAATAGTCGACATCGTGCGCATCGTCCTGGCTGCCGTACTCGGCCTCGAATGCACGCCGGCCCCAGGAGCCGCCGTAAATCGAAACATTCAGACCGGGATCGCTGACACCGTTCTTGGTGTTGACGGCAAGCGCGCCGCCGAGCGTGTTGAGTCCGAATAGCGGATTCGACCCTGGGATCAAATTGATATTCGCAATCGCGTTGGCCGGAATGAGGTCCCAGTTGACGATATCGCCAAACGGCTCATTGATGCGCACCCCGTCCAGGAACACGGATAGGCCGATCGCGGTGCCCAGAATCGGCGAAGCCGTAAAACCGCGATACGAGATATCCATCTGGTAGGGATTGCCCACGCTGTTGCTGGAGTTGATCGATCCCAGGTTGTTATCCAGGAACTCGGCCAGGTTCAGCGACTGTTGCTGGTCGATTTGCCTGGATGTGCCGATTTGCACATTCGCCGGTATGGCATTCAGCGGCGTGCCGATCGATGTGAGCGGGGATGCGCCGACAACCAAAACCGTCGGCAACTCCTGATTCTTTGGTGTGTCTTCGGCATTTGCAATTTGCGGGCCGGTATTTACTGCAAGAAGTGCGATTTGGAGCAAAGTTCGCTTATACATTTATGAATTCCGAATTGGCCAGGGTGGTCTCAAATCCCTATTGCGACAGTGTATGGCCGAACTTGTTGGCGAGCCAATGAATTTTGATGTGAATTCGCCGCTTCGCAATAACTGTTGCACCGCGCATCGGCGCCAGGCCGGAGACTTGTTCCAACTGGCCCGCTATTATGTGCGTCGAAATGGCAAATCCGTTGACGCGTTTGGCAGGCTCACTGTTTGCCAATGGATTGCGGGCGCCGGTGCCTATTCCACAATTGCAAGGCCAGGAAGAGCACAATAAGGACATTGCAGGCGAACACGGCGACGCCGGGTACAGTAAGTTTGTGCGCAATGTGCCGAATTTCGAGCGGGATGTAGATCGCACCCGATAACGCCCCCAGCCACTCGCCCCATGCGAAGTTATGCCATAGGCCGTAGGCTTCGATAAAGCGTAGTGAGGCATAACAGAGCGCCAGAAATAGTAGTGGCAGCATGTCGGCGCCATGCAACGCATCGGCATATTGCAACAGGATCATCGGATAGTGCGCGTCTGGATTCAGGCCGAGGTGCTCGATCAAATCCAGCATGAGCTTGCGCACGTCGTGATGCACCAGGCTGAGCAAGCCTATGCTCCCAAGCAATGCCGCAATACCCTTGACCGCTTCGAACATGCCAATCGTGCGCAGCGCGCGTCGGCGAGCGACCGGATGCGCGTGTTTTCCAATCTTATGCTGTGTAGTCATCGGACTTAAATCAGACCTTCTGCGCCGGCCGCAAGTTCGACAATTTCTGCGGTAATCTCGGTTTGCCGCGCTTGGCGCTCTTCCTGCGATAAGCTGTCTATGCGACGGCTGATGTTTTCATGTGCCGCGCTCATGGTCTGCAGGCGCGCAAGGTTCTCTGCCGCGAAAGTGTGGACAATGGCTTCGTTCAATTGCGCGAACAGATATTCACCGGCCAGACGCTGTAATAATGACTCTGCCGGCAAATTCAGGATCGGCGGAAGCGCTTTGCAGGTCGTGGCAAAGCGGGAATAATCCAAGGGCAATATTCGTTGCCGGATTATTTCCGCTTCCTGCTGCGCGCGCGGCCTCGCATAAACGACGTCGACGCGATCGACTTCTCCGGCGTGCAAATGTCGGTATAACTCGGCGACGATGCGATCCGCCAACGCTGCCGCATTGGCAAGCTGCGACATCAACGGCGTGCTCCAGGTCGGCGCCAGTCCCCTGGCATGCGCCAGCCGCAAACCGCGAGTTCCCACAATCAATACCATGTTCCCGGCCAGATCGCTTCCGGCGCCGGCGTATATCTTTTCGCTGAACGCCCCGGCGAAACCGTGTTCCGCGCAAAACAGGATCAACGCCGCGCGGCCCGCATGGTTGTTGCGGGCGAGCTTGTCCGCAGGGGCAATCGCCAGCACTTGCGAAATGGCCTCCGCCACGATATCCGCATACTTTTGCACATTCTTCAATTGTTGGCGGCCCTGTTGCGCGCGCGCCGCCGCCACTCCGCGCATCGCACTGATCACATTGCCGAGCTGCGAGATGCTGCGCGCGCGCTCGTGTATTTGAGCATAGCGTTGCATCGTCAAGCCTGCCTATCTTCGGCGCAACTTGACGCCAGCGTTTGCAGGGACTGGAAGCACGTATTCAGACTTTGCTCGTTCGGCAAGGCGCCGCTGGCGGCAGCATCGACGATTAGTTTGCCGGGCCCGGCCAGCCATTCGGACAGGGAATTCTTGAAAGCTGCAATTTTGTCGGCTTCCATCTTGTCCAGCATGCCTCGTTGCAACGCGAAAAGCAAAGCCACCTGATTCGCCAGCGCCAACCCGGCGTATTGGGTCTGCGCCAGGATCGCGCGGATGCGTTCGCCGCGAACGATTTTTGCCTGCACGCGTGCATCCAGCGAGGCGCCGAAGCGGGTAAATACTTCCAATTCAAGAAATTGCGCATAGTCCAGGCGCAGCGTTTCCGCCACTTTGCGCAAGATGGGAGCTTGCGTCTTGCCGCCGACCCGGCTGACGCTCAAGCCGGTATCGATGGCGGGCATATGGCCGGCATGAAATAGCTGGGTGTCGAGCACAATCTGGCCATCGGTAATCGAGATCAGATTGGTCGGGATATAGGCGCTGAGATTGCCGGCTTCGGTTTCCGCAATGGGCAACGCCGTCAGCGATCCTCCGCTTTTTTCAGCAGACAGTTTTGCGGCGCGCTCAAGCAGGCGCGCGTGCACGTAAAACACGTCGCCCGGATACGCCTCGCGCCCCGGCGGCTGGTGCGTCAGCAAGGCCAGTTCGCGATGCGTGGCCGCATGCTTGCTCAAATCGTCGATGACGACCAGCGCATGGCCGCCGCGATCGCGAAAGTGCTCCGCCATCGTCATGCCGGCAAATGGCGCAATCCATTGCAAACCCGGCGTCGCCGAGGCTGCAGCGACGACGAAAATGGTGCGTTCGGGCGCGCCGTACTTGCGCACGGCCTGGATCGCGCGTTCGACCGCACTCGACTTTTGCCCGATGGCGACATAGATGCAAATCATGTCGCTGTCGCGTTGATTGATGATGGCGTCGATTGCGAGCGCTGTCTTGCCGGTGCAACGGTCGCCGATGATCAGTTCGCGCTGGCCACGGCCAAGCGCAAACATGGCGTCGATTGCCACCACGCCCGTTTGCACCGGTTCGGACACTTCTTCCCGATCGATAATGGCCGGGGCATCGCGTTCGATAGGATCGTAGCGCTCGGCGACGACAAGGCCGCCGGCGTCCAATGGGCGCCCGAGCGGATCGACAATGCGGCCCAGAAGCTTGTCGCCGACCGGCACGCGCAATACTTGCCCGGTGCCATTTACGTGCATGCCGGCGGCGAGCCGCGCCGAATCGTCCAGCAACACGCAGGCCAGCAGCTTTTCTTCCAGCGTCAGGACAAAGCCGACATCGCCGTTTTCAAAGCGCAGCAATTCGTTCAGGCGCGCGCTCGGCAGGCCGGAGATATGGGCGACCCCATCGGCGACCACTTCAACCCGTCCGATTTCGACGCGCTGCAGGCCGAGCGCGGCGTCTGCCAGCGCCACCTTGGCTTGCGGCAGCCAGGCATCAAGCGACGCGAGCAGTGTCGTCGTCATGATTCAATTGTTCCATTATCTGTGCCAGGTCTGCCGCCAGGTTGTTGCGTATCACGATATGGCGAAAACGCAGTTCGACACCGGCCAGCAACGCGGGGTCGCAGGAGAAAGCGATGGCGACTTCCGCGCCAAGGGCGGCGCTCAATTTGCGCTGCAATGTCGACTTCGTCTCAGGGTCGAGGGCAACCGCTGTGACGACGTGCATCGCCTCTCGCCCATCTGCTTGCAGCAGCAGTTGGCGTTCGGCGGCTTCCATGCCCGCCAGTTCTTCGCATGCGGCGTCGATAAAACCGGCGTTCAATGCTGCCGCCGGCAATCGTTCCAACAAACGTTGCGTCATGTCGGCAGCCAATTTCCCGGCCAGGTTTTGCAGTGCGGTTTCCGCTTCGGCACGTTCGCGTGTCAAAGCCTCTTGTGCGGCTGCGCCGCGTTGCGCCGCTTCCTGGGTCGCCTGCGCCAATATCGCATCGCGCGCCTGGCGCGCCTCCATTCTTGCGGCGGTCAGGGTGGTTTCGCGCCCGCTGGCCAATGCATTGCGTTCCGCTTCAAACGCGAGGCGCTCCTGTTCCGCCTTTTGCTGCGCCAAGGACGCTTCTTCCGTCTGCTTCTTTACAATCTGTTGGCGCTGCGCAATGATGGCCTGAACCGGCTTGAACAGAAATCGTTGCAAAACCCAAAGCAGGACCAGGACATTGACGGTCTGCAGTCCAAGCGTCCACCAGTCGATTTTCATGAGCGCCTCAATGCAGGAACGGATTGGCGAACAACAAAAGCAAGGCGATCACCAAACAATAGATGGCCATCGTCTCGATCATCGCCAGTCCGACAAAGAGCGTGCGCGAAATATTATTCGAGGCGTCAGGCTGGCGTGCCAAGGCATCCATCGCGGCTGCTATCGCGCGACCTTCCGCCAGCGCCGGCCCGATCGCGCCGAACGATACGGCGACCACGGCGCCGACGATGCTGATTATTTCGACCCAGTTGATTGAATTCATGCGTCCTCCGTAAGTGAATGGGGTGCTTCGTCGCCGATGGCCGCGCCGATGAAGACCAGCGCCAGCATGGAAAAAATATAGGCTTGGATGATGCCGACCAGCACGTCCAGCGCCATGAATGGAATCGGCACGAACAGGCCGGCCAGCGACAGGATGATGCCGATCACAAATGCGCCGCTCATCATGTTGCCGAACAGGCGCACCATCAATGAAAAGGTGCGCGTGATGGCCTCGACCAGATTCAACGGCACCATGATCCAGCTCGGATCGGCAAACGACTTCAGGTAGCCGACCAATCCCCGGCTGCGTATGCCAAAGGCCGCGATTGCGCAAAATACGATGAGAGCCAATGCCGCATCGGTTTCGATATGGGCGGTCGGAGCCTCGATTCCCGGCACCAGCGACGAAAGATTGGCGCACAATACAAAAACGAATAAGCCGCCGATCAGCGGCAAATACGGCGCCGGGCTGGTGCGCAAAGTGTCGCGAATCTGGGACTGCAGCGTGCCGAGCAATAATTCAGCCAGGGTTTGCGTTCGGCCCGGCCGGATGCTTAGGCGACGGCCAATCCAGCGGCACAGCGCATAGACCAGCGCGACGATTGCCCAGGTCGTCAATACCTGGGCCGTGATGGGAATCGGCCCAATGAAAAACAGCGGCGGCGACGATAGCGGCGAGTGTATCATTGCGTGCGGGCCTTTCTGAGCACGATGCTGCGGGCGATCAGCAAGCCGATCAAAACTGCCGGCAATGTCACGCCGTGGCGCACGCAAAAATAGAGGGCCGCCGCAGTGACGAGCATGCGCGCCAGCACCAGCAACACCGGGCGCCACAAACGACCACCGCGAACAAGCAGGTCGGTATTCCACTTCAATGTGCGGAAATGCATCCAGCCGATCAGCATTCCGATGCCGACCGCCAGCAAGGTTTGCGTCACAACAGCGATTGAAAAAAACTGTAGGGGATTCATGGTTTTTGCATCCATTTCCAGGCTAACCAACAACCGAGCGCCGCGCCGACGAACAGCAACGGCGCGGTCCAGAAGATGCCGGTGCCGAGGCTGCGATCGAGCCAACGGCCCAGCAGCACGCCAAGCAGCATCGGCGTGACGATCATCCAACCCAATACTCCCACGCGCGCAAATTGTCGCGCCAGTGTCGGATCGCCCTCGCGCAGCCAGCGGCGGCGGCGCTCGATATGCTGGCGCACGCCGCTCAACACCTCATGTTCGGTATCCTTGTCGTTCATAGCCCCCTCTGCGCGACCCCGAAGCGTTCAGGTCGCAGGTAGCGCATGATTTCGCGCAGCACTTCCAGCTCCATGCGTTTCGACTCGGTGCGGGTGACTTGCTCGGTTTCATCGCGCTGCCGAAATTCCGCCAGCACCGTCGATTCCAGCCGTTCCAGATCGTCATCAACAATCGCCTCGCGGCTGGCAATCTCTATGGTCTCGCCGCCCGACACGCGCAGCACGCCGCGCCGCACCGCGCAGTGCTGTTCGCGCCCGTCGGCGTCGAGCCAACTGATGACGCCAACGTCCAAGACGGTCAGGAAGTCGGCATGTCCGGGCCGGATGCCAAAACTGCCGCTGGCATCCTCGGCGCGCAGCGACACGACTTCGTCGTCGATGGTGATGGCGGTTCCCAGGCTGGTCACGGTCAATTTCATGGCGCGGCTTTCCGATTCTGGATTGGCGCGCTGGCCTGTTCGCGAATTCGCGCTTCGTCCAGGGTTCCGACCATGTAGAGCGAGCCTTCATCCCAATCGTCGCATTCGCCGGCCAGAATTGCGGCGCAGCCCGCCAGTGTTTCCTGCCGCTTCACCGAGCGGCCCGGTTTGCCGGTGAACGCTTCTGTCACCTCGAACGGCTGGGTCAGGAAGCGCTGCAACTTGCGCGCGCGGTTGACCAACTGGCGATCGACACTGCCGAGTTCGTCCATGCCGAGCAATGCAATGATGTCCTGCAATTCCTGGTAGCGGGCAATCGTGGCGCGCACTTGCTCGGCGATGCGGTAATGCTCATCGCCCACCGTCGCCGCAGTGAGCAGCGTCGAGGTCGACGCCAACGGGTCGATCGCCGGATACATGCCGTCGGCCGCCATCGCCCGCGACAGCATGATTTGGCTTTCCAGGTGGGCCGAAATGGCGGAAACCGCCGGGTCGGTGAAGTCGTCGGCGGGCACGTACACCGCTTCGATCGCGGTGACCGAGACGCCCGCCACCGAGGCGATGCGCTCTTCCAGGGCGGCAACTTCAGTCGCCAGCGTCGGCTGATAGCCGACCCGCGACGGCAAGCGCCCAAGCAAGCCCGAAATCTCCGCGCCGGCTTGCACAAATCGGAACACATTGTCCATCAGCAGCAAGACATCCTGTCGCATCGCGTCACGATAATATTCGGCGATGGTCAATGCGGTCAAGCCGACGCGCCAGCGCGCTCCCGACGGCTCGTTCATTTGGCCGAATACCAACGCAGTCTTGGCCAGCATGCCGGAGCGTTGCATGTCGCGCAGCAGTTCGTGTCCTTCGCGCGAGCGTTCGCCGATGCCCGCGAACACCGATATGCCTTGATAGTTTTGCGCCATCGCGTGGATCAATTCCATCACAAGGACTGTCTTGCCGACGCCGGCGCCGCCGAACATGGCCGCTTTGCCGCCTTGTGCAAGCGGCGCCAGCAAGTCGATGACCTTGATGCCGGTCTCGAAGAGTTCCGAAGGCTTTTCGCGCACGGTCAGTTGCGGCGCCTTGTGGTGGATGGGCATGCGCGGCGTGTCCGGCGGCAGTGCAGGGCCGTTGTCGCGGGTCGCGCCGGTCACGTCGAGCAATCGGCCCAGCACCGCATTGCCGACCGGCACCGTCAAGGGACCGCCGGTGGCGCGCACCTTGGTGCCGCGTTGCAAGCCATAGGTGTTTTGCAGCGCCACGGCGCGCACGGTATGCGCGTTCACATGGCTTTGGACCTCAAGCGCCAGTGCTTGCTTGTTGTCCCATTCGACGATCAACAGGTGTTCGATGGATGGCAAATTGTCGGCACTGAATGCAACGTCGACAACGCTGCCACGGACCGCAAGCACCTGGCCGATGTTGGCAACGCTGACGGCTTGAATATCCATTTTTCTCGTCGTTTAAAGTCAAGTAAATCTATTGAACAATTTTTTGTCGAATCGTGGCATGGAATACGTCGACAAAGCTTGATCTTGTCAGGTGCATGGGCAAGAAGTATTGATATGCATCAAATTCATATTGTTCGTTCTTCCTGCAGGCTTGCGTCGATCCGCGACAGCGTAGACCCGGCCCCGAATCGGTGCAGGTCACTTGCCGCATCATTGGTCCAGCCCCTTGTCGGGGCGTCGAAAGAGATTGGAAAACCAATCGGAGAGACTCTCCTCCGAGTGTTCCTCGTCGCCCTGGGCGTCGATGGCATTGCGGGCAAGCAAATCTCGCGCCGCCAGCTCGCGGTTCAAGCCAGCGGCGAACCCCGGCGTTGACGCGACCAATCGCATCAACTCCTCTTTCTCCAGCCGATACACGACGGCTGTGGTCAATGCCGACACCCTTGCTGTTGTCGCCCGCTCGTCCAATAATCCGCCAGCGCCGAAATGATCGGCGGTACTCAGGCGCGTAATCTCGATCTCGCGCCCGCCAACTTCGCGCGCATAGGACAAGACACCGTACCCCACCACGTACATGGCTTTCGATGGAACATTGCGTTCGATTACGATCGCGCCGGGTTCGAAGGTCTCGCGCACCATCGACGCGGCAATTGCCGCGCGCTCCGACAGTGGCAATCGCGAGAAGACGGGAGTGAAGGCGACCAGGCGCTCGACTTCTCCCGCGACGGCGGGGGCGTTCGCCGTGGCATCTTGATTCAGGGCCGTCGTCACCGACCCCAAGCCGATTCCCGCCGCGCCCAGGCAACGGAATATCTTTTCGTACACCTGGTTTTGCGCATGTTGACTTTCATCGATTCCGGGAGTGAAGAATGTGACTTGTGCGGTGATCGCTTCCCGGCTCATTGCCTTGATAACGATTACCGGCGACGGAGTCGACAGGACCGTGGTGCATCCGTGAATCGCATCCGCGAGAAGTCGCCTTGCGAGCATCGGAAAGGTGTTCGGCGCAAGCAGAATGTCGATGGTCGTGCCGTGGACGCGCGAGGGAAAGCTGGCATTGATGATCCTCGATTTCGCCACCACGCTATTGGGCACGATGACGACGTCTTGATTTCTGGTCAGCATGTGCGTGGCACGCCAATTCATTTCGAGAACCTGGCCTTCCACGCCGTTGTCGAGAACTATCCAGTTGCCTTCCCGGTACGGTTTGCCCAAGTTCAATACAATTCCGTAAAAAACATCGCTCAGCGAGCTTTGCAGCGCCAGCCCCAGTACCACGGCGACTGCGCCCGACGTGACCAATATGCCCTGTACCGGAATATTGAGGACAAACGTGATCAAGCCGACAAACGCAAAAACGTATATTCCCGCCACCGATAAATCCGCGAAGAACCTGTGCCCGGCAAGCTGAGATCGGCGCAACGAAAGTTCGCGCACTGCGTTGGAGCCGATTGACGCAGCCCAAAACCACCAGACCGCCCTCAGGCCATCGCCAAGAATTCGTCCAAGAGCGTCGGCCGGAGGCACTGCGGCGAGATAGGGAACTAGATGCGCTTGGAACAGAAAATAAGTGAATGCCAGGAAAAGCGGAACGCGAGTGACGAGCCGGGCGATCAGCGCCCGATTGCCGCTCCATCTGGATGCAAACACCCCAGCGACGAGGATCGCAAGAGCCAGAAGTTCGGGGCGATCGGAAAGAACGTTGCCGAAAAAGACCATGTCTCCTCTCAAGATAAGCGAAATCGGAATCGGGAAGGTCAATGGCAAGTACCGAGCCACCGCAGGATTTCGCGCGCATTTTTGCGCCGGCTGCCCCATTCATCCTGACCGCAATATACCAGACTTGCCCCGGTCGGAGGCAAACCTTCGGGGTCCGTGCCGGGTGACCGAGCACCGCATCGACGATCGGATGCTCGGGCACGCCTGTCGGGGTATTTGTCTCGCAATGCGAGAGGAGGATTTAATTAAAAAAACTCGCTTCGGGTTGCGCCGCAATTTGAATCGTCGGGCTATTCAAAAAGCATAGTCGCCCGCAATCAAGGCCGTGCCACCGCATCGATGCCAAGTACGCTGGCATCTTCAGCGCCGTGCCCTGCGGATATAAGGTGATCCATTCTGGCGGCAATCGCCGGCAGCGTTGCCATCGGACGATTGCCCGAAGTCTCCAACATCAGCCGCACATCTTTGCGCGCCATCGCCAGTTCGAAGCTGGGCCTGAAGTTGCCTTTAGCCATGTTGAGCCCGCGCCCGCCGACCATCGCATTCAAGTCCAGCAGGCCGAGCAACTTGATGGCATCTTCGCCATCGATGTTGCTTGCCTGCGCCAGGGTCAGGACATCCGCCATGACAGCAGAGAGGCCAATAATCATGGCGTTGCCCAGCAATTTGTTGGCGGCGGCAAGGTCAGTGCGCTCACCCATATAGATCAGGCGCCCAGTCATCTTGGCGAGATCCACTTTGACCGATTCGAACAGCGCGGCTGGGCCTGCAACCATCATCGAGCCTTGCGCGCTGCGAGCGGCCGGCGGCCCCATGAAGACCGGGCAGTGCAGATACTTTAGTCCGTCCGCATGCAGGCGGGCGGCCCGCTCTGCGGTAAGTGCCGGCAAAGTGGTGGTGTGATCAATCAGGATCGCGTCGGGCGCCAAGGCGTGGCGTGCCTGGGCAATCACCTCGTCGACGACCGCATCGTCTTTCAACACCAGATGCACGCGCGACACCCCTTGAACGGCGTCGGCAGGCGTTGCCGCAGCTTTGACGCCAAATTGCGTCAGGGCGTGAACTTTGTCGGCAGAGCGATTCCATGCGGTGACCGAATCCCCGCGTTTTGCCGCAACTTCAGCGAATGCCGCGCCGAGCAATCCGGTCCCGAGAAAGGCGATTTTTGTCATAGTTCCATCCTATTGAAATCAATTTCAAACAGTGAATGTTGGAGTGGTGTCGTGAAGCAATTCGACCGAGTGTCGATGATTCTCAGTATATCCCGCTAATTCATTGCCCGCAGCGACCCACTCAGGGTGAAATTTTTTTGCGGGGACGAACAGGAATTTTTCGCAAATCAGATTGATTGCGATTGATGGCGATGGGCGCAGAGCGCAACCCCGGCGTAACCCAGTGAAAAACGATGGACGAGAAAAAGGGGTTACATTGCTGTAACCCCCTTGTATTCATTGGTAGGCCGTGTAGGGGTCGAACCTACGACCAACGGATTAAGAGTCCGCTGCTCTACCAACTGAGCTAACGACCCAACGAGGGTGAGATTATAATACGATTTTCCAGATTATTTCAAGCCCGTCTGCGAATCTTTTTTAGTGGGTCAGGGCGGCGGTCACTTTCAGGATCTCGTCGACGGTCGTCGTGCCTTCAATAACCTTGAATGCGCCGGCCACGCGCAGCGGTCGCAAGCCATCCTGCATGGCCTGTTGTTTCAACGCTTGCAAGTTGGTTTCCTGTTTGATCATCTTGGAAAATTTTTGCGTCACCGTCAGTAGTTCATAAAGGCCGGTGCGGCCCCGAAAGCCGGTTTCGCGGCATTCAGGGCAGCCGACCGGGCGGTAGATGATCGCCGGTTTCGGGATTTCTTGCCCTTCCGTCAGATTGGCCCAAACGTCGTCTTCGATGTCGCCGCCGACCGCCTTGCATGCGGGACAAAGCGTGCGCACCAGCCGTTGCGCCATGATGCCGATCAGGGTCGCTTCGAGCAGGTAATACGGCGCACCCAGGTCCAGCAAGCGCATCACCGCCGACGGCGCGTCGTTGGTGTGCAACGTCGACAGCACCAGGTGGCCGGTCAAGGCCGCCTGGATCGCCATTTCCGCCGTTTCCAGGTCGCGGATTTCGCCGACCATGATGATGTCCGGGTCTTGCCGCATCAGCGCCCGCACGCCTTCGGCGAAGGAGAGGTCGAGTCCGTGCTGCACCTGCATCTGGTTGAACGAGGCTTCCACCATTTCGATCGGGTCTTCGACGGTGCAGACATTGACTTCCGTCGTCGCCAACGCCTTCAAGGTGGTGTACAAGGTGGTGGTCTTGCCGGAGCCGGTTGGGCCGGTCACCAGGATGATGCCGTGCGGCCTGGAGGTCAGGTCGTCCCAGCGGAGCGCGTCGTCGACAGGAAAGCCAAGCTCGGGCAGCGTCTTGACCACGACTTCGGGGTCGAAAATACGCATCACCATTTTTTCGCCGAAGGCGGTGGGCAGGGTCGACAAGCGCAGCTCGATTTCCTGGCCGCCCGGCGTGCGGGTCTTGATGCGGCCATCCTGCGGCCTGCGCTTTTCGATCACGTCCATGCGGCCCAGTAGTTTGATGCGGGCGGTCATGGCGATCATGACGGCGGCGGGCACCTGGTACACCTGATGCAGGATGCCGTCGATGCGGAAGCGGATTACGCTGTGATCGCGTTTGGGCTCCAGGTGGATGTCCGATGCGCGTTGATCGAATGCATATTGCCAGAGCCAGTCGACGATGTTGATGACGTGCTGGTCGTTGGCGTCGACTTGCTTGTTGGCTGCGCCCATTTCGACCAACTGCTCGAAATTATTCCGCAGCGACAAGTCGGCGTTATTGAGTTTGCGCGCGCCCTTGATCGATTTTGCCAGCGCAAAGAATTGCGAAGTATACTGGGAAATATCGAGCGGGCTGGCGATGACCAGTTTGATATTGCGGCGCGAGATTTTTGCGATTTCCTCTTCCCATTCGGTGCTGAACGGGTCGGCGGTGGCCACGGTCAATTCAGTCGCGGTCAAGTCGACCGGCAAGATGCTGAAACGCGACGCGTAGGTGGCCGACATCACGTCGGCTACCTTGGTGAAATCGATCTTGAGCGGGTCGATCCTGAAGAACGGCAAGTTCACCTTGCCGGCCATCCATTCGGTCAGCCAGTCGAGGGTGATGCTGCGGTGCGGCGGGAATGCCGATTGCAACTTACATTGCGCGACGGCAACCAGCGGGTGCATCGGCACCGTCGCATTTTTCCAGATGACTTGGGCTTGCGTGTACTGCTTCTTGGCATTGATTTTATCGACGATGCCGTCGGCGACCAGCCAAGTGAAGATCTGCTGCAGGTCGAGCGCCCTCGGTGCGACTTTGTTCATGACAGTGTTCAAGGCTATATCTCGTGCTGATAGATACGAAACCTAAGCGTAACAGTTGGCAATCGATTTGGTAAGGACATTATTTGCAAAATCAGGTAAATGCGGCGCGTTCGTCGGCAGTTGCATCGATCATTTCGGGATTTTCCCCTGTTTCAAACCGTTTACCCACGATTTGGCCGGCAGTTTGGTGCTGTCGGCAATGGCCTGCGCGCGCACATATAATTCCAGGAAATCGAGTTCATTGCCGCTCTTGAATGCCAGCGCGACCACATTGCCGTCGTGTACTTCCGGCAAGCAAATTACGTGGTCGAAAGCGAAACGCATGGCTTTCAAGTTCTTCGCGTAGCTGGGATGATCGCCGAACAAGTTGACCGTGATGACCCCGTGCGACTTCAGGCAGGCGGCGCAGGCAAGATAAAATTCGGGCGTATCGAGCACCGGGCCGCGCGCGGTGGCGTCGTACAAATCGACTTGCAGCGCGTCGATCGTTTCGCAATTTGCCGGGTCGGTGACGAAATCGAGCGCATCCATTTCCAGCACGGCCAGGCGCTCGTCCTGCGGCGGCAGCTTGAACATGCTTTCGCAAATGGCAATCACCGAAGGATTCAATTCCACCGCCGTCACTTGCGCCTGCGCAAACTGGCGGTAGGAGAATTTCGTCAACGCGCCGGTGCCCAGTCCCAATTGCACGATGCGCTGCGGCTGCTCGATGAAGAGCATCCACGCCATCATCTGCTGCGCGTATTCGAGTTCGATCCAGTCCGGCTTGCGCAAACGCATCGCCCCTTGCACCCATTCCGTGCCGAAGTGCAGATAGCGCACGCCGTCCATCTCGGACAAGGTGACTGGCGCGTATTTGGGCTTGCGGCGCGGCTTGGGTTGTTCATCCAAGGGCGGTTTCTTGCCCGGCCCCGCTTTGCGGTTGGCTTCGGCTTCGATGGATTTGCGTTTGATCAGCATACAGTCTCGTGGTTCAGGCGTCGCACGCAACTGCGGTCGGCGCTCCGGTGGAAATCGATTCAGGGTGCGCCATGATACCGCGCCAAGCCAGCAATTTTTCATCGAACGACAATTGCGCGTTGGCGGGCGACGAAGAGGGCAGCACCAGCGTGTCGAATCCGGCGGCGGCAAAATCGGCGGCGAATTTGCCGGATGTCTTGCCGTTGAAGCACACCCGTTTCAGCGCCGGGCAGCGATGTTTCAACGGGCTGAAATCGTTGGCCTGGGCATTGCGAATGGCGCTATCGAGGCTGCCTGCGCGCTCGCAGGCGCCCACCACATCCCATAAACCGACCTTGCGCGCCAGCAGCCGCTGCAAGCGCGCTGGATACGGCAGAGGCAGCAGCTCCTCGTCCAGGACCGCCGCCAGCAGGCGCCAGAACTGATTGCGCGGATGCGCGTAATATTGTTGCGCCTGCAGCGATGCCGCGCCGGGAAAGCTGCCTAGTATCAGGATCGCGGTATGCTGGTCGATTACCGGCGCAAAGCATTGCAGCCGGGCGGCATCGAGTCTGGATTTCATAAGCAGGGATTATAGCGAAAGCGCGCGTCGCGCTGGTTTTGCATTGCCGGCAGCGGCGCAAGCCGCGATAATTGACCGATCTAGCGGCACAAACGATGGAGAATTAAACTGCATGAAACATAAAGTGATGGTAGTGACAGGCGGCAGCCGAGGCATCGGCGCCGCCACCGCATATATGGCGGCAGCGCGCGGGTATGCGGTGTGCGTCGCTTACCGCAGCCAAAAGGAAGCGGCGGAGTCGGTGGTCAACGCCATCCTCTCAGCGGGCGGCAGGGCCATTGCGCTGCCGACGGATGTGGCGTCGGAACGGGACGTGGCGGAACTATTCACGACAGTCGACCGGGAATTGGGGCCGCTTACCGCGCTGGTCAACAATGCCGGCATGCTGGAGCAGCAAATGCGGGTCGAGCAGATGGATGCGGCGCGCTTGACCAGGATTTTTGCGACCAATGTGGTCGGCAGTTTTATCTGCGCGCGCGAGGCGATACGGCGCATGTCTACCAAGAACGGCGGCAGCGGCGGCGCCATCGTGAATGTCTCGTCGGCGGCGTCGCGCCTGGGGTCGCCCGGCGAATATGTCGATTACGCCGCGTCCAAGGGCGCCATCGATACCTTCACGCTCGGTCTGGCAAAGGAAGTGGCGACCGAAGGCATCCGCGTCAACGCGGTGCGCCCCGGCATCATTCATACCGAAATCCACGCCAGCGGTGGCGAACCGGACCGCATCGAGCGCGTCAAGCATGCGATCCCGATGCAGCGCGGCGGCCAGCCGGAGGAGGTTGCCAGCGCGATCATGTGGCTGTTGTCGGACGAGGCGTCGTATATAACCGGCACGCTGCTTGACGTGACCGGGGGTAGATAAAAGAAACCTGCTGCAAGCAGGCGTGTGCCCGCTTGCAGCGTTTGCGGGAAGCTACTTCCCGGTCATGCCCAGCAACATTGCATTCAAGCGTTTGACGAATCCAGCCGGATCGGCCAAGGAGCCGCCTTCGGCCAGCAGCGCCTGATCGAACAGGATGTTGGCCCAATCGTCGAATTTCGCTTCTTCGTATTTCAGGCGTTGCACCAGCGGATGATCTGGGTTGATTTCCAGGATCGGTTTCGATTCCGGCGCGTTTTGCCCTGCTGCCTTCAACATGCGCATCAGGTTGCCGGACATTTCGTGCTCGTCGGCGACCAGGCAGGCGGGCGAATCGGTGAGGCGGAAGGTGACGCGCACTTCCTTGGCCTTTTCGCTCAGGGCGGTCTTCATCTTTTCGACCAGTTCCTTGTAGCTGGCTTCGGTTTCTTCATGCACCTTCTTTTCGGCTTCGTCTTCCAGCTTGCCGAGATCGAGGTCGCCCTTGGCAACCGAGACCAGTTCCTTGCCGTCGAATTCGGTCAGGAAGGACAGCATCCATTCGTCCACGCGGTCGGTCAGCAGCAACACTTCGACGCCCTTCTTGCGGAAGATTTCAAGGTGCGGGCTGTTCTTGGCGGCGGCGTAGGATTCGCCGGTCGCGTAGTAAATCTTGTCCTGGCCTTCCTTCATGCGGCTCACATAATCGGCGAACGAGGTGGTTTGGCCGTCGTTGTCGTTGTGGGTCGAGGCGAAGCGGATCAGCTTGGCGATGCGGTCCTTGTTGGTCGCATCTTCGCCGATGCCTTCCTTCAAGACCTGGCCGAATTCCTTCCAGAAGCCGGCGTATTTGTCTTTCTTTTCCTGTTCGTCGGCGTCCGCCAATTCTTCCAGCATCGACAACACGCGCTTGGTCGAACCTTCGCGGATGACCTTGACATCGCGCGACTCTTGCAGGATTTCGCGCGACACGTTCAGCGGCAAGTCGGCGCTGTCGATCACGCCCTTGACGAAGCGCAGGTAGACCGGCATCAGTTGCTCGGCGTCGTCCATGATGAAGACGCGCTTGACGTATAGCTTGATGCCGCCGCGCTTGTTGCGGTCCCACAGGTCGAACGGCGCATGGGTCGGGATGTACAACAGTTGCGTGTATTCGCTGCGGCCTTCGACGCGGTTATGCGTGTAGGTCAGCGGTTCCTGGAAGTCGTGCGACACGTGCTTGTAGAATTCAGAGTATTGCTCGGGCGTGATGTCGGACTTGCTGCGCGACCACAAAGCGCTGGCCTGATTGATGGTTTCCAGTTCATCCTTGACGACGGTCGCCTTCTTTTCTTCGTCCCATTCTTCCTTCTTCATCAAGATCGGCAGCGAGATGTGGTCGGAATATTTGCGGATCACCGACTTCAATTTCCACGAAGACAGGAAGTCGTCTTCGTCTGCGCGCAGATGCAGCGTGATATCGGTGCCGCGCGCGGGCTTGTCGATGGTTTCGACGCTGAAGTCGCCTTCGCCGCCCGATTCCCAGCGCACGCCTTCAGCGGCGGTGGCGCCGGCACGGCGGGTTTCGACCGTGATCTTGTCGGCGACGATGAAGGCCGAATAAAAGCCGACGCCGAACTGGCCGATCAGCGCTGCATCCTTTTGCTGGTCGCCGGACAGTTTGGAGAAGAATTCCTTGGTGCCGGACTTGGCAATCGTGCCCAGGTGTTCGATCGCTTCTTCGCGGCTCATGCCGATGCCGTTGTCCGAGATCGTGATGGTGCGCGCATCCTTGTCGAAACCGACGGTGATCTTGATCTCCGGGTCGTTTTCAAAAAGTGCGCCATTATTGATCGCTTCAAAGCGCAATTTATCGGCGGCGTCGGATGCGTTGGAGATCAATTCGCGCAAGAAGATTTCCTTGTTGGAATACAAGGAATGAATCATCAATTGCAGCAGTTGCTTAACCTCTGCCTGGAAACCAAGGGTCTGTTTTTCGGATGCGGCCATTTTTACCTCAAAAGTCAATAAAAGTTGTCTGTTAAATAATTTTTACGTGCTGTGCCCAGCGTCAACGCAATGTTAGCGGGGCAATGATAGGTCAAACCATAGCGCAAGTGGGGGTCAATCGGCGCAATTTCAAGCTTGACCAATCGCGCGCTCGAAAAACCTGGCAATGGCGGGATCGGACATCGCGCCGATATTGATGCGGGTGCGGGTGGACGGCAGTTGACTGGGGGAAAACAGGCAACCGGGCGCGACCAGTATCCCCTGCGCCATGCCGGCTTCGGCCAGCGCATTGGTATCGCAGCCGGCATCGGCCCAAACGAACATGCCGGCGGGGGCATGGATGTCGATGCGCATGCCGATGCGCTCCAGTTGCCGCACGGTCTTGTCGCGCACGCTGTCGAGCTTGGCGCGCAGGCGCTCGACATGTTTGCGGTAGTGTCCTTCCGACAAGACTTTATAGACGACACGCTCGCCGATTTCGGTCGAGGTCAGATTGCACAGCATTTTGCGGTCGGACAGGCGGATCGCCAGTTCGGGCGATGCGGCAATGAAGCCGACCCGCAAGGTCGCCGCCAAGGACTTGGAAAAGCCGCCCAGATAAATAACGCGCTGCAATTGGTCGAGGGCGGCGATGCGGGTGGCGGCTGGCCCTGCGCTGCCGGCATGCATGTCGCAATAGATGTCGTCTTCGACGATCATGAAATCGTGCTGTTCGGCCAGCTTCAAAATCTGAAACGCCTTTGGCGCGGACAGGGAAGTGGAGGTCGGATTATGCAAAACCGAGTTGATGACATACAGCTTGGGCTTATGCAATGCGGCCAGTTCGGCCAATTTGACGATGTCGGGGCCGTCCGCCAGGCGCGGTATGCCGACCACCTTGGCGCCCATCGTCACGAACATGCCGAACATCAGGAACCAGCCGGGATCGTCGACAAATACCGTGTCGCCAGGCCGCAGGAAGTGGCGGGCCACGATGTCCAGCGCTTGCGTGACGCCCACTGTTGTGACGAATTGCTCGGGTTCGGCAGCGATTTCCAAGCCTGCAAGCTTCAATTGCAGTTGCTGGCGCAGCGGCAGGAATCCCTGCGGCGTGCCGTATTGCAATAGCAACGCATGGTTTTGCCGGCTGATCGCGCGCAAGCCGTTGGCGATCAAATCGCCATCCAGCCAGGAATTGGGCAAGACCCCGGAGCCAGGCATATTCTGCGACGGGTTTTGCCGGAACATATTGCGCACCAGCCACACCACGTCGAGTTGCGGCGGGGTGTCGCCGCCGGCAAATTGCCCGTCGGCTTTATTCCCATTCGCCGCAGCGCGCTCGCGCACGAAGAAGCCGGAGCCGCGCCGCGATTCCAGCACGCCGCGCCCTACTAGCCGATCATATGCTTCGACCACGGTGAAGCGCGATACGCCGTGCATCTCCGCAAACTGCCGGATCGACGGCATGCGCGCGCCGTTGCGCAAGAGTTTGTCGTCGATGCGCGCCTGCACCGTGCGCACGATTTGATCGACCAGCGATTCGCCGCCTTCGCGCGTGAGCACCTGCGATTCCACCAGGGTCAGCGATGGCTGGGAGCGGCGCGGCGATTTAACTGTATTGGTCATTTTAGCGTGACAGTGGTTGAAATTAATTGGTAAAGTGTATTGGTACTGTATTGGTTTTCTCGATTAGCATACATCATCGGAAAGAAAATACAAGGCGGCGCAAGGTGTCTTCAAAGCGTCTTCAAAGCGTCTTATCCGTTGTATAGCCAACATTATGGGAGGCGCATCGTCATGTTAACCATCGGTCTTATCGGCGGAATGAGTTGGGAATCCACCGTTCCCTACTACCGCATCGTCAACCAGTCGATCAAGCAACAACTGGGCGGCTGGCATTCGGCCAAGCTGGTGCTGTACAGCGTCGACTTTGCGGAAATAGAACATTTGCAGCAAGTCGGCGATTGGGACGCAGCGGCCCAGGTTCTTGGGCAAGCTGCAAACGCGTTGCGTCTGGCCGGCGCCGACTTTTTCCTTATCTGCACCAACACCATGCACAAGGTGGCCGACCAAGTGGAGCGCGCCGCCGGCATTCCGCTGCTGCACATCGCCGATGCGCTGGCAGCCGAAATCAAACGACGCGACGGCGGAACAATTGCCAGGGTCGGCTTGTTGGGCACACGCTTCACGATGGAGCAAGACTTCTATCGCGCCCGCCTGGCCGCCCACGGCCTCGACGCCATCGTCCCGAACGCCGCCGACCGAGCAACCGTGCATCGCGTCATTTACGAAGAACTGTGCCTCGGGCAAGTCGAGGACCGCTCGCGCATCGCCTACCGCGAGATCGTCCAACGCTTGATCGACGACGGCGCCGAAGGCATCGTGCTGGGCTGCACCGAAATACAAATGCTGATAGGCCAGTCGGACTCCCCTGTGCCGATCTTCGACACCGCCGAAATCCACGCGCGCGCCGCTGCCGGGTACGCGCTGCGGAATCAACCAACCTGACGGGCCTATCATGCTGCAAAACCTGACACCACTCGCCGTATTCGCCTTCGTGTCGTCGATCACGCCGGGGCCGAACAACATCATGCTGACCACGTCTGGCATTCGCTATGGATTTGCGCGGTCGATTCCGCACATGCTGGGCATTTCTGTCGGCTTTGGCACCTTGCTCGCCGTGTGCGCGGCGGGTGTCGGCAGCCTCGTGCTGGCGCTGCCGCAAATGCATCTGGCGCTGAAGGTATTCGGCTCGACCTATCTGTTGTATCTGGCGTGGCAATTGCGCGCGATGGCGTTTGCGCATGCCGAAGGCACGACAGCCAAGCCGATGTCGCTATGGGGCGCTGCGCTGTTTCAATTCGCCAATCCAAAAGCCTGGGTGATGGCGGTGACCGGGGCATCGGCGTTTTTGCCCCTGGTGCAGCCGATTTGGCTGGCGACGATTGTGTTTTGCCTGGTCTTTTGCGCCATCAATTTGCCGTGCATCGGCGTGTGGGCTGGAACCGGCGCTGCGTTGCGCCGTCATCTTGCAGAGCGGAAATGGCAACGGCTGTTTTGCGCGGTGATGGTCGTCCTCACCGTGTATGCAGCGGTCTCGATGTGGTTATGAAGAAGCGGGAGGTTCGATTGTGAGCAAACCGAATTTGCAAGAATCCGAAGGCATGCTGTTCGGCCTGATCGGCGTGGCGATTTTCAGCCTGACGCTGCCGTTTACGCGCATGGCAGTCGCCGAATTGAATCCGGTATTCATCGCGCTGGGCCGTGCGGTCGTGGCTGCGGCGGCTGCCGCCTTGTTGATGTGGCAGATGCGCGCGCCGTGGCCGAACAGGCGGCAATGGCCGGCTTTGATCGTCACCGCGCTCGGTTGCGTGGTCGGCTTTCCGGTATTCACGTCGCTGGCGATGCGCTACGTGCCGGCTGCGCACGGCGCGGTCGTGGTCGGCATCTTGCCGCTGGCGACTGCGTTGTGCGGCGCAGTGCGCTTCGGCGAACGGCCATCGACCGGATTTTGGATCAGCGCCGCAACCGGCAGCGCCATCGTCGTCGGCTTTGCGCTGTGGCAAGGCGGCGGCACGCTGCAACTGGCCGATTTGGCGCTGTTTCTCGCGGTGCTGGCAGCCGGGATCGGCTATGCCGAGGGCGGGCGCTTGTCGCAAACGATGGGTGGCCAGCAAGTGATTTCATGGGCGTTGATCGTATCGATGCCGATTCTGTTGCCGGTCACCGCGTGGCTGGCCTGGCATTACGGCATGTCGGCCTCGCCCAAGGCATGGGGCGCATTTGCTTACGTATCGCTGTTTTCGATGTTTATCGGCTTTTTCTTTTGGTACAAGGGGCTGGCGTTGGGCGGCATCGCCCGCGTCGGGCAAGTGCAGCTGTTGCAACCATTCATGACCCTGGTTGCCGCTGCGTTGCTTTTGGGTGAAACATTGGAATGGCGCACCATGCTGTTTGCGCTGGCGATCATCGCGGTAGTGGCGGTTGGCAGGCGCATGCCGATCCGACGCCGCGCGCTTGGGTGATCTATTGGCGAGTAAGGAGTAAAATCTCGGCTCGCCTTGTAGGTGTAGGCATTTAACCCGCCGTTCGGCCACCAGCAGATTGGCATCACTATGGAGAATATCGTGTCTGTATACGAAAAACTGAAAGCCCTGAACATCGAATTGCCGGCGGTGGCCACGCCAGCCGCCGCCTACGTGATGTATGTGCAAACCGGCAACACGGTGTTCGTGTCCGGCCATATTGCGAAGAAGGATGGCAAGGTCTGGGTCGGCCAACTGGGCAAGAACATCGCGACCGAAGAGGGCAAGCAAGCCGCGCGCGCTGTTGCCATCGATTTGCTGGGAACCTTGCAAGCCGCATTCGGCGGCGACTTGAACCGCGTCACGCGCATCGTCAAGTTGATGAGCCTGGTCAATTCGACCGGCGACTTCACCGAGCAGCATCTGGTCACCAACGGCGCGTCCGAATTGATCGGCGAAATTTTCGGCGAAAAGGGCAAGCATGCACGTTCGGCCTTTGGCGTCGCGCAGATTCCATTGGGCGCTTGCGTCGAAATCGAATTGATTGCCGAGATCGCCTGATTTTTTTGAAATGTAAAACGGTATTTATCCAATATCGTTTTATTGTGGGCAGCCAAAAGCATGCCTCTGATTGTGGCGAGCGCCACCAACTATGTGAGACAAGTATGAAAATCGAAAATCCAACCCAAATCCAGTGGCAATTTTCCAGCCGCGCACAGAAATTGCAAAGCTCGATCATTCGGGAAATCCTGAAGGTCACGATGCGACCGGAAATCATTTCCTTCGCCGGCGGCTTGCCGTCGCCCGCGACCTTCCCGGTCGAGCAGATGCGCGGCGCCTACGACAAGGTATTGTCGTTGCAGGGCAAGGTGGCGCTGCAATACGGTCCCAGCGACGGTTACGCGCCGCTGCGCGAATGGGTCGCCGATTCGCTGTCGATCAATGGCGCGAAGATTTTGCCGGACCAGGTCTTGATGACTTCGGGTTCGCAACAGGGCTTGGATTTGCTGGGCAAGGTATTGATCGACGAAGGCAGCAAGGTGCTGGTCGAAACGCCGAGTTACCTAGGCGCGTTGCAGGCGTTTTCGGTGTATGGGCCGGAATTTTGCTCGGTGCCGATGGACGATTACGGCCTGGTTCCGGAAGCGGTTGCCGACGTGGGCAAGGGCGCGCGCCTGTTGTATGCGCTGCCGAATTTCCAGAACCCGACTGGCCGCACGCTATCGGTTGCGCGCCGCTCCGCGCTGGTCGAAACCTGCGCCCGCATGGGTATCCCGCTGATCGAGGACGATCCCTACGGCGCCTTGAGCTATCGCGGCGAACCGCTGCCCAAGATGCTGTCGATGAATCCGGGCGGCGTGATCTACATGGGCTCGTTTTCCAAGATTTTGACGCCGGGCATCCGCCTCGGTTACGTGGTGGCGCCGATTCCCTTGGTGCGCAAGCTGGAGCAGGCGAAGCAAGCCGCCGATTTGCACACTGCGCAGTTGACGCAAATGGTGGTGCATGAAGTCATCAAGGACGGTTTCCTGGCGACCCACATTCCCACCATCCGTAAATTGTATTCGGATCAATGCCAGGCGATGTTGACGGCGCTGACCGAGTTCTTCCCGAGCGCCGTCACCTGGACCAAGCCGGAAGGCGGTATGTTCATCTGGGTGACGCTGCCCAAGCACATCGACACCTCGAAACTGATCGACGAAGCGATCGCGCAGCATGTCGCCTTCGTGCCGGGCGCGCCGTTCTATGCGAACGACCCGGAGCGCAATACTTTGCGCCTCAGTTTCGTGACAGTGCCGCCGGAAAAAATCCGGGCTGGGATTGCGACTTTGGGTAAGTTGATTGCGTCGAAGTTGTAAGCGGAAGCGGATCGCTTGAAGGTTGTTGCTCCCCTCGCCCCTTGCGGGAGAAGGGCGGGGGAGAGGGCGTTTGACTTGCCGCACGCAGGGGGTACAATGGAGCCATTAACCATAGGCCACACTATGAACACAGCCGTTTTAAACCAAATTCCCCAAGGGGAAGAATTGGCGCGCGCAGTCTTCGAGATAGAAGAAAACGACCAGGCGCGGAAAACCAAGGCGCAAATTCAGCGCGGCCTGGACGCCGCCAACAATCCGAACGCCCCACGGACGCCGCACAAGGTTTTCATGGACGAATTGAAGACCGAAATTTTACGCCGTATCGATGCGCGCTAAACATCGGATTGAGTGGCTTGACCCAGCGAAAGAAGATGTATTCGTCATTGTGGATTTTCTGATCGACAAAGCACCGCTTGTCGCCCTGGGGTTTCAAGACGTGCTCGAAAAGCAATTAGACGTGCTGGAAGATTGGCCGCGTCTCGGCCAGGAGAACAAGTATTTTCCCGACGTGTTCGACTTCAAAATCAAGGGATTGCCCTATGTCGTGGCATACCGTCTTGCTCCGACTGGCCACATAGTCGAAATTCTGGCCGTAGTGCATGAGCGGCAAAATCGGGCCGACCCCAAGAGCTACCATTTCTGATGAAAACCGCGCCGATAGCGCAGTTTTCCCTTTTCACTTGTCCGCCTGCATCGAGCGTGAGCAGTGACGGGAAACATATCGGTCAGGGATACGCCAAACCAATCGGTTTCAACTTGCTCTCCAACGCCTTCCCCTTGCGCGCCCGCTTGCCGATGTGATTCGCCAAGCCCGACGCCGACAATGCGACTTCCTGCGGCTTGCCGCCGCGCCCGGTGCCGCGCACGACTACGCCGCGTTGCGTAATCGGCAGCGCAGCCAGCAGTTTTTCATTCTTTTCCAATTCCATCAAAATCACGCCGCGTCCGCCGCCGGACAGGTTCTTGATTTCATCGAGGCCGAACACCAGCAGCTTGCCTTGCGCCGACAGGCAGGCAATTGCGCTCGCCTTGTCGACCAGCGGGCGCGG
The DNA here is from genome assembly GCA_031291325.1 of Burkholderiaceae bacterium. Classification (GTDB taxonomy): domain Bacteria; phylum Pseudomonadota; class Gammaproteobacteria; order Burkholderiales; family Burkholderiaceae_D; genus PKWO01. The sequence goes on from JARLJG010000006.1 coordinate 43,552, forward strand.
ATTGAGCGGCTCGTCGCCGTCGTCCAGGGTCATGAAGGCCTTGCCGCCCTTGATGCGGCTGACCATGTCGCCGGCCTTGGCGGTGAAGCCGTAACCGGCGGTCGAGGCCATCAACAGGCTGGCATCGGCTGGCCCGGCAAAGTAATGCAGGATGCGGCTGCCGCTGGCCAACTCGATTAGCGTGGTGATCGGCACGCCGTCGCCGCGCGCGCCGGGCAAGGCGGCTACCGGCACCGAATAGATGCGGCCATTCGAGCCGAATGCCAGCAAGGTATCGACCGTGCGGCACTCGAACGCGCCATACAACGCATCGCCAGCCTTGAACGTGAATTGCGCAGCATCGTGCGCGTGGCCGGTGCGCGCGCGCAGCCAGCCTTTTTCAGATATCACGACCGTGACAGGCTCGTCGATCACCTTTTGCTCGACCACCGCTTTTTCCGCAGCCTCGATCAGCGTGCGACGTGCATCGCCGAAGCGCTTCTCGTCGGTTTCGATTTCCTTGATAATCAGGCGCTTCATCGAGGCCGGATTGTCGAGCAAGTCTTGCAGCGTCGATTGCTCGCTGCGCAGTTCGGCCAACTGTTGCTGAATCTTGATGGTCTCCAAACGCGCCAATTGACGCAGCTTGATTTCAAGAATGTCTTCGGCTTGTATGTCGGAGAGATTGAATTCTTCGATCAATGCCGGTTTCGGCTCGTCCGATTCGCGGATGATCTTGATGACCTTGTCGATATTCAGCAGGATCGCTTCGCGGCCTTCCAGGATATGGATGCGGTCCAGCACTTTTTGCAGCTTGAATTTGCTGCGTCGCGTGACGGTGGCGAAGCGGAATTCGATCCACTCGCGCAAGATGTCGCCCAGGCCTTTTTGGCGCGGACGGCCATCGCCGCCTATCATCACCAGGTTGATCGACGCGCTGCTTTCGAGCGAAGTATGCGCGAGCAGCATGTTCATGAACTCGGTCTGGTCGAGGTTCTTCGACTTCGGCTCGAATACCAGGCGGATCGGCGCGTCGCGCCCCGATTCGTCGCGCACGGTGTCGAGCATCGCCAGGATATTTGTCTTTAACGTCGACTGCTCCGGCGTCAAAGCCTTCTTGCCCAGCTTGACCTTGGGGTTGGTCAATTCCTCGATTTCTTCCAGCACTTTTTGCGAGGAGGTGCCGGGCGGCAGTTCGGTCACCACCGCTTGCCATTGGCCGCGCGCCATGTCTTCGATCTTCCAGCGCGCGCGCACCTTCAGGCTGCCGCGCCCGTTTTCATACATCTCGGCAATCGCTGCCGGCGAGGTGATGATTTGCCCGCCACCGGGAAAGTCCGGGCCGGGAATGAATTCCATCAATTCGGCGTGCGTCAGCTTCGGGTTACGGATCAGTGCGACTGCCGCTTTCGCCACTTCGTGCAAATTGTGCGAGGGGATTTCGGTCGCCAGGCCGACCGCGATGCCGGATGCGCCGTTCAACAGGACGAACGGCAAGCGACCCGGCAACAACTTCGGCTCTTCGGTCGAGCCATCGTAGTTCGGCTGGAAATCGACGGTGCCCATGTCGATTTCGTCGAGCAGCAAGGTCGAAATCGGCGTCAGCCGCGCTTCGGTGTAGCGCATCGCCGCCGCGCCGTCGCCGTCGCGCGAGCCGAAGTTGCCCTGGCCGTCGATCAACGGGTAGCGCAGCGAGAAATCCTGCGCCATGCGCACCAGCGCGTCGTACACCGACTGGTCGCCATGCGGATGCAGTTTGCCCAGCACGTCGCCGACCACTGCCGCCGATTTGCGCGGCTTGGCGGTCGCGTTCAGGCCGAGGTCGTTCATCGCATACAGGATGCGCCGCTGCACCGGCTTTTGGCCGTCGCAGACATCGGGCAGCGCGCGGCCTTTGACGACCGAGATTGCGTAATCGAGATAGGCGCGTTCGGCAAAGGTTGCCAGCGTCAGGGTTTCGCCGCCTTCAGGTGGGGGCGGGTCGCCAAACAGGGTAGCTTGTTGGTTCATTGAATGTTTGCGGAAAGATCGGAAAATGATGGTACGCACCGACTCTGAAAACTGCCCGGAACGCGTCCCCTCCCCCTTGCAGGGGGAGGGTTAGGGAGGGGGTAGGGCGGTCGAAATAAGTGATGTTGTAATTCAGTCACTCTACCCCCATCCTAACCTTCCCCCTGCAAGGGGGAAGGGACTTGTTCGTAGCAGCTTTCAACGTCAGTTCGAAAAATGAATTGGCGCTGGGCAAAAATGGGAGGCGCATCAAATATCCGCCTCGGCTTCATTGCCGTGTTCTTCTATCCACGCGCGGCGCGCTGCCGCTTCGCCCTTGCCCATCAACATGTTGAAGCGCGCTTCGGACGCGTCCAGATCGAAGTCGCCCAGAGTGATCGGCAACAGGCGGCGCGTGTCCGGGTTCATCGTGGTTTCCCACAATTGCTCGGCGTTCATTTCGCCCAAGCCCTTGAAGCGTGAAATGGTCCACGCGCCATCCTTGACGCCGTCCTTGCGCAACTTGTCTTCGACCGCTGCCAGTTCGCCATCGTCCAGCGCATAAATTTTCTGCGCCGGCTTCTTGCCGCGCGCCGGGGCGTCGATGCGGAACAGCGGCGGCCTTGCGACGCAGATATGGCCGAGGTCGAGCAGCTTGGGGAAGTGCTTGAAAAACAGCGTCAGCAGCAACACCTGGATGTGCGAGCCGTCGACATCCGCATCCGACAGGATGCAGATTCTGCCGTAACGCAAGCCGCTCAGGTCGGGCGTGTCGTTCTTGCCATGCGGGTCGACGCCGATGGCCACTGCGATGTCGTGGATTTCATTGTTGCCGAACAAGCGGTCGCGCTCGGTTTCCCACGCATTCAACACCTTGCCGCGCAGCGGCAGGATGGCCTGGAATTCCTTGTCGCGCCCCATCTTGGCCGAGCCGCCGGCGGAATCGCCTTCGACCAGGAAGATTTCGTTGCGGCTGACATCGTTCGATTCGCAATCGGTCAATTTGCCCGGCAGCACGGCCACGCCGGAGGATTTCTTTTTCTCGATTTTTTGCGCCGAGCGCAAGCGCGATTGCGCCTGCTTGATGACCAGTTCCGCCAGCTTCTTGCCGTACTCGACGTGCTGGTTCAGCCACAATTCCAGCGGCGGCTTGGTGAAGCTGGAAACCAGCCGCACCGCATCGCGCGAATTCAAGCGTTCCTTGATCTGTCCCTGGAATTGCGGGTCAAGCACCTTGGCAGATAATACGAAGGAGACGCGGGCGAACACGTCTTCCGGCAACAGCTTGACGCCTTTCGGCAGCAGCGAATGCATTTCGACGAAACTTTTCACCGCGCCGAACAAGCCCTCGCGCAAGCCCGATTCATGGGTGCCGCCAGCCGAGGTCGGTATCAGGTTTACATACGATTCGCGCACGACGTTGCCTTCTTCGGTCCAGGCGACCACCCAGCTCGCGCCTTCGCCTTCGGCAAACCCGTCGGCATCGGCGCCGGCATATTGCTCGCCCTCGAACAAGGGGATCAACGGTTCGGTGCTGGAAGTTTGCGCCAGCGATTCCAACAGGTAGCCGCGCAAGCCCTGGTCGTATTGCCAGGTCTGTACTTCGCCGGTGCGCGCGTTGCTGTAGATGACCTTGACGCCGGGCAGCAACACCGCCTTCGAGCGCAGCAGGCGCTGCAATTCGGCTTGCGGGATGGTCGGCGAATCGAAGTATTTCGGATTCGGCCAGGCGGTCACGCGGGTGCCCGATTTTTTTTCGTCGCGGCCGATCGCGCGGGTTTTCAATTTCTCGATCACGTCGCCGTCGCCGAAACTCATCGCATGCACGCCGCCTTCGCGCCAGACCGTGATATCCAGCCGCGACGACAAGGCATTGGTGACCGACACGCCGACCCCATGCAAGCCGCCGGAAAAGGCGTAAGCGCCGCCGGAACCCTTGTCGAACTTGCCGCCCGCATGCAGGCGGGTGAAGACGATTTCCACGGTAGGCACTTTTTCCTCGGGATGCAAGCCGACCGGGATGCCGCGCCCGTCGTCCTCGACGCTGACGCTGCCGTCGACATTCAGGGTCACCATGATTTGCTTGCAATAGCCGCCCAGGGCTTCGTCGGAGGCGTTGTCGATCACTTCCTGGATGATGTGCAGCGGGTTTTCGGTGCGCGTGTACATGCCGGGCCGCTGCTTGACCGGCTCCAGCCCTTTAAGAACGCGGATGGAGGATTCGCTGTAATCGGATGCGGAAGGTTTTTTGGTTGCCATGCAATGGGGATATTTAGCTAACTTGGGTAACGAATTGTTGTGCGCCGAAGATCAAGTCCGCCCAACAAACAGGCAATCTGCAATCTACGGTAAAAGTGTCTGCATTCTAATGAAAAAAGAGCCTGTTGGCAGGAGGAGTTGGCGTTGAAGATAAAAGAAACCGCCTGTTGGTTCAAGGCTGTTGGTGAAATCTTCACTTTGGATGGCTTTGTTGATGTAAAAAATGTAAGCTTATCGAAATTTCATTGATTCTATGTAAAGTATCGTCCGAGATTTTCTAAATCCGACACAATATTTTCGATTTGCCACGTTTCCGGGAGTTAATTGTTAAACAATGTTACTTTTCGTGACACGAATAAAATTAAGCTGGTGAAAGTGCGCCAAACCTTTATAGAATGTGCCTCACAATGCAAGTTAACAATTTCCCATTTGCCGTCCGCATGATAGGTTTCGCCGAAGACGAGGCGAGCGCCATCGCAGCGAGTTTTGTCCGCGAACAAGGCAAAGGATACGGCTATTTCCGATTGCTTGACGACAATCTGCAAGACCCGGATTTGTATCTGGTCAATGCCGATGAACTCAAGGCGCTGGTGACCCTGTCCGACCTGACCCCCAGCAATGTGCGCCCAGCCTTGCTGGTGGGCGCGCTCGATGTGGAGTTGCCCTATCCATGCCTGATCCGCCCGCTGCGGCACGATCGGCTATTCGAGGCGCTCGATGCGCTGGTGGAAAAGCGCGCCGATGCCTTGTCGCGGCTGGACGCGTCCGGTGTGGTGTCGGTTCCCGAACGGCGGCGGCGCGACCGCCTCGACCTGGATTTGACCGATCCGTCCGAATATCAGCGGATGCGGGTGCGCGATTCGACTGCCGGAGGCATCCTGATTGTCGACAAGAATCCGGCGTTCCGCGAATATGTGTCGGATTTGCTGGTGCGCTTCAACTTGCCGGTGGCGTGGGTCAACGACGAAAACAAGGCAATCGAACTGTGCCGTTCGCAAGACATCGCAGCCGTGCTGGTCAATACTTCGATCCCGGGCATCGATTCTTACCGCTTGTGCCAGGAAATCAAGCAGGCCAGCGCGGTGCAATCCATTGCCGTCATCTTCCTGGTCGGCAAGCCCTTCGTCTACGATACCGAGCGCGCGCGCGAAGCCAAGGTCGACGGCTTCATGAACAAGCCGATTGCCAGTCATCATTTGTTGTCGGTGTTGAAGAAGTTCATGCCTGCGCTGTCGCGCTGACCTGCTGACCTGCTGACGTATTGACGCACTGAAGCATCGCAATTACAGCATCCAACCCTGCCAGCAAAAAAAGACGGCCAATCCGGCGACGATGGTCAACAGTTGACGCCGCGTGGCAACGCACACGGCTACCGCGACGATCGAAGCGACCAACTGCGAATTGCGCCAGGTCAACTCCAAGCCTTGGCCGTGCGGCGACAGGATCATCGGCACGATAATGGCCGTCAGCACGGTCACGGGAACGAATCCCAGCGCCTGTTTCAACCAGTGCGGGAAGCGCACGCGGTCGCCGAGGATAAAGATCAGCGCCTTGATGAGGAAGGTAATCGCGGCCATGCCGACGATCGTTACGGTCGCACTCACGCGCCCTCCTTGGCCAGATTTTGCAACTTCGTCTGGCTTAGCAATAGGCCGACGCCGACACCCGCCGCAATGGCCGCCAGCAGTCCCAGTTTATAGGGCAACCCTTGCAGCAGATAGGCAACCGTGCCGGCAATCGACGCGGCTGCAAATTGCGGCTTCTTGAAAACTTGCGGGACTACGATCGCAATGAAGGTCACGACCATCGCGTAGTCGAGTCCAAGCGTTTGCAATTGCGGGAAGGCGGCGCCGAACAACAAGCCGACCAGGGTCCAGCATTGCCAATTGACATACATCGCCAGGCAAGACCCGAGAAAGTACCAATGGCCGTTGGGCGCCGTCGCATGCTGCCGGTAATAACGGTCCATCACCGCAAACGTCTCGTCGGTCAGAAAAAAACCCAAGGACCAGCGCCAACGGCGCGGCAGATGGCGCACGTGCGGCAACAATGTCGCTGCGTACAGCATATGGCGCAGGTTGACGATAAAAGTAGCCAGCCAGATCACCAGCATGCTGGCATTGGCGGCCATCAAGCCGACCGCAATGAATTGGCTGGAACCGGCGTAGACGCCGAGCGACATCAATTGCCCTTGCCAAGGCGCGATGTGCGCAGTCGCCGCCAGCGAGCCGAAAATCACGCCGAACGGCGCCGCGCCGACCAGCATCGGCAACGTGTCGCGGGCGCCGGCGACAAAACTGGTTGAAGGTGTGGCGTTGTGCATTACCGATTTTAAAGTGGGAAGAGGAGCCGAAATCGTAGAGCATCACGGCGCAATGCGCTTGTATGTTTTTGCGTTTTTGCATCGCCTCGGATGCAACGCATGGCGTAAACGTCGGCGCGGCCTTTCACGCTGCTACTTGCTTAACAGGCGCATCCCGCGCTCCAGGCCCTCGATGGTGATCGGGAACATGCGGTTGTTCATGATTTGGCGGATTACGGAAATCGATTGCCGGTACTGCCACAAGCCTTCCGGCTCGGGATTGAGCCAGACGAATTTCGGGAACGCGTTGGTGAAACGTTGCAGCCATTCGGCGCCGGCTTCTTCGTTGTTGTATTCGACCGATCCGCCGGGTTGCAGGATTTCATAGGGACTCATGGTGGCGTCGCCGACGAAAATCAACTTGGTGTCGGGCGTGTATTTGCGCAAGATGTCCCAGGTCGGGAAGCGTTCGGCATGGCGGCGCCGATTGTTTTTCCACATGAAATCGTACACGCAGTTGTGGAAATAAAAGAATTCCATGTTCTTGAATTCGGTCTTCGATGCCGAAAACAATTCCTCGGTGCGCGCAATGTGGTCGTCCATCGAGCCGCCGACGTCGAACAGCATCAGCACCTTGATATTGTTCTTGCGCTCCGGCTGCATCTTGATATCCAGATAGCCGGCGTTGTTGGCAGTCGCGCGGATGGTGTCATCGAGCGCCAATTCCTCTTCCGCGCCTTCGCGCGCGAATTTGCGCAGACGCCGCAGCGCGACCTTGATGTTGCGCGTGCCCAGTTCCCGTTCAGAGTCGTAGTCGCGGTAGGCGCGCGCATCCCACACCTTGACGGCAGTGCGGTTGCCGCCTTCGCCGCCGATGCGGATGCCCTCCGGATTTTCGCCGCCGTTGCCGAACGGCGAGGTGCCGCCGGTGCCGATCCATTTGGAGCCGCCTTCGTGCCGCTCTTTTTGTTCGGCCAGCAATTCCTGCAAGCGATCCATCAGCTTGTCGTAGCCGAATTTCTCCAGCAATTCCTTTTGTTCGGGCGTCAGTTCGCGTTGCATGCGCTTGAGCAGCCAATCGAGCGGAATCTCGGCATTCTTCTCGAACACCGCGTCGATGCCCTTGAAATACAGGCCGAACGCACGGTCGAACTTGTCGTAATGCGCTTCGTCCTTGACCAGCGTGATGCGCGACAGGTAATAGAACTCGTCCAGCGACGGGCCGGTCACATTTTTTTGCATCGCTTCGAGCAGGATCAGGAATTCCTTGATCGATACCGGAATCTTCGCATCCTTGAGCGTGAAAAAGAAGTCGATAAGCATGGCCTCGCCTTTTCCCTCATCGTTCCAGCTTGAATTGCAGATGCCGTCTGACGGTCGGCCATTCCGATTCGATGATCGAGAACACCACCGTATCGCGGTAGCCGACGCCCGGCACCAGCCGATGACTGCGCAAGATGCCGTCCTGCTTCGCGCCGAGGCGGGCAATGGCGGCGCGCGATTGCTGGTTCATGTGATGGGTGCGCAACTCGACGGCGATGCAATCCAATTTCTCGAAGGCGTGCGTGAGCAACATCAGCTTGGCTTCGGTATTGATGCCGGTGCGCTGCGCGCTGGCGGCATACCAGGTCGCGCCGATTTCCACGCGCCGATTGGGGGCGTCGATGTTGAGAAAGGCGGTCGACCCGCAAAGCGCGCCGGTATCGTTGCGGCGGATCACGAACGGGAACCACAAACCTTTTTCGCGCATGTCGAGACGGCTGGCGATGTCGGCCTGCATGGTTTCCGGGGTGGGCACGTTGGTGTACCACAGCCGCCATAATTCGCCGTCCTTGACGACTTCGCACAACGCGTCGTGATGCGCAGCGCTCAACGGTTCGAGCGTCGCGTGGCGACCGCTCAGGGTGATCGGTTCAATAAAGTTCATCGGCGGGTTCTCAACGATTGGTGCGCGACATGAACACCAGTCGCTCGAACAGATGCACGTCTTGCTCGTTTTTCAGCAACGCGCCGTGCAGCGGCGGCACCACGGTCTTGGCATCCTTGCTGCGCAGCGCGTCCGGCGGAATGTCTTCGGCCAGCAGCAATTTCAGCCAGTCCAGCAGTTCCGAGGTGGACGGCTTTTTCTTCAGGCCGGCAACGTCGCGCACTTCGTAAAAGGTTTGCAGCGCTTGCGCCAGCAAGTCCTTTTTCAGCGTCGGGAAGTGGACGTTGACGATTTGCTGCATCGTGTCCTTGTCCGGGAACTTGATGTAATGGAAAAAGCAGCGGCGCAAGAAGGCGTCCGGCAATTCCTTTTCATTGTTGGAGGTGATGATGACCAGCGGACGATGCTTGGCCACGACCATTTCCCGCGTTTCGTACACGAAAAATTCCATGCGGTCGAGTTCGCGCAACAAGTCGTTGGGGAATTCGATATCGGCCTTGTCGATTTCATCGATCAGCAACACCACTTGTTCTTGCGCGGTGAACGCTTGCCACAACACGCCCTTGACGATGTAATTATGGATATCCTTGACCCGTTCGTCGCCCAGTTGCGAGTCGCGCAGGCGCGACACGGCGTCGTATTCGTACAAGCCTTGCTGCGCCTTGGTGGTCGATTTGATATGCCATTGCAATAAAGGCATGTTCAATGCCGCCGCCACTTCCTCGGCCAGCATGGTCTTGCCGGTGCCGGGTTCGCCCTTGATCAACAGCGGGCGCTGCAAGGTCAACGCAGCATTGACGGCTAGCTTCAGATCGGCGGTGGCGACGTAACTCTGTGAACCTTCAAAACGTGTTTTTTGTTGCATGGCAGATAGGATTTAGTGGACATGTCATGGGTGGAACGATCAAGTATAAGCGAGATTGCGGCTCTTGGCATAAGGCGGCAGACGTGGCGGCTACCGGCAAACCGGACGTGTGGGCGTTCTCGTCATGAAATAGTCACAAAATTCGGATATTCTTCGGAGTAACATTTCTCGACTCGCTCAGTGCAGAGAGCCGGGTCCAAGCCTGGAATCCATCTACCCAGAGGTATCCAAATGACTGAGGAGTTTAGCGCCTCACGTTCGAGTTTGCCTCGATTTCGCCAACCGACAGTCGCCGACCTTTGCGTGCAGACCGTGGCGGTGAAATCGAGTGTCAGCAATATCGACGTTTGGGACCTGTTTACCAAGCATCGCGAACTGGTCAGCCTGCCGGTGGTCGAGGGCAATGCGCCGATCGGCCTGATCTGCCGCAACATCTTCATGTCGCAGATGTCCAAGCTGTATCACCGCGAGGTATTCGGCAAGAAAAGCTGCATCGCCTTCATGGACAAGGAGCCGCTGATTGTCGATGCGGACATGAGCATCGAGGCGCTGGCATTTCGGGCGGTTGAATTCGGCGAACGGGCGTTGGCGGACGGTTTCCTCGTCACGCGCGACGGCGTGCTGTGCGGTGTCGGATTCGGCTTGGACTTGATGAATGTCGTCGCCAATCTGCAGGCTGAAAAAAATCGCCAGATCATGCAAAGCATCGACTATGCGAGCGTGATCCAGATGGCAATGTTGCGCACCTCGAACGTGGCGCTGGCCGAAAGCATCGAAGACGCGCAGCTGGTGTGGCAGCCGCGCGACGTGGTGGGTGGGGACTTTTATCATTTTTCCCGCCATGCGGACGGCTGGTTCGCGGCCATTGCCGACTGCACCGGGCACGGCGTGCCGGGCGCCTTCATGACGCTGATTGCGTCGGCGGAGTTGGCAAAAGCCTTGCACCATAGCGGGCCGCGCGACCCGGCGACGCTGCTGTCGGCGGTCAATTGCGGCATCAAGGAAGTGCTCGGCCAGACTGGCGGACAGGAGCATAAGGTGAAATCCAACGACGGCATGGATGCGGCTTTTTTGTGGTTCGACCATGCCACGCGCAAGCTTGCTTTTGCCGGCGCCAGGATTGCAATGCTTGTGCTTGACCCGCTCAAAGACAATTATGAGATCATCGATGGCGAACGCATGGGTGTCGGTTACGTCGAGTCGCCGCTCGATTTCAAGTGGGCCAATAAAATCGTGGACGTGGCGCCGGGCAGTCTGCTGTTCGTGACCACCGATGGCCTGGTCGACCAGATCGGCGGCCCCAAGGAGATCGCGTTCGGCAAGCGCCGCATCCGCGAATGCCTGATGGCGCAACGTTCGCGAACAACGAAGGAAATCGGGACGGCGTTGCTGGACGAATTCCAGGCTTGGCAGGATCGCCAGCAGCGGCGCGACGATGTGACTTTTTTTTGCGTTCGACCATAGGGCACCTCTAAAAATTGCCAAAAGCGCCCAATCTCGAGCCTGCGGTGCTCTATGTACCTACGTACATGTCCGCTCCTCGACCCGACCTTGGACACTTTTGGCAATTTTTGGAGATGCCCCATAATTAAACCGGTTTGGGAGAGTAGCGTTGCTTTACGAAGAAATCAGCGAGTTTTGGGATATTGCCAGGAAACGGCACATTGTCTTTTTCTATGTCGGCTATTTTTCACAGCATGTGGTGGCGGCGATTTCCGAAGCCGTCAAGGCCAGGCTGGACAATGTCGGCGCGGCCGGCCCCACGCGACGCAAGATTTTTTCTTCGTTTGTCGAAATGTCGCAAAATATCATGCATTATTCGTCCGATTCGCTGGTTCCCGGCGACCAGACGGAAAATCAGATGCGCCGGGGGTCGGTTTGCATCGGCACCAGGAATGACGATTTCTTCCTGCTGTGCGCCAATCCGGTGGCGACCGAGAATGTGGAAATCATCCGTGCCACGCTGGAGCCGCTGCGTTCGATGACGATGGAACAGATCAAGGACGCCTACAAAAAGGCCTTGCGCGAAGAAGCGCCGGCCCACAGCAAGGGAGCGGGACTCGGATTCCTGACGCTGGCGCGCGACGCCAGCGAGCCGCTGGAATTTGAATTTGTGCAAGACGCAGAACATCCGAACACGACCATCTTCTGCATCAAAGCAATTATCTGATTGGAATGGGTTCGAGACAAATTATGGAAAATCTTTTTATCAACGCCACCCCCAGCTCACCGGAAATCGATTTTCGGTTCGATCAGCAAACGCTGTCGATGAAGGGCGAGTCTTATCCGGAAAACGCGGCGGCCTTTTATGTTCCCATTATCGAGCAGGTACGGGCGTTTCTCGCCACTTGCGATCGGGCGACCATCACGGTGAATGTCTCGCTGGCTTATTTCAACAGTTCGAGCACCAAGATGTTGTTCAGCCTGTTCGACTCGCTCAACCAGGCCGCGTCGGACGGAAATCATGTGCGCCTGAACTGGTATCACCATGAAGACGACGACACGATCCTTGAGTTCGGGGAGGAGTTGCACGCCGATTTTGCGGCGCTCGATTTCTACGACCGCCCGTTAAGCAGCACCTAGGCGATGCTGGAACCCGATCTCTTCGACGTCGAAGCGGCGGCATTGGCGCATGCGAAGGCGGCGCACGACGACCAGGCCGGCAGCCATCGTTTCGCGCTGGGCGAGTTGATTGCGCATTACGAGCGCCTGATGCGCGAGACGCGGCGCTTGATTCGCCGCAGCGATCGGGCCGAGCGCGAAATGAATCAGCTCAATCGCCAGCTGCACGAACTCACGCAACAGTTGGAATACCGCGCCACGCACGACTCGCTGACTGGCGTATTCAATCGCGGCGCGTTTATCGAATCTGCCACCGCTGCGCTGGCGCAAAGCGAAACCGTGTTGATCGTGCTCGATATCGACCACTTCAAGCGCGTCAATGACGACTTCGGCCATCCCGCCGGCGACGCAGTGATTCAAGCAATCGTCAAGTGCCTGGGCGATATACTTGGCCAGCAATGCACGATAGGCCGGGTCGGCGGCGAAGAATTCTCGGTCGCGTGGCAAAACGAATCCCTCGAAAGTGCAATTCTCGTTGCCCAAAGGCTATGCGATATGGTCGCGCAACTGCGACATGCGAAACCGGTCGATCGACCGGTTACCGTCAGCATCGGCGTCAGTTGGAGTCCGCGGGGGACCGATTTCGCGTTGGCGTATGGGCGCGCCGACGAAGCCTTGTACGAGGCCAAGCGCAACGGCAGGAATCAGGTGCGATTTTCGGCCCTGGATCCAACTAGCAACGCCGCCTGACGCACTCGACATAGGCGGTGCCGTCCGGCGGCTGCTTGTTGCGTTGCGCGGTCCAGATCATGTGTCCCAGGCAATCCATGATCTGGTGGTGGGCGTCGTGCGCGGACCCCAATTTTTTCGTCAGTGCGTGGCTGGCCGCCTTGATTCCCGCCGGCTGGTCGATCGATACTTGTTCTTCGATCGACAAATGCATCGACAAGTGCAGGAACGGATTGCTCTGCTTGGCTTCCGGCGAATAGACCGCCACCAGCGCAGAGTCCGGATCGCCGAGCACAGTGTGATATTCCGGGTGCAACAAGATCCAATCGCGGGCAATCGCTTCCAATGGCGTCAATATTTCATTTTGACAATGTTTTCGATAGGTTTCGCAAAAAAAACGGCGCACATCGCTTTGGGATGGGTTGAACATGGGAAAGTAAAAGCCAGCGTGGAATAGGAGGACTCAATTGTACGCAAATAGCGCGATGAAACGGCGAACCGTCGATTGGATTATCATGAGCGCAGTTTTTTGGAAGCAAGAATAGCTTGTTTTACTTTTAGGAATGGATATGACCATGATCGATACCGCAGCTTTCGATACGCTGTTTCGCAACGCACGCACCCATAACGGCTGGCTCGACAAGCCGGTAACGGATGCGCAATTGCAGGAAATCTACGATCTGCTGAAATGGGCGCCGACTTCGGCAAACTGTTCGCCGGCGCGCATCGTTTTCGTCAAATCGGCGGAGGGAAAAGAAAAATTGTTGCCTTGCATGGCGCCCGGCAATGTCGACAAAACCAAGGCAGCGCCGGTGACCGCGATCATCGGCATGGATATGGCTTTTTACGAGAAATTGCCGCAACTGTTCCCGCATGCCGATGCCAAATCCTGGTTTGTCGGCAACCAGCCGATGATCGACGCCACCGCGTTCAGGAATTCTTCGTTGCAAGGCGCTTATTTCATCGTCGCCGCCCGCGCAATCGGCCTGGATTGCGGCCCGATGTCCGGCTTCGATCCCGATAAGGTCAATGCCGCGTTTTTCGCCGGCACCTCGGTCAAGGTCAATTTCATTTGCAACCTCGGCTATGGCGACCCTGCCAAGTTGTATGGACGCTCGCCGCGCCTGTCGTTCGACGAGGCTTGCAAAGTAGTTTAAGCCTGTTCGCCTAACCCGAAGATCAGCAGCCAGCATCCGAGCAACGCAAAGATGCCGGCTGCGGCCAGCCGCACCCATTTGAGCGGCAGCCAGTTTGCAGTGGTTTTGCCGAGCAGGATGGCAGGCAAGATCGAGCACATCAATCCCACGCTCGAACCCGCCATCACCCAGCCGACCTCGTGATATTTCGCCGCCAGCAGAAACGTCGCGGCTTGCGATTTGTCGCCCATTTCTGCCAGCAAGAAGGTGACGAAAGCGGTCAATACCAGGCTCGCCGATGCCTTCATCTGCGGCACTTCGTCTTCGTGCATTTTCTCCGGGATCAAGGTCCAGGCAGCGACCGCAAAAAACATCGCCACCAGGATCCAGCGCAGCACCGGCAAGGAAAAGATATTCGACATGAAGGCGCCCAGCCACGCGGTGACGCCCATCGACAGAATGGTTGCCAGCAACACGCCGCCGGCAACCGGCCACGGTTTGCGATAGCGCGCCGCCAGCAGCAGCGCCAGGACTTGTGTCTTGTCGCCCATTTCGCCGATGGCGACGATCACGGCAGTGTTTGAAAATGCCTCGATGCTCATACGCCCTTGCTCGGCAGCGGTGTCTTGGTTTTCCATTCGCACAGGTCGGCGATCATGCAGTTCCAGCATTGCGGATTGCGCGCGGTGCAGGTGTAGCGCCCATGCAGGATCAGCCAGTGGTGCGCGTCGTTGACGAATTCGGCGGGCGTCGTGTCGATCAATTTTTGTTCGACTTCATCGACGTTTTTTCCGGGCGCGATGCCGGTGCGGTTCGAGACCCGGAAAATATGCGTATCGACCGCAATCGTCGCTTGTCCGAAAGCGGTATTCAACACCACATTGGCGGTCTTGCGGCCGACGCCGGGCAGCGCTTGCAGCGCCTCGCGCGTGCGCGGCACGTCGCCGCCGTGTTGCTCCTGTAGCAGGCGGCAGGTTTCGATCACGTTTTTCGCCTTGGTGCGGTATAAGCCGATGCTTTGTATGAACGGAACCAGGCCATCGACGCCGAGCGCAAGAATCGCCTGCGGCGTGTTGGCGACCGGATATAGTCGGCGCGTGGCCTTGTTGACCGAGACATCGGTCGCCTGCGCGGACAGGATCACGGCGATCAGCAATTCGAACGGCGTCGTATATTCCAGCTCGGTGGTCGGATGCGGATTTGCCGCTTGCAGGCGCAAAAATTGCTGGCGTCGTTTTTCAGCGTTCACTTAGTCTTCATCCTTCCGCGGCGCTTGGTCTTTTGCTTGTTCCTTTTTCAGCCGCGCTCGCTCCATCGCTGCCTGGATGATGGCTCTCTTGCGTTCCTTTTCGGCCAGTTCGGCTGGCGTGACGGGTATTTCCGCTTCGACTGCTTTTAATTTCGTCACCGCCTTGGCGGCCAGCCGCGCATCGTTTTCTTCCTTTTCGCGCTGCAAGCGCCGGGTGCGGAAAGCGTAGCGTTGGCGGGCGTCGTCGGCTTGCTGTTGCGACCAGGCGGCCCAGCCGGTTTGGCCGGGCGTGATCGGGATCATGGCGATGCAATCGACCGGGCAGGGCGCCACGCACAGGTCGCAGCCGGTGCACAATTGCGGCAGCACCGTATGGATTTGCTTGGCGGCGCCGACGATGGCGTCGACCGGGCACGCCTGGATGCACAGGGTGCAGCCGATGCAGGCGTCTTCGTCGATCACGGCAACCGGGCGCTCGCGCTCGACGCCATTGACCGGATTGAGCGGGATCACCGGCTTGCCCAGCAATCGCGCCAGGCGTGCGATGCCTTCCGCGCCGCCGGGCGGGCATTGGTTATAGCCGGCTTGTCCGGCAGCGATTACCTCGGCGTATGGGCGACAGCCGGCATATGCGCACTTGGTGCATTGGGTTTGCGGCAGCAGATCTTCGATCCGGTCGGCGAGTGTGGGTTGTTTCTGCTCTGGCATAGGGCTAGATTATACTGCGCGCCCGGCGGGCGACGGGTCGCAAAAAAGCCGCACGCCTTTTCAAGCGTGCGGCCTCTGGGAAAGCATCGACGATATCAGGCGTTTTCGTTGATGAATTCCGTGATTTGCGGAGCAATGACTTCGCGCCAGCGACGGCCGGCAAAGATGCCGTAATGGCCGCATTTCGGCGCCATGAAATGCCGCTTCTTGGCCTTCGGGATGGCCGAGCACAAGTCGTGCGCGGCCTGGGTTTGCCCGATGCCCGAAATATCGTCCAATTCGCCTTCGATGGTAAACAGCGCAACCGTCTTGATGTCTTGCGGGCGCACCAGCTTGCCGCCGACTTCCCAGGTGCCGGTCGGCAGGCTGAAGTCCTGGAACACCGCCTTGATGGTATCCAGGTAGTATTCGGCCGGCATATCCAGCACTGCATTGTATTCGTCGTAAAACTTGCGATGCTCTTCGGCCGACTCGTTGTCGCCTTCGCGCAGGTGGATATAGAAATCCCAGTGGCTTTGCGCATGGCGGCCCGGATTCATCGCGATGAATCCCGCATGCTGCAGGAAACCGGGGTAGACCTTGCGGCCGAAGCCGGGATAATTCGGCGGCACGCTGTAAATCACCTGGTTTTCAAACCACGAGAACGGCTTCTCGGTGGCCAGGTTGTTGACTTGGGTGGGCGACTTGCGCGGGTCGATCGGGCCGCCCATCATGGTCATCGTCTTCGGCAATTGCGGATCTTTTTCGCTCGCCATCAGCGAGATCGCCGCCAGCACCGGAACGGTCGGCTGGCAAACCGAAATGACGTGTAAATCCGGTCCCAGAAAGCGAATGAAGTCTTGCACGTAGTAAATGTAATCGTGCAGGTGAAACGCGCCTTCCGATTGCGACACCATGCGCGCATCGGTCCAGTCGGTGATATACACGTCGTGATTGACCAGCAGTTGGCGCACGGTATCGCGCAGCAGCGTGGAATGATGGCCCGACAACGGCGCCACCAGCAGCACCGTGGTTTGCTTGAGTGCGGCGAATTCCTTGGCGCTGATGTCTTTCTTGTAATGAATCAAGGTGCAGAACGGCCTTTTTTCGGCCACTTCTTCGACGATTGCCACCGACTTGCCGTTGACAACAACGGAATCGATCTCGAACGCTGGCTTTTCGTATTCCTTGCCGAGCCGGTACATCAATTCGTAACCGGCGGCGATGCGCTGCGAAAACGGCGTATGGGCCAGCGGCGACACCGGATTGGTCAATAACTTGGACGACGCTTCCGCCCATTGGATAAATGGACTAAGAAAACTTCGGTTTAATTCGTGAAATTGGTAAAGCATATTGTCCTCTGCGTATTGTGCCGATTCTGTTCGATTGTCTAGCTAAACCAATTTTGCTGCAATGCGTCAAAGACAATTTTTTGCAAAATATCACAAAAATGCATTATTTTTCGTGCAAAAAGCTGAAAAAATAACAAATACTGTCAAAACATCCTAATTTGGTTTGTCAAGAGAAATCATTTGACGAACAACAACATAACACAAAAGAACTATATTTGTTTTTCTGCACAAAGAATCGGTGCATTTCGCCGCCTGTACCCCGACCGTCGGCGCTCCGCCACAATTTAAAATGGCAGGATGGGATTGGAATTTTCCTCGGATACAATGTTGGATTCGTCAATCAATGCGGTTTTTGCCATTTCCATGCGTAAAATTTTTGTCTGCCTCGTTTGCTGGATGATTTTCCATAGTTGTTGTGCGTTGGCCGAAGACGATGCCGGCATGATTGCCTATCGCCAAAAGGATTACGCGAGCGCGATGGCCGAATGGAAGACCGCTGCCGAACAGGGCAGTGCCCGCGCCAAGGCCAGCATCGGCGTGCTCTACGCCAGCGGTTTGGGCGTGGCGCAGGACGATGCCGAGGCACTGCGCTGGTTTCGCCAGGCCGCCGATCTGGGAAACCCCATCGGCCAATACAACCTGGGGGTCATGTACCGCGACGGGCGCGGCGTGGGCAAGGACGATGCCGAATCGGTGCGCTGGTTCTTGTTGGCCGCCAACCAGGGCGATTCGAACGCCAAGATCAACCTGGGCGCAGCCTATCGCGACGGCCACGGGGTGCCGAAAGATGCCAAGGAGGCGTTCCGCTGGTATCACCTGGCGGCGCTACAGGGCAATATCGTCGCGCAAGGCTTGTTGGGCTTGTTGTACCAGCACGGCGATGGCGTTGCCAAGGATAGCAAGGAAGCCTTGGGGTGGTATCGCCTGGCCGCCGATCGCGGCTTCGACGATGCGCAGTACGAACTGGGCGGGATGTATGAAAACGGCGAGGGCGTCGCCAAGGATGAAAAAGAAGCGCTGCGCTGGTATCGTCGCGCCGCCGACCAGGGTTTTGCGCGTGCGCAGGATAAACTGGGGCAGATGTATCTGGCCGGCGCAGGAACCGCCAGGGACGATGCCGAAGCGGTGCGCTGGTTTACACTCGCTGCCAGACAAGGGTTTGCGAGCGCGCAAAGCAGTCTCGGGGTGCGCTACGCCAACGGCGAAGGCGTGCTGAAGGATGACGCCGCTGCAGCGCGTTGGTATCGGATGGCGGCCGATCAAGGTTACGCAATCGCCCAATACAATCTGGCCGCGATGTATGCGGACGGGCGCGGCGTCGACAAGGACGACAAGGAGGCGGTGCGCTGGTACAGGCTGGCAGCAGCCCAGGGCAACCCCGGCGCCGGCAACAATCTTGGCATGATGTTGCTCAACGGCGAAGGCGTGGGCAAGGACGAGGCCGAAGGCGTGCGCCTGCTGCGCAGCGCGGCCGAGCAGGGGCTGGCCGAGGCGCAAGGCAACCTGGCGATGCTCTACGCCAGCTGGCGCGGCGTGCCCAGGGACGACAAGGAAGCGGTGCGTTGGTACAAGTTGGCCGCAGCGCAAGGCGATGCCGATGCCGAAAACAATCTTGGCTGGAGTTACCGCGAAGGTGTCGGTATCGAGCGCGATTATCGGCAAGCGGCCGATTGGTTCCGTCGTTCAGCGATCCAGGGCAATGCCTATGGACAGCACGCGCTGGGCTTGCTGTACCGCGACGGCAACGGCGTCAAGCAGAATCCAGCATTGGCCTATGCCTGGGTCGAGCTGGCCGCCAAAGCCAACTATCCGAATGCAGTCGCCACGCGCGACAAACTGGCGGCGGCTGTGACGGCAACCGAGTTGAAGCAGGCGCGGGCGCTGGCTGCCGCCTGGAAACCGGGCGCGGATATCCCGGAAGGCAAGCCGCAGCGCAAATAAGGTATTTTGTGGCTAAGTCAATTGACTTCAATGCAACCTTCCGTCATTCCCGCGTAGGCGCTAATCGTTACCCATATCTTGAAGTGGCGTACGTCACCCCTCGCCCGCAGGCGGGAGAGGGGCGGGGCGGGCCGCGTAGGCTGAGGGAGTATGCCAAGTGTGATACAGGCTGCGAACTTGAATATTTTTCCCATCAAGCCCAAGAAATTTCAGACTTTCTAATTTGACTTTAAGGGTCTTGGCAGCC